>CAWFGJ010000007.1:0-137285 GCA_963815355.1 uncultured Alphaproteobacteria bacterium
CGATGTATTGCTCTTGAGCAAGGTGTATGAGACCTGCTCATCCTCCGAAAAAAGCAGTTGTGAGCGGCATTTAGCGCCACTGCTGCGTATTGTTTATTCTAGCTACAGGCAGTATTTTGTCAAGGCAAATTAAAGCTGGCAGCAAGGCTTGAGGATCAGTAAAAACGGACCACTCCGGAAGGCGGTTCCAGCGGCTGGGGGAGATGATGGGAATGGTCAGGCGAATGGGTTAAGCGGGGAGGTGAGGCCCTAACGGGAACTATGCAGAAGCATAGGAGTTTTTTGCTGGTTTGTGCTCAATAGCTTTGCGCAGTTCACCTACAAGGGTGGACAAACGGCAGGCTGTCAAATGTGTTGAATATCAGGAGAAAGGCGCATAGTTCACAATACCGAGGTGGAATGCTTCTCTTTTTTCGTTAAATCAATAATAAATCCAATAAGAAACGACAATAAGATATAAATTATGATTGATACTAAAATGAAATTAATATCTGAGCCTAATATGCTTTTCTCGCCATAAACGCTTAGGCCATATTTACTTACAATCAAATCAAGTAATGCAATCGGTGGTGTGATAAATAGTGCTGCATATAAAGCAGAATAAAAGTTGCCCCCATGAATTGATGGATGAAGCACGCCAAGAAAAAAAGGCAACGATATAAGAAAACTGATGGAGCTTGTAAAAATAGGTACGACGTCATCGAAGGCGGCGCGGGGGCCGACACGCTGAACGGCGGCAACGGGACCGACACGGTCAGCTATGCGGCCTCTACCGCTGCGGTCTCGGTCAACCTGGCCACCAACGCCGTCTCGGGCGGCGATGCCGCGGGCGATGTGATCTCGCTGTTTGAAAGCGTGCTTGGCACCGCGTTCAACGATACCCTCACCGGCAACTCTTCGGCTAACGTCCTGACCGGTGGCGATGGCAATGACCTGATCGAAGGCGGCGCCGGAGCGGACTCACTTTATGGCGGCAATGGCACGGACACGCTGAGCTATGCGGCCTCATCCGCCGGGGTTGCTGTCAACTTGCTGAACAACACCGCCAGCGGCGGCGATGCTGCGGGCGATGTCATCTCGGGTTTTGAAAACCTGACGGGCTCCAACAGCAACGACACCTTGACCGGCAACGCGCAGGCCAACGTGATCGTGGGCGGCGATGGCAATGACGTGATCGAAGGCGGCGCGGGTGCCGACACGCTAAGTGGTGGAAACGGAACCGATACGCTCAGCTATGCCACCTCTTCGGCGGCGGTGTCGGTAGACCTGGCCACGTCAACCGTCTCGGGGGGTGACGCGACCGGCGACGAGGTGACGTCTTTTGAAAACGCGACGGGCTCGGCCTACAACGATACATTGATCGGCAACGCGGCGGCCAACGTGCTGACCGGCGGTGACGGCGACGATCTGCTCGAAGGCGGTGCGGGGGCGGATTCTACGGCGGCAATGGCATCGACACCATCAACTATGCCAACTCCACTGCGGGCGTCTCGGTGAACCTGCAAAGCGGTATTGGGACCGGTGGCGAAGCCCAGGGGGATGTTATCTCGGGTGTTGAAAACGTTGTGGGTTCAGCCTTCAACGACACTTTGGCGGGTAACGCCTCGGCCAACCTTCTGACGGGCGGCGACGGGAACGACCTGTTCGTGATGAGCGCGGGCAACGACACCTTCGACGGCGGCAACGGCACGGATACGGTCGATTTCTCGGCCTCGACCAACACGACGGCCCTGACTGTCAATATGGTTACCGGGATCAATGATGGCGACGCGTTGGGGCAGACTTTCCTCAGCATTGAAGGCATTATCGGCACCTCGCTGAATGACAGCCTCACCGGTGGGGTCGAAAACAACTACTTCTCCGGTGGCGCGGGCGACGACACGCTTCTTGGCGGGGCGGGCGATGACACTATTGTAGGCGGCGCTGGAAACGACAGCCTTGATGGCGGCACCGGCATCGACACAATCGACTATTCGGCCTCGGCCTCGGCCGTCAATATCAACCTGAATAGCGCCATTGTTTCGGGCGGCGACGCGGACGGCGACATCATCAGCAACTTTGAAAATGTGGTCGGCACCGCCTTTGCCGACACACTCACCGGCAACTCTGCCAATAACGTGCTCTACGGCGGCGCAGGCAATGACGTGCTGAACGGCTTGCTTGGCGCAGACACGATGTATGGCGGCGCGGGCAACGATACCTACTACGTCGACAATCTGGGTGATGTGGTCAGCGAGACCGGCGGCAGCGGCGTTGATCTGGTGTATTCATCTGTCAGCTTCACGCTGGGCGATGGCCTTGAGAACCTGACTCTCACCGGCAGCATCGACATCAACGGCATCGGCAACTCTGGCGACAACCTGCTGATCGGCAACTCGGGAAGCCAAGGCTTCCTTGGCGCACGCGGGGCCAACGTGCTGCAAGGTGGCGCGGGGAATGACACGCTTTACGGCTTTGGCGGCGCTGATACTCTGGACGGCGGCACCGGCAACGACCTGATGGTTGGCGGCCTCGACAACGACCTTTATATCGTCGACTCGATCGGTGACGTGATTGTCGAATTGACCGGCGAAGGCGTGGATACGGTCCAGTCCTCGATCACCTACACTTTGTCGACCTTCCTTGAAAACCTTACGCTCACGGGATCGGCCAACCTTGACGGGACGGGCAATGCCTATGGCAACATCCTGATCGGCAACAGCGGGGCCAACCTCCTCTCTGGCCTTGATGGCAACGACACCATCGAAGGCGGCGACGGGAATGATACCCTGAACGGCGGCACCGGCAACGACAGCATGTCGGGCGGCGCGGGCGACGACACTTACTATGTCGACGCCGCAGGCGACAAGGTTATCGAAAACGGTATGTCCGGCATCGACACGGTGATCTCTTCGATCAGCCTCACGCTGGCACGCAACGTTGAAAACCTGACCCTTCTGTCTGGCGCACTCAACGGCACGGGCAACACCGAAAACAACTTTATCCTTGGCAACGAGGGCGCCAACCGCTTGGAAGGCGACAGCGGAAACGACACCCTGTCGGCTGGCGCAGGCAATGACACGCTGGATGGCGGCGACGGCGCTGACAGCATGATCGGCGGCAGCGGCGACGATTACTACTATGTCGACAACGTCAACGACCAAACCATCGAATTGGCCGGAGGCGGTAACGACACCATTGAAAGCTCTGTCAGCTGGACCCTTGGCGCAGATTTTGAGCACCTGACCCTGACCGGCAGCACCGGCAGCAGCGGCACCGGCAACGCGCAGGCCAACATCATCACGGGCAATACCGGGGCAAACTACCTTTCGGGGATGGCGGGCAATGACATCCTGTTTGGCGGCGCGGGGGCAGATACCCTTGATGGCGGCACCGGCAATGACACCATGTACGGCGGCGCAGGGAACGACACCTATCTGGTGGACAGCATCGACGATGTGCTGGTGGAACTGGCGGGCGGCGGTAATGACACCGTGGTTGTCGGGTTCGCCTACACGCTATCGACCGATTTTGAGCACCTGACCCTAACCGGCAGCGCAGGAATTTCCGGCACCGGCAACAGCGCCAACAACCTGATCATCGGCAACAGCGGTGCGAACTTGCTCTTGGCGCTGGCGGGCAATGACAGCCTGTATGGGGGTGAGGGCAACGACACCCTCGACGGCGGCACCGGGACCGATTCGATGTATGGCGGCGCGGGTGACGACTACTACATCGTCGACGATCTGGGCGACCGCATTACCGAAGTCGCGGGGGCGGGCATCGACACGGTCGAAAGCTCGGTCAGCTTCACCTTGTCGAGCTATCTGGAAAACCTGATCCTCACGGGCAGCGACAATATCAACGGCGGCGGCAGCAGTGTTGACAACGTGCTGACCGGCAACAGCGGCAACAACCTGCTGGAAGGCGAGACGGGCAACGACGCCCTGTATGGCGGGCTTGGCGATGACACTCTGGATGGCGGCGCTGGCAATGACACGCTCTACGGCGGCGCCGGCAATGACGTGCTTAACGGCAACCGCGGCAACGACCTGATGGTCGGCGGTCTTGGCGATGACACCTACATCGTCGACAGCCTGTCTGATGTGATTACCGAACTTGCTGATGAGGGCACCGACACCGTTGTCGCCGCCTTTAACTGGATCCTCGGCGCGAACTTTGAAAACCTGACCCTTTCCGGATCGTCCGCGCTGACCGGCACAGGCACCTCAGGCGCCAACGTGATCACCGGCAACGGGGGCGCCAACAAGCTTTACGGCATGGCGGGCGACGACACCCTCTACGGTGGGGCCGGTGCGGACACACTGGACGGCGGCACCGGTAACGACGTGATGGACGGCGGCGCGGGGAATGACACTTACATCCTGGACAGTGCCGATGACATCGTGATCGAACTGACCGACGGCGGCATCGACACTATAATCGTAGAAGCCGATTTCACCGTCTCTGGTGAAATCGAGAACATCATCCTTGCCGGAACGGGCAACTTCAACGCCTTCGGAAGCGCAATCGCTAACACGATCACGGGGAACGCAGGCAACAACATTCTCGACGGCGGTGACGGAAACGACACCCTCTACGGGGGTGCTGGCAACGACACACTGATCGGCGGCGCCGGGGTCGATGTCCTTAAAGGCGGCTTGGGCAGCGACCTCTACATCATCGACAATAGCGCTGATGTGATTTCAGAAACCACGACGGGCGGCATCGACTGGGTTGAATCCTCGGTTAACTATACGCTCTCCGCCTCGGTGGAAAACCTGACCCTGACGGGCACGGGGAATATCAACGCCATCGGCAACTCGTCGCAAAACATCTTGACCGGCAACAGCGGCGACAACCTGTTGTCGGGGGGCAGCAACAACGACGTGCTCTACGGCGGCGAGGGCAATGACACCCTCGATGGCGGCTCAGGCACAGACACGATGACGGGCGGTCTGGGCGACGACACCTATGTTGTCGGAACCCTGAAAGACCAAATCATCGAGTTGGCCGACGAGGGCATCGACACCGTGGTATCGTCGATCACCCTTACTCTGGCTGCCAACCTTGAAAACCTGACGCTCAGCGGTGTGTCAGCGATCAACGGCACCGGCAACGCCGCAAACAACGTGCTGACCGGCAACAGCGGCAAGAACATCCTGAACGGGATGGCCGGGGATGACACGCTGATTGGGGGCGGCGGCAACGACACGCTGACCGGTGGTACCGGGGCAGACCACTTTGTCTTTACTTCGCTGACAAGCGGCAATGACACGATCACCGACTTTAACAACCTGACCGGCGGCGGAGCACAGGGCGATGTGCTGGAATTCCGCGGCGTGGGGGTGGGCAACTTCGTCTACCTTGGCGCGGGTGCCTTCAGCGGTGGCAGCGACAACGCCGAGGCGCGGGTGGTCGGCAACAAGCTGATGATCGACCTGAACGGGGACGGCGTGGCCGATTTCACTCTGACAATGAACGGCTTGACCAACGCGTCGCAACTGTCAGCCAACGACTTCCTGTTCACCTAAAGAACCAAGGGGGCACCCCCCCGTTCCTCCGGCCGCACGACTTCGTTCGGCCGGGGGCGCCAAAATCGGCAACCAAGGATCTCCTCGACGCGGGTCAATGCCGCCTTGCGAAAGACCCGATGTCAGAACCTCGGATACCCGTTGTTCTTCTCGGGGCACAGGGCATGCGCGGCGGTGGCCGACAGGCTTTCATCCCCGAAACCAAATCCAATCAGGCCCGTCTTCTGCGCCCCCTCGGCGCTCAGCGCAAAGCCAACGCCTTGCCCCAGTTTGCGGGGCGGCGCAGTGATGCGCCAAATGCGGGTCGCCCCCGGCAGGCCCAAACCGCGAACCACGTAATCCCCCGCCGCACACCAAGAAACCGAAGCGCCCTGCCCCGGCGAGGCCAAGACCTCAAACCGACCCTCGGACCCGGTAACATGTTGGTTGTTCTGGCTAAGATAGGCGTGGCCTGGGGCCGCAATCATTGCAAGGCTGGCAGCAAGGGCAAGACGGATCATCTGCAACTCCGAGACGAGAGGGATTTGCAAAGGCGCCCCGCAGGGCGCCTTTGATTTACTGATCAAGGAAACTGCGCAGCTTGCGACTGCGGCTTGGGTGCTTCAGCTTTCGCAACGCCTTGGCCTCGATCTGCCGGATGCGTTCACGTGTCACACTGAACTGCTGGCCCACTTCCTCAAGCGTATGGTCGGTGTTCATCCCGATGCCAAAGCGCATCCGCAACACACGTTCCTCGCGTGGGGTCAGCGACGCCAGAACGCGCGTCGTGGTCTCTTTCAGGTTTTCCTGAATGGCCGAACTCCAACGGCAAGATCGCGTTCTTGTCTTCGATGAAGTCGCCAAGCTGGCTGTCCTCTTCATCCCCGATCGGCGTTTCAAGGCTGATCGGCTCTTTGGCGATTTTCATCACCTTGCGCACTTTTTCCAGCGGCATTTGCAGCTTTTCGGCCAGCTCTTCCGGGGTCGGCTCGCGGCCGATCTCGTGCAGCATCTGTCGGCCAGTGCGGACCAACTTGTTGATCGTCTCGATCATATGCACCGGAATACGGATCGTGCGGGCCTGATCCGCGATGGACCGAGTGATCGCTTGGCGGATCCACCACGTCGCATAGGTCGAGAACTTGTAGCCACGCCGATACTCGAACTTATCGACGGCCTTCATCAGGCCGATGTTGCCTTCCTGAATAAGATCAAGGAATTGCAGACCGCGGTTCGTGTATTTCTTTGCAATCGAAATCACGAGGCGAAGGTTTGCTTCAACCATCTCCTTTTTGGCCTGACGGGCTTCTTTCTCACCCTTCTGCACCTGATTCACGATCCGGCGGAATTCGCTGATATCCACGCCGATATACTGGCCGACCTGCGCCATTTCGGCGCGCAGATCCTCAACCTTTTCGCGGCTCTTCTCGATCAGCGCCTGCCAGCCGCGGCCTGCTTTCGCCGCCATCCGGTCAAGCCAGCTCGGATCAAGCTCATAGCCTTGGTATTCGTCGATGAATTCACGGCGATTGATCCGCGCGGCATCGGCCAGTTTGACCATGCCAGAGTTGATTGCCATGATCTTGCGGTTGATGCCGTAAAGCTGGTCAATCAGCGCTTCGATCCGGTTGTTATGAAGGTGAAGTTCGTTCACCAACACCACGATTTCGCTACGCAATTTTTGATAAGCGTCTTCTTCGGCCGTCGAAAACTGGGTCTTTTCCGAAAGCGTCGCATCCATGCGGGCGTCTTGCATGGCCGACAGCTTGGTATAGTCGCGGGCGATCATGTCCAGCGTCTCAAGCACTTTCGGCTTCAGCGTTGCTTCCATTGCGGCCAAAGACATGGACGAGCCATCGTCTTCATCGTCATCATCATCCGCCTGCGACAGCGGGTTGCCGTCTGCATCCAGTTCCGGTTCGGCCGAGCCAGAGCGACGCGGCGCGGCAGTAACATCAACGCCTTCCAACTCATTGCCGACCAACTCGTCGTCACCGTCAAGTGATCGTCCAAAGGTCGCTTCAAGGTCGATCACATCGCGCAGCAGAATGTCTTCGCTCAGCAGTTCGTCACGCCAGATGATGATAGCTTGAAACGTCAGCGGGCTTTCACAAAGCCCGGCGATCATCGTGTTCCGTCCAGCCTCGATCCGCTTGGCGATGGCGATTTCGCCTTCACGGCTCAGCAATTCGACCGACCCCATCTCACGCAGATACATGCGGACTGGGTCATCGGTGCGGTCGAGCGCTTCGGTCGTCGTGGTAACAACCGCCACATCGCGTGAGGTCGACGCCGCTTCCACCAACTCACCGCCGGGGACTTCGTTTTCCTCGGCCTCGTCATCCTCAATCACGTTGATGCCCATCTCGGACAGCATCGACATGACATCCTCGATTTGTTCAGAGGACACCTGTTCAGGCGGCATGACAGAATTGAGCTGGTCATAAGTGATGTAGCCGCGCTCACGCGCGTCAGCGATCATCTTCTTGACGGCAGCTTGGCTCATGTCGAGCGAGACATCGGCCTCTTCGCCTTCCGGCTTGCCGTCGTCGCTGTCTTTCTGGGCCATGGGCTCTCCTTGAAGTCGAAGCAGAAGGGGGTGTTGAAGCTAAAAGCGGGCGAATCAGTGCGAATCAGGGCAGGTCTGTCGAATCAATAGCGCGAATCATAAGAAGACACACGGGGGGGGCGTACGCCCAGTTAGCGTTTCTTTTCCCAAACCTTGCCATCGATCAAGGATTGCAGATGATTTGACAGCGCAGAACGGTTTTCTCCCAAATCGACGGCATCTTCGCGCACCGGGTGATAGGCCCGGTGACGGGCGGCAGCGGCCTGCCCCACGCGCCAGGTCAGGCCCTCATCCACAAGGCCGGAAAAATCTTCGACGGCATCTTCAATTTCCCGGTTTGCGCCGCGATGCGCCTCAAGCTTGGCAAGCTCCTCGGCAAGGCACAGGGCGGCGATTTCGGCACTCTCGCGATTTCGAACGCTGGGCGCTAACTGCACTTGGGGTCTGGCAAGCAAAGCGTCAAGGGCCGCCGGCGCCGCATTGTGGAGTTGTTCGTAAAGCGATGCGCGATCCTCATCGGGATGATGAAGCAGCACACTGCGCAATCGGTCGTGCCCCTCGCCCGCCATGTCCAGACGCTCCAGCGCGGATTCGAACCGGCGGATCAGGCGCGGATGCAGCACCAGTGTGGCCAGAATAACCGCCTCGCGCACCACCTCTTCCACCTGCCCGCCCTGTGCAAGCAAGGACTGACGTGTTGAGGCCAAGGGCGGCAAGGGCGTGCCCTTGGGCACAAATCGCCCGCCCGCCGTCCATGAATTGCGCGCCCTGCCCGCGCCAAACAACGCCAAGCGCAGCGCCTTGATTTCCTCGCCGTAATGGCTGCGGATCGAGGCATCCGTGATCCGCATCAGGATCGCGTGCAGGGTTTTGTCCAAAGCGGCCTTCCGCTCGGGGCTGTCAAAGATCTTACCTTCGGTTTCGCGCTGCCAAAGCAGACGGACCATCGGCTGGGCTTGATCCAGCACCGCTTGCATCGCAGTTGGCCCTTGCGCCTTGATCAGATCGTCCGGATCCATCCCGCCCGGCAAGACCGCAAAGCGCAGACCCTTGCCAGCCTCCAGCAACGGCAAGGCAAGATCGATAACCCGCAATGCCGCCCGGATACCTGCCGAGTCGCCGTCCAGCGCGATGATCGGTTCATCATGGATACGCCACAAAAGCCGAAGCTGGTCTTCGGTCACCGCAGTGCCCAAAGGCGCGACAGCGGCGCGAAACCCGGCCTCGGACAGGGCGATGACGTCCATATAGCCTTCGGCCACCACCAGCGGCAATCCTTTGCCCGCCGCTTCACGTGCGGGCGCCTGGTTATAGAGATTGCGCCCCTTATCAAACAACTCGGTCTCGGGACCGTTCAGATATTTGGCCCTCGGGTTCAGCTCCATCGCCCGCCCACCCAAGGAAATCGCCATGCCGCGCCCGTCACGGATCGGAAAGATGATCCGCCCCCGAAACCGGTCATAGGGCGCACCACCGTCATCGGGCTTGGCACAAAGGCCAGACGCGACGATCAGATCAGGAGCAAACCCCTTTTGGGTCAGCGCCGCAAACAGTGCCTGCCTGTGGTCCGGGGCAAAGCCGATCTCCCAACGATCCTGCGCCACTTCCGACAGACCACGCTTTTTCAGATAGGCCCGCGCCTCTGCCGCGGCTGTGGTTTTCAGCTGCAAGCGAAACCATTTGATCGCCTCTTCCATGACCTGCGCCAATTCCGTCCGCCGGTCCGCCCGCTGCGCGGCTTGCGGATCGCGGGCGGGCATGGCCATGCCGGCTTCACGGGCCAACAGCTCAACCGCCTCCATAAAACCGACATTTTCGGTCTCCTTTAGAAAGGTCAGAGCATCGCCCTTGGCGTGGCACCCAAAGCAATAGTAAAAGCCCTTCCGGTCATCCACATGAAAAGAAGCGGATTTTTCCTGATGGAAAGGGCAAGGCGCCCACATATCGCCCTTGGCTTGATTGGATTTCCGCAGATCCCAAGTGACCTTGCGCCCCACCACCGAAGACAGCGAGACCCGGGTTCGCAATTCATCGAGGAAGCCGTGCGGCAGGGACATCGGGGCTTTCAGTTTGGGTCACATTACGCGACTGGTGCGGAAAATGTCGGCCGGTCAGGAGTTCCCTCCCCCGGTCCGTTGCGCAATATTTAAAGAAAGCAGTTCTCGAAGTCCACCGTCAGCCCAGCAGATCCCGCACCAGCGAATGGAATATCGCCGCCCCTATCGGGATCAGATCATCAGGGAAATCATAGTCTGGATTGTGCAGCGCCGGATGGTTCTCCCCCGCCCCAAGCAACAGCATGGCAGCGCGCGTGCCCCCCTGCCCAAAGCGGCCAAAGTCCTCTGACGCGCGCATGGGCAGACCGTCGTCATCCCAAGGCAGCGCCAGCTTTTCCAACACGCGGGTCAGATGCACAACCGCCTCCGCATCGTTGACCGAGGCCGCGAACGCGTCGTGGAGATTGGTCTGGACGATCAACCCCTGCTGGGTGGCGGTCTTGGTGATCAACGCCAAAGCCGCCTCATGCAGCGCGGCCATCGGTGCGTCACGCGTGGTGCGAAGAGTAACCCACAACTCCGCCTCCCCCGGCGCGATACCGAAAGCGGGCGCGCCCAGCCGGGCGTGGGTGACAGTCACCAAGCGGAACGCATCATCCAGCGTGCGCGCGTCGCCAAGGGCCGTCAAAGCCGGGATCAACTCTGCCAAGGCAAATGCAGGCGAAAGGCCGGTTTCAGGAAGGCTCGCATGGGCGGTTTTGCCTGTCAGCACCACCCGCAGCCCTTGGCTTGCACAGTTTACCACCCCCGCGCGTACCGCCACATGGCCCAAGGCCAAGCCCGGCAAGTTATGGATGGCAAAGGCCCAATCGGGCCGGATCATCGCATAGCGCGCATCGGCAATCACCGCTGCAGCCCCGGACCCATCCTCTTCCGCCGGCTGGAACAGCAGCACCACCCGACCGCGCGCCGGGCCGCGCCGCGCCAAAAGCCGGCCCAGCGCCAGAAGAAACCCCATATGCCCATCATGCCCGCACAAATGGCCCTGCCCCGGCACCTGCGACCGGTGCGCGGCATCAGACAGCTCTTCAATTGGCAAAGCATCCAGTTCGGCACGAAACAGGACCGTCGGGCCCGGTTCGGCACTGTCAAACACGGCGGCTACGCCGTGACCGCCCAGCCCAGTCAGGATCTCACTCGGGCGCAAAGGCTCCAACGCAGCGACCACCGCAAGGGCTGTTTCAGCCTCTTGCCCGGAAATCTCCGGATGCCGATGCATCTGTCGCCGCCACGCGACAAGCTCCGCGATGTCGCGGTTGGTCAGCATTATACGATAGCGGCGCGGGCGTGCAGCGCGCGCAAGGCGATCTCAATCTCATGCCACGCGGTCCGCGCCATCGAGCGGAAAACCATAACCTGAATCTCCTCGTCTGAGACACGCATGATCACCGACTGCATATGATAAAGCGCCGTGCGCGCCGCCATGCCAACCGGAAAAGCGGCCACGGACAAATCCATCGCGACGTAGCGCTGCAAGGCCTGCCCCGCACCCGGCCCCTTCAGCGACAGGGCCGCCCACCCCCCCGATTGGTCGGTAACCGCCGCCGAGGCGCCAAACTCCGGCGCGTCAACGCCGATCAAAAATGCTTGCTGACGCGACGTCCAGACCAAACGCGCCGCTCCCTTGGTCACAAAACGGTTCGGCTCTGGAAAGCTGACCCCCAACGGTTTCAGCGCCTTGGCGACAGCCTTGTCTTGCCCCGGAAAAGGGGCGACCGAGGTCACCGGACCAAGGTCCAACTCGGACAAGGTGGTGCCTGCAAGGGTCAAAGCCTCGCGTCCGTGCAACGCGGTTTTTGCGATCAATTCAGGCACGCAACTTCTCCCCTTCCTTGTCGAAGAACACCGGGTCGCAGACTTCGGCGATCACATCCAGACCGCGCATATGATCCACAACCCGGATCCTCTCGCCCCACCTAGCCCGACCGTTCACCAAGAACCCCAAGGCCAAAGCGGCATCCATGGCCGGAGAATGACCAAACGAGGTCACATAGCCTTGCGTCGTCTCGCGGTGAACCCGCTCACCTCTGGTGAACAGATGCGCCCCCGACAACGGCGGCGTGCCCGAGGGCATCTTCAGCCCCACCAACTGCTCGCGCTCTGGCCCGACAAGGCCGGGGCGCTGCGCCATCGCTTTTCCAATGCAGTCCTTCTTTGCACTGACCATCTTTGCCAGCCCGATATCAAAAGCAGTAACCCGCCCGTGGATTTCGGCATGCGTGATAAAGCCCTTCTCAATCCGCAGGACGTTCAGCGCCTCCATCCCGTAGGCGCCGCCGCCCATCGTCTCGGCCTTGGCCACCAGATCCCGGAACAGGCTTTCGCCATAGCGCGTTGGCACCGCGATCTCATAGCCCTCTTCCCCCGAGAAAGAGATCCGGAACAACCGCGCCGCAATCCCTCCCACCGTGACCGGGCCACAGGCCATGAAGGCAAACGCCCCCAACGGCTGATCGAGAACGGCGTTCAGCAGCGTCCGCGCCTTCGGTCCTGCCACCGCGAACTGCGCCCAGGACTCCGTCACCGAAATCAGAGACAGATTCCAATCCGCGCAATGCGCCTGCTGAAGGAAATCCAGATGCCGCATGACCAAACCCGCCGCCGCCGTGGTGGTGGTCATCAAATAGTGGTTCTCGCCCAGACGCGCGGTCGTCCCGTCGTCCATAACGAACCCATCTTCGCGCAACATCAACCCATAGCGCACCCGACCTACCGGCAGCGTCGAGAAGGTGTTGGTGTAGACAAAATCCAGAAACCGCGCCGCATCCTTGCCCTGAATGTCGATCTTGCCAAGGGTTGAGACGTCCGCCACTCCGACCGCTTCGCGCACCATCATGACTTCTCGGTCACAAGACTCGCGCCAACTTGTCTCGCCCGGCTTGGGGAAATAGGACGGCCGATACCACAGCCCCGCTTCCACCATCGGGGCCCCACGATCCCGGCTTGCCTGATCCGATGTCAGGAACCGCTGCGGCGCAAAGCCCGCGCCGCGCCCCCCCGCCCCAAGAGCCGCAATCGACACGGGCACGAACGGCGGGCGGAACGTTGTCGTCCCGGTTTCCGCGATCGCACGCCCCGTAGCATCGGCCAACACCGCCAGTGCGGCAACGTTAGAGTTCTTGCCCTGATCCGGCGCCATCCCCTGCGTGGTGTAGCGCTTCATATGCTCGACAGAGCGGTAACCTTCTTGCGCGGACAGCCGCACATCCTTGACCGTCACGTCATTGGCAAAGTCGAGCCACGCGCGGCCCTTCCCCTCAACCACCCAAAGTGGTGCAATGTTGTAGGCCGCATCCTCGGCCTCGGGAACAGCAACCCGCGTCGGCGCAAGACCCAGATCGGTCAAAGCCGCCTCTGCGGCCGCCAAACCACCGACCATACAAGCGCGGGTTGAGAAATCGCCCGCTGCCGCCCCCGCCAGACGCAAGCCCGGCACCATCCCCTCCACGGGAATAAAGGCTGCGATCGACGCATCCCAAGCCGGGCGGCCGTTCATGTGGCAGGCCAAGTGCAAACTGGGGTTCCAACCGCCAGACACCGCCAGCAGATCCGTCTCCAGCCGGAACGTCCCACCCACATGCCGCCCAGAAATCGAACGAAGCGCCTGACGCCCCTTGGTGTCGGTAATCTCGGCCCCAAGATAGACCGGACAGCCTTCCTCCCTGCTGGCATCGGCGCGACTGTCAAGGATCGCAACAACCTTGATCCCGGCGGCCATCAACTGCCGTGCCACCGCACGCGCCCCGTCGTTATTGGCGTAGACGGTCACACGGCTGCCCGGCACGACGCCCCAGCGGTTCAGATAGGCTTGCACCGCGCTGGCCAGCATGATGCCGGGGCGGTCGTTCATCGGGAAGGCAATCGGCCGCTCCAGCGCGCCTGCGGCAAGGATCGCGCGACGCGCAGTGATCCGCCAGAAGCATTCCCGCGGCAGATCAGGCCGACCCGGCGGCAGATGCAGACCCACACGCTCCAAAGCGCCAAACACGCCGTCATCATGCACGCCGGTCACCGTTGTGCGCGTCATGACCCGCACATTCGGTGCAGCGCGCAATTCGGCCAAAACCGTTGCCAGCCACAAAGCGGCGGGCTCTCCGTCAATTAAACCGTCGTCGAGCAGCAATCGCCCCCCCGGCAGCGTGTCTTCCTCGGCCAGGATCACCTGCGCGCCCGCCCGCGCCGCCGCCAGCGCCGCCATCAGCCCCGCAGGACCAGACCCGACCACCAACAGATCACAAAACGCAAAGGCTTTTTCATAAGGGGCCTCATCATGCTTGGGCAGCAAGGTTCCAAGCCCCGCCGCCCGACGGATGATCGGCTCATAGATCTTTTCCCAAAAGGCACGCGGCCACATGAAGGTCTTGTAGTAAAACCCAGCCGACAGAAACGGCGAGACCAGATCATTCACCCCAAGCAGATCGAACCTCAGCGACGGAAAGCGGTTCTGACTTTGCGCTACAAGCCCCGGATAGATCTCTTGCACGGTCGCGCGGACATTCGGCGTCTGCTGATCGCCCTCCAGCACCTCAACCAAGGCGTTGGGTTCTTCGGAACCCGCCGTCATAACTCCGCGCGGACGGTGATATTTAAAGCTCCGCCCGACCAGCTTTACCCCATTGGCCAACAAGGCAGAGGCCAGCGTGTCGCCGTGGTATCCCTGATAGTCTCGCCCATCGAACCGAAAGCTGACCGGCTTTGTCCGATCAACCAGACCTTTTGCAACCAGCCTCATGCCGCCCCCCCTTTCGCAGGTGTCCGACCCGCAACCAGTTCAGCCGCGAACACCTCATGGGTAACCGTCGACCGGGTGACCCGCAGCCACTGGCTGCACCCGGTTTCATGATACCAAAGGTCGTTTGTGATCCCGGCGGGGTTGTCACGCAGATGCAAATGATTGTCCCACGCCTCTTCCGACGCGCCCTCTGCGGGGCGATTCAGATAGTCATCGGACCCGTAATAGTAGAATTCACGGCGGTCACGCAGACCACATAAGGGACAAGGTAGACGCATCAGAAGACCTCTGCGATCGGAAGATGAAAAGAAGATAGTTAGAAGAAAGGGGCGCTGCCCCTCGGCCTGCGGCCTCACCCCGGAGTACTTTGCCCAAGATGAACAGCGCAAAGGGGGTTTGGCTAGGCGGTTTTGCTGTCGGCGCATAGGGGGTTGAGCGGGAAGGATGTTCCGGAAAAAGGCGCCTAATCAAGGACATGACGCGGGTCAATGCAAGTTATGCTGGCTGCCGGTGCCTTCTTCGTCGAGAACATGCCCCGTTCGGAACCGATCCAGCCGGAAGCGCCGCGCGACCTCGTGGCTGGTCCCTGTCGCCATAAGATGCGCCATGCACCAACCCGACGCCGGCACCGCCTTGAACCCGCCGTAGTTCCATCCCGCATCGACAAACAACCCGTCGATATGGGTTTTGTCGATGATAGGCGAGCCGTCAGGCGTCATATCCATGATCCCGGCCCAGCTGCGCAAAATCTTCGCGCGGCCAATCATCGGCATCAAAGTCATGCCTGCTTCCATCACATGTTCAAGCATCGGAAGATTACCGCGCGCCGCGTAAGACGCGTAGAAATCCAAGTCCCCGCCGAAAACCAAACCACCCTTATCCGACTGACTTATATAGAAATGCCCCATGCCAAAAGAGATCACCGAGTCGATCACGGGCTTCAGGCCCTCAGTTACAAAGGCCTGCATGATGTGGCTTTCCACCGGCAACCGCATCCCGGCCATCGCCGCGACCTGCCCAGAACGCCCCGCCGCAATCATGCCAACCTTCTTTGCTCGAATTGGACCGCGCGTCGTCTGTACTCCCATCACCTTGCCATTGACTACATCGATGCCTGTGACTTCGCAGTTCTGGATGAGATCAACCCCAAGTCGATCCGCCCCGCGCGCATATCCCCAAGCCACTGCATCATGGCGCGCGGTGCCAGCCCGCCATTGCATCAGTCCACCATAGATTGGAAAGCGCGTTTGATTGTAGTCAAGAAAGGGGTAGAGTTCTTTAAGCTGCGGCACATCGAGTATTTCTGCGTCGTCGCCTTGGTTGACGATCATGTTTCCGCGCCTAATTGCCGAATCTCGCTGGCCATCGGAGTGGAAAAGGACAACTTGTCCGCGCTGGCTATGCATTACGTTAAAGTTAAGCTCGGCCTCCAGCCCTTCCCACAGCTTTAGGGAATGGCTGTAAAATTCCGAGTTGCCCTGCATGAAATAGTTCGCCCGCACGATTGTCGTGTTGCGTCCAACATTGCCGCCTCCCAGATAGCCCTTTTCCAGCACAGCGATGTTGCGAAGGCCATGATTCTTGGCCAAATAGTAGGCTGTCGACAGGCCATGCCCGCCTCCTCCGATGATAATCGCATCATACTCTTGCTTCGGTGCCGCGTCCCGCCAGGCGGGTTTCCACCCTTTGTTGCCAAACAAGCCCTCGGTAATGACTTTCAGACCGGAATAACGCATGGACCTCTGCCTTTGCTGTTCCAATAGTGAAACTGCTTTGCACCGGTTATGCAACACTCAACCGCCCTTGCCTTGGCCATCGGCGACTAAAAACGTCGCTGTCGGCACGGCACTTCAGAGCGCCGCAGCCAGACTTACCTTAAACCGAGGGTTCACCAACGTCTTCAACTTGGGTCTTCCAAAGGGGGACCGCCAACTAGCTGCGAAGGGATGGACCGCCCTGCACCGTTTGACTGATTGCCTGAATCATACAACCTCGCACGACAGCATTGGCCAAAAGCGGCGCAGGTGCGGCAAGCATCGTTCCAGCCCCAAAGAATACGCGGCACAGCCCCGTCTAGCGGAGCGATCATCGCCCCGAGTGCCACAACTGTCGGGCCATTGCTCAGTGTAGCAAAATCAAAGTTTTGGGTCAGATCATTGCGTGAGGCAGGAAGAGGCCCTGTTGGCTTTGCTCTCCTGTTTCTACAAAATCCTCAGAAAGTGCCACGCGGACCTCAATGAGGTGACCCGCTGGCAAAGTTCAGTCGCCGAAGGCTGGGCAGTGTTCGCTCTGCTGCATCTAAAGCTACTGCCAGATTTTCCTTGCCGCCCCCTCTGTCATGCCCAAACGGCAGCATTGACCCGTACAAGAGCACCCTACGATTAACGGTTGCACACGCTGCGTGCAGAACAGCCCCAACAAATGCCATTGTCAGCGCCGCGTGTTAAACGGATTGTGCCAGAGATCACGCTATCTGATCGAGCAGTTAGTTCAGAAGTGCCCGCCTTGCTTCGGCACCGTCGACCAATGCATCAAGTGCCACATTCGAACAGGTTAGTCCCGGTCCAGTCTTGCCCAGCACCCGGCTACCCGGCCCCGGGCAGGCCAAAACCCACCCGGTCCGTTGATCATACAGAGCATGCCGTCGGTCTCATCAACCAAACCAGCAAGAGGTCACAGTCCTTTGGAGCGGTAAGCCTGTGCCACACGACCAATCGAAACGATATATGCGGCAACGCGCAAATCGTTCACGTCGCTGCGCCCATGCCAGACTTCGCGCATGGCTTGGTAGGCACTTCGCATTGTGTCATCCAGACCTGACCGCACCAATGCCAGCTCATCAGAGCCCTGTAGGAACTTTTCTTTGAAATCCTTCCCCCAGCGTCCAGCCCAAACCGCGATCCGCGCTCAGTTGCTCCAGTTCCTCAACAAGCATGCGTGAGCGGGCTTCTTCGGCGCGGCGCTGCATCCGGCCGAATCGTATATGGGACAGGTTCTTGACCCATTCAAAGTAAGAAACCGTCACGCCGCCCGCGTTGGCGTACATGTCGGGTACGATGACAACACCCTTCTTGCGAAGAATCTCATCTGCGCCGTAAGTGATTGGGCCGTTCGCGGCTTCTATGATCAGCGGGGCCTTGATCCGATCGGCGTTGCCAAGATGAATAACACCTTCCATAGCTGCCGGAATCAAGATGTCGCAAGCCAACTCAAGCGCGGCTGCGCCATCGGCCATGTAAGTTGCCCCAGGGAAGTCTTTGACCGAACCCGCATGCGCCGCCATCCAATGACGCAGTTCTTCGATATTCAGCCCCGCTTCGTTCACTACGGCCCCGTCGCGCTCGGCGACGGCGATGATCTTGGCGCCGTCTTCTTCGCTTAAGAACTTGGCTGCGTGGTAGCCAACATTGCCAAGGCCCTGAATGACCACGCGTTTTCCGTCAAGGTCGCCAGAAAGGCCCGCCATGGCTTTGTCTTCTTTTTGGCGAAAGAACTCTCGGAGTGCATATTGCACCCCGCGCCCCGTTGCCTCGACACGGCCCTAAATCCCCCCCGCGTGGGGCGGCTTGCCGGTGACACAAGCTTTAGAGTTGATGTCACGCGTGTTCATTCGAGCGTATTGATCCGCAATCCAGGCCATTTCCCGCTCGCCTGTGCCCATATCCGGGGCAGGCACATTCTGCGCTGGGTGAATCAGGTCGCGCTTGATCAGTTCGTAAGCGAAGCGGCGCGTGATTTGTTCCAACTCATGTTCATCCCAAGCGCGCGGGTCGATGCACAACCCGCCCTTGGAGCCGCCGAACGGTGTCTCAACCAGCGCACACTTGTATGTCATAAGAGCCGCCAGCGCCTCGACTTCGTCCTGATGGACCGACAACGCATAACGGATACCTCCCTTGACCGGCTCCATGTGTTCGGAGTGTACAGAGCGGTAACCAGTGAAAGTCTTGATCTCACCCCGAAGGCGCACACCGAAGCGCACCGTATAGGTTGAATTGCAGACGCGGATCTTCTCCTCAAGTCCCGGGGACAAATCCATCAACGCAGTCGCGCGCTTAAACATTAGATCAACTGATTCCCGAAAGCTCGGTTCACCCTGAACAGCCATGCTTCTCTCCCTCTTTTGCCGGGGCCAACCGGCACTGCGATCTTCTTAGTCGTTAATGCTTATCAGTTCTCTAACCATCGGGGGCGAGTTTTTCTGAATTTTCACATTAAGTGATTCGAAGTCGTCCAATTTGAACACAATTGGAAGGCGAGTGCTGTCGCCGCAATTGTCCCAATCTTGTCGGCCAATCCTTATCGTTTCCAACGGGATGCATATTGCCCGGAGACTGCCTCCTCTGCCACAATTTCGCCTTAACTTCTGGGCAGCGATGTGGCGGGGGCATGACAAAGTTGCGAAGAGATTTACCTTTTTGCGGGTGCCAAGGATCACTGCCATGATGAACAAATTTCTGTTCAAGACTGCCAAAACCAAAGTTGACACTTTCGTCCGTAATGACTCTGGCACACTGATCATCTTCGGACTCGTGCTGTTCTTTTTGATGGTCATGATGGGTGGCGTTGCCGTGGACCTGATGCGTTACGAGGCAACGCGCACGACGCTGCAAAATACTTTGGATCGCTCTACGCTGGCTGCCGCTTCCTTGGATCAGGAACTAGTCCCGGAGGCGGTCGTTCGCGACTACTTTGAAAAAGCGGGCCTGTCAGATCAGTTGCGTGATGTGACAGTCGTAGAGGGGTTGAACTTTCGGAATGTGAAATCGCGCGGCGTGGCGGATTCACGGCCATTCTTTATGCACCTAATCGGCATCGACAATTTCGACGCAAAGGGCGTGTCCGCCGCTGAACAACGCATCACTGACATTGAGATCGTTCTTGTGCTAGACGTATCCGGCTCGATGGCAGGTGCAAAGATCACGCGCCTTCGCGAAGCTGCTTCGGATTTTGTCTCGACTGTCATCGGGTCAGATCCCTACAACCGCGTCTCGATTGCCATTGTGCCTTACAACGCTCAGGTGAACCTAGGCCCGACGCTGATCGCCAAGTATAATGCAACCCAGAACCACAATGTTACCGGCGTAGATTGCGTGGAGCCCCCGTCAGCAAGCTTTGCCAGTGCAGCCATGAGCCGGAATGATGCACTGCCGCGCGCAGCTTATGCTGACGTAACTGACACAACAAATCAGATCGATGGCTATGTGGCTTGGAGCAACACCTCCTATTCTACGATGAAAACGAGTGCTCCGTTTTGCCGAAACGTGCCGGCAAACATCGTCCGCCTACCCAACAACAACGTTTCTGTATTGCAGAGCCAGATTAACGCGCTGCAAGCAGGCGGCAACACTTCCATCACTCTTGGCATGAAGTGGGGCTTATCTTTGCTTGCGCCCGCCGCGCAGCCCATGTTCGCCGAACTTGCCGCAAGCGGTGATATCCCGGCCGATTTTTCAGCACGTCCTTTTGCCTGGGACAAGGTTGATGGCGACAAGATCATCGTGCTGATGACCGATGGCGAACATGTGTCGCACACCCGCATCAACGACGCCTTCAAGACCGGGGTCTCGCCCATTTATCGCTCAACCGGGGATGGCAATTTTTCGATCCGCTTCACCACTGGCCGCCCCGCTAGCGCCGGAACCAATGAATATTGGGTGCCTCATCTGAGTGCCTGGCGCTCCACTCCCTGGAACTCCGGTGCCGGTCTCAACCAAATGAACTGGGAACAAGTCTGGGCAAGCCAGCGGCTGACCTGGGTCGCATGGCAGCTTTACGCGCGAGCTCTTGGTACCACGGCGGCTAGTCGCACAACCGCCTACAACAACGCGATGACCCAACTTTCTTCGGTCTATTCGTCAGTCAACGCCATGAACGCCTCGCTTCAGCAGTCTTGCACCCTTGCTCGGCAAAATGGCGTCACTGTTTACGGGATCGCGTTCGAGGCACCCGCAACAGGACAAGCTCAGATCAGCCAGTGTGCCACGGACGGTACACATTATTTCAGCGCTAACGGTCCTGAAATCGCCACTGCGTTTCAGACGATCGCGGCGAATATAACCCAGCTGCGTTTGACACAATAGAGACTTGGGGCAGCCCTAAACGGGGCCGCTCTATGCCTTCGCACTCTTTAGGATGTTTCATCCATGCACGCTGATCCGCGATTGACTGATTCGATCCTTTTCCCCAAATCACAGCATTTTGCTGTGGAAAAGCCTACAGACTCTGCGTCAGAGACAAACAGCCGGGGACGCATTCCGAGCAGCATTGGAAACAGTCACGACTTAGTTGGCCCATTGTTTCCGATCCAGACACAACAGGCAAAAATGCCCCTCAATGGCCACAAACTATGCCATATTTTTGCCCGCGCAGTCCGCCCTTCTCACCATTGGACCTGTACGCCTTCTGTACGTGGTCCAGTTCAGCCAGCCGCGCGCCCTGCGCACTGGTCGATGGTGGAGAATGACGATGGCACTGAGCACACGGCGGATGGCTTTCCTGTATCGCGAAGATGGATCCCTGATCATTTTTGCGCTTTGCTTGTTTTTGCTCATGGCCATGATGGGTGGAATCGCGGTGGACCTCATGCGCTATGAAGCCACCAGAACGACCCTACAGAACACGCTTGACCGCTCAACTCTTGCGGCCGCAGC
The DNA here is from genome assembly GCA_963815355.1 of uncultured Alphaproteobacteria bacterium. Classification (GTDB taxonomy): domain Bacteria; phylum Pseudomonadota; class Alphaproteobacteria; order Rhodobacterales; family Rhodobacteraceae; genus JAPUEK01. The sequence goes on from CAWFGJ010000007.1 coordinate 21,504, forward strand.
GCTGACCCAAGAGCTAGACTCCGAGGAGGTGGTTCAAGACTACTTTCAAAAAGCTGGCATGAGCAGCTACCTAAAATCGGTCACGGTTTTGAACGGCATCAACTTTAAAGAAGTAACCGCCGACGCCTTGGCTGAGACTAACCCGTTCTTCATGCACCTCATCAACGTCAATGAGTTCGATGCGCCCGGTCACTCCGTGGCAGAACAGCGCATCACCAACGTGGAAATCGTGCTGGTGCTGGATATCTCGGGGTCGATGAACTCCAACAGTCGCCTTTACAACCTTAAGATCGCAGCCAAGGAATTCGTCGACACTGTGCTGTCTTCCGATGGCGAAGATCGCATCTCAATTTCAATCGTACCCTTCAACGGGCAAGTGAATCTGGGTGGCTTGGTCAACACAGGCGTGACTATCAACAATGGCACACCCCTGATCAGCAAATTCAACGCCACGGAAATTAACGAAGCCGCAAACGCGAACTGCGTCGACCTGCCCTCGATTGTTTACAACGGGGACGGGATTTCTAGAACGCTTGCCCTGCCAATGACCGCGGCGGCGGACACCTATTCCTCAACCAACCAGACAACGTCTTATGTGTCCTACGCGGACAGCAACTACGCCCAAGTGAACTCTGGAAACGTCTGGTGCCCACCTTCGACCTCAAATATCGTTCGCTTGCCAGGAAATAACATCGGCACGCTACAGGGTCAGATCGAAGGCCTGTCCGCAATCGGCGCCACCTCAATCAACGCCGGCATGAAATGGGGCATGACGCTTATCGACCCGTCAACGAGACCGATTTTCACCGAACTGGTCGCGGCCGGCAAAATACCCACAGAGTTTTCTGGTCGACCCTATGATTGGACCGACCCAGAGTCGCTGAAAATTGTCATCCTGATGACAGACGGTGAACACTTCGCGGAAGAACGGGTAAACACTCCCTATAAGTCCGGCAACTCGCCTATCTGGCGCGCATCCGACAACAATTATTCGATCTTCCACTCGTCGAAAGTCGATAACTCAAACTCGACCACTCTTTGCAACAGCCGGCCGTTCTGGGTCCCTCATCTTGGAGCGTGGCATTCCCGCCCTTGGAATGGAACCGCACCGTCGGGCTCTGCCTGCTACTCGCCGACGGCTACTTACTCCAGCACGACAATTCAGCGGTGGCCGCAAGTTTGGGCTAACCTGCGCCTGTCATATGTTTCATGGCAGTTCTACGCGCGCGCACTTGGCACAAGCAGCAGCACCAGAACATCCATTTACAACGCACAAATGCTTGAATTCCGGACCCAGACACCAACGAGCACAATGGACACTCAACTGAACACCGCCTGCTCCGCAGCTAAAGGTCATGGTGTTACGATTTATGGCATTTCGTTTGAAGCGCCAACTGCCGGTGCGACACTGATTGCAAACTGTTCATCATCGCCAGCACACTACTTCAAAGCGTCCGGGCTGCAAATTCGCACGGCTTTTCGCGCCATCGCAAGCAACATCAGCCAGTTGAGGTTGACCCAATGATCCGATTTATGAGGCGCCTAGCCAAGGGTTTCCGTGACGACGAACGCGGTACCGCAGCCATTGAGTTCGCGATGTCGGTTCCGCTTCTCATCACAATTTTCATGGCCTCTTTTGAAAGTGGCCTTTTGATGGTGCGGTCTATCATGTTGGAACAGTCCGTTGATATGACCATGCGGGAATTGCGGCTCGGCCATTACCCATTGGCAACGGCCGACTCCCTAAAAGCGGAAATTTGCAATCGCACCGTGATCTTTTCGTCGTGCAACGACAACTTGATGATCGAAATGACAAGGGTCAGCACATCGACTTGGTCGATGCCATCGACCCACGTCACTTGCGTGAACAGGGATGAGGATATCCAGCCGGTAACCGCGCTGCAAATCGGCCAGCAAAACGATATGATGCTGGTGCGGGTGTGCATAGTCCAAGACGCACTTTTCCCGTCGACCGGTATTGGGCTGGGCCTTCCCAAGGACACCCAGGGCGGCTACTCGCTCGTCGCGGTCTCCGCCTTCGTCACAGAACCAACATAGGGAGCTGACCATGCCCATTTCACTTACCCGCCTGGCAAGGTTCTTCCGCGAAGAAACTGGCACGGTTATGGCCGAAGCCGTTCTTGTGCTGCCCTTTATGCTCTGGTCCTACCTCGCACTATTTGTCTACTGGGATTCTTTTCGATCACTAAACACCGTTCAAAAAGCCGCTTACACTGTTTCCGATGCAATTTCACGTGAGATGGTGTCGATTACGCCGACTTATATAAACGGCCTCGACAAAATGCTCGAATATCTGGTTGATAAAAATCAAGATGTGAAGCTGCGGGTTTCTTCGATCTATCAATCTGACGCTCATAACCGAATCGAAATCCATTGGTCCGTCGCGGCCAATGGCGCCATGGTTCCATTGACCACGACAACGTTGCAAACCCTCAAAACGAAAATCCCAAAGATGGCGGATGGAGACTTCGTGATTTTAGTAGAGGTAGAGGCCGACTATACTCCGGCATTCAACGTTGGAATGAACGAGACTACACTATCGCAGTTTATCGTCACTCGGCCGCGCTTTGTGACTTGTGTTCTCATGTCGACCGCCGGCACTTCTTGCCCGTTAACATAAGACGCTGTTGCGTGAACTAACGTTGCCCCCGACTTTTATCCAGCGTGAGAGAGACTCCAAGTTGGAGTTGATCCGCTCCCCAACGTTGGACCGCCCGGAGGCAGAGTTTTCCGGCTTCGCTCAGGGTGACGGGCTGGTGACGCCCCCCGATTTCGTCAGCGTGATCGGGACCTTGTTGCCGATCGCGCCGTGTGGCCGTTCCTCGTTGTACTATATACGCCAAGCCTCCAATTTTTCGACAGCATCTGCAAGTGTCAAGGTAATCCCCCCATTTTTAACGGGGTGCGGTCGTAGAATTTAGGCAGCCATTTTCAGTTTCTGTGCGGGTGTGATGCCGCCTATGCCCATGTTCGGGCGGTCGTTGTTGTAAGTCCATAGCCATTGCGTGGCGAAGTCCTGTGCCTCCTCGATGCTTTCGATGATGTATTGGTCGAGCCATTCATGCCGAACCGTTCGGTTGTAGCGCTCGATGTAGGCGTTCTGTTGTGGCTGGCCGGGTTGGATGTGCTGGATGGCAATTCCCTGTTTCTCAGCCCATATCAGCAGCTTGCCACTGATGTATTCAGGACCGTTGTCGACCCTTATGGTGCCGGGCTTGCCGCGCCACTCGATGATCCTATCGAGGCTTCGGATGACCCGTTCGGCAGGCAGAGAGAAGTCGACCTCGATGCCCAAGCCTTCTCGGTTGAAGTCGTCCAGGACGTTCAACAGTCGAAATGCCCGACCATCGCCAAGCCGATCCGCCATGAAGTCCATCGACCAGGTCACATTTGGCGCATCTGGCACCGCCAGCGCGTCGGGTTTGTCCCGCTTCAACCGCTTGCGGGGTTTGATCCGCAGGTTCAGTTCCAGCTCGCAGTAGATGCGGTAAACGCGTTTGTGGTTCCACGGATGTCCTTTGACGTTGCGCAGGTGCAGGAAACACAGTCCGAACCCCCAAGTCTTGCGGGCGTCGGTCAGCCCGACCAGCAGATCGGCGATTTCCTCGTTCTCGGCTCGCAACTTGGGGCCATAGCGATAGCAGGTCTCGCTCACCCCGAATGCGCGGCAAGCAACGGCGATGCTTGCCCCACGTCGCGCCACTGCATTCTCGGCCATCTCGCGGCGTTGAGACGGCCCCGTCACTAATGGGATGGTCCGCCCCGCACCCAAGCGTCAGTATTGCGGCATCGCAAAGCAGAAGGAGAGAAAGGATGCGAACCAAACCAATCCCTGAGACTGCCGCCTTCGGCATTGATATCGGCAAGAAGGTCTTCCACGTCATCGCGCTCAATGCCGCGGGGGCCATTATCCAGCGCGCCAAGTTTTCGCGTGACACGCTGATTGGCTTCTTCGAGACAGCACCAAAAGCGCTGGTCGGCATGGAAGCCTGCCCGGGCTCACAATGGCTGGCGCGCCGGCTGACGGCGATGGGCCATGACGCCCGGATCATCCCGGCACGCTTCGTGAAGCCCTATGTCAAATCCAACAAAACAGATACCGTCGATGCTGCGGCCATCGCCGAAGCGGTGACGCGGCCGACCATGCGCTTCGTGGAAGTTCGAACGCCCGAACAGGTCGATCTGCAGGCGCTGCACCGCATCCGCGACCGGCTTGTTGGGCAAAGAACAGCGCTGATGAACCAAGCGCGCGCGTTCTGCATTGAATACGGGTTGGCCATGCGGGTCGGTGCTGGCGGCTTCCATGCCGATATCCGGAGGCATCTGGAGAACGAGGAGAATGACCTGACATCGACCATGCGGGTGCTGCTCGGTGAGTTGCTGGATGACCTCGGCTACATCGAAGGCCGCATCAAGGCCCTGAATGGCAAGGTAGAAGCCTGTGCCCGCGAGAACGATACCGTCAGCCGCCTCGTCACAATTCCGGGCATCGGGGCGCTTGGCGCAACCGCGCTTGTCGCCGCAGCGGGCGACGGACGACAGTTCCGCAAGGCGCGTGATCTGGCCGCGTGGCTGGGGCTGGTGCCTGCAGAGCATTCGACCGGGGGCAAACAGACCCTTCTGAGCATCAGCAAACGCGGCAATCGCTACGTGCGGCGCCTGATCATCCATGGCGCGCGGTCATGCTTCCTTCACTTGAATCGGGCGAACCATGCCCTGGGTGGTTGGCTCTCTGCGCTCGAAGCGCGCACGCACCGCAACAAAGCCGTGGTCGCCTTGGCAAACAAGCTGACGCGCATCGTCTGGGCCGTGCTGACCAAACCAGGCAGCGTCTATCTGCAGTCGAAAGGGGCAGCCCTGAGCTGATCTCTTCACCGCAGAACCGATTGCAGGGGACGTGATGACCAAACGGTTGATCGACCACGGGTAAGCCACGCGCAAAAAAACGGGACACGATCCCGTGCCACTAATCTGGAACCCGAGGTGCGGATCTCATCAAGGCCTTGTCGCCAAAAGCGGCTGACTGATCAGAGGCCGGATACATTTACGCAAGCCGGTGCGTCACCCACGAAAACCTTGCAATAGCGGGGCGGACCATACATTTTTTCCAAGGCTTCCTTCAGCAAATCCGCCTGCATGCTCAGGTCCGCATACATGCGCTTCAGCCGCCGGTTCTCGTCTTCCATCGCCTTCATCTGGCTGATCAGAGACGCGTCCATGCCGCCATACTTCGCTCGCCACTTGTAGAACGACGCATTGCTCATCCCATGCTCACGGCACAACTCGGCCACCGGCACTCCGCCTTCAGCCTGCCGCAGGATCGCGATGATCTGCGCCTCAGTGTATCTGCTTGTCTTCATTGAGAATCTCCTCGTTCATCTTGCCGAGAAAATTCTACTTATGCAGCCCCTTACTTTCGGGGGGGATTACCTCAAGAACCAGTGCTGGTTCAGGCATTCGGCCCGGAACCTGCCATTGAATGCTTCGATGAAGGCGTTATCAGTCGGTTTGCCCGGACGAGAGAAGTCCAGAACGACGCCGCGCTGATAGGCCCAGAGGTCCATGTCGCGCGAGATGAACTCGCTGCCATGGTCCACGCGGATGGTCTTGGGATAGCCCGTTTTTCGACAGACCCTGTCCAAAGTCGCCAGCATTTCTTCGCTGTTGATTTGCAGTGAGAAGTGACCCGAGTAGGCATACAGTTTTCATTGAGATTTGACCCATGTGACACTTCCCCGAGCAAAGATCGAGGGGGTCAAAGGAGTGATCGACATGGGGCTACTGAACGTTATCCGGAATCTGCGTCTGCGTCTGCGTCTGCGACTGGGCCTACCGATCCGGGAGATTGAGCGCCGCACTGGTTTGTCGCGCAATGCGATCAAGAAGTATCTGAAGGCCGGCACGATCGAGCCCAAGTTTGCGACGCCAGTACGGTGGAGCAAGCTTGATCCGTTTGCCGAGAAGCTGGCAGGCTGGCTTACGACCAATTCCAAGAAGGGACGCAAAGAACGGCAGACGCTGAAGAAGATGCATGTGGATCTTGTCGCTTTTGGCTTTACCGGTTCTTATGCCCGGGTGGCAGCCTTTGCGCGACGGTGGAAGGCAGATCGTCAGCGCGAACAGCAGACGCCAGGGCGCGGGACCTTTGTGCCGTTGCATTTTGACCCCGGCGATGCCTTCCAGTTCGACTGGAGCGAGGATTTTGCGGTTCTGGGCGGCGAGCGCGCGAAGCTGCAGTTGGCGCACATCAAGCTATCGCACAGCCGAGCCTTCTTGATGCGCGCCTATCCTCTGCAGACCCACGAGATGCTGTTCGATGCCCACTGGCACGCATTCCGGGTCTTTGGTGGTGTGCCTGCGCGGGGCATCTACGATAACATGAAGACGGCGGTGGATCGGGTCGGCCGCGGCAAGGAACGGCAGATCAACATGCGCTTTCTCGCCATGACGAACCACTATGTCTACGAGCCCGAGTTCTGTAATCCGGCAGCGGGCTGGGAGAAAGGTCAGGTGGAGAAGAACCTCTGGGATGCCCGCCACCAGATGCTGCAGGGTATACCAGACTTTCCTGACCTTGCCGCGCTGAATGCCTGGCTGGAGCAGCGTTGCCTCACGTTGTGGCAGGAGACCCCGCATGGCAAGCAGCTCGGCACGATTGCCGATGTCTGGGCCGAGGAGCAGGCAGCACTGATGACCCTGCCGGTCGCATTTGACGGCTTCGTCGAGCTGAGCAAGCGGGTGTCGCCGATCTGATTAAGCAAGGTGCCCCGGCGTTTGAAGCTGCCATCCCGATGCTGTCGCAACTGCTGAAGGCTGAATTGGCGGAGCGCGAAGTGCGCTTGATCGCCTATCACATGAAGTCGGCCCGCTTCCCGGCCTACAAGGACATCGCGGGCTTCGACTTCGCCGCCAGCGAGATCAACGAGGCAACCGTCAGGACGCTGCACCGCTGCGAGTTCATGGACGGAGCCCAGAATGTGGTCCTGATCGGCGGGCCGGGCACCGGCAAGACCCATTTCGCCACCGCCCTCGGCATACAGGCGATCGAACATCATCGCCGCAAGGTTCGCTTCTTCTCCACCATCGAGTTGATCATCGCCCTTGAGCAAGAAAAGGCCAAGGGCAAGGCCGGGCAGATCGCGGAAGGCATGACCAAGCTCGATCTCGTGATCTTGGATGAACTTGGTTATCTACCGTTCAGCGCCTCGGGCGAGCCCCTGCTGTTCCATCTGCTGAGCAAACTCTAAGAACGCACCAGCGTCGTGATCACCACCAACCTCAGCTTCAGCGAATGGGCCACGGTCTTCGGCGACGCAAAAATGACCATAGCCCTGCTCGACCGCCTTACCCACCGCTGCCACATCCTGGAGACCGGAAACGACAGCTTCCGCTTCAAGGCAAGCCCGGCCGCAGCGGCCCGAAAAAAGAAGGAGACAAATCCGCCCTTGACCCACGCATGAACCAAAATCCATAATCAAAGGTGGCTCAAATCTCGATGAAAAACCCGCGTCACTTCTGGGTGGAAATCTACAGTAGTCGGCAAGGCAGTTTGAATCCGCTGCTCTGTACCCATTGCGCCTTGCATGCGCAAATTTTGCCAAGCGAAAGCAGTTGTCATTGCCTGGTCACGTCACCTTGCCGCTAAGGCAACCTCAGATATCCTCAATCCGCAGCGCGACGGGCTGACCGACCAAAACGCCCGTGTCCACAAATCGACCGGTGGCATGGTCTATATCAGCGCGGGCAGCTTTGTGGGTCACAATCAAGACAGTCGCTTTGTCACCCTCGTGATCATACTGGCGCATCTGGTCGATCGAAACCCCCGCCTCGCCAAGACATGTGGCAATTTTCGCAAGTGCACCGGGCTTGTCGAGCAACGTCATCCGCAAGTAATGCCGCGCAGGGGTCGCGGATTTGGCTGCAATCGGAGCTGCCAGCGTTACGGCGGGCTGCCCGAAAGTCGAAAGGCGGATCCCGCGTGCAATATCAAGAACATCGCCCATGACCGCGCTGGCTGTGGGGCCGGATCCGGCGCCTGCGCCACGCAGCACGATTTGGCCAACGGAGTCGCCTTCAAGCACAACCATGTTCGTTCCGCCCTGCAATTGGCCCAAAGGACTGTCCGCGGGCACAAGGCAGGGAGTCATGCGCTGTTCCAGCCCGCGCCCAGTCATCTGCGCCACGCCCAAAAGCTTGATCCTGTAGCCCATATCTGCGGCAAGGCGAATGTCGTCGATCGAAATATTTCCTATTCCCTCAAGCTCAACCGCCGCGAAAGAGACCTTTGTCCCGAAGGCTATCGCAGCCAACAAGGAAAGCTTGTGGCCAGCGTCAATGCCCCCCACGTCCAAGTTGGGGTCTGCCTCAAGGTAGCCAAGTTGACGCGCCTCTTCGAAAACCTGATCGTACGGAAGGCCAGCGTTTTGCATCCGTGTAAGGATATAGTTGCAGGTGCCGTTCATAACCCCCATGACGCGGCGGATTTGGTTGGCGGCAAGACCTTCTGTCAACGCTTTGATGACCGGTATGCCTCCTGCAACAGCGGCTTCAAAGCGGATCACACGACCGGCGGCTTCCGCAGAAAGTGCAAGCGTATGACCATGATGGGCCAAGAGCGCCTTGTTTGCAGTAACAACATCCTTACCGGCAGCAATCGCGGCTTCGGTGGCGTCCTTTGCGGGACCTTCGTGGCCGCCCATAACCTCGACAAACACATCTACGTCGTCGCGTTGTGCAAGGGCGATGGCGTTCGATTCCCAAACAAACGCAGAAAGGTCCGCATCGCAATTCTTGGTTTGATCGCGAGCGGAAACAGCGGAGATAACAACGGCGCGGCCTGTACGGGCAGCGATCAAGGCGGCATGGTTTTGCACGATCTTGACCACGCCAATACCGACAGTTCCAAGCCCAGCAAGACCAAGACGCAGTGGAGCGGCGGACATGGTGTTCTCCCGTTTGTGTTGCAAGCGCCTGTTAGCGGTTTCGCGCGGCACACGCAACGCAGGGCATCAAAACCTGAGTGAAATCCGGGCATTTCGCATCAGCGAGCGCGAAGCACGGCAGCGCGAGCGCGAAGTGCTGCCGCTCGGGACGCCAACACTGCTCCGGAATTTTCGGCACGCGCACCCGGAATGGACGCTGCAATTTGCTCCATCGGTAAAAGTGCCGGCGTCGCGGAAACTGTTTTGCTAGTCTTTGCAAGTGCCTGGCTGACTTCTGGGAAGTCGGCACATGCCGAAAGCAAGACCAAAAAGGGAATGACGCGCAAGACCATGTCTCATAATAGCGCGCCGTTTGGCAAAGCTAAAGCGCACAATATTCGGCCCGATCAATGAGACGGCTTTATGAAGGTACCGTTGCGCAATTCCCTCATTGCTGTATCGAGTTCGGCGCGCGTGTTCATAACGATCGGTCCATGCCATGCGACGGGCTCTTGGATTGGCGCGCCTGAAATCAGCAAGTAACGAACACCCTCGGGGCCCGCCTGAACGACCACTTCGTCGCCCTTCCCAAACTCAACAACTGTTCGATTGCCAGAGAGGTCTCGGATATTCAACTCTTGGCCCAACACTTCCTTTTCCAGTAAAACCCCACGAGGACGCGCCGCGTCTGCAAACTTAGCAGCGCCGTCGAACACATAGGCAAAAGCATGACGGCGCGTGTCGACGGCAAAGGTTTTCTTTTTGCCAGAAGGCACAAAAATATCTAAATATTGTGGTTCGGCAGCGATGCCATCCACTGGTCCTGTCTTGCCCCAGAAACTGCCAACGATGACTTTCACGACTGTCCCATCATCATCGATGATCTCCGGAATATCGTTGCATTTTACGTCCTGGTACCGGGGTTTTGTCATCTTCAGGTGGCCCGGAAGGTTGGCCCAAAGTTGAAAGCCATGCATCTGGCCTTTGCCGTTCCCCTTGGGCATTTCCTGATGGAGGATACCAGAGCCAGCTGTCATCCATTGAACGTCGCCGCCCTTGAGCGTTCCACGATTACCCAGGCTGTCGCCGTGTTCCACCGATCCGGCGAGGACATAAGTAATCGTTTCAATCCCCCGATGCGGATGCCAAGGAAAACCTTGGGCATAATCTGACGGGTGATCGCCACGAAAGTCATCGAACAATAAGAACGGGTCCATTCGTGTTGGATCTCCGAAGCCAAAGCCTCGGTGTAAGTGAACTCCGGCACCTTCCATGGTCGGTTGCGCTCGATTGGTAGCAGACACCGGTCTGACAGACATAGCTTCAACTCCTAATCTTGGTTGCACCAGAAGTAAGATGTTACACACCTTGGACAAGAGGTCACTTCACCGAGACGTTGCCCCCTCCACCTAGTCCAGTTTGAGGTAGACTCTGACCCAACCTGACCTGCTCCCCAACCTTGGACCGCCCGAAGGCAGAGTTTTCCGGCTTCGCTCAGGGTGACGGGCTGGTGACGCCCCCCGATTTCGTCAGCATGATCGGGACCTTGTTGCCGATCGCGCCGTGTGGCCGTTCCTCGTTAGAGTAACTACGCCAAGCCTCCAATTTTCGACAGCATCTGCAAGCGTCAAGCACCAGTGCTGGTTCAGGCATTCGGCCCGGAACCTGCCATTGAATGCTTCGATGAAGGCGTTACCAGTCGGTTTGCCCTGACGAGAGACGTCCAGAACGACGCCGCGCTGATAGGCCCAGAGGTCCATGTCGCGCGAGATGAACTCGCTGCCCTGGTCCACGCGGATGGTCTTGGGATAACCCGTTTGTCGACAGACCCTGTCCAAAGTCGCCACCACATCTTCGCCGCGATAGCTGAACTTCGCATCCGGAACCGGCACATAGCGCGAGAATGTATCGACCACGGTCAGCACGCGCAGCTTCTTGCCCGTCGCCAGCTGGTCGTGAACGAAGTCCATCGCCCAGACTTCGTTGGGGCCGGCGGCATCGACGCGGTCATCGCGCAGCTTCGCCTTCACCCGGCGTTTGGGCGTCTTGTTCCGGAGCTGCATGCCCAACTCCTTGTAAATTCGATAGACCTTCTTGATGTTGACGCCCCAGCCTTCGCGGTCCAGCAGAACATGGACCCGCCGGTAGCCATAACGCACGCGCGTTTCGCAGACCTCCTTGATCCGCTTCGGCAACGGCAGCCTGATCAGTGCGGCGGGATTTGTAGTGGAACGTCGAGCAGTCGAACCCGATGGCCCCACAAGCCGTTCGGATCGAAACTGCCCAATCGCTGCACATCCCGCGAACCAGTTCGCGCATCCGGCCAGGCTTCAGAGCTTTCGCCGGATCTTGCGGCCTACAAACGATCCCCCGGATCGTTTGCTAAACGGTCTTCACCTGCAACATCTCGCGGTCCAGCGTCAGGTCTGCCACGATCTTCTTCAGCCGACTGTTCTCGTCTTCGAGCTGCTTCAACCGCTTCATTTCGGTTGGCAGCAGCCCGGCATACTTCTTCTTCCAGTTGAAGTAGGTCGCCGGGCTGATCCCGGCCTTGCGGCAGATCTCCGCAACCGGCGTGCCTTCGTCGCCCTGCTTGATGATGAACGCCTTCTGCGCGTCCGTGAACTTCGATGCTTTCATCCGATTCCGCTCCTCTCCCAGCCGGGAAAACGTAGCGGAAAACTCCAGACTTCAAACGGTCCAGTTTCCGGGGATCAGATCAAACCGAAAGGACCAGAGATGAAGCGCAGCAGCTTCACCGAAAACCAAATCATCGGCATTCTGAAAGAGCACGTGGCCGGGGTTTCCGTCGCCGATCTGTGCCGCAAGCACGGCGTCAGCGATGCAACGTTTACAAGTGGAAAGCCAAGTATGGCGGGATGGACGCCAGCGAGGCGAAGCGGCTGAAGGGCCTTGAGGGCGAGAACGCGCGCCTGAAACGGCTCCTCGCCGATGCGATGCTCGACAATGCCGCGCTGAAGGATCTCTTGGAAAAAAGGGGGGGTGCCCACAACGAAGCGGCAAGCGGCCGCGCATCTGGTGGCAAATCATGAGATGAGCGAACAGCGGGCGTGCCGGGCGATAGGCTGTTGCCCGATGATCATGTGCTGTGAAGATGACCATGCGCTAAGAAGTTGACCGGCTTAACGAAACCCTGTTCCCGGCTTTGCACCATGCCTGCGGCACGATGGCCGCCTGGCGCCACGACTACAACACCGAACGCCCCCCACTCCCACCTCGGCTGGCAGACGCCTGCCGCGTTCGAACTGACCTTCACCCGGCAACGGTACCTGACCAAGCATATGGGCGAATGTCATCGTTCTGGACGCCGAGCGGCGTTTCCTGACCGCCCTTATGGCCCCCGACCGGCCCGCGAAGATTACCCATGCCGCTGTGGCGACAAATCATCAAGACCGGGTGGAGTGGGCTAGTCACGCACGATTTACGGCCTCTGTTGAGCGGGAGCAGTTCTTGCTGCAACGGTTGATGCTGCATGTCGAAGCTCAAAAAAGTTCATCGGTACGTTTTTGAAACCACCGCTCTATGAAGCTGCGTTCGATCAAGGGTTTGGTAAGCTTTACACGGCCGTTTACTGTCCACGTATGGGTGAGACGGAGCTGCGTTGGCCCAGAGCGGTTCGGCCGTTAAACCTAGATGATTTTTGCTAAGATGCGCGTAAGATTATACACCCGACGTTCAATTGAACGGGCACGGCGCAACATGGCAACCCTAGTCACCTCTTCTTTGATCGGCGTCCGCATCGGCTATCGACAACGTCCTGCCAACGATGACCTTCTCCGACACAGTACATCTGCCTAGACCTCAAGCAACCATTCCGGGAGGCTTCCTTGACCAACGACCCCGCCGAAAAGATCGAGGTGACAGAGGATTCGGGCCGCAGCATGCGTAGCCGCGTCAAGGCGGCCATCGATGCGCATGACAGCGAAGCGTTGATTACGCTTCTGGACCCGATGCCACTTAGCGCGGCAATGCGCCAGCTTTTGGCCCTGGATGCAGATGATCGTGATACGCTGCTCAACTTGCTGCCTGTAAAATTTGCCGCTGCTATGATCGCGGAGGCTCCCCACTCCGCTGCCACCGAATTGGTGGAGAGAATGGAGAAATCTCGCGCAAGCGATGTGTTGGATGAGTTGGACAGCGACCTGCAGGCCGACTTGATTGGCGACATGGACAGCGAAGACGCGGAAGCCATCCTTGCTGAGATGGACCCCGATGACGCCGCCGACGTCCGCCGCCTAACTGAATATGCGGATGAAACCGCCGGTGGCTTGATGGTCGCCGATGCGTTCCAGTTCCCTGACAGCGCCACCGTGGGCGCGGTCCTGCGGGGCTTAGTCTCTGACGATGGGGACTATGAACGTCATCGGGGCCAGCACCCCTATGTGGTGAATGACGAAGGTAAGCCAGTTGGCGTGGTATCGCTGCGCGGCCTGTTGATGGCCAAGCGTAGCGCCAAGTTAACCGCAATCATGGTGCGCCCGTTGACCGTTTCGGTTGCGACCACCTTGGACGAGTTACAAGACATTTTCGACGAATACGATTTCCTTGGCATGCCTGTTGTCGAAGCAAATGGTCGACTGGTGGGCGTCGTTTCCCGATCGGCTGTCGATTCGGCAGCTTTGGAGCGGTCCGAAAGCGAAAGTTTAAAGCGGCAAGGTGTCGTTGGCGACGAATTGCGCTCCATGCCCATTTGGTTCCGTTCCCGAGGCAGGCTTGCTTGGCTTTCGTTGAATATTATCCTCAATATGATCGCCGCGAGCGTCATTTCTGCCTATGAGGACACCTTGACTGCTGTAATCGCCATCGCGGTCTTTTTGCCAATGGTGTCGGATATGAGCGGGTGTTCCGGCAATCAGGCCGTGGGCGTGACGATGCGAGAGTTGTCTTTGGGTATTGTTCAACCAAAGGACGCCTTCAGGGTCTGGCGGAAAGAAGTAAGTGTCGGGGTGATCAACGGCGTGGCTCTTGGCTTGTTGATCGGTCTGGTGGCTTGGGCATGGAAGGGCAACCCTTGGCTGGGCTTGGTCATTGGTCTTGCGCTCGCGCTCAACACAGTCTTGGCGGTGTCGGTCGGTGGGGTAGTTCCGCTATTTCTCAAACGCTTGGGCCAAGACCCTGCAGTTGCAAGTGGGCCCTTGCTCACAACGATCACAGATATGGCAGGTTTCTTTTTCGTTCTAAGCCTTGCTGCACTTATGATGCCGCTGTTGCTTTGAGCGGGCCTTTTTCATCGAGCTGTCGCGGCTTTCTTCCGGTTTTTTGAGTGCACTACGCGCTTGACCTGTCATTGATCTTTCATTCGGCCACGACCGGAGCCCAGTGGCCATTGACGCGAGCTGGCGTGGGTTGAGCAATCGCCCGTCGCGCGGAGCCTTAATCTCGCATAGCGGGTCGGGCGATTTCGGCGGTCAGGTGTAGTGCGCAGCCTGCGGGGGTTTGGTAGCCGAGCGCCGAATGGGGCCGCGCGTTGTGGTGTTCGGCGAGCCAAGCGGCGATCAGATCGCGGACATGGGCATTTTTGCGGAGCAGCGTCTCATTGAGGAACTCGCCCCGCATCCAGCCGTTGAAGCTTTCGACAAAGCCGTTTTGTATCGGCTTGCATGGCGATGTAGTGCCATTCGACCTTGGTCTCGGCGCACCACTTCAGCATACTTCGCCCGCCATTTGTAGAACGAGGCGTCGCGCATGTCATGCTCACTGCACAGTTCGGCCACCGGCACATCGCCTTCAGCCCTGCGGAGGATCCCAATGAATTGCGCCTATCTATATCTGCCTGTCTTTATTCAGAATCGCCTCATGCATCTTGCCGAGAAAATTCAGCTTCTGCAGCCCATTACCTTCGGCATGGATTACCGGCCCAAAGGGCAAATTTCCTCTCACGGTATTTGGAATTTGTTAGCGCCAACGTGCTTGCTCCCAAAGCCCCCCACCGTTACACGAAAGTCCTAACCGCCACGAATGGAGTTCCCATGGCCGACGCCCTTGAGTTTCAGGATCGCCTCCTGTCGTTGGGCTTAGCCCGCGTGTCTGAGGCCGCGGCACTTGCCTCTGCCCGTTTGATCGGTCGTGGCGATGAGAAGGCCGCCGACCAAGCCGCTGTAAATGCCATGCGCGACCAATTAAATTTGCTTGATATTTCAGGTGTGGTGGTGATTGGCGAAGGCGAGCGTGACGAAGCACCAATGCTTTTTATCGGCGAAGAAGTTGGGACCGGCAAGGGGCCGGCCGTCGATATCGCGCTCGACCCGCTGGAAGGCACTACTTTGACGGCCAAGGACATGCCAAATGCGCTTACCGTGATCGCGATGGCACCGCGCGGCACTCTGCTTCACGCCCCCGATGTTTATATGGAAAAGCTCGCCATTGGTCCGGGCTTCAAACCCGGAACGGTGACCATGACTATGACCCCCTCCGAGCGGGTTTCGGCCCTTGCAGCAGCCAAAGGCTGCTCGACCGAGGACATCATGGTTTGCGTGCTGGAACGCCCGCGCCACGAAGATCTAATTGCAGAAATCCGCTCAACCGGGGCCTCTATTCGCTTGATCACAGACGGTGACGTGGCAGGCGTAATGCATTGCGCCGAGACGGAAAAAACGGGCATCGACATGTACATGGGTTCGGGCGGCGCACCGGAAGGTGTGCTGGCCGCTGCCGCGTTGAAGTGTATGGGCGGGCAGTTTTTTGGTAAACTTTTGTTCCGAAACGATGACGAACGATCCCGCGCCCGCAAAGCCGGAATTCAGAACTTTGACCGGGTCTATACGCGGGACGATCTTGTGCGAGGCGATGTGATATTTGCGGCGACCGGGGTAACTTCCGGCAGTTTGCTGGCGGGTATTCGACGCGAACCGGGATGGGTTACCACCGAAACCATCTTGATGCGCTCGAAGACCGGCTCTGTCCGTCGGATGACCTATCGCAGCCCGGCTCGGTGACCCGCGCGTTTCTAAATGTTGAAGCGTCACTGACAGGCCGCCGTTGGGCTGGCCCGTCAGAAGACAACTCTCGACTAGCCGAAGCGATGGCGCAGCAGACCCGCCTTCCTCTCGCGCTATGCCAAAGCCTTATATTTCGTGGTGTGGCGGCCCCCGATGCCGAGGCGTTTCTGGCGCCGCAGCTGCGCGATTTATTGCCCGACCCATTGCGACTAAAGGATATGGGCGCGGCCGCCACCCGCTTTCTGAAAGCGGTGCGGGAAAGCCAACGTATTGCAGTTTTTGCAGATTATGATGTGGATGGCGGCGCGTCGGCAGCATTGCTGTTGGTTTGGCTAAGCGCAATGGGAAGGCAAGCGACGCTCTACATTCCAGACCGAATTGACGAAGGCTACGGCCCAAATGTTCCCGCTATGGCGGCTTTGGGGCGGGAGCATGACTTAATTATTTGCGTCGATTGCGGCACAGTTTCTCACGGTCCCGTAGACGCCGCAGGTTGCGATGTCATCATCCTTGATCATCACCTTGGCGCTGAAACGTTGCCCCAAGCCGTTGCAGTTGTGAACCCCAACCGGCAGGACGAAACCGGCGATTTGGCGCATCTTTGTGCGGCAGCTGTAGTTTTTCTGATGCTCGTGGAAGCAAACCGCCAATTCCGAGCAGAAGGTGTTACCGGGCCCGATCTAATGGCAATGCTCGACTTGGTCGCCTTGGCAACTGTCGCTGACGTAGCGCCACTTATTGGGGTGAACCGCGCTTTTGTGCGTCAGGGCCTGAAGGTCATGGCCCGCCGCGAACGCGTCGGCCTGCGGGCGCTTGCCGACATAGCCAAATTGGAGCACGCTCCGACCGCTTATGCGCTTGGTTTTCTTCTGGGGCCTCGGATAAATGCCGGTGGTCGAATAGGTCAGGCCGACCTTGGTGCGCGACTCTTATCAACGAACAATTTGGCAGAAGCAGAAGCACTTGCGCAACGGTTGGATCAACTTAACGCCGAGCGAAGGGATATCGAGGCTCGCGTCCGCGAAGCGGCCTTGCTGCAGGCCGAAGCCCGAGGCTTCGATGCGCCGCTGGTTTGGGCCGCAGCCGACGGCTGGCACCCGGGCGTTGTTGGAATCGTTGCCTCTCGCCTGAAAGAAGCGGCAAACCGTCCGGCCATTGTGATCGGCTTTGATGGTGAGGAAGGCAAGGGTTCTGGGCGCTCGGTAGCCGGTGTTGACTTGGGGGCAGCCGTACAACGCTTAGCAGACGAAGGGCTATTGGTTAAGGGCGGCGGTCATAAAATGGCAGCAGGGTTGACCGTTTTGCGCAGTCAATTAGAGCGCGCAATGGCGCGTCTTTCTGAGATTCTTCAACGCCAAGGTTCAAATGCGACAGAGCGTAAGGCGCTACGGATAGACAGCTTGCTCATGCCAACGGCTGTGACCCCGTCACTGGTGGAGCAAATCGAAGCGGCGGGCCCCTACGGCGCCTCAGCATCCGCGCCGCGGTTTGCCTTCGCTGACATGGCAGTTTCCGCGCGCAAGATCGGCGGGGCGCACCTTCGGGTTAGTTTTGGAGACGGCCTTGGCACCAAATTGGAGGCGATAGCATTCGGCGCGTTCGAAAGCGCGCTCGGCCCTGCCCTGGAGTCATCAGGCCACCGCCGCTTCCATTTAGCGGGAAGGTTGGAGCTGAACCATTGGGGAGGTCGCGCCCGAGTTCAACTTCGTCTGGAGGATGCATCAGAAAGTTGATTTTTGCCTCTTGCGCGTTGGAAGCGCTACGACTAGACACCCCACACCGAAGCGTGGCCCGTTCGTCTATCGGTTAGGACACCTGGTTTTCAACCAGGTAAGAGGGGTTCGACTCCCCTACGGGCTGCCACTTCAATCTCCTACAGCATTGATCTTAAAGAGTAATCACTCGGTTACTGAAACTAGATGTACGCTTGCATGTACACCTCGGGCATCGGCTGCGGTTGTCGATTTTGCTCCGCTCGAACGCTGATCCACGATGAACCTCCATAGATTCCCGGCGGCATGAACCGTTTTGTTGCGAACCTTGAATTTCGCACATTTTTGGTGTATGTTTATGTCACTTAGAGGATGAGCTACATGAACCAATACCCTAGAATCGGGCCGGAACGGATGACCCTGTCGATGGCTGACATCGCGCCCGCGTTGGGGGCGTCCATCGCTGGTGTTCGCAAGTGGCTGCTGGGATCGCGCCATCCGATCCACTTCGCCCATGGTGGTGGAGCAGCGCGGGCATTCATGCGTCCCGACGACGTGATCGTGCGGTTGCGGAAAGAGCGTAAGCGCGGCTGTGATACTGCTGACGCGGTCAAACTCCTGCGCGTCGACGCAGAACGCCGCACCGCTGAACCCACCCTTCCGTTGGGGGGTGATGCACACCGCCGCGTACGCGATCTGAAATCCGCCATGACCGACGCGGAACACTCGCGCTACCACGTTATCCGTGGACTGCTGCACAGCGCCCTTGTGCGTGCCCTTTGGTCTGACGCTTGGCGGTCGAACATCCCTGAACTGCTGGACGCGGCCCTCATTCACCCCTCGATCACCCTTTACGTGCTGGGCGATGAACCTTCCGAACTGCCCCAGACCCACGATCAATGGACCCATTGGGCCAACGCATTTGCGACCGTCAATCTCTACTCGGTCACCACCCCCATCCAGAAAGCTGCCTGAAATGTCTGAATCCCTGCGTGCTATCGTCGAGGTCCTCGGCCCCGACACGATCATCACCCTTGTCGAGTCCACCAACAAGATCGCTGTCGTCGCCGGTCGCGAATTCGGCCTCGATGTCTCCGCTGACGAGATCACGGGGATCGAAAGCGTCAAGCTGGCCTGCTTGGCAGATATTCCGCTCGATCTCGACAAGGCCCTGAGCGAGCTGCGTGAAGTGCCGTCCGTCGCTGCGCGGTTGAAAGCGAAGAAGGATGCTGAACGGGTCGCACTGGGCCACGAAGAAGCAATCGCTGGCATGAAGTCCTGCCAGCAAGATTCAGTATGCGCGCCTCCATGGCCTCACTGGCAAGCCCGAGCAGCCGCTTGGCTTGGGCGATCATCGCGCTGTCATCGCCACGCTCACGGGCAAGGCGAAGCTGGACTATGCGCGCCGGAATGGGCTGGCCTAATGCACCCGACGACTATTCTGCGCCGCTTTGTCCTCTCGTCTCCCGCTGCTTGTCGTTTTCTGGCGCGCGGTGGCAATATCGAACGCGCTTTGGCGGATGCCAAGATTTTGACCAACGCACTGCACGCTGCTCGGCTGACCACGACCGACATTCGTGCGTTGCTCGCCCCCTCAGCACCGACGCGGACCCGACCCCCGTGGCTGAGGGGGACATTCAGACTGTCCTGATGCAAGCAAAGTACTGGGGCTAAAATGGCACGTGGAATCCCCGATGGATATATGGGCGAGGCCCCCCTGCCGAACGAACGGCAGGAGAAGTTCGCGCGGGCTATGGCCTCTGGTGCCGTCACGCAGGGCAAGGCCATTCAGGCCGCTTACGGTCCCCGCAAAAGCGCCTCGCAGATGGGTAACAACCTGATGAAGGAACTGCACGTCGCGGCCCGGATCGAATACCTGCGGCGCGAACGGGCGGGGAACTGGGCAGACTTCGATGAGGTCAGCTTCGACGGGTTCGAAGACCTGCTGACCAAGGTGCTTGATGACGTGAGCGAACTGGTGCGGCTGTGTGAATCCAACGGGTTGTCCCGCGAAGCAGCTTCTGCCCGCGACGTTTTGACGACCATTAGCTCGCGTATCTTGGCACAGCTCGACGCCCTGCGCGCCGCTGACGCGGCCAACGTCGTAGCCCCCTCCCGCGTCATGGAAACCCTCGCCCTCTTCAACACGGCAAACGCAAAATGACCAAAACGATCCTCGAACAACGCCCGGCGCTAAAGCATCTGATGGACATCGTCCAGCAATCTGGCCGCGCCCTGCGTCGTCTGATGGCGGAGGCACGCACCCTGCTCGGATCGCTCAAGGATCGGTTCTTCAAGCTGTCGGACGGCAGCGAATACACGCTGACCCGTGGCGATAGAACGAAGATGGGTTACCCTTGGGCACTCCAGACGCGGGAAGATGCCGAGGTGATGCAGACCGTCCCGTTGAACATCATGCCCGCACCCATCACGATTGTTGCTCAGCCCGAGGTCGTTGCGACGGAGGTGGTGGCACCCAGCAACGTCACCACGATGGAGAGACGTCTTCGGCGGTTCGAACAGCAGGTGCTTACGCCCGGTGAGAAAGCTGCATGGCCCACGATGGATGCCACTGCACGGCAGGAACTCCGCCGAGTATTGGCGGAACGGATCGCCAAGGCAGCATAGCGTCGAACTGCCAATGATCAGAATTGCACGGGGGCCGCGTCAGCGGCCCTTTGCATTTGGAGCAGCGGCAACGGAACTGAGTGAACCCCGCCAAAAGCGGTTCACCACGGGGTTCATCAGCGCAAGTCGCTGATCTCATTGTGATAATGGCAATTTTTGGCATACGGATGAATGATGAACCCATTGCGGCCCGCCACCTATAGAAACGACACATATACGAAGGATGCCTTTTCTCTATAGGAACAAGTTAAGGGGTACATTCTACATCAATAAGATAAAAATATAAAATAATCCATAAAATACAACAAGTTAACAAGGTGAACCCTGTGGTGAACCCTTGATGAACCCTTCCAAGGGGTTCACCGAATTCGAGCATACTCGGGGCAGTTTCGCGGTCTTTCCATCCCTTTCGCCAATATCGCTCCCCCATTCACCTCGACCTCAGTGCCCCTAAAACCGCTGACGCGGCTCCACCATCTCGACACTTAAACAGCCATCTTCGCCAACTTCTTGTCGATCCTCGCGATCTGGTGATCCCAGTCATCTGCCCAGCCTTCGGCCTTTGCCTGTTCGCAAAGCGCCCTCGCCAGTGTCAGGTTGCCACGCTTCTCTTCGATGATGCGAAGTTGCCGATAACCTGCGTGAGCAGGAACGAAGCCCCAACTGGTGTCTTCGTTGAAGTACTTGAGGGCGTTTGCCGCCAGCCCGATCTGGCGCTGGAAGCTCTTTACAGCCTCTTCCAGAGCGAAAGCATCGTGGTCGCGCCAACGATAGTAGAAATCCCCCCGAGCGGCCCAGTAGAAGTGGACGCTCATTATGGGCAGTTGCTCATTGACCAAGGTGTCAGCCCGCGCCAGCATCTTATAGCCGATGTGGCGCAGGTGTTCTTTTTTCAAATGCCCCACCAGATTGCCGATGCTGGACGGATCGCTCGACCGGGCAAGGCTGTCTGCTGAGATGCCGCCTAATGGCTTAAAGGCTTCCTCGACCGCTGCGCGTTCATCCATTGTGAATGTCGAGGTCCACCAATCGCTGCCAGCCGTTGGCTGCGCCTTGCGTCGAAAAAATGACAGCATTCAAAACCCTCTGGTCAATCGGCGGTGGTCACTTAGGCTGGACGAAACCCAGCATACACCACGCTTGTGCTGTTTGGTCACTGACGTCAGCAGGCCCAATAGCAACGGCGGTATCCTCTAGCTTTAGCATTGATGACTTCGGATAGTTCACCTCGACAAGCGAAAAATACAGCCAGCGATGCCCAGTGTAAGCGCCATGGGCATTCTTCGCGTTCACCTTCACGCAAGCGCTCGCGCCGTCATCGGTTCGAAAGAGGATGCGCTCGTCGATCTTGGCGGACCCCGCGTCGAACAGGGACGTCTCCATCGCCAGCAGGACCGCTTTATCCGCTGCGTCCGTCCAGGCAGTCTCCCAGAAGGTGTTGACCGACATCTTCGATGCCACAGGCCAGAAATCGCTCTCGACCCCCTGCTTGTCTGCGAATGCCTTGATGGCAGCTTGCGTGCCCTTGCCCGACCGACCATCTACGGTGCCGCTGTAGAGATCATGCTGTGCCAGCGCGTACTGTAGTGCCGCAACCGCGTTCCTGTCCTGCGCCATTGCCGGACCCGCCAGCAGTGCCAAAGCCACGCACACCGCCGTCAGATGTCGTTTAACCATTGCCCAACCCTCCATGCTTTCTCTGAGGTTCTCGCGGCAATGCGGCATGGTTTTGGCGATTAAGGGGCACCGCAGGCTTTTCGAGTAGAATATGGCTGGTGCTAACAGCACCTGACATCAAGGGATTGATGATGTTCTCTTATTGTTCTATTGTGCCGTATGACATATGCTCTCTACGATAGCTTATTGACCCGGACACACGTGGCGGTAGGCATGACCCAGAAATTTTTCGAAGAACGAGGCGATCAGTCGGCTGTCAAAGCCGACATCGTCCAGAAGTATTTTGCTGCTTGGGCGAATATCGTCCTGCCCACCACCCAGAAATACGGTGCAGGAAAAATCGCTTACATTGACCTCTATGCAGGTCCCGGTCGATACAAAGACGGTGCGGCATCGACGCCCTTGCTGGTCCTCCAAAAGGCCATAGAAAGCCCAAGCATTGGCGGCGCGCTGGTCGCGCTGTTCAATGACATGGATCAAAATAAAACTCAGACTTTCCAAGCTGAAATCGACGCGCTGCCGGGGATCGACAAGTTGAAGCACAAGCCAGTGGTCAACTGCAATCCAGTCGATAAGGACGCAGAAGAGTACTTCGCCAAAACCCAGATCATACCGTCGTTCACGTTCCTCGATCCGTTCGGATACAAGGGACTATCGCTTCGGCTCGTCAATGGCGTCATAAAGGATTGGGGTTGCGACTGCGTCTTCTTCTTTAACTACAATCGGATCAGCTTGGGCATCTCAAACCCGGCGGTCCAGAGTCGATATGGAAGCGCTGTTTGGCGAAGATCGCGCGGCGCAGCTAAAGCTGAGAGTTGAGGGCGTAAAACCAGCCCTACGAGAGCAGATGATCCTTGAAGAGCTGTCAAAGGCGCTTTCGGAAATGGGTGGCAAGTTTGTTCTCCCATTCCGGTTTAGAAATGACGGCGGACGCCTGACCCATCATTTGGTTTTCGTCACGAAGAGCTTCAAAGGCTATGAGGTGATGAAACAGATCATGGCTTCAGCAAGCTCGACCGCTGATCAAGGTGTTGCATCCTTCGATTACTCTCCAGCAGATGAGTTGATGCCGCTCTTGTTCGAGCTGACACGCCCTCTGAACGATCTGGAAGGTATGTTGAGAACGGAGTACGCGGGCAAGCAAGCCTCGATGCTCGACATATATCAAAGTCACAGCGTCGGTCGGCGCTATCTGAGCAAGAATTACAAGGACGTTCTAAAGAATATGGAAGAGGCAGGACACATCTCGGTCAGTGATCCCGAGGGTAAGCCGCGCAAGAGGGGGACATTCGCTGACCGCTTGATGGTTAGCTTTCCCAAGGCAGTGGCCTGATGGGCACCAATTCACGGATTGAGTGGACTGAGGCAACGTGGAATCCGGTGGCGGGATGCAGCATCGTTTCGCCCGGCTGCACGAATTGTTATGCAATGCGAATGGCTGAACGATTGGAGTTGATGGGCCAAGCCAAATACCGAGGCCTTACAAGACGAAGTGGCGGTCGCCCAAAGTGGAACGGGCATGTGCGTGTTGACGAGGACGCTTTGGCGATCCCATACGCGTGGAAGACTGGGCGGATGATCTTTGTCAACTCGATGTCCGACCTGTTTCATGAAGATGTCCCGGTTGAGTTTATCATCAGGGTTTTCAAGGCTATGAAGGAGTGTCGCCAACATACGTTTCAGGTCCTGACCGAACGGTCAGAGCACTTGTGCGAGGTTGCGAATGATCTGGTTTGGCCCGAGAATGTCTGGATGGGCGTAAGCGTGGAGAACCATGAGTACACCACGCGCATCGACGACTTGCGCCGAACCCCAGCGGCGGTGAAGTTTCTCAGCCTTGAACCCCTGATCGGAGATGTCGGGACACTTAACCTGTCCGGGATCGACTCGGCGATTGCAGGCGGTGAAAGCGGCCCCGTGCTCGCCCGATGGACCCAGCTTGGGTCCGATCAATTAGAGATCAATGCGTTGCGGCTGATGTTGCCTTCCACTTCAAGCAATGGGGTGGCGTGAACAAGAAGCGCACAGGTCGAGTTCTGGATGGTAGAACGTGGGATGAATTCCCCAACTCAGCGGTCGCTTAGTAAAGTTGACCATCGACACTCCAATCATCAACGTGTATTAAAATGATACGTTGATTCTTTGGAGGCATCATGCACCCCCTACTCGAACCCCGTGAAGATGTTTGGGTCGATCTGGACTTCTTTCTCACCGGCCCAATGGTTGATGCGACATTCGGCGTTGATATGGTCGATCTGCTGACGGAGGCAGGCCTCCTTGTCGCATCAGCTAAGGACCAAGAACTCACAGATTTTTCTGGCGTACCTAGTTTCCTGATGGCCCTCACGGTGGATCGCCCCATCGACGCCCTGATCGAGGTCGTTCGTAAACACACGCCTCGCGGGGTCCTGCTCGACTTTGAAGTTACAGTTGAGTGGAAAAAGCACGACGGCGGGCGTGACGCACAGCACATACCAGCCAACACCGAACCGATGGCAGGGCTTCTGTGACGCGCGCCCTCCCCGGCCTCGTCTCTGCGGTTCTGATCCTGATCGTGTTCTTACAGTTCTAATCGCAATTTCATACTATTTTAATAAGGTAAGCCGCCACCCGCGTGAATGTTGCATATTTCCAACACCGTGCACCAACACTGCAAATTGTTGCAAATGTTCCACAACCCCGATGGTGCAGCCGGGTCTAAACCGATGACGCGGCCTCCGTGCTGATCTGAGGCGCAACAAGCTCCGCTGACGCGGAACGCCCACTCTCTCCGACACTCCACCACGACAGGAAACACATCGCCTTTGACATAGGCCGGGGGTACCATCGGATTCAGATACACGCCCACCGCTTTCCAGAAAAACGCAGCACGCACTGAGATTCCGAACTGGGGCGCCCTCTTTTCCCGAAATTTTCTGTCCGATTTGGGTACACTCTCTCCGCGCACTCTCCGGACCCTCGAATACTGTCAGATTAGCATTGCGAATCATAAACTGACACGCTACATATTTTACATACACCCAAATCGGACAGGAGGTTTATCATGGGAGAGGTAATGGGTTACGGTCGCGTGTCTTCGAACACCCAGTCACTCGACATCCAGACCGACGCGCTAACGCGCGCAGGCTGCAAACGCATCTACTCTGAGAAATTCACCAGCACCGCGTTAGCAGGCGGACCGAGCTTGCCAAGATGCTGGACTATGTCCGCGAAGGGGACGTTTTGGTCATCACCAGATTGGACCGGCTCGCACGCTAGCTCACTGACCTGCTGTCGATCACGGAGCAGCTCGAAGAAAAGGGCGTCCAGTTTCGTTGTTTGGATCAGGCCGATCGACACGACCACGCCCGAAGGCCGTATGACCTACCAGATTCTTCGGGTCATAGCCGAATTTGAGAATTCGCTGCGGCGTGCTCGCCAGATCGAAGGAATTGCAGCCGCCAAGAGACGTATCCAATGGCCGGTGCCGGGGCCGTCCTCCTGTCAATCAAGCGCTCCGACGCTCGATCCAGCAGTGATCGCGCACGGCAGCAAGGCAGCAGCGGCCAAGGCACTGGGCATCAGCCGCGACAGCGTCTATCGGGTGTCGGCAGGAGCTGAGGCGGCATAGCACCTGCGACCCACCCAGCGCCGATCTCTGTCGCTGTCATGCTGTCTTGCCTGCTCCGCGGCGTTAGCAGGGCGTCCCGCCACTCCTAGCACGCGGGCCGAGCGGCGTACCCGCTTCGACAGGGCAGATTTTGATTCCACTGCCGACGAATTTTGATTCCACGGAATCCCAATTTCGATCTCCGACGGATTCGCGTTTTGGATTTCACCGATTCCCATTTTTCGATTCAGCGTCTTTCGATTTCGGTTCCTTGATTGCGCCTGCCCAGCGCCTGACAACCGCCAGCGCCCGCCTGCCCTGCTGACGCAGGCACCCCACCCCCTGCTGACGCAGACCCACAACCTCACATCCACAACGTCTAAGCCTCTGAAACGCCTATCGAATCACTTCAATGAAGTCAGTATAACGATACGCAGTTACAGGAGGCAAAACATGACTTCATCCACCCTTCAATCTTTGATCGCCGGAATATGTCCATCTGGAGAAACAGGGCTTCACATCGCCGCAGGTTCGCATGGCGCGCCGCGCTGCAAAGGACGCCTTGCGCCATGCCGTGATCGGTCAAGACGGTTGAGAAACTAACCGACGCGCTACTTGCCAAGGCGCAGGAGATGGCGCGCCTGAGCAAGCTGAATGACGATGTGACCGGCGCGGCGCAGGCTCGCCATTGCTCGCGCTTCCATCTGGACGCCTGACCAAACCACGGATGCGATGGAAAGCGCGCGGGCCGCGTTAGCGGCAGGATTGGCTGATCTGCGTGCAAAGCACAACATCCGCCCGGCCCTGCTAATCAGGGCCTGACCGGACGCGCGCGCGGTCATCCCAACCAACCCGCGCGCGCGACCCGATCAGCGATTGTTGCGAAAAACGAACCAATGGGACCCAAGGGGCGGGATAGGGTGGGCGGGTCAAACCGTGCTGTCCAGCAAGGAGGCATCGAAACCCGAAATCCAATTTTCCAACCGCAGGAGTGAAAGTCGATCTTAGCGATTCCCCACTGAAAAACAGAATTTACAGGACTCGGAAGAGGTCTGCCTCCCCCCTTTCCGATATTCTGCCAAGAACCGCTCGACCGCGAAGCTGTACCAGCGCGAAAGCGCAGAGTAGTCTGTTAACCTGACGATCTCGACATCGAGATCGTTCCGTGCGAGCCGGGGTGTCACGCGATCACCGCCACCATCCCGTTTTACATCAGCCGGGATGTCCAGCACGGCGGCACTCCAGCCCTCCCTGATCGCTATCCGAGCAATCTGACGGATCACGAATGCCTCAGTCTCGCCAACAGCCTCAGCCGCCTTGATTATCGGCTCAAGCCGCCCATAAAGATCAAGACCAGGGATACCGTCCGCACGCGCAGGAACTCGGACTGTGATTTGACCTTGGGCATGGGCGCTCCTTCGCGCGTTACCCTACCTGACACATGGTGTCATTTTCAATCACTCGAACAGCTCGGACTTATCGGTCTCCCGCGCCCATTTCGCCGCTTGATCCGAGGTCATAGCTGTACCGGCCTCTTCCTGAGCGTTGATCCGGTCGATGGCATGATCAATCAATATGCTCTCACGCCGTCAGGTCCGCTCGCTCTCCAGCTTGCTGACCACGAAAGCGTTCCATGCCTCGATCAAACCCCTGCGGTCCTCAATCCGGTCCTCGCGCCAATAGGCCCTCTCGTTCTTCGTGCCCTTTGCGCTGACATGCTGAATGGAATGCTCTGCGAGATCGCGCGCACATCCGTTCATCGCAGCCCAATCTCGTAGAGTGGACCTAAACCCATGCGCCGTGGCAGATCGACCATCGGTGTCCTTCCAGTTGTTTTCGTCGAGCCATGAGTTCCACGTGTTTTCGGAAATGAAACCTTTTTTCCATGCGGTTGGGCTGTGAAAGACGTACTTCTGATCGCCAGTCACTTTCTGAACTCGCTCGAGCACTTCGATCATGGACCGCGTCAGCGGGACGCGGAAACCAGCATTCCAGCCCTTCACCCGGCCCTGGGGACGGTCCAGATACCAGCATTGAAGTCAACTTCTGCCCACTCAGCCTTGGTCACACATGCGGCACGCAGCCCTGTGAGGATGATCATACGCAGCCCTTCGCCTGCGATGCTATCCAACATCGAAACCCATAGTTCAGGCACTCGCGGCCACGGCAGCGAAGGGTGGTGTTCGTCCTCCCATTCGATGGTCGGGAGTTCCTGTTCGGCTACGTCGACAACGAACGGGTCAACGCGGTGATCCTTGTACTTCGCGTGCGTCAGCACGAGCCTCAGGCGGTTTAGCAACCGCTCGGCTGTCGGGAACCCAGTCGCACCCTCGGCAAGGTCCTCCTTTGCCTTCCATATGGGCTTCAAGAACCGGACAATGTCTTGGGAGGCTAAATCTGCAACACCGATCTTGCCGATCTTAGGAAAAGCGTGCAGCTCGAACATCCTGATCCAGCCCTCGCTCTTCGCGAGATTTTGGCACTTGAGCCGCCAGTATTCGCGAACGGCGTCCTCGACCGTGATTGATCGCCGTGCGGCCTCCCTCTTGGCTTTGACAGGATCGACCCCAGTGGACTTGAGGGTTGACAGAATGACCCGGAACCTTGCCGCCCGTGTTGAACGGCTTGAAGCCGCAAAGCGAAGCCCGACGAAGGTTCGCGGCGTTATCGGCGGGCTTCCTGCGCCGTATGTCGAAGAAATTGACGGGGTTCTTTACCTGCGCCGCCCGGCAACCCCGACAGGCGAACCATTCGCCGACTTCGCTTTGAAACAGCAATCGGAACTTTTGGCTTTGCTTCGCGAACTTGGCGACACCGAAGACCCGCAGAACGCCGCCCCTGATATTGTGGGCACCGTCAACAGCCCCGCGCCCCTGAAATCCGGCAAAAGGCAAGGAACTTCATTCACCTGCGCGACGGCACCGAAATTCGACTGAAAAGGAACTGAAATCATGCCGCTAGTGAACACCCCGAACGCCGTCCAATTCATGCAATTTCTCGGAACCGACGCGGGCCGAAAAGGCATGATGGGCGATTTCACCCGTTACGACGCCGCGCCCGCGACGAAGCTTGCCAAGCTGCATTACGCCGTTGACGACGCCGTGAAGCGCGTAAACGGGCTGGAATGGGACAAGACCCGCACCCCGCCGCAACAGCACCAAGCCGGGCGCAAGATCGCCGAAGCCGTCGTTGCCGAAATCACCAAGACCCGCGCCGAAGTGAAGCAATGGGCCGACATGGAAACCGCTTCGGCAATGGCCGAAATCGACCGCGCTTGTCGCCCGACATTGGCACCGCCGCGCAAGTGCTTCGTTCGGAAATCCGGGCGTTTGTGCTGTCGAAGAAGGGCGACGTCGACTTTATCGTTGGAACTACGGTCGCTTGTCGAAACCGATCTTCGCTTTGCGACCGCGATTTTCGAAGCCCCCGCCGCGCTTTCCGGCATTTCGCCCGAACGCCATGAACACCCTTCGCATGTCTGCGG
Organism: uncultured Alphaproteobacteria bacterium; assembly: GCA_963815355.1. GTDB lineage: Bacteria > Pseudomonadota > Alphaproteobacteria > Rhodobacterales > Rhodobacteraceae > JAPUEK01. The sequence continues at coordinate 50,495 of CAWFGJ010000007.1, forward strand.
CGATTGCCCATGCCCCCGAAGCCGCCGAACGGGTTCGCGTGGCGCAGGAAGTTGCATCGCTTGACGCGAAGCTTGCCAGCGTTGCCGCCGAAATCCCCCGCAGCTTCTACGACCCCGGCGTTGAAAAGGGCATGGCGACCCGCGTCGAAGTCGATGCGCCGCTTGCCACGGGTGAAGGGGAATGACCGTCGCCGCCGAAATCGCGGCATGGCTTGGCCCGTCGTCGCAGAACGACCGCAGCCCCAAGGGCGATACGATTTTTCGCGGCCCGTTCGGGGAATTGGTCACGGTCGGGCTTGACGACGTGCCGCCGGAAGCGCCTGCGGGCTGTCTGCCGCTGTTCACCCTGGCGTCGGGCTATGTGCCCACATGGGCCACGCCAGAGGGGCAACCCCGGCTGTCTGACAGGGCGCAGCACGTCGCTTGGCTGGCAGGGGCAGGACGGCCCGATTTCCCCGCTGTAGCCGTGCTGCGGGTCGCCGCAGGGGCCACCATGCGCCAAGCCTGCACCGCTGCGGGTATCGACCCCGACGCGCCCCTTGTGGGCATCCCCGCAGCCGCATTCTAAGTTCTTCCGCAGGGCCACTGAGGAAGCTACCTGACCCCCGTTACCGCAAGGTTTTGGGGGTCTTTTTTTAACCTACGTTCGGCATATCGTTTCTAAGCCCGGTTTCATGCCAATTCGCTATGAGGCTTCGAACTTCTTCTGCCAACGGACCTTGAATATGGTGTAGTTCTACAAAGTAACTTAGAAGCGCAGCGCCGCTTGCACCGTTGGGCGCGGTGTTGAAACCCATTTTTGCAGCTTTCATAAGTGCTTGGGAAACCTCTTTCGCCGTTGCTTCGGACCATTCGGAAATTGGCCCATTTTCATTTTCTAGGTCATTCTTTGAGTAGTCAAACGCTGACAGGCATTCGTAACGTTCATAACTTGCCCAACGATTATAGCGCGACAACACGTCCACAACATGCGGCTTTATTACAGACGCCCGTGCTTCTCGCCATTGTGCAGCAATTTTCTTGAACATGTTCACGTCTCCAATCTCTGACGAAGCGCCGCCATACAGGCGATTTAATACTTTGGCGGAACGGGTTCGGCCTTTTCGTCATGTCGCCACTTTTGCAAGTCAATTTCAATCCATTTGACCAACCGTTTTTGGTCAAGCTTGCCTTCTTCGATCAGCTTGCGAACGGCTTGTGCGCCGTGCTGGAAACCCGCGCGATACTGTTCTTCTGCATCAGTTCGGCTTTCCATGCCAAAAGGTCGCTTGAACTTGCTCATTTGTCGCGTTCCTTCGTTCGTTTGTGCGTACGATGATCTTCGAACGGCGGCTGCATCCGATCAAGTGATATGTGCAGATAGACATGCTTGAAGGTCGCTTGCCGAGGCCTTGCATTCACGTTCGCGTGATCGTTTCCAGCCTGCCGCAGCGCCCGAAGGGCTGATTTCAGGGGTCAAACTGTCATGGGTAGATTGTGGGTAGAGATTTTCGACCATGCGGATTATTGAGTAAAATCAATAACTTACATAGGTTGAGTGGCAGCCGTAGGGAGAAGTGGCAGCCCGTAGGGGAGTCGAACCCCTCTTACCTGGTTGAAAACCAGGTGTCCTAACCGATAGACGAACGGGCCACTGGCGAGGTAAATAGGCGAGAGGCGTTGGGTCCGCAAGGGAAAAAATGCTGCGATTTGCAAGTTCTTGGCAAGGTTATCCGTCGATACGCGCGCCCATTAGGGCGATGGCCAACTGGTAGACCGTCGCGGCATTCCATTCTTTGATCACAGCAAAATTGGGTTCGCCTTCTTGATAGCCTTTGCCGGGCTTCCAGCCCTTTTGGAGCAGGTAATTCGCGGTCGTTGCCATTGCATCGGCGCTGTTCGTTAGATCGATGCGGCCATCACCATTGCCATCGATACCATAGGTCAGCGCGTTTCCGGGTAGGAACTGTGTGTGCCCCAGTTCGCCATGCTTGGCACCGACCGTCTTCGATGAGATACTGCCATTGTCCACGAGCTTCAACGCGCCGATCAGATGCGGCACGAAGAAGTCCGACCGGCGGCAATCCCATGCAAGCGTCGAGATGGCCGATACCACATTGGTATCGCCCATAAATCCGCCAAAGCCCGTTTCCATGCCGTGTATCGCCAATAAAACCCCGGCAGGGACTTCGTATTGTGTTTCCAGGCTTTGGTAAAACTCGAGATTTTTGGCCTTACGCGACCGCCCCTGCGCGACAATCGTATCTGCCCCACGCACTTGAAGAAACTTGCTCAGGGTATACTTAAAGCTTTTCTGATTGCGGTCGGCCGAAATGGTGGCCTTGGAATAGCTGGCCCCCATCAGCGCGCTAAGGCCCGCGGCCCCTACGCCTGCTGCCTTTGCCTCCTTTGCCATGATGGGCTTCCACTTCTCAAACCCGGCGGAGGTGTTGCCGCAGGGCGCGGCAAGGATTGGGGAGGCCACAGCGTATAGCAAAACGATCAAAATATAGCTGAAACGCAAGGCAACCCCCAGAAAACGTCACTTTTATGCCAATTTAGCCGCGCTTCTGGTTTGCGCAAGCGAAAGCCTTCATATGCGCGCCCACTCGGCGCCTTTACCCCTGAGCGTTAGGCAAGGCGGCCAATCTGGGGAATGGGCTGGACAAGTTCCCAATACGTTCTCATTTTGCAGTAAGACTGATTCTGGAGCACCGCATGTGTAATCTTTATTCCCAGACGAAAAGTCAGGATGCGATGCGGCATGTCTTTGACGATTTCCTTAGCGACGATGAAGCCTTTGAAGATCAGACTGGAAACCTCCCGCCGATGCCGGGGATCTACCCTGACTATCCAGCACCGATCATGCACCACAACGCGCAAGGTGGTTGGCGGATGTCGCTGGCCCGTTGGGGGATGCCGACGCCGCCACAGTTTCTGATAGGAAAACGCACTGATCCCGGAGTGACCAACATCCGCAATCTGGCTTCGCCGCATTGGCGGCGGTGGCTGGGGGTGCAGCAGCGTTGCCTTGTTCCCTTCAGCAGTTTTGCCGAGCCCGACACCCGCCCCGGCCCGAAAAAGAGTAAGCCGATCTGGTTTGCCTTGGGAACGGACCGGCCCTTGGCCTTCTTTGCCGGAATTCGCACCGAGTGGACCTCGACCCGCAAGTTGAAGGATGGCGAGGTGACGGTCGATTGCTTTGGCTTTTTAACTTGCGAGCCAAACCGTGAGGTGGCGCGCATCCACCCTAAAGCCATGCCGGTGATCCTTGTGCGCCCGGAGGAATGGCGCCAGTGGTTGACGGCGCCGATTACACAGGCGCTTCACCTTCAACGCCCGCTGCCGGACGGCGAGTTGGACATCGTGTCGGAGGGCGGGCATGAAGACCCTGCGTAATCTAGCCCGCGGCATACCTCGGGTGGACCCGCTGACGCTGACCCCGGCCCGTGTGCATGAGGCTGAGGGCCGCAGTCGGCGGGCCTTTGCGTTGTTTCAGGCGGCACGTCACCCGGGGCCGGTACTTTGGATCATGCCCGCTTATCAAACCCAACGCCCGATGCTGCATGGCCTGCCGCAAGGGGTAGGCTCACGCCTGCTTCTTCTGACCCCAATGACCGAGGTGGATTTGCTGTGGTGCGTCGAAGAAGGTCTGCGCGCCACGCCAGTGGGGCTTGTGATCGCCGAGCCACAAAAGCCACTTTCGCTGAATGTTGGCCGCCGTCTGCAACTTGCCGCCGAATCCGGGCAGACCACCGGGCTAATGCTCATTCAGGAAGGCCAAGGCAGCAATGCTGCCGAAAGCCGCTGGGCCTGTGAACCTGCGCCCTCTTTGGTTCCGGAAGCGGGGATGGACTCAACTCTGCAACGCTGGTCCCTTATTAAGAACAAATCGGGAACTTTTGGGATTTGGGCATTACTCTGGGATGGCACGTCGGCTTCTGTCCATCTGGTTCCCCCGGCTGGCGAGTGACACCAGTCTGCGGAACCGCCCCGTTGAGGGGCCATTCGCCCTGACCCATCGGTCGGGCAACACTGATCATCTACATTGCCTCAACCTGACCGCATCTGGCCGTGGGTTGCGCCGGGGGATGACGCTTGCTGATGCCCGCGCAATCTGCCCTGATATGTCCACGCGCCCCTCTGACCTTCCCCGAGAGAGATCGGCGCTGATCGCTTTGCGGCGCTGGGCCGGGCGCTATGCCCCCTTGGTCGCGAGCGATGGTGCAGACGGGTTGATTGCCGATATCACCGGTGTTGCACATCTTTTTGGCGGCGAGAAACCACTGCGGGCCGATCTACATGCCCGGCTGGAGCGACAGGGCCTGTCATTGGAAACGGCCATTGCCGACACACGGGGTGCAGCCCATGCGCTGGCCCGTCACGGCGGTGGCATTTTGCAAGAAGCCGGGCTGATAGACGGGATTAGGGGACTTCCGGTGTCCGCCTTGCGGATCGACCATGGTACAGCCGAGGCCCTGACCCGCGTAGGATTGGCCCGGATCGCCGATCTGATCCCCCTGCACCGCGCACCCTTGGCCCGCCGCTTTGGTCAAGGGCTGATCCTGCGGCTGGATCAGATGCTTGGCTACCAGCCAGAGCCAGTCAACGCAGAACCAGAGGTGCCGCACTTTGGTGTGCGGATGACTTTGCCGGATGCGATCGGGCTGCAGTCAGATGTCATGGCAGGGCTTGACCGGCTACTGGAGCGGCTTTGCGCGGCGCTAGCTCTGCATCATCGCGGCGCACGACGGGTGCGGTTAGAACTACGCCGGGTGGATCGCGGCACGGTTGAGGTGGAAATAGGCCTTGCCCGTCCGATGCGAGATCCGGCCCGCATCGCCGCGTTGTTCGCCAAAGGCGTAGACGAGATCGACGCAGGCTTTGGGATTGACGCATTGCGCCTGACGGCCCCACTGACCGAGCCGCTCCCCCCCGAGCAAATCGGCGGCGGGCCCGCTCTACGCCATGAAGACGCCATGGCCGATCTGATCTCGCGGCTTGGCAACCGGATCAGCTTTGAGCGCGTGCTCCGCCTGATCCCAGCCGACAGCAAAATCCCCGAGCGCAGCTTTAATCTGGTCCCCGCCGCGTGGTCTGAACCCGCCACCATGATGCCCCGCCGTGGCCCTTCCCGCCCCCTGACCTTGTTTCCGCCAGAGCCTGTCACCCATGTCTCTGGCCAGCCCCCTACCCGCTTCCGTTGGCGGCGAATGCCCTTCTCTACGCTGCGCGCAACCGGACCGGAACGGATCGCGCCGGAGTGGTGGTTTGATGATCCCGCGTGGCGTTCTGGCTTACGTGACTATTGGCGGGTCGAGACGCAGGAAGGTCCGCGACTTTGGCTATTTCATACACCGCAAACCTCAGATGACAGTAACCAATCCTGGTATGCACAGGGGGAATTTGCATGACCCCCTATGCTGAACTCTGTGTCACGTCCAACTTCACCTTCCTCACCGGAGCCTCCCACCCCGAAGAGTTGATTACCCGCGCGGTCGAACTTGGACTGACGGCCATTGCCATCACGGATCGCAATTCCGTTGCGGGCGTGGTGCGGGCTTTCTCGGCACTGAAAGAACTGACGCGCCTGCGCGAGGAGATCGTCTCAACCGGGAAATCCGCTCAAGATGGGCCGACCATCCGCTCGCAACAGGTTACCGACCATTCCAGCCGCCAAACCGTACCGCATTTCACCGGCAACGGCGGAGCGCTGACACTGCCCAATGCACCCCTGCCCCGGCTGATCCCCGGCGCGCGACTGGTGCTAACCGACAGCCCCGTCGAATGGCTTGCCTTGCCGAGCGATGTCGCGGCATGGTCTCGGTTGACGCGGCTTTTGTCACTGGGCAAGCGGCGGGCAACAAAGGGAAAATGTCATTTGACCCGCGCAGACCTGATTGCTGGAGCGGCAGGCATTGTGTTGATCGCCCTTCCCCCTGATCTGATGGACCTGGAATATCCCGCCAGCGATATCATCCGCGCCGATATCCAACAGATCGCAAAGACCTTCCCCAGTCGATGCTTTCTAGGCGCCGCTCCGATCTATGATGGGCGCGACCAATCCCGATTGGATCGCCTTTATGCCTTGGCGCAGGCAACAGCCCTGCCGATGGTCGCGACGGGCAATGTGCTGATGCACCGTGCTGCCCGTCGTCCACTGGCCGATGTGCTGACCTGCCTGCGGATCGGTTGCACTATCGACACAATCGGCGTGCGGCGCCTGACCAACGGTGAAAACCGATTGAAATCTGGGGCAGAGATGGCCCGATTGTTCCACCGGTACCCCGCCGCCCTGCGCCGCTCTGTGGAAATCGCCAACACCTGCGCTTTCCGGCTGGATGATCTACGCTATCACTATCCCGACGAAGCGCAGGACGGAGAGCCCGCACAAACCCGCCTCGAACGCCTGACCCGTGACGGGCTACACTGGCGCTATCCAAAAGGTGCGCCCCCCAAAATCATCGCCCGCGTGGACAAGGAACTAACCCTGATCCGCGAGGTCGAGTATGCACCCTATTTTTTGACTGTGCATGACATTGTGGCCTTCGCACGTTCGAAAGGCATATTATGCCAAGGTCGAGGTTCGGCGGCCAATTCGGTAGTCTGCTACCTACTCGGCATCACCGAGGTCCCGCCCAAGTCGATCACTCTGATTTTTGAACGTTTCATCTCAAAAGAGCGCGGAGAACCGCCAGACATCGACGTCGATTTTGAGCATGAAAGGCGGGAAGAGGTGATCCAGTGGATCTACCACCAATATGGTCGCGACCGAGCAGGACTAACGGCCACCGTCATTCACTTCCGCAGCCGCGCCGCCATTCGCGAAGTGGGCAAAGTCATGGGCCTCTCTCAGGATGTGATCGCACGACTATCGGGGCAGATCTGGGGATGGTCTTCGACCGCACCGGGGGAAGATCGGATGCGCGATGCGGGGCTGGATCCAACGGATCGGCGTATGGTTTTGACGGCAAAACTCATCGGCGAAATCATCGGATTTCCACGCCACCTTTCGCAGCATGTAGGTGGTTTTGTGATCACCCACGGACGACTGGATGAGTTGTGCCCGATCGAAAATGCCGCAATGGAGGATCGCACCGTCATTGAATGGGATAAGGATGACATCGATGCGCTTGGTCTGTTGAAGGTGGACATTCTAGGGCTGGGGATGCTTACCTGCATCCGCAAGGCCTTTGATTTACTGTCCGAACATCGAGGGGAGGTCCGTACCCTTGCCAACGTCCCCCCTGAAGATCCCGCGATTTATGACATGCTGTGCCGCGCCGATGCCATTGGCGTATTTCAAGTGGAAAGCCGGGCACAATTGAATTTCCTGCCGCGAATGCGCCCGCGCAAGTTCTACGATTTGGTCTGTGAGGTCGCCATCGTCCGCCCCGGCCCCATTCAAGGCGGTATGGTTCACCCTTTCATCAACCGCCGTCAGGGCAAAGAGAAGGTCGAAGACTTGGGCCCGGCACTTATGGAGGTGTTGGGCCGCACCTATGGAGTACCGCTTTTTCAGGAACAAGCCATGCAGATCGCGGTAGTCGCGGCGGGTTTTACTCCATCCGAAGCAGATCGCCTGCGCCGCTCTCTGGCAACCTTCAAACGCATGGGCACCATAGGGTCATTTCGGGATCGTTTCGTCTCAGGCATGTTGGCACGCGGCTACGACGCCGATTTTGCCGCCCGCTGTTTCGCGCAGATAGAGGGGTTTGGCAGCTATGGTTTTCCCGAAAGCCACGCGGCCAGCTTCGCCCGATTGGTCTACATTTCGGCTTGGCTAAAGTGCCACCATCCGGCCATCTTCACCTGCGCGCTGCTAAACGCACAGCCGATGGGTTTTTACGCTCCCGCGCAATTGGTGCGCGATGCACGAGAACATGGGGTCGAAGTGCGGCCCGTCTCGGCCAACCACTCACGATGGGATTGCTCGCTGGAACTGCGCGCCGATGGGGCCTTAGCGCTGCGGCTCGGCTTTCGCCTGATCAAAGGCATGCGTGAAGAAGATGCCACTTGGATTGCTGCCGCACGCGGAAATGGGTATCCGGATGTCGAAAGCCTATGGCGACGGGCCGGAGTGCATCCCGATACATTAGAGCGCTTAGCCGAAAGCGATGCCTTTGCCGAACTCGGACTAACCCGCCGCGATGCATTATGGTCGGCCAAGGCGTTGCGCGCCCCTGCCCCCCTCCCACTGTTCGGCGCTGACGGCGAAGGTGCGGTGGAACCGGTCGTACATCTGCCGCAGATGACGCTCGGCCAGCAAGTGATCCAGGATTACCAGACGCTGCGCCTTAGCTTGCGGGCGCATCCGATGGAACTGCTGCGCCCAGCCCTTCCCGACTGCCTGCCCCATGATCGCCTTCCCCAAGCCAAAGGCCGCATCACCATCTGCGGGCTTGTCACCACCCGCCAACGCCCCGGCACCGCCTCAGGGGTGATCTTTCTGACTTTGGAAGATGAGACCGGGGTAGCCAATGTCGTAGTCAGGAAGCATGTCTACACGGCTTTTCGCAAGGCTGTGATCGCGGGCCGCCTGCTACGGGTGAGCGGTCGGATAGAACAGGACGGACCCATCATCCATCTGATTGCCGAGCATGTCGAGGATCTCTCCCCACTGCTGGCCAGCCTCGGACGCCCCGCACCAGCCAGACATGCCGAAGGCTCTGCTCATTATCCACCATCAGCGCCATTGGGACCGGTCTTGTCGCGTATTCATGCCGATCCAGGTGCTCGTTTAGGCCACTTGGCGTTCGAAGGCCAAGGGGCTTTTCCCTCCCAAGGTTGAGTCCGACGACGCGAGTTATAGTGGCCGTTGACGTATTGGAAGATGGCCGTCACCACCTGTCTGCGTGTCTACCAAGTTCGCCTCCAGATCAGCTCGGTTTTGATTGTCTTGAAGAATGTCTCAACAGCGGCATTGTCGTAGCGGTTGCCCTTGCCGCTCATCGACGCCTGGAAGCCGTGTTCACGCAGGATGCGTCGGTAGTCTTGCGAACAATATTGGCTGCCGCGATCGCTGTGGAAGATGCAGCCCCGTGGTGGCGCCCGCAGGGTGATGGCCTTCTTCAATGCCCGGTCCGCTAAATCGCGTTTCATGCGGTTGCTTACGGCCCAGCCTATGATGCGCCGGGAGTGCAGATCGAGGATCACAGCCAGATAAAGCCACCCCTCGCGCGTCCAGATGTAACTGATGTCACCAGCCCATTGTTGGTTCGGCACAGGTGCATGACATTCATCACCCGGCACAGACGTTCGCCCGGGAACACCCGCTGTGTTCTTCAACAAACCTGAACCTCACGACTTTTGGCTCGCGAAGAACTGGGTGGCATTTTTAGAATGCCCCGCTCCTCCTTGAGAATCCGGTTCTCGCGCCGAAGCCGTTCGTTCTCAAGCGCCAGTTCGCGATCCTCGTGTGAGACCACATCCGTGTCGCGGTGCGCCGTGATCCACTTGTTCAACGTCGAGATGCCGACGCCCAGACATCGGCAATCTGTTTGCGTGTAAGCCCGCTGGTCAACGCGATCCGCACCGCATCTTTGCGACATTCATCCTCCCGCCTGGCCCATGGTTCATCTCCTTTGCTGAACATTACGCTATCAAAGACCGGCACCAAACCGCGACAAGACCAAAATGTGTAACCGTCCTTGGAGAGCCGTAAACCCAACTTCAAGAATCTGCCCGTTCAAGGGAAGAGGAAGCTCAGTCTCGGGCTGATTTGGGCAACGGAGCCACAGTTCTACCTGAGCAATGCGGCCGCTTCTTTTGGACCCAATGCCAAAGGTCTAGAGCAAGTAGTTGTCAATGTTACAAATTCGCCAGTTTCGCCCGACTTCAACACTGAAGTCATCACGTCGACACCATGCAAAGTTCGCTCCAAAGAGCAACGCGCATCGCGCCCCTCAGCAAGCGCAATGACCATGTCAGCCATGCCAGCAGTTCGGTAGTTCGCAAGTTCTTCGCCTCGATGGCCTTTTTGATTAATCTTTCCAAACGGATGGTCCCACGCTTCGACTGAACGAACCACACCGTCCCGACCCGCCATTTCCAACGTGCCGCCAAAGAAATTCGGATCTGGAACATAGAGCGTGCCCTCAGTTCCATAAAGTTCAAAATGCGACCGCTTATGGCTCCAAACATCCCAAGACGCAGATAAATTGACCGTCGCGCCAGAGTTAAACTCCAAAAGCGCATGGATATTGGTCGGGGTTTTGACTGGAACCACCTCCCCTGCCCGAGCACCCGACCCTATCTTACGGAGTGGTTCGGCAGATGAACTCAGTGCAGCAACTCGGCGAACAGGCCCCAAAAGATTGATAAGGTTAGCGATATAGTAGGGGCCCATATCCATTATCGGACCAGCACCTGGCAGGAAAAAAAAGTCAGGGTTTGGATGCCAGCCCTCCGGCCCATGGCTTTGTACTGCCGCTGAACCCGCGGTTATCAGGCCCAACTTACCATCGTCGATGAGCGCTCGCGCCTGCTGATGCGAAGCCCCAAGAAACGTGTCTGGCGCACAACCCACTGCCAAACCCTTGGCCGCAGCCAATTCACGCAGCGCTATTCCCTCAGCCAAAGTCAACACAAGCGGCTTTTCCGAATAAGCGTGCTTCCCCGCCTCAAGAATTGATCTGGTCACCTTATAGTGCGCGTCTGGAATGGTCAGGTTGATCACCACATCCACGTCTTGATTGGACAAAAGATCTTCGACGGACTGTGCTTTGACGCCGAATTCGTCCGCACGCGACTGGGCTGCGTCAAAGTTGACGTCCGCAACAGCCCGCATTTCCAATCCCTTGAACAAAGGGGCCAGTCGCAGGTAGGAAGTAGAAATATTGCCGCATCCGATGATGCCAATGCCCATGTTTGTCATAATATCCTCAGAGCGCCTTTACCGAAGCCAACGAGCGAGTTGCGAAGCGGACATGGTCTGCTGGGTTGTCGTGTTCCAACACAAAGTTTGACACACCAATACCACGTAGTGCCTCCATGATGGCTTTCCAATCGACGGTTCCAAAACCCACGTCGGCCCAGCCATCTTCATCTACATTCTCACCTGCTGGGGCAATATCTTTAACGTGTGCAGCCACTATCCGGTCCGCGTGTTCTTTTATCCATGCCAAAGGATCTGCTGCTCCACGTATAATCCATGCCACATCCATTTCCCATTTCAGGTCCGGACCACCATCAAAAACCGCGGTCTGCGGAATAGCCCCATCTGAAGTCTTTCCGAATTCGAAGTCATGGTTGTGCCAGCCGAACTCAAGCCCCGCAGCGCGGATCGGAGCGCCTGCGTTTTGGAGCCTAACGCCCAGAGCTTTCCACCCAGCACCATCGACAGGACGGTCATCGGGGTGGATCCATGGCACGATAACTGTCCTCATACCCAATTCATGCGCCACTTCGATGGCCCAATCTGGGGTATCTTCAATTTGACTAAGCCCAAAGTGGCCAGAACTCATTTTGAGACCATTGCTCTTTAGACCGGCAGAAAGCTCAGACAATCCAGCTTTATCGGCATAGAGCCCTCCAAACCCCTCGACACCGTCGTATCCGGCGTTGGAAAGCATTGTCAAAGTTTCGTTCAAAGGTGGGAAATTCCGCGACGAGTAGAGTTGATAGCTGATCATTTGCAGAGTCCTTTCAAACTTTGGACGGCGACCCATAGGTTGCAGAATGGAGATCACGGAGGGTGAACTGCGGCGCAGTAGCCGAGACTGAATCGGCCGTGAAGACCACGGTTACAGGGGCTTGCGGGAGTAGGGTGAACGCGTTGCGCGAAAAGCGGCCGGGCCGATCTGCTTCCAAAGCAACAAAAAGAGCCAAAGCTTTGGCGTTGATCGTAATTTCCCAGTCCTGACCCGAAGCGCGAACCTCGTGGCTAAGAAGTGGGGGCTTCAATTCAAAGGCCTTGTGCGGCATCGTGGCGAAGACATCACTTGAGTGAGTGCCGTCGCTGCCTTCCCATGAATAGATAAGCATCTCTTGCGGTCTTAGGTCAGTCTTTGCGACGCGTGCAACTGTCATCGAAGTCGCACCAACTTCAGCGGAGACAACGTCCAGCAGGCGAGTTTGCCCGGCCATGTCGAGAGCCATCACACTAAGCTTGACCTGCAACGCCTCGGGTCGGTCATTGACCACGACCATACGCAGTTTATCGCCGTCCGGAATCGCCGTGACAAACAAGGGTTGGAAAAACTCTTTCGCCATGTGGTGGAGTAGTTTCCAATTTCCCCCATGGTCAAGACTAGACCACGAGCAAACAGGCCATGTGTCATTCAACTGCCAAATCAGGGTCCCCTGACAATGCGGCTTAAGACTGCGCCATTGCGTTACAGCAGTCTTGATTGCCAACCCCTGCTGTACTTGGCCCAGATACACAAAGTTTTCAAAATCCACCGGAAAACGAAAATATCGGAACATTGTCTCGGCGATCCGAGCGTTACCGCCCGCATTTTTTTGATGGCTCTCCATTACCGAGGCCGCAATATTGAAGTCCTCAGGGCCAGAAAACTGGCGGATCACCTGCATAGAAGGATAAGACTGAAAGCCAAACTCAGAACAAAAACGTGGGCTTACATCGCGGTAGTGATCAAAGTCTCTTCCTTCGTGCCAGACCGACCAGAAATGCATGTCCCCAGAACTGTCATCATGCCACGCGTCACCAAAGCTCATCAAACCAGGCGATGGACTGGAAGGCCACCAATTCGCGCCCGGCAGCGTTTCTTTCAATGCAGTTTCGATCGTGCGGTTGAGACGATCGTAGCTGACAAGATAGCGATCTCGATCTTTACGACTTTCAGGGAACCACGTTAGTGCTCCAATCAACTCATTGTCTCCGCACCAAAGTGCAATGCAGGCATGATGCCCAATCCGTGCGACGACATCGCGAATCTCAGCGTCGACATTGGCCAAAAAAGCCTTTGTCGATGGGTACAGGTTGCACGCGAACATGAAATCCTGCCAGACCATCAGCCCCAATTCGTCACAGATTTCATAAAACCAATCTGGCTCATAACGCCCGCCGCCCCATACACGGATCATGTTCATGTTTGCATCAACTGCCGACTTCAGGAGGGCACGCACTTCGATCGGATCGATGCGGCCATGCAAAGCGTCCGCCGGAATCCAATTGGCGCCCTTTGCAAAAACATCAACATTATTGACGCGAAAACCAAAAGAACGCCCCGCAGCGTCGGGTTCAGATCGAAGTTGCAAGTCTCGTAGACCGATCCGCCTCGTCTCTGTAACCGCGCCCATCCGCAGGTCCAAACTGTGCAGTGCTTGCGCACCCTGCCCCGCCGGCCACCATAGCACAGGGTCAACTACGGAAAAAACCAAGCGCGCTCGGCCGTTCAAAACAATTGCTGTTTTGCAAAGGCCGCACAGAGTTGCCGAGACCTCAGTGCCATCGGCAATTACATCAACTGTTACCTCGGCCAGCCCTGCTTCATGGCGCTGCGTCACCAAGACATCACGTATCTTCGGCGCAATTTCCTCCAGCCTCAACCCGCCCCAAACGCCAAAAGTCGCTAGTGCAATGTTCCAGTCCCAGCCAAAATCGCATGCTGGTTTCCGAACCATGTTTCCGTTTGGGATGGGGCAGTTCTGGCTAGAATACGGCACGTAAAAAGGCTGACTTTCCTGAAGTCCCTTGGCCTCACGCACGACCGACGGAAAATGCAAAGATATTTCATTCTCGCCAACTCTAAGCGCCTCAGTCACATCAACCCGCCAGCGCCGAAAAGCATTCGCCGCAGTCAGTACAACGACACCGTTTACCTGAACTTCTGCCAAAGTGTCCAAGCCCTCGATACAAAGCTCACTGGCAGAACCTGAGTGGACGAAGCTACGGCGCATAACCCAGTCACGCTCGGCGATCCACCGGCATTCGTATTCGTTGCGCCCCCAATACGGGTTGGCAATTGCACCGGCCTTGCACAAGGCACTGATGCCGTCACCCGGGAGGTTTATTGCCACGTTAAATTCACAGCCACTGTCAGTAAGTGACCAAACTCCCGCTAGATCGAGCATTTTCAGACCCGCTGTTCACTATCTGTGTCGAAGATCGACGCCTTTGAAATATCGACCTTCAAGTGCACCTGCGTACCTTTGGCAATCCGCCGCTCCACTGGAACCCGAACAGACATCTGCACACCACCCGCAATAAGCCAAACCAACGAGTCCGCTCCCATCGGCTCATCAATTTCGACAATTGCGGGGATAGTCTGGCCCGCCTCGGCCTCCGAAAGAATTTCCAAATGCTCTGGTCGCAAGCCCAGAATAGCGCGACTGCGCTCACCCACACGGCCACCGTCATAGCCTGTAAGGTCAACCCGAATATCGCCAAATTGGAAGGCGCGTCCACTATCTACAGTAGCACCATGCAAGAAGTTCATGGATGGGCTGCCAATAAATCCGGCGACGAACAAATTTGTCGGGCGATTGTAGATTTCTTGCGGCGCAGCCAACTGCTGGATCACCCCGCCCCGCATAACGGCGATGCGGTCGGCCAGTGTAAGCGCCTCGATCTGGTCATGGGTAACGTAGACCATTGTGTTGTTGAGTTTGCTGTGCAAACGCTTAATTTCGACGCGCAGCTCAGATCGCAGTTTGGCATCCAAGTTTGACAACGGTTCGTCGAATAAAAATACATCCACGTCCCGCACTAACGCTCTGCCAATTGCAACGCGTTGACGCTGGCCACCCGAAAGCGCGGCCGGTTTGCGATCCAATAGTGGTTCAATCTGCAAAATTTCGGACGCTCTGGCCACTCGCTTATCTATCTCCGATGTGGCCATCCTTGCGTTCTTTAGACCAAAAGACAAATTACCGCGCACTGTCATCTGAGGATAAAGCGCGTACGATTGAAACACCATTCCGATGCCCCGTTGAGATGGTTCATCCCACGTAACATTTTTTCCCTTAATCCATATTTCACCGTCGGTAATATCCAACAACCCAGCCAAACAGTTGAGCAATGTCGATTTTCCGCACCCGGACGGGCCAAGAAGGACAATGAACTCGCCTTCCTGAACATCGATATTTAGTGTCTTTAGAACCGACACCGCACCAAAGTTTAGTGTGAGGTCCTTTACTTGAATAGAATGGGTCATTTGTCAGCCTTTCACGGCGCCAGCAGCAATACCGCGTACGAACAGCTTGCCGGAGAGGAAGTAGATAACAAGGGGAACAAGGCCTGTCAGCAATGTGGCTGCCATGTTAACGTTGTATTCCTTCACCCCCTGGACCGAGTTTACGATGTTGTTAAGTTGAACAGTCATCGGGTAAAGGTCAGGCTTGGTAAATACAACCCCAAACAGGAAATCGTTCCAGATCCCAGTAACCTGAAGAATAAGAGCGACCACAAAAATTGGTAGGCTCATCGGCAGCATGATGCGGAAGTAAATGCGCCAGAACCCTGCACCATCGACGCGCGCTGCCTTGAAAAGTTCTTCGGGTATTGAAGAAAAATAGTTACGGAAAAGCAATGTCAAAATGGGCATTCCAAAAATTGTGTGCACCAGGACCAATCCCCAAAGCGTACCGTAAATTCCCATTTCACGCAGCAATATAACAATCGGGTAAAGCATCACCTGATAAGGAATGAACGATCCAAAAATTAAGATAGTAAAAAACACATCCGAGCCTTTAAAACGCCAATTAACGAGTGCGTAACCGTTCACACTTGCCACTGCAATCGACAGAATGACCGATGGAATAAGTATCCTAACCGAATTGAAAAATCCTCGGCTCAACCCATCGCAGTTCAAACCGGTGCAGGCCTCGGACCACGCCTTGATCCAAGGTTGAAAAGTGACCTCGACTGGCGGCGCAAATATATTTCCCATGCGGACCTCTGGCATCCCTTTGAGAGAGGTCATTACCATCACCCAAAGCGGCAAGACGTAGTAAAATGTAAACACCAACAATGTGCTATACAGCATTATGTTTCGGCCAGAAAATCGGCGGCGCGGTTTTGGTCCACGAGGCTGAACGTTGCCAGGCATTGTCGCGTCAGCCATTCTTTTTCCCCCCGAATTCAAGATAGGCCCAAGGGATCAAAACGATCAACACCGAGAGCAGCATCATGGTAGAAGCCGCGAACCCTTGCCCCAAATTCTGCGCTTGAAACATATAATCGTAGACGTACATCGCAGGGACTTGACTGGCATTCCCGCCGGGGCCGCCACTCGTCTGGGCCACGACCAAGTCGTAAAGCTTGATAATTCCGGCAGCTACAATCACGAGCGTCGTTACGAATACAGGACGCATCATGGGCACAACAATCTGGACATAAGTCTTCCATGTCGGAATTCCGTCAACACGCGCAGCTTTCCAAATGTCTTCGTCTATCCCGCGCAATCCAGCCAACATCAAACACATCACAAATCCAGTTCCCTGCCAGAGTCCCGCTATCAGGAGTCCATATAAAACAGTTTTAGGATTGTTTAGCGGATCGAAGGAGAAACTCGCCCATCCCAGACTATGTACAATCGCTTGAATGCCAAAGTCAGGGTTCAGGATCCATTGCCAGACCAATCCAGTAACAATGAATGACAAGGCAAATGGATATAGCATAATGGTTCGAAACGTGTCTTCGAAACGGATTTTTTGGTCCAAAAGGACCGCGAGCAAAAATCCAATGGATATCGTGAAAATCAACGACATCACACCATAGAAAAGCAGGTTTTGAATGGAAATAAGCCAGCGACTAGTTGACCAAAGCCGCTCATACTGATCAAGGCCTACAAAAGATAACCTTGGAAGAAGCTTGGAGTTGGTAAACGAGTAGACCACTGTCCAGATTGTGCCGCCGACGAACACCACGAGTGTCGTCAACACCATCGGAACCGCCGCAATCTTGGCGTTCAAATTGCGTAACAAGCGCATCGGCTTTTTAGACATTGTGCCTCCCCAGGGCCTTTGAGTGCAGAAAAGGGCCGCCCAGTCGGGACGGCCCCCCGCATTCAAAGAAATCTTAAAGTCCGGACTTCAGAT
Organism: uncultured Alphaproteobacteria bacterium; assembly: GCA_963815355.1. Taxonomy (GTDB): domain Bacteria; phylum Pseudomonadota; class Alphaproteobacteria; order Rhodobacterales; family Rhodobacteraceae; genus JAPUEK01. Next base: position 67,478 of record CAWFGJ010000007.1, read on the forward strand.
TTTCGACCCATTTTGCCTGCGCGTCGACGGGTGACATATCCGATTTCCAGAATTCAACCATAAGATCTTCGTTCTGCTTTTGAACATCCGGCGACCAAACCTGATCACCCGACGGCACGATGTTGCCACCAGCGAGGATGTTTAGGCCCTTTTTCATGCAGTCATTGGCTGCAGATAGGTCGATGTCACCACGGATCGGAAGCGAACCCTTCTTGAGGTTGAAGGCAACCTGAACTTCGGGGCTCACGATCAAAGCGGCCAAACGCTTTTGCGCGGCCTCTTTGTCTGCATCCGCAAGTTTCGGGAAGTAAAAGGCATCGCCACCGGTCGAGATATACTCGTTCAGACCCATGCCCGGCAGACATGTATAGTCTTTGCCAGCCACTTCGCCCGCGACTTGAAACTCGCCCTGCGCCCAGTCGCCCATGATCTGGCCAGCGGCCTGATCCGTGATTACGAGGTTCGTGGCCTGGTTCCAATCCTGAACGGTCGATTTTGCCGCCAATTTGCGGGCATCTGCGGCGGCTTGGAAAACAACGGCCATCTCGGGTCCAGCTGCGGCTTCCATATCCTTGTCGATATTGACTTTTTTCCACAGATCGAGGCCACCGATACCGATCACCAAAGCGCCGAATGCAAGGTTCGACTGCCAGGGTTGGTTGCCCAGTGCCAACGGAATTTTGCCGGCAGCTTCCACTTGAGGCGCCGAAGCAACAAACTCATTCCAATTGGTCGGGACTGGGATGCCGAGATCTTCGTAAACTTTGTTCGACAGCCAAAGCCACTCTGGCGAGTGAATGTTAACCGGCGCACAGTAAATCTTACCATCGACAGTGCAGCTATCAAGCAACGACTGAGGATAGACAATGTCTTTCCAATGGTTAGCTTCTGCGACATCGGTCAAGTCGAGCATCAACCCGGCCTCAACCAATTCCAGAGCTTGTTGGCCGTGGTTGAACTGGGTCGCGCCCATCGGGTCACCGCCGGTGATGCGGGAGATCATGATCGGACGCGCCGTGCCGCCGCCGCCAGCGATCGCGCCGTCAATCCACTTATCGCCACTGGCATCGAAGGCCTTGGCAAGCTCTGCCACCGCAGCAGCTTCACCACCAGAGGTCCACCAGTGGGTGACTTCGAGTTCCGTCGAAAGTGCTGCCGACGGCATCGCCACTGAAGCCAAAAGCCCCGCAGCCAGTTTCCAGTTCTTCATTTGTAGTCCTCCCAGTTTAGTCGTGTTGCTATCGTTTCTATATCGTTATAGTCGCAGCCTATAACGTTATAGTTTTTCGGATCAAGAATTCTTTTCGCTTGTCGATGAGGATTTTCCGTCCTCAAATGGTCCGATGTATCCGCTGACTTGGCCGACCTTGTCTCCTACGCGTATGACCGTATCCGATGGAAAAAGCAGAATTTTTGGGGCAAGAGAGCCCTGAGGCGCCTGCCGATCCCCTGAAAGCGAATCGCGCAACTATCTCAGGCATTGCCGCCGGGCATGACAAAAATAGATGGAGCGCGGGGTTGGAACGATTGGCAGCGACGCTCCGGGGAGGGCGGTATGACAGAATCAGGAAACGATGGCTTAGGCACTGTCCGGCCAACGCTAAAGACCATTGCTTCAGAAACCGGGCTGGCCATCGCCACCGTTAGTCGCGCGCTCAAAAATGCTTCCGATATTAGCGAAGAAACCAAACGCCGGGTCCGGGAAACAGCCGAGCGACTAGGGTATCGACCGAACCGTGCCGGCGTGCGCCTGCGCACCGGCAAAACCAATGTCATAGCGTTGGTCCTGTCTACAGAGGCAGACGTTATGAACCATACTTCGCGTCTAATCTATTCTATCGCGAATGCGCTTCGAGGTACCGCATACCATTTGGTAGTTATGCCCTTTTTCCCAGACCAGGATCCGTTGGAGTCAATCCGCTATATCGTAGAGACGGAAAGCGCAGATGGCGTAATCCTTAACCAGACCCGGCCTGATGATCCACGGGTCCGCTTTATGGCCGAACGCGGATTTCCTTTTGCGACGCACGGCCGAACAGACCAGGGCATCGACCACCCCTACTATGACTTCGACAACGAAGCTTTTTCACGCCTCGCAGTGAAGGTACTGGTCGAACGCGGACGAAAGCACCTTTTTCTCATCCCGCCGCCTATCTCACACAGCTATTCGGTGCATATGTGCAAGGGCTACTCCGAAGCTGCGGCTTCTCTGCCGGGAGTGACGTTTGAAATCGCAGAGGGCTTTGACAGCGACAGCGGCGCGGGTGCAATTGAACAAGCTATAGCCCGCCGTTTCGCTGCCGCACCTATCCCCGATGGCATTATTTCGGGCTCTACCACTGGTGCGATGGCTGCGGTTGTCGGAGCCGAACTGGCAGGCCTTTCCATTGGCACCGATTTCAACATTGTCTCCAAAGAAGCGATCCGCTTTCTTCATCGCTTCCGGCCCGAAATGTTCGTGGTCCACGAGGACGTTAGCCGCGCTGGCGACTTTCTAGCACGCGCCCTGATAGCTGCCATCGAAAAGCGCGCACCGGAACAGGGCCAAGCGCTAGAAGTACCAACCGAGGTGGAGCTAGGAGTTGCAAGCGCGCGCTCTTAGCCAGCAAAAAGACATTTGACGCCGTTGCAGAGCACCGTCAGAAAACGTCTGAAAACTTTCTAAATGGGAGGATTAACTATGGCCATTACAGCCGCACACGTTGCCCGCGCCCCCCGTATCCGCTTGGGTATGGTTGGCGGTGGAAGAGGTGCATTTATTGGCGCGGTTCACCGCATAGCGAGCCGGCTCGACGACCAATATGAACTAGTTGCGGGGGCTTTCTCAGCTGATCCCGACCGCGCCGCAGCCTCTGCTGCTGACTTGGGAGTCGAACGTTCTTATTCCAGCTTTGCCGAAATGGCCTCGCGTGAGGCAAGACGCAAGGATGGGATAGAAGCGGTAGCTATCGTTACCCCAAATCACATGCATGCACCGGTCGCGTTGCAGTTTCTTAAGCGTGGTATCCATGTGATCTGCGACAAACCGCTGACTGCAACCCTACCAGAAGCAAAAAAACTCGCCAAAGCGGCGACGGAGTCGGGCGTCGTATTTGCGTTGACCCACAACTACACCGGCTACCCTATGATCCGTCAGGCAAAGTCTATGGTGGAAGCCGGAGATCTCGGGGAAATCCGATTGGTTCAGGTGGAATACGTCCAAGACTGGCTTGCTGAACCGCTCGAAGCTTCAGGCCAAAAGCAGGCCGAGTGGCGTACAGACCCTGCCCGTTCCGGGGCGGGCGGCTCGACGGGCGATATCGGGACTCACGCGTTCAACCTTGCCAATTTTGTTTCTGGGCTAACCCTTGAAGAACTTTCCGCTGATCTCCAAAGCTTTGTTCCTGGCCGCCGTGTCGACGACAACGCTCATGTTTTGATGCGCTACACATCTGGCGCACGCGGCATGCTTTGGTGCAGCCAGGTCGCTTCTGGTCAAGAAAACGGCTTGCGCCTCCGGATTTACGGGACAAAGGCCGGGATTGAATGGGAACAAGAAAACCCCAACTACCTATGGGTCACCCCTTTTGGCGCACCGCGCTATCGGTTGAGTCGTGGTGGTGCGGGTTCGGGTGAAGCCGCGGGGCGCATGACCCGCATTCCGTCGGGGCACCCTGAGGGCTATCTGGAAGGTTTCGCCAATATCTACGCCGAAGCGGCCCGTGCAATTATCGCGCGGCGCGATGGCAGTGCGATTGACGCGGCAGTCACCTTTCCTGGACTGAAGGAAGGCTTGGAGGGCGTGGCCTTTGTCGATGCTTGTGTCCGATCTTCAAAGCGGAACGGTGCTTGGACGAGCCTCGCGCTCTAAGTCCTTTTCAGCAGCCAGTTCATAATTCGCCGGATCACGCGGCAGCTATCAGCGCCGCGTGACTTTCAAATGGATGCCGCCGATCGATCGCACGGTCAGATGAGCGACCGGGACCGGGACATGGTCAGGCAACGGATCAAAGCGAAAAGCTTTGATCAACAGCGCCAACAGCAATGGCCCTTCAACCATAGCAAATCCGGCGCCGGGACAAACTCTGGGGCCGGCAGAAAACGGCATATAGGCTTCGCGGGCGCATACCCGATTTTTGTCCGTTTGCCAGCGTTCCGGCTTAAACTCATCCGGCTCGTGCCAAATTCTCTCATGTCGGTGCAGGTGCCACGGCGAAAGAACGATTTGCGCGCCATTTTCAACGATCCTGTCGCGCATTTTCTCCGGACATTGGTTTTCTCGAACCATCATCGGGACAGGTGGGTAGAGCCGCAATGCCTCACGGAACACATCGCGAGTAAATTTCAAACCAGACAATGCTGAAAAGTCTGAGGATGCGTTAAGGCTCGCGGCCTCGTCCGCCACGCGACTTTGCGCATCGGTGTTGGTCGCCAAAAGGTAGAGCGCCCATGCTAAAGCTGAAGCTGACGTTTCATGCCCTGCTAGAAAGAAGATTGCGACCTGATCGACCATTTCGTTGGTCTTGAAACAGTTTCCGGTCAAAGGGTCTTTGGTAACCATGATTTTCGTAGCCAGATCATCTGGGGCGGTGCCCGCCGCGATCTCCGCCGCTCTTGCTTCGGTCAGACGCGTGATCAGTCCCCGTATCACTGCAGCAGATCGCTTGGTCCCGCGCCGATGAAACCGCGGGAACCATCTCGGCAACGGCAGGAAGGCAGCAAGATTTAGGATGGGTTGCGTGCGTTGGTAGTTCCGAAACTCATCAAAAACGGCGCTGGCAACTTCATTTTCGATCGGAAGGGAAAACAACGTACGAAATATCACATCCGCAGCGGCATGGCTCATCGCCGCCTCGACTTCAATTTCTCCCGGCGAAAGACGTGCCACCGCAGCTTGTCCGGCGGCCAGCATCGCAGGAAAAGTATCGCGCAAGCGCCCGCCCTCAAACGCAGGATCGATGATGCGCCGCTGCCGCTTCCATTCGTCTCCGTTGGTGACAAAAACTGAATTGCCCAAAAGTGGCCTCAGGCCCTCGCCAATGCGGTTGGACTTTGGGAAATCATCAGGACGCTCTACCAAGACCCGGTTCACCAAGGCAGGATCATTGCAAAGATAGCTTCGGAAGAAAGGTGTGCGGAACTCTGCCATCCACGCCCTATAGAGACGCGCGGGCTGGGCAGACAAAATATCCTTCCGGAATAGCAGCAAGTAGTGCCAGAGTGACACATTGTCGGGTCTAGAAGGGGGCTTTGGTGGAGTCATGCGACTGACGTATAGCCCGAAACAGCCTGTTCAATCCTACTTTTGGAGGGCGCACGTGAGGCATACCGTGTGCCTAGCGATATGGGCCCCGCGGTAATTTGAAAATAGTCATAGTCCGAAGGGCGGTCAAACGCGCAAAGATATTGGAAATGGAGCCGGAAGAAGCGCCAACGTAAGGCTTTCCAACGTTCGGGGGACAAGGTTTTTGTAAACGCGGCGGATAGCACTAAGGGCCATCGCTTATCTTCCGTCGCCATGCCCGAAACTGCGACCGGATCGCACAACGCAAACGCGCAACCGTCCCCCGGCGCCGTTACATCGACCCACGTCACCTCTTTGCGTTGGCTCAGGTAAGCGAGGTCACCACGTAGTCGTCTGGCTTCGGGCAAAAAGGAGACCATTGGCACCACCTGACCGAGCGTGAGCAGCGACAGAACTGGAAACTGCACGCGCGTCTGTCCTTCGCGGATCAAATCAGATAAAATCGACACGGCCAGATGTGCGCCAGACGAATGCCCCACCACCAGCACTTCGTCGATACCGTCCCGCAGCGCTTGCCCGATTCTATGGCGGAACGCTGCCATCCGCGCCTCCAACTCAGGTGGATTGGCACCTTTTGATCGCGCGGAGTAGGCATAGTCATGCATCAAATAGTAGGCGAAGACCTTGTTATCATACCGCTTGAAAAGCCGCAGCGTTAACCAAACCAGGGCCAATCCGGGGACCAAACCCGCCCAAGGATGCAGCAGCGATCCGAGGCGGAAAATCCCCCAACCTGCCAAAATTGCTAAACCTAACTGCGTAAGCAAAAACAGGATCGGGTAAAGGGCGGCAATCATCGGTCCCTTACGCAACCGCATAAGACGAAACAACGCACCGGAACCGATGTAGACCCAAGCCGTACGAACTAATTGCAGATAGGTCGCCGCGATCCCTTGGTCCATCGAGTTTCGCACGATATCTGACCAGACTAACACTTCTACATCCGCTTCAGTTGTCGCGCCGTCGATCTTGCTACGAACATGCCAACCGTATGGACCTGAGGCAACATCTTTGGGCCTTAGCTCAATTTCATACCCGGAGATTTTTGCCTGAGCTTTGGCTTCCTTGCGGTATAGTTCACGATAACGCCGCGGATGAATAGGATCATACCCCGGTATGTAGAACACGCGCCGCCGATGAACACGTGACGTCGCTCTTGTTCCTGCCTCCAACACTTGCTCCGTCTGTCTGAATTTGGCCCTTCCCCAAAAGACTGGCCAAGGAATACGGCAAATCTATGAGGTATTAGCCCAGTTGGGCCAAGAACGGCAGGTTTTCCAACAACCAGTAAGAGAAACTTGAAAAGCCGCCCGTCAGCATCAAGAGGCCGATGGTCCACAAAAGCAAACCCATAATCCGCTCGATCCGTTCGGCATGGCGTTTGAGAAAACTGACCAACGGCAGCAGACGGCCAAAAAACGCCGCAACCAGCAAAAATGGCAGACCCAAGCCGGCAGCATAGGTGGCCAACAGTACCATCCCTTTAGCAACATTGCCTTCTTGCGCCGCCAGCGACAAAATCGCCCCCAATTGTGGCCCAATACAGGGTGTCCATCCAAACGCGAAAGCTAATCCCAGCACGTATGCTCCGAGAGCGGAACCACCATGATCGCCTGCCTCAACTCGCAATTCTCGGTTCAAAATTGGGATTCGGATCACTCCCAGAAAATGCGCTCCGAAAACCATGACGACAATTCCGGCCAAAGTCGCGAAAGTATCTGCATTGCCCAAGAAGAACCCACCGAAGGCGGAGGCCGCTGCCCCAAGCAGCAAAAATACTGTCGAAAGTCCCAGAACAAAGAAAACCGCCGCCAGTAGTGGCGAGCGGCCTTCCTTCATCTCGCCAACCGAAATGCCGGACATATAGGCAAGATAGGGAGGGACAATTGGCAATACGCAGGGACTGAGAAATGAAAGCACACCTGCCGCCGCCGCCACGAGCATGGCAGGGATCAAACTTGCATCGAAAAGGTCTATGCCAAACATAAAGGCTCCTTGCTCAGCACTCTTTATCGGCTTTTGAGACGGGCGTCACCGGGGCAGCCTGTCACAAGCCCGTGGGTCAAAGAACGGGGCTGGATTCCGAGGGGTCAATGACGGTAATTGAGCCAAAATAGGGAGGCCGACGATGCATTGGGATATTGAGTTGGACTGTCTCGGCATGCTTTGCCCCTTGCCAGTGCTTCGCGCGCGCAAGCGTTTGATCGGAATGGCCGAAGGTCAGGTGCTTCGGCTGCTGGCAAGTGACGCGATGGCCGCAATCGACTTACCGCATTTCTGCACGCAGGCTGGGCACACATTGCTCACCTCAACGCATCTTGCTCAAGGCACAGCGTATCTTATCCAGCGCGGTGCCGAACCCGCCATGAAAGCTTAACTGCGCGCTCTAAATTGAATATGGGCGGCAAAAGAAATCTGCCGCCCATTCATTCTAAATTCAAAAGGACTAGCGGCCCAGGGACCACCAACCTTTTTTCTTAGGCTTGGCAGACCCGTCATCAGCTTCAGTCGAGACATCAGCCGCTGCCGGAACCGTACGTTCGGCCAACACGTCAACCATAGACGCCGCTTCAACCACTTCCGAAACGGTCTCGGGTGTCGCGACTGGCGCTGCGGAAATTTCGGCAACCGCCGTCTCTGACACTGCCCCTGCTTCGACGGGCGCGGCCTTAGCGCGACTGCGACTGCGTTTCGGTTTCTCGGCTACTTGAGCGGGTGTGGCAATCGTGGCCTCTGCCGCAGCTTTGGCGTCAGGGTTCACTTTTGCACGACTGCGGCTCCGCGGTTTCGGCGCTGTTGCAGCCTCGGCCGCTGGCGCTTCAGGGGCCGCAGTCTCCGCAACAGGTTCGCCTGCTGTCTCAACCGATTCCACTTTTACAGCAGCCTTCGATTTGGAGGCCGGGCGTTTCCGTGTGCGGCGACCCGACTTCGCTGCGTCTGCAGGTTCAGCTACCGCAGTGGCAGTGGCCTCAGTTGCATCAGAATCTTCATCTGAATCAGCGTCGTCGCCCTCAGCGCTCGCATCGTCATCAGTCGACTTTCCGCCATCATTTTCGCCAGGCTGACCATTGCCGCCCTTCTTGCGCCGACGCCGACGACGGCGCTTCTTGCCGCCCTCTCCGTTGGTTGCGGCTGGCGACGCGGCTTCTGTTGCCGTCGGCGCCGCTGTAACCTCTGCTTCCACCACTTCGATTTCATCGATGTCTTCTTCGACGAAATCGTCCTCTTCTGCCACAGGTGCGCCCATCAAGCTGGCGTTGCCCGAGATGACCGGGTTGTTTTCCGGCACGACCCGCGTTGCGGTCTTGAACTTTTCAATCGAATAATCGGGGCTGATCAGGGCGGGGTCCGCCTCAATCCGCACCGACATGCCATAGCGGGCTTCGATCAGCGCAATGTGCTCACGCTTTTGGTTGAACAGGAAGTTAACGATCCCGATCGGTGCTTTCAGCAGCACTTCCTTCGACCGCTTGCGCGTCCCTTCTTCTTCCAAAGCGCGCAGAACTTGCAGGCCAAGGTTGTCGTCCGAACGGATCAAGCCTGTGCCATGGCAATGCGAGCAGGGTTGGGTGGTGGATTCCAACATACCCGGCCGCAACCGCTGCCGGCTCATTTCCAACAGACCAAAGCCCGAAATCCGACCCACTTGAATGCGGGCCCGATCAGTCTTGAGTTTGTCTTTCAGACGCTTTTCAACCGTCAGGTTGTTGCGCCGCTCTTCCATGTCGATGAAGTCGATGACGATCAGACCAGCAAGGTCACGCAGCCGCAACTGGCGTGCAATTTCCTCGGCAGCTTCAACGTTGGTCTTCAACGCGGTTTCTTCGATTGAGCCTTCTTTGGTTGCCCGGCCAGAGTTCACATCGATGGCCACCAGCGCCTCAGTCACGCCGATGACGATATAGCCGCCGGATTTCAACTGTACGACCGGGTTAAACATGCCGCCGAGGTAGCCCTCAACCTGATAGCGGCCGAATAGCGGTGTCGACTCTTCATAGCGCATGACCTGCCGTGCGTGTGCTGGCATAATCATCCGCATGAAGTCTTTGGCGGTGCGGTAGCCCGCCTCACCCTCAACCAGGACCTCGTCGATCTCTTTTGAGAAAAGATCACGGATCGACCGTTTGATGAGGTTGCCCTCTTCATAAATCTGCGCAGGAGCGATGGACTTCAGCGTCAGTTCGCGGATCTGCTCCCAAAGCCGCATGAGATATTCATAGTCGCGCTTGATTTCCGGCTTTGTGCGCTTTGCGCCAGCAGTGCGGATGATCAGCCCGGCACCTTCCGGCACTTCGATCTCTTGTGCAATTTCTTTGAGCTTCTTGCGGTCTGCAGCTTGCGTAATCTTGCGGGATATCCCGCCGCCGCGCGCAGTATTGGGCATCAAGACGCAATAGCGACCTGCGAGGCTTAGATAGGTGGTAAGAGCAGCGCCTTTATTGCCGCGTTCTTCCTTCACGACCTGCACAAGCATGATCTGCCGAACTTTGACAACTTCTTGGATCTTGTAGCGACGGGCACGCGGCTTGCGCGCCTGGCTGATTTCTTCAGCGACGTCCTCTTCAGCGATCGACTCGATTTCGTCATCGGTATCAGAGGCGTGGTCGATGGCGTGATAGTGGCCATCCGCTTCTTCGCCATTGCCGTCTTGGGCGGACGCAGATGCCATCTCATCGCTGGCAGAGTTGTCAACCAATGCGTCCGCGCCTGTCTCCTCTCCAAGATCCACCACATCCATGCCGGAGATGGTCGAATCTTCCCCCAAGAGTTCTGAGGCTTTTACTTCGTCGCCATTTTCAGCATTCTCTGCCCTGGTTTTTTGGGCCTGCCGCTGGGGGCGTGGGCGAGAACGACGGTTGTCCTCTTCCTCTTGCGCCCGGTTGTAAGCGCGCTCTTCTTCAATCAGCGCTTTGCGATCGGCCACCGGGATCTGATAATAATCCGGATGAATTTCCGCAAATGCCAAAAATCCATGACGGTTTCCACCATAATCGACAAAGGCCGCCTGAAGCGAAGGCTCCACGCGGGTCACTTTGGCAAGATAGATGTTTCCGGCAAGCTGGCGCTTGTTTACGGTTTCAAAATCAAACTCTTCGACCTTGTTTCCGTCGACCACGACCACCCGGGTTTCCTCGGCATGCGTGGCGTCGATAAGCATTTTTTTAGACATATCAATCCATTGCGCCCATAACGCAAAACACCCCCCGGCGGACCGGAGGGGTTGTCATACGGGGAAGGGCGACTTGTTCGGGCAACGGAGCGCACTGCAAACAGACGGGCCATGCCCGTTAGGCACACCTCACCTTGTCTTGCCAATGTCGCGCTCATCATCGCGGTTCACGTCTGGAAAGCTTTCACTTTCCACCTATAAAAGCCCACTTGGTCAATGACTTGGTGGGCAATGCTAACAGCCTTGCGGCCGATCCGGCTCCCTCTGGCGTCGCGCATAAAATGCGCCAGTCGTCAGGGGCAGAGAATGGTGTGGCGGGACAAAGCCCACGTCCATAAACCCTAGCGGCAAAGCAGGACCAAACACAATGGGATATTTCATCTGCACAGTGGCAGGTCCTTGGCAACAACGATGCAACCAAGGATTGCAGACCCCTTCCCTGTCACCAAGGATACCGTGGCGAAAATCACGGAAATCAGCGTTGCCCTGTGTGCCTAAGTGTAGTCTTGCCGCTGAAGCCCGTATTTCGCCATCTTCTCATTCAAGGTCCTGCGGGGCAGGCAAAGTTCGTCCATGACCGCTGTGATTGATCCCTTGTGCCGGCGCATCGTGTTGTCGATCAGCATCCGCTCAAAGGCTTCGACGTATTCTTTCAACGGCTTGCCTTCGGTTGTCATCGCCGGCCCGGAAGCTTCGTTGTCAGCCATCAGCAAGGAGGCAATAGAGCCTGACCCGCGCCTGTTCTGCAGAACCGCCCGTTCAGCAATATTGACCAGCTGACGCACATTGCCCGGCCACGGGGCCTGCAACAACTGGGCAGCTTCTTGGGCGGTCACTTGTGGCGCATCGCAGCCATATTCTTCGGAAAACTGCTCGGAGGCACGGGTAAACAACGTCAGGATGTCTTCTCCCCGCGTCCGCAATGGCGGGCAGATGATCGTCATCGCCCCCAACCGGTAAAACAGATCCGTCCGAAGCACATCTTCAAGCGTCTTGTCCGGCGCGTGCTCATTGCAAATCGCGATTATCCGGGTTTCAGGCGGCACGCCTTGCTCGTTGATCAAGGTCAAGAGCCTCGATTGCAAGGAGTGGCTCAGCGCCTCAATGTCTTCAAGACACAGGGTTCCACCGCGCGCTTCTTCTACCAACGGCAGGTTACCATCGTCCGACGGGCCGAAGAGCTTTGCCGCCAGCTGATCTTCACCCCAAGCCGCACAAGAAATCGTCACAAACTTGCGCCCCGCACGCGGGCCTACGGCATGCAAGGCATGTGCAACCAACGTTTTGCCGGTGCCGGTTTCTCCGTCAATCAAGACATGGCTATCCGCCTGGCCGAGATCCAGAATATCTTCCCGCAACCGTTCAAGTGCTGGCGATGCGCCAATCAGCTTCTTCATCAGGACAGTGCCATCCGACAATTCCTTGCGGAGCGCCCGGTTATCCAAGGTGAGCCTGCGCGCTTGCGTCGCGCGCTTCGCAAGTTCGGTCATCCGATCCGGGTTGAACGGCTTTTCCAGAAAATCATAGGCCCCGACCCGCATGGCTTCGACGGCCATTGGCACGTCGCCATGCCCGGTGATCAAGATGACGGGCAGGCCGGAATCCATGCCCATCAGCCGTTTCAGAAACGCCATCCCGTCCATGCCTGGCATCTTGATGTCGCTGACAACGACCCCGGGCCATTCCGGTCCCAAAACCTTCAACGCCTCTTCGGCGCTGGAGTAGGTCTCCGTGTCAAATCCCGACAAGGCCAGCCACTGGCTGATAGAGGCGCGCATGTCCGCCTCGTCATCCACAATCGCCACTTTCATTGCGCGCGCCATTTGGCCCTCATCATTCCGCTGCTTCAGCTTCTTTGCCCAAAACGGGCAGTTGCACCTCAAACACTGCGCCGCCGCCCTCGCTGTTGCGTGCGGTCAACCGCCCGCCAAGGTCGGTCACGATGCCCGAAGAAATCGCAAGCCCCAACCCCACGCCCTCACCGGGCTTCTTCGTGGTGTAGAAAGGCTCAAAAACGTTATCCAACTCCGCAATGCCATGACCATTGTCACGCACCGATAGGGTTGCCACTTCTGCCGCGCTCAGTAACAGGTCAATCTGCGGATCGCGCCGGTCTTTTGTCGCATCCAGCGCATTGCGCAGAAGGTTGATGATCACCTGCTCTAGCCGCAACCTGTCTGCCATGACCATCACTGGCTGGCGGGGTGCGGTGCGGGTGATCTTGACCACCCTTTGTTTCAACTGCGGCTCCATCATCGACAAGGCCGACGACAAGCAGGCGCGAAGATCGACCGGCTCAAACGCCTCCCCCCCCTTGCGGGCGTAAGACTTGAGCTGCCGGGTAATTGCCCCCATGCGCTCTACCAGATCGTCAATCCGCTGGAAGGACGACAAAGCTTCCTCGGGCCGCTTACGCTGGAGCAAAAGCCGCGCCCCTGCCAAGTAGGTCTTCATCGCGGCAAGCGGCTGATTCAATTCATGACTTACCGCTGCCGACATTTCCCCCAAGGCGGCCAGCTTCGAGGATTGCGCGAGCGTCAGCTCTGCCACCTCAAGGTTCTTTTGAACCTTTTCCCGTTCGGCGATTTCGCGGCTAAGGCGCGCGTTGAGCAACCGCAGTTCGGCAGACTCCCGTCGAAAGCTTTGACTTTGCGACCACGCCTTGCGCGACAAAATGTAGAATGTCAGTGCCGCCAGAATGGCAAAACCCATGATCTCCAGCGCGATGACGCCGTTGACCTTTTCGCGGACGGAATCATACGCGGTAAAGGTTATCATTTTCCAACCGCGAAAAGCGACCCGAGCCTCAGTCCGCAGAACGGCCTCGCCCGCGACATAGGCATCCGGCGGGTTCTGCGCCCAATCCGCGGCACCCTTTAGCGCCCGACCGAATGCAGAGGTATTTTCGACGGCGACCAATGCCTTGTCCAAGGTCTTACCGCGCCAAGACGGCTCTGTTGCGAGAATGACGGAACCTTGGCTATCGGCGACCAACACCGCGTCCTGCAACCCTGCCCAAGCCCGTTCGTGCTTCATCATGTCCACCGACACGACGATCACCCCCAGCAAGCGCCCCTCCGACAACACCGCCCGGGAATAGCTGAAATCATAACCGCCGCCGGGAAGCGGTGAGGCGGAAAACACAGTGTCCTTCGTGCGTTGCGCGTCAAAGTAATACGACTGCGTCCGCATATCGGTACCAAGCAGGTTGCGATTTGTCGCCCCGGTCACGCGGCCATCAACATCCAACAACAAGATCGAGGCGACGCCGATCTCTTTCTGAACTTCGATCAACCGCAGATTCGTCCCGGTGAAGTTATCCTTGACCAAAGCGTCGCGGATCGCAGGGTCATCCGCCAAAAGCAGGGGGACAACGGACGTCCGCTGCAATTCGCCCAGCATATTGCCCGAATACAGGGCCAAACGCAGTTCGGCCCGGTTCCGGGTGGTTTCCGTAAATCGCTCCGACAACCAGCGGTTGGTGGTCAGCACCACGCCCACCGCCAGCAATACCAAAACAGCCACAGCCAAACGCAACCTCCAAGAGGTCACGGTGCCAGTTTCGACAAGGGGTTGAGGGTCGCTTAAGTCTTGCATGGGCAGAGTTTATGGTGCCAAGCCCAGCGCCTCAAGGCATAGGGGTTCAGGCCAGCGCCATCCCGCCCATCAGCCCGGCGAAAAGCCCGCGGCCGTCTTCGCCCCCGTGCTGTGCGTCAACAGCCCGCTCCGGATGCGGCATCATGCCCAGAACGCGCCGGTTGGCCGACAAGACGCCCGCAATATCGGCCATCGAGCCGTTCGGGTTTTGCGCGTAGCGGTAGGCGACCCGATCTTCAGCCTCCAAAGCCGCCAGTCCCTCAGCGTCAATCGTGTAATTGCCATCGTGATGGGCAATCGGAACCGACAGGCTTTGGCCCTTGGCGTAAGAGCTGGTATAGGCACTCTGCGTCGTTGCCACCGTCAGATTTACATTGCGGCACAGGAACTTAAGCCCTTTGTTCCGCATCAAGGCACCCGGCAACAGCTGCATTTCAGTCAACACCTGAAAGCCGTTGCAGATCCCCAAGACATAGCCACCCCGCGCGGCATGGGCGCGAATGGCCAAGGCGATGGGGGACTGAGCGGCAATCGCCCCACAGCGCAAGTAGTCGCCAAACGAGAAACCGCCGGGGACACCCACAACATCTGTGCCCGAAGGCAAAGCGCTGTCCTTGTGCCAAACCCGCGTGACAGCAAAGCCAGCAGCTTCAAAAGCCACAGCAAGATCACGGTCGCAATTCGACCCGGGGAACGTAACGACGGCGGCTTTCATGGCTGGGGCTCCTGATGCGGGCGACGCGTGACGCGCTCCTAACCCAAACTTTTCCAAAGGACCAGTGCCCAAGCAGCGTTCACGCGGCAGAAATCTCCGGCACCACGCCGCCTTTTCATCTTGGCTGAAATACTCATCTTCAAAACAGAGGCTGTTGCCGCAGCGCCTTCCAAATTGCCCCCCCCACCCTACCCCGCGAAATCCGTGATCACCGCGACCCCCGGCGGCATGGGGGCATCAAACGCGCGCAACTCTGCCGACGCCTTCGATAGCGCGACCTGCCGCGCTACCATCGGCCGAACATCGACGCGGCCTGTCTCAATCATTGCCAGCAAAGAAGGATAGCGCCAACTCGGCATCCCGCGCGTCCCAAAAAGCGCCAGCTGTTTCATGTAGACGGCGTTGAGATCGATCTCCATGCGCGCCGCGTGTCCCAAGGGCAAGCCAACCTGCACATGCCGCCCAAGCGGCCGCAAACACCCGATAGAGCCATTTGTTGTCGCCGCTATGCCCAGGGCCTCGACACTGACATGCGCGCCGCCGCCGGTTATTTCTCTAATGGTTTCAGCGACATCTCCGTGTGATGCGTTCAACGCTGCCTCCGCCCCGTGGCGCAGGGCGTGGTCCAGCCGCGGTTGTGCCACATCCACAACGATCACGCGTGCACCGATCGCCCGACCCAACAGCAGCAGCGACAAGCCGACCCCGCCGGTGCCGTGCACGGCCAACCATTCGCCCGCCTGCAGCGCGGCGCGGCCCGTCAGCGCGTGCCACGCGGTCGTGACCCGGCATCCCAGCCCGGCCGCCAGAGCGGGCGTCAGGCTGTCTGGCAAGCGTGCGAGGTTATGGGCGTGGGGGGCCGAGATGTATTCGGCGTAGGCGCCCGGCTCACCAAAGCCGGGCACGCGTTGGGCAAGGCAGGTTGTCGTCTGGCCGGAACGGCACTCGGGACACTGCCCGCAAGACAGGATGAACGGCGCGATCACCCGGTCGCCGACCCGCCACTGCGCCAAGGGTCCGGCTTCGACCACCTCGCCGCAGTATTCGTGCCCCGGAATCGCACCCGGTCGGACTTTAGGATGCTCGCCTACCCAGCCATGCCAATCCGAACGACAAATACCGCAGGCAAGAACCTTGAGCACCACGCCGTCCGGCTCACAAACCGGATCGGGGACCGACTCAAGGCTAAGATCGGCGCGAAACTGGCGAAGGACGGCGGCACGCATGGCAAGCTCCTGTCAGGTCGCGGCCACCTTGCCGCAACCAGAGCGTTCTGTCGCCTGTCATGAAAATTCGCCGCGGGCAGCGGGCCGAGAATGGCCGCGCCAGCGGCGCGCGCGCAGGGTCACGCGGCGCGCCAGCCTGATAACCGCTTGCGCAGCTTAGAGAATTTCGACCCGGTAGCTTTCGATGACCGTGTTGGCCAGCAGCTTGTCGCACATCGATTTCGCGGCGGCTTCGGCGGCGGCTTTGTCGGTTTCGGCCAGATCAAGCTCGATCACCTTGCCTTGCCGCACCCCTTGGACGCCGGAAAAGCCCAATGTTCCCAAGGCGTGGCGCACGGCCTCGCCCTGCACATCCAGAACGCCGGTCTTCAGCATGACTGTTACACGCGCTTTCATCTGGTCCCCCAAGGCTTGTGATTTGCCGCCTCCTACCCCCGCGCTTGCCCTGCGGCAAGGGGCAGTTCGCGGTCAGTTGATCAAGGTCGGCTTCGTGGTGTGCGTCACGTTGGAAGGCATGACTCCCAAACGCCGCGCAAGTTCGGCGTAGACATCGGCCAGCGGGCCCGGTTCCCGCTCTGGCTGGCCTTCGGTGGCGGCCAGACCGCGCAAATCCCACAAGCGGCAGGAATCGGGGCTGATCTCATCAGCGACGATCAGACGCATGAAATCGCCATCCCAGATCCGGCCCACTTCGATCCGGAAATCGGCAAGCCGGATACCGACGCCCATCATCACACCCGACAAAAAGTCATTCACCCGCAGCGCGAGCGCGACCATATCATCAAGATCTTGTTGAGTTGCCCAGCCGAAGGCCACAATGTGCTCTTCCGCGACCATGGGAGAGTTCAGGCGTTCGTCCTTAAAGTAATACTCGACAATCGGGCGCGGCAGCGGGGTGCCTTCGGGAATGCCCAGTTTGGACGAGATTTCACCGGCGGCAAAATTGCGCACGACCACCTCAAGCGGGATGATTTCGGCCATCCGCACCAGTTGTTCGCGCATGTTGATACGGCGGATAAAGTGGGTCGGCACACCGATGCTGTTCAGGCCGGACATGAAGAATTCCGACAGGCGATTGTTCAAAACGCCCTTGCCTTCCACCGTTGCGGGGTTGGATTCGGTGGGGGTTGGGGTGCCGTCATCCTTGAAATACTGGATCAGGGTGCCCGGTTCCGGCCCTTCATAAAGGATCTTCGCCTTACCCTCGTAGACCTTTTTCCTGCGCGCCATGAATGCCTCGATGCCAATAGGAAACGGGGCGGCTAATGCCACCCCTCCCGTTCCCTGCGGCTATAAGCAAGCCAGACCGCAGGCGCAACCCCGCCCGGCCCGGCGGGCCGCGATGCGGTCTTGCGGGGCTCTTGGTGCGATCTTCTTTTGATCTTCTTTCTATCTTCCGCGTGCGGGGCTTTCGCCGGGGCCGCGAAAGAATGTTTCGCGCGCCCGCGTGAGGCGCCTTTTCGGGGTGAAAGCTGCTGCCGCCGGGCGGGCCAAGGCGGGGGGGCGAGACAGCCCTGCCCCGCGCTTTCGCTTTGGGGGTGCGGCGATCCTGCAGCGGATCTGATGCGGAGGGGCTTGAACCGGAGCGCCCGCGCGGGCATATGGGGGGAAAGGAATAATGACCCCGGAGGGCCAGCCTGTGACCACATTCGACGACCGTGAAAACGCCTTTGAAAACAAATTCGCGCATGACGCCGAGATGCAGTTCCGCGCAGAAGCGCGGCGCAACAAGCTTGTCGGCCTGTGGGCGGCAGAGCTTTTGGGCAAGACCGGCGACGACGCCGCTGCCTATGCGATGGAAGTCGTCTCGGCCGATTTCGAAGAAGCCGGGATTGAGGACGTGGTCCGCAAGGTGACCAAGGACCTCGCCGGCAAAGCCTCGGCGGATGAAGTGCGCGCCAAGATGGGCGAAATGCTGCCTGCGGCCAAAGCCATGTTGATGTCGGAACTCTGACAGCCCGAAACGGCCGTTTTGCGCCACGTTTTTGCGGGCCGCCTCTGCTGTGCAGGGCGGCCCGTTGCCTTTCGCGGCAGGCAACGCCCTGCCGATCGGGCGGCGGTGTTGTGGAATATGCGTTTGCGCCCAAGCCTGCCGCATGGCACATCCCGACCATACCCGTTTTCCAACCGGAGCATTCAAATGCCGCAGGACGCCCTTTCAAAACTGCTCGCCACGCGTGACTGGCTGATGGCCGATGGCGCGACGGGGACCAACCTGTTCAACATGGGTCTGTCAGCCGGTGAGCCGCCAGAATTCTGGAACGTCGATCTGCCCGACAACATCCGCACGCTGTATCGCGGGGCGGTCGACGCCGGGTCGGACATTTTCCTGACCAACACCTTTGGCGGCAACGCCAGCCGTCTGAAGCTGCACAACGCCCAAGGCCGGGTGCGTGAGTTGAACCGCGTGGGTGCGGCACTGGGCCGCGAGATTGCGGATGCGGCAGGGCGGACCGTGGTGGTTGCGGGCTCTGTCGGGCCGACGGGCGATATCTTTGAGCCGATGGGCACCATGACCCATGCCGTCGCCGTCGAGATGTTCCATGAGCAGGCCGAGGGCCTGAAAGAGGGCGGCGCGGATGTCTTGTGGATCGAGACGATCTCGGCCCCTGAAGAATACCGCGCGGCCGCCGAAGCGGCGGCACTCGCCGGGATGCCGTGGTGCGGCACGATGAGCTTTGACACCGCCGGGCGCACGATGATGGGCGTGACCTCGTCTGCGATGGCCGAGATGGTGGAAAAGCTGGCGAACCCGCCGATTGCCTTCGGGGCCAACTGTGGCGTGGGGGCGTCGGATCTGATGCGGACGATTCTGGGCTTTACCGCGCAGGGCGGCGCGCGTCCGATCATCGCCAAGGGCAACGCCGGGATTCCGAAATACCATGACGGCCACATCCACTATGACGGCACGCCCGAGTTGATGGCGGAATATGCCGTGCTGGCGCGGGATGCCGGGGTGCGGATCATCGGCGGCTGCTGTGGCACGATGCCCGAGCATCTGAAGGCGATGCGCGCGGCGCTGGAAAGCCGTCCCAAGGGCCCGGTCCCCAGCCTTGACGATATCAGCGCCCGGCTGGGTGGGTTCTCCTCCGCGTCTGACGGCACGGGCGACACCTCGGGCGATCCCAAGCGCGAACGCCGGGGCCGCCGCGGGTAAGCCGCCCGTCCCCTGAGGTCAGCCGATATCCAGAGCCAGCGCATGGACGCGCTGGTTCAGATCGCCCAGCGCCCGTTGCACCGCCCGGTGCCGCTCCAGCCGTGCCATTGCGGCAAGGGACGGGGCGCGGATCAGCACCCGGAAATGGCTTTCCCCCGTGCCATCATCGCCTGAATGCCCCGCGTGACGGTGGCTTTCGTTTTCAATTTCCAGCCGGTCAGGGCGGAAAGCCGCCTCTAACCGCGTTCGCATCTCAGTTTCCACATTCATTTTGTCTTAGCCCCTTCACCTTGCCCACCAAATCCCTAAACTTGCAGCCCCGAGTCGGAAAGGCCACTTGCGATGACCACCCGCCCACCGTTTGAGTTCGACATCCGCGTTTCGTCCGATAAGGCGAAGCGTAAAACAGGTCGGCGCGGCATGTCCGGAGCTTTCGACACCGCCAACCGCGGCTGCGATTTCCCTGACTGCAAAGAAAAGGGCGCCTACCGCGCGCCCAAATCCCCGGACCATCTGGATGAGTTCTTCTGGTTCTGCCGCGACCATGTGCGCGAATATAACCTGAAATGGAATTTTTTCGGCACGGCGACGGATGATGAATTCCAAAAGCTGCTTGAAAAGGACCGTCTGTGGGAGCGCGAGACCAAGCCGTTCTCACGCAAGGACGATGGCAATGCGTGGCACCGGTTGGGGGTGAATGACCCGATGTCGCTGTTGGGCGACAATGCCACGCGCAACCCCGGCAAGCCGCAGTCTGGGGCCACCCGCAAGCTGCCCGCCACCGAGCGAAAGGCGGTAGAGATTCTGGATGCCCGCGATACGTGGTCCAAGGCCGATATCCGCAAGCAATACAAAAGTCTGGTCAAGGATCTGCACCCCGACATGAATGGCGGCGACCGTTCCGATGAGGAACGACTGCAAGAGGTGGTCTGGGCTTGGGATCAGATCAAGGACAGCCGCTACTTCAAGGAGTAAGCGGTTGCCTGATGGCTGCCGATGCGGGCGCTAGATCCGGCGGATGAAGTCGTATTTCAGCAACCAGATCAGCACGCGGTCCGTGGCCAGCGGGCTAAGGCCGCAGGCGGTGGCCAGTGTGGCGGCCTCGGCCCCGATGAGGGAGGTGGCGGTCGGACTGGTGGCGGTGATGGCGGCGAGGACGGCGGCGATCTGTTCGGGGGCGGCAAAGATGCGCCGGGTGCCAAGGTAGTCGCGCAGGGCCAGTGTGTCTGTCAGGCCGGGCCTGCCGGCCAGATCGCGGGCCACAAAGCGTTGGCCGGCAAAGTTGACCTGTTCGGTCGGATAGTTGCCGAAGAGCGCCGTGGGCGACGGGGCGACCGGCACCAGATCGGCGGCGTAGCGTTGCGATTGGCCGACGGCGCGGCGGGCCTCTTGTTCGGCCCAGAGGTCTTGCATCTGCGGCACCACCTTGGACCAGTCATAAAGTGCGCGCGCGCGGGCCTGCCCTGCGGCCCCCATGCGTTTGCGCAAGGCGGGGTTCTGCGCCAGATCAAGGATGCGGGCGCGCAATTCGCCCATGTCGATTTCGGTCATGGCCGAGGCTGCGGCGCAGTATTGCACATAGCTGTCGATGCCGCCGTGATAGCGCAGCGCCTCATTGGCCAGATGCGACGCGGGCAGGCTGCGCGAGGTCACCCGAAAGCCCACATCGGGGCTGACGGTGTCTTTCATCCCATCCCAGTCTGACACCAGCAACGGCAGACCGGCGGCCATGCCTTCCAACGGGGCAAGGCCAAAGGTTTCCTGAATGTTGTCGATCAGGAACAAGAACACATCGGCCGCTGACAGGGCGGCTTTGCGCTCGTCCGCCTTGGCCCCGTCAAGGATGACAAAGCCCACTTCCGGCATCAGGGCGGCGGCCCCGGCCTCAAACACTTTGCGGGAATAGTCGTCGCGGAACACCCCGCAGAAGACGACGTGCAGCTTTTGCGCTGCCCCCAGTTCGGCTTGGGCCGATTGCATGGCCAGATAGATCGGCAGGGGATCAAACTTTTCATGCGGGGTCAGGCGCGCGATGGTGGCAAAGACCACATCCTGCGGCCCGGCCCCAAGCCGCTCGCGCAGCCCCTGCCCTGCCGCCGCGTCCGGGGTGAAATCATCGCAATGGATGCCCAAGGGGATCACCGGCAGCATCGGGCGTGGCCGCGGATCGGCGCGCAGGTGTTGGCGCAGGTGTTGGTCCACGAGATCCATTTGCAGCGTGACCGAGGACAGCACCGCTTTGGAAGTGCAGATCACCGCATCCCATTCGGCCACCGGCGAGACGCGCAGATCGAGCCAGCCCTGCATCACAGCGGCGGTTGAGATGGTATGCGTGATGCCGCACAGCGCATAGGCCCCGCTGCCATAGACCGCGCGGCGCCATGTTTCGCTGGCGTAGTTGGGACTGGGGTAGAACACGGTCCGCAGCGGCGTGATTGCCGGGGGGCGGATCATGCCCACCGCGCGCAGCGGTATTTGCGGGCGCAGGCGGGCGCTGAGGGCCTGAACTGGCACCAGCTCTTCAGCGGTTTTGGTCAGGAAGACGAACTCCTCCACCTCGGCATGGGTCAAGAACCCGCGCAGGAAGGATTCTCCGGCGACCCGGCGGCCGTTGATGCCTTTGGCGGCGGGATCAAAGCCGTCTTGCGCATACCAGATCGCGGCGTTGGTCTTCATGGCTGCCCCTTTGCTTTCATCCACAACCAGGGTGTGGGCCCGCTGCGCCATTCCCACAGCGCGAGCAATCGGTCCAGATCGGACAGCTCTTCCATCCAGGCGGGCAGGCCAGAGCCATCCAGCGCGCGGTCGATCCGGCGCAGCGTGTGGCTGTCGGCAAACCGCGCGGTAAGGGCCTGAACGGTGCCATTGCCGTGGCACTCTACCAAGATATCCGCGGCGCACAGTGCGGGGGCGGCGGCGGGGTCGAGCA
Organism: uncultured Alphaproteobacteria bacterium; assembly: GCA_963815355.1. Taxonomy (GTDB): domain Bacteria; phylum Pseudomonadota; class Alphaproteobacteria; order Rhodobacterales; family Rhodobacteraceae; genus JAPUEK01. Next base: position 89,556 of record CAWFGJ010000007.1, read on the forward strand.
GGTCCGTCTCGGCCCCTTCGATGTCGCAGATGATCACCGTGCGTTGGTCTGCGCAAAGCGACAGGTCGGCGTGGGTGATCTGGCCACCCCGCTCGACCCGGTCGGCCACGCCATTGGCCTGCGCCATGTCGTGGCAAAAGCCCAGCGCCGCGGCATCGCTGTCGCGGGCAAGGACCCGCGCGCCGGGCAGGCGCAGGGCAAGCCCGACGGAGTAGTAGCCCTCGGCACAGCCGATATCGAGGATCAGGTCAGGCGCGCTGGCGATGATCTCTTCGATCACCGGGGCAAGCGAGGCTTCATAGGCGCCAATCAGGCGGCTGGCGCGGGCGCCTTCGGACGCGCGGGCCACATAGCGCATGCCCTTGAACGGCCCCGAAAGCACCACCGCGCCAGAACGGTCCACCAGCGAATTGGCCAGCAGTTCGGCCCGCCATTTGGCCAACAGCCGCAGGCAACGTTCGAGGTTCTTGGCCGAGGGCGGATCATCGGCGTAGCTGCGCAGGGTTTGCGTGACGGACAGCGTGAACGGCGAAGGCGCGGGGGGCATGGGGGCTCCGGCAAGGCGGGGCACCGCGCCCCTGCCCTTGGTTAGCCGCCCGCCCGTTGCCTGTCTATGACGATGGTGGCCAGCGGGCCACCGACCGCCGGGTCAGGCGGCCACAAACGTCATCGCAGCACCGTTCATGCAATAGCGCAGCCCCGTGGGTTTCGGGCCGTCGTTGAAGACATGGCCCAGATGCCCGCCGCAGCGGCGGCAATGCACCTCGGTCCGGGTGCCCAGAAGGCCGCGGTCAGGGCGGGTGCCTACGGCGTTGGGCAGGGGTTGGTAGAAGGACGGCCAGCCCGTGCCGCTGTCGTATTTGGTCTCTGACGCGTAAAGGGGCAGGTCACACCCGGCACAATGGAAGGTGCCTTTGCGTTTTTCGTGGTCAAGCGGGCTGCTGCCGGCACGTTCTGTATCTTCTTGGCGCAGGACGGCGAATTGCTGCTTGGTCAGTTTGGCGCGCCATTCGGCCTCGGTCAGGGTGATCTCAAAGGTTTCGGCACTGGCGCCGCGGCCAAATCCGAAAGCGGCCATGGCGACGGTGGCACCAGACAAGAAAAGACGGCGGTTCATGGCGTTCTCCTATGGGTTTTGGCGATCTTAACAGGAAACGAGGCCAAGGGGCGGCAGGTTTCAGCCGCTCACGCAGACGCGAAGCGGCGTGAAGGGGGGGCGTTGCTGTCGCAGGCACGATCCCGCCCCACCCCTTGCAGGCCCCACCGATATGCTCCACAACTCAGGGGCAAGACGGGCCATGCGGGCCTGCGATCAAAGATGTGAACGGGCTGCGGCCCGGCTAGATATAGGCGCAAGATGGCTAATACCGTGATGAAACCCACCGAAGAAATCTCTGTGCGCGAGGTCTTTGGGATCGACACCGACATGAAGGTGAAAGGGTTCGCCGAGCCGACCGACCGCGTTCCGGCCATTGACCCCACCTACAAGTTCGACCCGGACACCACTTTGGCGATCCTTGCGGGCTATGCGTATAACCGCCGCGTGATGATCCAAGGCTATCACGGCACGGGCAAATCCACCCATATCGAGCAGGTCGGCGCGCGGCTGAACTGGCCCACGGTGCGGGTCAACCTTGACAGCCACATCAGCCGGATCGACCTGATCGGCAAAGATGCGATCAAGCTGCGCGACGGCAAGCAGGTGACGGAATTCCACGAGGGCATCCTGCCTTGGGCGCTGCGCAACCCCGTCGCGATCGTGTTCGACGAATATGACGCAGGCCGGGCGGATGTGATGTTCGTGATCCAGCGCGTGCTGGAGCATGACGGCAAGCTGACCTTGCTGGACCAGAATGAGATCATCACCCCGCACCCGTCTTTCCGCCTGTTTGCCACTGCGAACACGGTGGGACTGGGCGACACGACCGGGCTTTACCACGGCACCCAGCAGATCAACCAGGCCCAGATGGACCGTTGGTCGCTGGTGGCCACGTTGAACTATCTGTCCCATGACGCCGAAGCCGCCATCGTTCTGGCCAAGCGCCCGCATTACAACACCGAAAAGGGCCGCAAGGTCATCTCCCAGATGGTCACCGTGGCGGATCTGACGCGCACGGCGTTCATGAACGGCGATCTGTCCACGGTGATGAGCCCGCGCACTGTGCTGAACTGGGCGGAAAACGCCGAGATTTTCCGCAACGTGGGCTATGCGTTCCGCCTGTCGTTCCTGAACAAATGCGACGAGTTGGAGCGCCAGACCGTGGCCGAGTTCTATCAGCGCTGCTTTGCCGAAGAACTGCCGGAGTTTGCGGCCAGCATGGCGATGAAGTAACCCGCGGCCCTGCGGCAACACCGTGCAACCGCGGCATGACTGCGGTTGCATAAAGCATTGATTGCCCCCAAATTCGGCGCATCGTCTGTTTTATGGGCGGTATGCGAACTTTGTTTGCGGGATGTGCCAGCGTGTTTCTGGCCTTTCCTTGCTGCGCCCAACCTCTGGAAAAGCTGTTTGCGACCTGTGCGGGGCGGCTGTCGGCGCTGACGGAGTTTCAATGGCTGATGGATGGCCCCTCGTCAGAGCAGACCGCGCGCGAGCGTGACGCGATGGCGGCCCTTGCCGAAGCGACGGCACCGGGTGCGGCATCGGTGCAACTGATGGACTGGCGGTTGCAGGCCAAGGTGGCGCAAGCGGCCTTGCTGCACCAAGCGGCCTTTGGCCGTGACCCCCAAGGCCGCGCCGCGCGCCGGGCCGAACGGCTGGTGGCGGACTGTCGCGCGCTGCTGTTAAGCTAGCGGTCTGGCCCCCTGGGGGTCTTGCCCCCGCGCGCGGCTGGTGCTTTATCTTGGCCATGAGCAAACCCAGCGACAACCCCGCCGATCCGTTCAAAAAGGCCCTCGCCGAGGCCACCAAGACCATGGCCAACGACCCGGAGATGACGGTGACCTATTCCGTCGATCCGGCGGGCATGAACAAGGACGGCATCCGCCTGCCGCAGGTCAGTCGCCGGATGACGCGCGATGAGGTGCTGTTGGCGCGCGGCACAGCCGATGCCTTTGCGCTGCGCCGCAAGTTCCACAATGAGCAAACCTCGGCCCGCTATGCCCCCACCGGGCCGTTGGCGCGTGAGATCTACGACGCGATGGAGACGGCGCGCTGCGAGGCTGTGGGCGCGCGCGCCATGCCCGGCACCGCTGGAAACATCGACGCCAAGATCGGCTGGGAGGCCGATCGCAAGGGGTATGGCCAGATCAAGACCGCGTCAGAGGCGCCGCTGCCGGTGGCGGCGGGCTATCTGGTGCGCGCTTTGGCCACCGGGCGCGACTTGCCCAAGTCGGCGGAAAACGTGATGAACCTGTGGCGCGGCTTCATCGAAGAGCAGGCGGCGGGCACGCTGGAGAATATTGACGCCGCCTTGGCCGATCAGGCCGCCTTTGCGCGGCTGACCCGCAAGGTGATTGCCGATCTGGGCTATGGCGACCAGTTGGGCGACGACCCTGACCGCGATGAGCCGCAAGACGATGGCGGCGAAGAGGCCGAAGAGGACACGCCCGAAAGTGCGGGTTCCGAAGAGCAGGAAAGCGAAGACAGCGAAGCCTCGCCCGAGCAATCGCAGGAAGACCAGCAAGACCAGAGCCAAGCGCAGGTCACGATGGAAGATTCCGCCGATATGGAACAGGGCGACGAGGCGGAACTGCCCGAAGGCGAGGCCCCGATGGAGCCGCCGCCGCCCGCCGCCTATTCCGACGCGGACCCGAACTACACCGTCTACACCACGGATTTCGATGAGGAAATCAAGGCCGAGGACTTGGCCGAGCCTGCCGAACTGGAACGCCTGCGTGCCTATCTGGACCAGCAGCTTGAGCCGCTTAAGGGCGCTGTCTCACGCTTGGCCAACAAGTTGCAGCGCCGCCTGCAGGCCCAGCAAAACCGGTCGTGGCTGTTTGATCTGGAAGAGGGCACGCTGGACGCGGGCCGATTGGCGCGCGTGGTGGCCAACCCCACGACGCCCCTGTCCTTCAAGCAGGAAAAAGACACCGAGTTCCGCGATACCTGCGTGACCTTGCTGCTGGACAACTCTGGCTCCATGCGGGGGCGGCCGATCTCTATTGCGGCGATCTGTGCGGATGTGCTGGCGCGGACGCTGGAACGCTGCGCGGTCAAGGTGGAGATTCTGGGCTTTACCACCCGCGCGTGGAAGGGCGGGCAAAGCCGCGAGCGGTGGCTGGTGCAAGGCCGCCCGCAGGCGCCGGGCCGGCTGAACGATTTGCGCCACATCATCTATAAATCCGCCGATGCGCCTTGGCGCCGGGTGCGCCCGAACCTTGGGCTGATGATGAAAGAGGGTTTGCTGAAGGAAAACATCGACGGTGAGGCGCTGGAATGGGCGCACCGGCGGATGATGGCGCGGCCTGAGGCCCGACGGATTCTGATGGTGATCTCGGACGGCGCCCCGGTGGATGACAGCTCGCTTTCGGTCAACCCCGCGAATTTTCTGGAAAAACACCTGCGCGACGTGATCGCGATGGTTGAACGCAAGCGCGCGGTGGAGCTGATCGCCATCGGCATCGGCCATGATGTCACCCGCTATTACCAGCGCGCCGTGACCATCACCGATGTTGAACAATTGGCCGGGGCGATGACCGAGCAACTGGCGGGGCTGTTCGACGCCGACCCGAAAAAGCGCGCCCGCGCTTTGGGCAAGCGCCGGGCGGGGTAGTCTGGGGGCCGGGCTCGTTTCGGGGCGGGGGCGGGCCTTGGGTTGGGTTCAAAACGGAGAAGACCGAAGATGTTTCAAAGCTTTGACACCCATGCCTCGCCGCGCCAAGGCCCGGCGCGTCTGGCGGCCTTGCGGGCCGTTTTGGCGGCAGAGGGGTTGGCGGGGTTCTTTGTGCCGCGCGCCGACGTGCACCAAGGCGAGTATGTCGCCACGCGCGACGAGCGGTTGCAGTGGCTGACCGGCTTTACCGGATCGGCCGGGTTCTGTCTTGTGCTGCCAGAGGTGGCGGGGGTTTTCATCGACGGGCGCTACCGGACGCAGGTGAAGGGTCAGGTCGATCTGGCGCATTTCACCCCGGTGCCGTGGCCCGAGACGCTGCCCGGCCCTTGGCTGCGCGACAATCTGGCCGCGGGTGTGGTGGGCTATGACCCGTGGCTGCACACCGCCGATGAGATCGCCCGGATTTCCACCGCCTTGGAAGGCAGCAATGTCACGCTGCGGGCGGTGGCCAACCAGATTGACCGCATCTGGCCCGATCAGCCCGATGCGCCGCTTGGCCGCGCCTTTGTGCATCCCGATGCGCTGGCGGGCGACAGTGCGGCCACCAAGCGGATGCGGCTGGCCGAAGGGTTGCGGGCCGAGGGGCAATCGGCGGCGGTCGTGACACTGCCGGATTCGCTGTGCTGGCTGTTGAACATCCGCGGCGCTGATGTGCCGCGCAACCCGGTGCTGCACGGCTTTGCCATTCTGCACGATGACGCCCGTGTGACCCTGTTTGCCGAGGCGGCGAAGTTTGACGAGGCCGTGCGCGCCCATCTTGGCCCGCAGGTCAGCTTGCGCCCGCCGCAAGCCTTTGTGCCCGCGCTGCGGACGTTGCAGGGCACGATCCGGGTGGACCGGGGCACAGCACCGCTGGCGGTGTCGATGGAGTTGGAAGAGGCCGGCCTGACCGTGGCCTGGGGCGATGACCCCTGCCGCCTGCCCAAGGCCTGCAAGACCGAGGCCGAGATTGCCGGGATGCGGACCGCCCATCTGCGCGACGGGGCGGCGGTGGTCGAATTCCTGTGCTGGCTGGACGCGCAGACCCCAAAACCCGGCCTGACCGAGATTGACGTGGTGCGCGCGCTGGAAGGCTACCGCCGCGCCACCAATGCGCTGCATGACATCAGCTTTGACACGATCTGTGGTGCGGGGCCCAACGGGGCGATCATGCATTACCGGGTAACAGAGGAATCCAACCGCGCGATCGGGCAGAACGAATTGCTGCTGGTCGATTCGGGCGCGCAGTATCTGGACGGCACGACCGACATCACCCGCACCGTGGCTGTGGGCGATCCGGGCGATTTTGCGCGGCTGTGCTACACGCGGGTCTTGCAGGGCACCATTGCCATCTCACGGGTGCGCTGGCCTGCCGGGCTGGCCGGGCGGGATCTGGACCCTTTGGCGCGGGCGGCCCTGTGGATGGCGGGGCAGGATTTCAACCACGGCACCGGGCATGGGGTGGGCGCGTTCCTGTCGGTGCATGAGGGGCCGCAGCGGTTGTCGCGCATATCCGAGGTGCCGCTGGAGCCGGGGATGATCCTGTCCAACGAGCCGGGCTATTACCGCGAGGGGGCTTTTGGCATCCGGCTGGAAAACCTGATCGTGGTGCATCCGGCCCCTGCCCTGCCCGAGGGCGACCCCGAGCGGCGGCAGTTGTGCTTTGAGACGCTGACCTTTGCGCCGTTTGACCGGCGGCTGATCCTGACTGACCAACTGGCCCCCGGTGAGCGCGACTGGCTGAACAGCTATCACGCCGAGGTGTTGACAAAAGCTGGCGCCGCGTCTGTCGGCAGAGGCGCTGGACTGGTGCCGAGCGGCGTGCGCGCCGCTTTAGGGCAGCCGCTTTAGCGCATCAGGCCTCGGCCGCGACCTTGCGGATGCGTTGCACCATCGCGCGCAGACCGTTGGAGCGTTGCGAGGACAGGTGTTCGTTCAGCCCAAGGCGGCCCAGTTCGGCGGCGGCATCCACCTGCGCCACCTCGGCCAGCGGCAGGCCCGCGTAAAGCGCGTGAACCAGCGCGATCAGCCCTTGGACGATCATCGCATCAGATTCGCCCTGAAAGTCGAAGCGGCCGTCCGCAATCACCGGGCGCAGCCAGACCTGACTGGCGCAGCCATCCACTTTGAGGGCAGGAACCTTGAAGGCCGGTTCCAGCGGCGGCAGCGCCTTGCCAAGTTCGATCACATGGCGATAGCGGTCTTCCCAATCTTCCAGAAAGGTAAACGTTTCGGCAATTTCTTCGAACGCGGGGGTGGCCATGGCAATCTCCGTCTTTGAAAAAGGGAGGTAATGCGCCACAGCACAAAGGTCCAGCCCATGCGGCCTTTTCAAATCGCAGCGCATCGGCTACCCAAAGACACCGACCATATGGGACACCCGGATGCGCCTGCCCGTCAGACAGACCCTCAGACTGCCCGTCACCGTTGCGCTTGTCGCTGTGCTTACGCTGTCAGCCTGCGGCGGCTTGCGCGAATCGCGGCTTAACCCGCTGAACTGGTTTGGCCGCTCCCGCGATGTGGCCCAGACCGCGGTGGTCAGCCAAGCGCCGCAAGATCCGCGCAATTTGATCCAGACCGTGTTGTCGATGAGCGTGGAGCCCTTTCCGGGTGGCGCGATCATTCGCGCGACGGGCCTGCCGCCCACCCAAGGCTGGTGGGAGGCCGAGCTGGTCGCCCGCCCGGTTGATGACAAGGGTGTGCTGGTGCTGGATTTCCGGGTCTTTGCCCCACCCGGCGCGCGGCCCGTGGTCAACCAGCAATCGCGCGAGATCACGGCGGCGATCAGCCTGTCCAACATCAAGTTGGAGGGGATCCGCGAGATCGTTGTGCAGGGTGAGACCAACGCGCGGTCGTCGCGGCGCTGAGGCCGTGGTTGCCGCTTTGTAAGGGCGGTTTTGTGGCGGGGGTGGGAGCCTCCGGCGGGGATATTTTCAGACAGAAAATGGGGTTGGGGGCGCCTTTGCGGGCGGTCTTTTGATCGGCGGGCAATGAGCCTGCCCGGTCGGGGGCGGCTCATTGCGGGGGTTGGGGGGCGGTCAGAGGCGAATCACCCGGACCTCATGGCCCTTGGCCGAGAGCGCGATTTCGCCACGGCACAGGCGCAGGGCGTCATCGCCAAAGGCTTCGGCGCGCCAGCCTTGCAGCGAATCAACCGTGCGGTCCCCTGCGGCGATCAAATCCAGTTCCGAGGCCGAGGCGATCAACCGGGGGGCCACGCCGAGGCTTTCGGCCTTGGCCTTGAGCAGCACCCGCAGCAGATCGGCAAGTGCCGGGTTCACCTGCACCTGTTCGCGGCTGAGATCGGGTTTGGGCATGTCATCGGGGCGCATTTCCATGCCTGACTTGATCGCGGCCAGAATACCTTCGGCGATTTCGGGTTTGCGGCCCTCACGCAGCAGGAGGCGGGAGCGGCCCAGTTCTTCGATGGTCGTCGGCCGGGTGGAGGCCAGTTCCAGCAGGGCGTCATCCTTCATCACGCGGCTGCGTGGCACGTTCTGGCCCTGCGCATATTCCTCGCGAAAGCGGGCGAGTTGCTTGACGATGGCCAGGAAGCGGCCCGAGGTGGTGCGGGTCTTGATGCGCAGCCAGGCTTCGGGCGGATTGACGGTGTAAGTCTCTGGGGCGCACAGAATACGCAGTTCTTCTTCGACCCAAGCCTGACGGCCATTTTTCTTCAGCTGAGCGGCCAGCCATTCATAGATCACCCGAAGATGGGTGACATCGGCCAGCGCGTAATCCTTTTGCGCCTCGGTCAGGGGGCGGCGCGACCAGTCGGTGAAGCGGCTGGTCTTATCAAGATCTGCCTTGGCGATCTTTTTGACCAGGGTTTCATAGCCCACTTGTTCGCCAAAGCCGCAGACCATCGCGGCGACCTGGGTATCAAACAGCGGCACCGGGAAAACCCCGCCTTCCACAAAGAAGATCTCCAGATCCTGACGGGCGGCGTGGAAGACCTTGACCGTCGGCTCATGGCGGAACAGGTCATAGAGCGGTTCCATCGACATCTGGTCGCCCTCAATCGGGTCAACCAGAACAGCGTCGCCGTCCTTGCCGGGCAGCGCCAACTGGATCAGGCAGAGCTTTGACCAGTAGGTGCGTTCCCGCAGGAACTCAGTGTCGATGGTGACGTAGGGCTGGGTCTTGGCGGCCTCACAGAAGGCGGCCAGTTCTTCGGTGGTGGTAATCGTGCGCATCGGCGTCTTTCGCAAAGAGCTTACGGGGGCGTCCCGCCCCTTTGCTATAGGCACTCGCCCCCGTGTTGAAAACCCCTGAGCCGAGGGGCGGTGACCGAAAGGACACAGGTGCCGGTTGGCCCGTGGGCGGCGGCGGCGGGGCGCGGGTGGGCTTTGCGGGCGCCTTTTGCGGGTGGGGTCAGAGAAACAGCGGCGTGCGGTTCCCGGCGGCAAAGCGGCGCAGCACGGCCGGATAGAGCGCATGCTCTTGGCCCAGCACCCGGTTTGACAGGCTGTGTTCGTCATCGCCGGGCAGGATCGGCACGCGGGCCTGCCCCAGAATGGGCCCCGCATCCAGTTCCGCCGTCACCTCATGCACGGTGCAGCCGGCCTCGGTATCGCCGGCGGCAAGCGCGCGGGCATGGGTGTGCAGGCCCGGATATTTCGGCAAAAGCGAGGGGTGGATGTTCAGCATCCGGCCCCGGAATTGCTGCACAAAGCCGGGGGTAAGGACGCGCATGAAGCCTGCGAGGCAGACGATATCGGGCTGGGCGGCCAGAAGCGGTTGCAGCAAGGCGGCCTCAAACGCCGCGCGGTCCTTGCCAAAGGCGCGGTGATCCACCGCCGCCACCGCCACGCCCGCCGCCTGCGCCCGTGCCAAGCCTGCCGCCGCCGGATCATTGGACAGCACCAGCACCGCACGCGCCGGGTGATCGGCTTGCATGTCGCGCACCAGCGCCAGCATGTTGGACCCGCCCCCGGAGATCAGGAGCGCGACGCGTTTCACAGAAGGCGGCCTTTGTAGATCACGCCCTCACCCGGCACGACGCGGCCGAGTTGGACGACCGTCTCGCCCTGGGCCGTAAACAGCGCGGTCAGGGCGGCGGCACGATCAGCGGCGACCACGGCGATCATGCCGATGCCACAGTTGAAGGTCTTGAGCAGTTCCGGCTCGCTCATGCTGGCGGTTTCGGCCAACCAGCGGAACACCGGGGGCAAGGTCCAGCTGGACAGGTCGATTTCGCAGGCCAGCCCCTCGGGGATCACGCGGGGCGGGTTTTCGGTCAGGCCACCGCCGGTGATATGGGCCAAAGCATGCACGCCGCCGTCCCGCACCGCCGCGAGCGCCTGTTTGACGTAGAGCCGGGTGGGCGCCAGCAGCGCCTCGCCCAGCGTGCCGCCGCCGAAGGGAGAGGTCGCGTCCCAGCCAAGGCCGGACAGCTCAACCACTTTGCGGACAAAGGAATAGCCGTTGGAATGCACCCCGTTAGAGCCAAGGCCCAGCAGCACGTCGCCCTCGGCCACATCCTTGGGCAGGTCGCAGCCGCGCTCCATCGCGCCGACCGCAAAGCCCGCCAGATCGAAGTCACCCTTGTGATACATGCCCGGCATCTCGGCGGTCTCGCCCCCGATCAGCGCGCAGCCTGAGGCCTCGCAGCCCGCCGCGATCCCGTTGATGATCCGCGTGGCCTCGTCGATGTCGAGCTTGCCTGTCGCGAAATAATCGAGGAAAAACAGCGGCTCGGCGCCTTGGCACACAAGGTCGTTCACGCACATGGCCACAAGGTCCACGCCGATGGTATCGACGTTTCCGGTATCAATCGCGATGCGCAGCTTGGTGCCGACTCCGTCGGTCGCGGCCACCAGCACCGGGTCGGTGTAGCCCGCGGCCTTGAGATCAAACAGGGCGCCGAAGCCGCCAAGGCCCGACATGGTGCCCGACCGGTTGGTGCGCTTGGCGGCGGGTTTGATCCGCTCGACAAGGGCGTTGCCTGCGTCGATGTCGACCCCTGCATCTGCATAGGTCAGCCCGTTGTGGCCCACGCCGCCTGCTTGCTTGTCCGCCGTCATATATCCGCTCCTCGCCGCCCGTTCTGATCCGGCGCACCTTGCCCGTGCCGCCCGCCGCAGACCCCATAACCCTTTCATTCCTGCCGCGCAACAAACCCCGCGCGTTTAGGGCGCGGGGTGCGGGTTTTGACGGGCGGGCGCGGCGGCGCGGGCTTGGGTGGTGCGCCTGAGGGGGGGGGCCACGGGCGCGATGCGCCGGGCCCCTGCGCGGCTTGACCCCGCGCGCCGGTCTGATAGTCAAGGCGCGTCCGCTCGGAAAAGGTCGGGCCTGTAGCTCAATGGTTAGAGCAGGGCGCTCATAACGCCTTGGTTGGGGGTTCGAGTCCCTCCGGGCCTACCAAATATGTTGATATTAAACGCTTTATTCAATGGTGGGCACAAGGGTGGGCGCACATGTGCGCCCACCCCGCGTTCGGCCATGAGTTTGCGGCCTACCATCCGAGGATGATCGACAAAGGGCTGCTTGTGTTCTGAGCCGCCAGGTCAGTGCTGATTTGGTAATGAACCGGCAATCGCAAACTATTTTTTGATCGAGAAAAGCCGACTTCACGGTAGGATTGGTTGTCTGCTCGACCATCCATCTGGCCAGTCTGGTACTGTCTTGAAGCAACAATGATGATGACATTGCGGCTTGGGACTGCTTCATACTCGCAAGAGAACTCTTCGGTCAGGAAAACTAGATGCCAAACTTCAAATCATTCTCGACCAAAGCATTGAACCGGATCGTTGACCAGTTCCCCGATCATACCAGAGAAGTCCGTACCATTCTCGATGCACGAGCGGAACGGTTCTGCATGGAAAGCGCCGTGGCCTACCTGACAATAGTGGCCAAAGAAAACAAAACCGTCGGGTACAAGGATTTCACTGATCATTGCACCAGCGGACGCTCATGGGCGCAGATGCGGAACCAAGTTCGATTATATCTGGATGACGTTCAGGGGTATTGCATTGATCACGAGATGCCCTTGCTGTCGGCCTTGGTTGTGAACCAGGAAACCGGCGAATGTGGCGATGGATTTCTTGTTGCATTGGTGAATCGTGGGCTGGCAAGTCCCGACACTCCAGTCCATGTAGCCGCCACGGAAGAACGAAAACGCTCGCACGAATGGGCCGGAGCACTGCATCAAGCCCCTACCGGCAAGTAACCGATTTCATCGCCTACGCCGCCCCTCTCGACGATAGAAGTGATCCCAAGGAACTACTTGCCAAACACTTCCGTCGTGCCCTTTTTTGGCGATCCAGACAAACTTGGCCGAAGTCCTTGCTGCGAGGCACCACCCAGAACTTAGACTAACTCACTGAAATTACTATGTTTGGTAATCTCTCATCAGAAGCCATGGTGGCCGTTACCAATATGATGAATTACAATGAGTTGGATACAAGGACGATCTGTGAGCGGGACTATGTGACCCAGCTATCGGGTGCCGATATCAGCGCCGACTATCTGCGACCGCACAGTTTCTGGGGTTCCCCTGACATACAACCATCGTAGTAAACCGAAGACTTGGCCCCGCCTGTTTCACTCGATGATAGTGCCCAGATCGATGCGGCCCATAGCGGATTCCACCAGTTTGCGACGGTCCACGCTGCGGGTGTAAATCTCCGACGCTTTCGGATCACCATGACCGTGCAGGGCCATGATCTCATACTGGGTACACCCGGCTTCGGCCAAGATCGCGCCGACGGCCTTACGAATGCCATGAGACGACAGTTGATCCGGCAACCCGGCTTCGCGGCACCATGTACGGAAGCGGTTACCGAAACCGTTCTTCGAGAACGGTTTGCCATAGTCGGTTATCAGGAAGGTCTTGTCCCCCGTGGTTGTAGCGTTGATTGCGCGGGCCAGTGAACCCACCAGCGGTACCACCACCTTGGTGCGATCCTTGAACCCGGTCTTCTCCTGGACGAAGGCCAGATACGGTTTGCCATCAATCGTCTGGACGTGACCGGACCCCAGCAAAACGAGATCAGATCGGCGGCAGGCGGTGATGATCAGGAGCGACAGGGCCAGGTGAGCCTTCGTACCCACAGGATGCTTCTTGAAGAACGAACGAACTTCTTCGACAGTCCATGGGCGGAAACCGTCGGTAACCTTACCTGGGTCGGCGCTACATGTTGAAGGTGTTGACCACGGACGAACGCAGGCTGTCGGTCCGATTGAAGGGAAACCGCTTGGAGGTGCAGTCCCGCACAGGTGAAGCCGAGGATGTTCAAGGCCGCGTCCGAGGGTGGTACAGGGTCAAGGCCCGAGACTACTTCGCCAAGAGGCTGGCAGATGTGTCATCCAGGCTTCCATGGGTCCACGACGTGCCACCGTTCCGGCTGCTGAACATGGCTCGGCAGTGGGGTAGCTGTTCTCCCTCAGGCCATATCATCCTGAACCCGCACCTGATCAAAGCGCCACGTGAGTGCGTCGATTATGTTTTGATCCACGAACTCGTGCATCTGAAGCATCACGATCATGCCCCCGAGTTCTGGAGTCTTCTTGACCGACACAGCCCAGGTTGGCCAGAATACAAAGACCGCCTGGACCGATTGGTCGAGGTTTTAATGGCCGAGTAGACCGAAAGTGGGCACACCTCCGGGTGTTGCTGTACGCTCGACACTGCTATTCTGGTGCGCCCACCCTTGAAGAAGTCAAATAATTCCAACTGGGGTGGTCGTCCCTCCGGGCCTACCACTCCACTACTAAATGCGTTGTTTATCAATGATTTAAGTGACAAATTGTCAAACCCCCACGCCGGGTTTGACAATTTTCGTTCTGCTTTCGTCTGCGGTGATCTGCTTTTTGAGGGCTTCACGGGCAAGGCCAAGGCGGTCGGCAGCCTGAATATAGGTCTGCACTTCCTTCAGATTCTTATGGCCGGATATGGACATGATCTGCGGTGCCGTGCATCCGGCTTCAGCCAAACGTCGGCAGGCCGCCTTGCGAAGACCATGGGCGGAAAGCCCATCCGGCAAGCCCGCTTCCTTTACCCGATCACGAAACCAGTTGCCAAAACCCGCAACGGCAAAAGGCTTGCCATATTCTGTAAGCAGGAAAGTCATGTTCTTATTGGGAAGGGCTTCCAAGGATGCCACCAAGATCGGGTGCAACGGAATTTCCACTTCGGTTCCGGTCTTCGATTGGCGAAGAGTAAAACGCCATCCCTAACGTGTTGGCGGCCCATGCGCACAACGTCAGCCCGGCGCTGCCCGGTGTAAAGCATCATATCCAAAGCAAGCCGGGCGCGGCTGCCCGTCGCGTGCTTTTCATAGTATTGCTCAATTTCGGCTTCAGTCCACGTCCGGTAGCCTGAAGACCCGGTGCGAAGTTTGCGGATTCCAAGGGTCGGATCATCCGGGCGCATCCCAGACTCGAGGGCATGACGCATCAGAATCTTGATAGTCTTAAGCCAATTATTCGCCACCGCCGGGCGGTCTGCCAATTTGGCAATGATTGCCTTGACGTGCTCACGCTTCAGGTTTGCAACCGTCTTTTCGCCATGCTGATCGCGGAAAGGTTCAATGGTGCTGCGATAGGTCCGCTGCGTGATCGGCTTCAAATTCAGATAGTCGGATGATCGGTAATAGCTTGCCACCAGTGACGCGACGGTGCCCGGCACGGTCTTGGAAGCCCCAGCCCCGCACTGAATAGGTTTGCCAGTGCTTGCCGCCTCATATGCGGCCATGAAGGTCGGACTCCACGGTAAGCCGGGCAGCGCGACACGTTCAAAGCCGGGCCGCCGGAAATACCAGCGGGTCCGGCCATGACGGTCCAAGAAGCCTTGGCAGTATTTGGGCGGCTTGCGCATCATGGTAGCACGTCATTCCATTCGTTAGATTCACCGCCACTTTTCGGGGCGTCATAGGTATCAAGCAGACAATCAATCGCCGAGTCCAGCGCCCGAACATCCCAGAGCGTCCGGGAATAGACCCGGATAGGTGCGGGCATAAGGCCATCTGCCTGCATTTTGTCGAAGGTAGAAGGTGAAACCCCGGCATAGGCCGCCGCCTCCGGGCGCGACAGAAGTCGCGCGGTCGGGGGCGGCAGAGCCCTATGACGTGCCGGGGCGTTCATGGCCTCAGAAACTCCCGTTCAAGCGCACAGCAACGCTGCCCGACGGGTTGCCAGCCGCCGCGACGGTGACTCCGATCTTGGGGTTTGCGCCCGAGTCGTCATCCGAAGTGACCAGCTTTGCGGCGTCATCCCAATGGGCAGCCGCCCCGATTGCGAAAACGTCGGTGCTGACTTTCGGCAGGTCAAAAATGCCAACAGTCACCAGATCGACTTCGGCCCCGCTTGCGGCGTCACCAGCGGCAACGCCAAAGATCAGGCCCGTTTGAACGCCCCCGCCCGACAGGACGGCATAGGGCGCGGCAAGGGTCAGGTTTTCACCTTTTTGGATATAGTTCTTCATGGTCAGAATCCTTTGCTCGTTCTGAAGAGGATGGTGGAAGCGGGGCGTCGTGACGCCGCCGCGATTTCTGCATCAAGGGCGGCCAAGGCGCGGGCCATATCGGAGTCGCTCTTGTAGGTCACAAGTTCCCCGTTCTGATCCCGATAGGTCAGCACGCCGCCCGCACGCGCCCGGAAAAGCGTGTCACGGGCGGCGGTCAATTCCTGAAGGGTCAAGGCCATGGATCAGGCCCCCGGATTGAGGTAAGCGCCCCTGAAGTCGAGCCAGCCCGCGCCGAAGTCGAGCCAAGCGCGATACTTCATGCCCAAGGTATCCCACGCTTCGGTGCGCTGAATCTGGACGCCTTCGGCCCCGGCAAGGTAGCCATGCTGAAGGCAAGGCAGGCGGGCCGGGTCAGCGAAAATGAGCCAAGACGAGTTCGTGATCCGGGGTTCAACCAAGAGGGTCAGCTTGCCGCTGAAGGGGTTAACGTCCGACGTGGTGGCAGCATAGAGGCCCGCAAGGAAGGCTTCGGCCTCGGTCTCGATCTCTGGCCCGACCAGCAGATACTTGGGCTGCACGGCCACCAGCGTCTTGCCATCAAGGCCCTTCATGCCGCGCATAGCCTTCCGGGCTGCATCCACAGTGGCGACGGACAGCGCCGCCCCGGTCGTGGCCTTGTTGCCCCGTGCCGTGTCGAAGACGGGGTTGCCGTCGGACAAGTTCGGGTTGCCGGTCACGAGGTTGACCATGATTTCGGCTACTGTCGCGGCGGCGGCCTCACCGAAGGCAGCGGTCATGTCGCCCAAAACGCCAAGGTCATCGTTCACAAGTAGCTTGCGAGTGACGTTTCCGCCCCGGCCATAAGTCGTGATCGACATGGTCTCGCCATTTTCGGCCCGGCTGGTGTGCTTGAACTCGCCAGACTTGGTTAGCTCTTCAAGACGGCCCATCTCGCCAAGGCGGATCGAAGTGGACTCCTTGAAGTTCGGAAGGACGCGCGACTTCGACAGAAGCATTAGGGGCGATTGAGCGGCCTGATAGGCGGCCAGCGCGACCTTTCCCATGGCGTTGCTGACCACAAGCGGGAAGTCCGAAGTGGTCATGGCCCGGGTCAGGACTTCATCGGCAGACAGGCCACGCACAGACACACCTGAGCGGGTCAGGGCGTCGCGGGCCATATCCAAGGCAGACAGGCCCATGTAGGGCCGCACATCATCCGCCGGGTTGCCTCCGGCCATGCGGATGACCATTGCGTCGGTTACGCGGCGGGTGACGGTGGCAGGATCATCCTGCGAGCCGATGACGCGGATGTGCGGCGTCTGGCGGCCACGGGTCTGCATGGCCTCATAGGCTTCGGCGCGGGCTTCCGTGATGGTCAAGTCACGGTCAACCATGTCGTCAGCCTGTTCCGTGGTCATGCCAGCGGAACGGGCGATGGTGCGGATAGCTGCACGGTTTTCGGCGGGGGTCGGTGCCGCCGGGGTGGTTTCAATAAGGTCTTCAGGCATTTCTTCACTCCGAAACACTGCCCCCGGGTCCGCCGGGACGGGAACGACACTCACTTCACGGATTTGGAAGGCGCGGGCCGTCTTCACGCGCTTCCCCGTTTTCGGGTCGGTGGACTCGGCCCAAGCGGGCACGACATAGCCAATCGACAAATTGCGCAGCACGCCTTCCCTGATCTTCAGAACGGAAGAGGCGGCATCGGTTGCGGCGGAAAGGCGGATCACAGCCACAAGGGCCGGGCCTTCCATGCGATAGGACACCACAACGCCAATGACGCTTGCTACGCTGCCTTGCGCGTGTCCATCAAGCACGGGTGCCCCGATCAGGCGCGACGCATCAAGGCCCGCCGGGTTCAGCCGTTCAATGAAGCCCGCCCGCTGCACGTCGGCAAAGGTGCTGATCGTGGCTTCCACAGTCATGCCTTCCGGGTCCAGCGATGCGGGTGCAAGCGTTGCGCGGCGGGTCAGGATTTGAAGAGTTTCAGGCACTTGCGAAAGACCTCCGTTTTGCGGTCAAAGGTTTGGCCCGTGCCATAATCTCGAACGACAGAAGCGCGGGATGGATTTGCAGTTAGGCGCGGGCCGGACTTTTCATCTGAAGCCCCGATCATCCTGACCTTTTTGCGCAAAGCGGATTCACTTGGCATCGGGCGCGGCCTCCACTTTGGTCTCGGGGGCTTGCCAACCTTCAGCGGCCAATTCGGAGTTTAGGTCTTCAAGTGCCCAGCCGCGTGCAGCCACCAATTTGCGGCGGCTGGTCAGGCCCGCTTCCATCTCTGCCACGTCGGCTTGAACCTGCTTCATCGGGTCCACCTGCATGAAGGCCGGGGGCAGCCATTCCACGGCCATGAAGTCGCGCGGGCTTGCCTCAAAGTCTGGCGCGTCCAGTTCCCCCGACAGGACTCCCCAAGTCACCACTTGCCGCCAGATCGGGCGCAAAAGCTGGGGAACAAGGATGCCATATTGGATTTGCTCGACTCTCTGGCGGAAAGGCAGAAGGCCCGCGCGAATGCTGGAATAGTTTGCCCCGGTCAAATCGCCCGAAAGAAGATGCTCAGGCAGGCCAAGGCCCGCCGCTAATTGCTGAAGGTTCAAGCGAAGAAAGGCCGCAACCTCTTGGGTTTGGGCGGGCGTGTTGAACTTCACGTCAATGCCAGTAGGCAGGCGCTTCAGCGTGCCCGGTTCAAGGCCCGACTCAAGAATGCCCCCGGCCTCTTCGCCCGTGTAAGGTTCGCCCGCCGTGCCGTTCTGATCGACAAGGAAGCCCGCGTGCATGGCGGCGATTTTGACCCCAAGCAAGAGGGCGTCGCAAAGCTGGTCAAACTCAGACGCGGGCAAGATCACGGGTGCAAGCCAAGAGATGCCCCGGACCTGACCCGCCGCAAGCGGCTTGAAGACGTGAAGGATTTGATCCGCCGGGATGCGAACCGGGGGCGCATATGTGGCGAAAACGTCATGGCGGCGATTGGGCAGCACATGATAGGCCACGCGGCGGCCATCCCCGTCAAACTCCACGCCTTGCACAATCACTGCCCCGCCGGGCAGTTCCCGAGTTATGCTTTCATCAACAAGCTCAGGGGGGATGATCCGCAAGCGGGGGCCGTCTTCGGTCATGATGATCTGCACAAAGGCTTCGCCCTTGATGACCATGGACCGGACCACTTCAGCATGAAGGCCCCAGAAGTCGGTGCGACCATTGGCGTCGGCGTCTTCAGCCCAGCGGTTGAATGCCTCTGTTAGCGCCTTCCGCGTCGCGGCGTCGGGGTGCTTGGGTGTAGGCACAATGCCCGCCCCTACCGATGCCGCCACCCAATTCGCCACGCCCTGACTGATCCACGGATTGTTTAGGGCGAGGTATGACGCAGTGGAGTTAAGGCGCAGTCCCGCCGCTGCGACTTCGGAATTGATCGGCCCCATGGTGCCCATGCCAAAGCCACGCCGCCCGCCCGCCGCGCCATCAAAGCGCCGCACTGCCTCGGCCTTGGCCGGCCGCGACAGAAGACGGGAAATAGAACGGGCGAAAGGAAAGGCCATAGGAGTCAGCCTTTCGTCCGCGCAAATGTTTCCAATAGGATTGGGTCAAGCGGCAGGATCAGTGCAGCGATGGGGGTATGACCCGACAGAATTCTCATCTGCACCTTGCCCGATTGTCCCAAATTCCCCATGCGTTATGACCGCAATGCAGGTTACAGAACCGCCGGGAAGACGTGCCCAATGAATAGCCATCGAAAAACCGGGTGCTACCGTCGGATTCTCTTCAAGCGTGTCGATCATCCATTGCGCGGGGCTTTCCGGTGATTTGGTGCCTTCAGGCACTTCGCCAATGATCCATCCCTGCAAACGCAACGCGGCGGCTTGCATCGCTTCACGCGAAAGGCCGCCAAGGTCCACCAGTTGCGACAGGATGTTGGCCGTAGCCACGTCGCCAAGCGAGAAGAGTAGCGTGCCCCTTGCATCGGTTGCGGAACGTTGCCGCGTGATGATGTAGCCTGCCCCCACGAAATTCTTGAAGCGAAGGCGGGCAGAGTCTTCTTGCAGGGCTTCAGTAGCCATGAATTGAGCGACTTGGGCGGCTTTGTATGTGGGTTTCACGGAGTTCTCCTCTATTTGCACGGTCAAGCTATGCCAGAGGATTTTTCGGAAGTCAACGAGTCGGACTTTGCGGAATCAGAAAATTCAGTGATACAGTTTCGTGTAGTGCCACACCTGCGACGGGTCATGCGGTTCGGGGGACACGTGTGATCCGAGGGGCGGCGGGTTCTCCTTTCCGCCGCCCTGCTTTGCTAAGTAAAGTTCGATTTCAGAAGTCTATGGCAGCGGATGGAATGACCCTGCGGGCAACAAAAATACCTGTGATCGGCGCTTCTGGAAATCGCTCGGATAGCACTCTTTGCATCGCTTTAAAGTGAGTTCCGGCAGTTAACACGTCATCGAATATCCCAATGACTTTGGGCGGGTTTGCCGCTAGAGCTTCGTCAATTTGATAAATCGCCAAAAGCTCTTCAACCGAAAGTCGATGACCGCCGGGACCAGCCTCATGTGCTCTGATTGTCGACTCTGTTTGCACAACGAGGTTTCGGACATCTAGCCCTGCCCTAATACCTCGGCAAACTTGCTCCATCCTGTCATCATAGTCCGCATCACCGACAATCTTAGAGCCGGGGATTGGAACTAGCGTCGCAATATCAAGCCACTTCGGATTCAAGGCCGGTGCCAATGTCTGATAGCAATGTTGAATTGCTCGTGCCTTGTAGTGCCAACCGCCTTTTGTCGTTCTTTCGCTGGGTTTCTTTTTGAGATTTATTATGAGCTGATTGGTGGGCGTCTCATATCCTACACCCGGGGTATAGTCATAAAGATACAAGCATTTATCCGCAGCAGTTAGCCGCGCGTGCTGATCTCTTGTGGTCTCATCAACAACACGAAGTCGAATTGGGTCAGCCAAGTGCGCTCCAAATATCTTCTGGGTTTCTCACCCGAATTGCACCTTCAGCGGCAAACTTGGCGGGCCAAGTAATGTTGGGATTATTAAAACACAATTCAAGAATGAACAGCTTACGGCCTTGGTGCAAAGCTGCTCGTGCTTGAGTAAGAGTGCCAGAAGTATCTCCTGCCTCAACTATGATCGTTCCTTCCGTAAGGGCACTCATTGTTGCATTTCGCTCAGGAAAAAAGAGCCGGTTCTGCGGAACAGCTTGTCGAGAATATCTGATCACAGGGACTTGCGAGATCAGCAAGTGCTCACTTGCTATATTGTCTTGCAATCGCTTATTCTCTTTCGGGTAATAAACTCCCAATGGCGTTCCAATTACAGCGGCAACGCGGCCTTTCGCTTCAATTGCTGAAGTAAGGGCCGCCGTATCAATCCCCTTGGCAAGACCAGAAACAACTGTGAAGCCGCGATCCACCAATTCACGAGCAATTCTTGCCGCTCTTTTAACGCCGTCGTCGGAAGCTTCACGGCTACCCACAACAGCCACACACCGCGTTTCTGAAATCTCCCATTCACCCTGATAATAGAGTAACTCGATTGGGTGACGGGCATCCCGGAGCTTGTCAGGGTAGTCCCCAGCGTGATGAATTCGCAGATCCAAACGGCTTGACGCCAGATGCAGCGAACCTTTTCTAAGACCTCGCCGTGCGCACTCTTGAGCAATGGAAGGCTCGACGAAATCCGAAGGCATCGCATCAGGGTCGGCCGCAAATCGCTCAGCTATCTTCTTGAACGAAGCACCTTGCTCAATCCACATCGCCTCGTAGGCCCCAAGCTCACGATCGTGGGGATATCGGCGACAGCGCTGGACCGTCGGCCTCAAAACTGCAGTCGGTTTCAGCGTTTTCGCAGACTCGTGAAAGGTCGAACCTTCGCAGCGGCTTGACTGCTGAGACCTGCTAACATTCCGATAACTCCCCTTTTGACCTTGAACTATGCGTTGGACAGGGCGGTTGAATTGGTCAGAGTCAGCTGAACGTCAGTCCGGGCTCCGGTTGGTCGCCAGTATCGGACAGGTTCTCGCAGTTTTCTCATGCATGTTCCTATTTTGTTCACGCCGCGGCGGTCAAGCTATGTTCTCGACAGCCAAGCGGATTTGATCGACTAGCGGGGTCCTTCTTGGGCAAGGTCACGCTGGCCAGTTCCTCTTCGCGACTCGGTCAAGATTCATCCCCACCAGTTGCCGGGCCGCCAAGGGCGTAGACGGTGGCGTCAAGCGTCTCGGCACGCTTGCCCGGGATGCGTTCAAACCGCCGGACGGGCTGGCCCTTGAAGTATTTCACCACGCGGCGTTCGCTGGTCAGTTGCTCAAAGAAGATCGGTTCCAGATCGGACAGAGAACCGGAAGCCGTTGCCACGGGCAAGGCGGTTGAAGAGTTGGGCCTTGATCGCGTCCACCCCGATCAGGAAGAGCGGTGCGCCTTGGTGGATGACCGGGCGATAAAGGGGCGGCTGAAGCCTGACACGCCCTTGCCGACACGACACGCGCGCCCGAACCGGGACCGGGTGAAGCCGTGGACAAGATCGGCGTGCCCGCCGTCGCCGGAGTCGATCACGGAGGCGTCGCAGGTCAGAAATGCCCGCCCGCCGGGTGCTCGCCAGATGGTCTTCAGGGCCGAGTCCAGGTCGATCCAAGTCGGCGTCGGAATCTATCGGCCCCCAGATGACATGATGCGACAGAATGAAGGTCTGATCGCCCTTGCCATGCCCAAGGAAGACCAGTTCAAGCCGGTCATCTTGGCAGTCAACTCCAGCGGTGACGATCAGCACTTCCGGCGGGATCCGGTCGGGCAGCCCGAACGGTTCCCGCTTGGCAGCCAAGTTCGTTTTCGTCCAGATCGTCTTGCGCCTCTCGCCACGGTTCCCCCAAGACCAGATTCACAAAGGTCTGAAGCGTAGCCGGGCTATCCTTGGCCCGGATAAATTCCGCCGCCAAGATGCCCCAAGAGGCGTTTGCATGGGGCGACACAAGCGCATTGATCCTGAAGCCCGCGTGCCCTTCCACATGCGGCTGTGTGGCCCGCCAGCGGCCCTTCTCCACGGCGGCGGCCTTGTGCCGCTCTGCCACCAGTGACGTGCAGCACGGGCAGCGCCAAG
This sequence comes from uncultured Alphaproteobacteria bacterium, assembly GCA_963815355.1. Lineage (GTDB taxonomy): Bacteria > Pseudomonadota > Alphaproteobacteria > Rhodobacterales > Rhodobacteraceae > JAPUEK01. Next base: position 111,816 of record CAWFGJ010000007.1, read on the forward strand.
CGGCCTCTTGTGGCTTCCCTTCCGGCCATTCGATGTTTGCCCATTTGACTTCGCTGAAGTCGCCACAGTCCGGGCACGGGATTTCAAAAATGCGCTGATCAGACTCAGCATAGAGGCGCGACACGGGGCCATGATCGAATACCGGAGTCGATCCTGCCAAGATTTTGCGGTCTGGAAACGCAAGCGTGCGCATGGTGGCAAGGGCTATGGGGTCGCCTTCCTGCCCGATCTCAAAGCCGTCAATTTCATCCAAGAGCAGAAATCTTGGCATTGTGTCGCCGCAAGTTTCGGGGGCTTTTTGCGGCCACCAGTTTGAGGCTGCCCCCGGAAAGCGTTTCGACATAAGAGTTCGAGCGGCCCGAACTCGTCGGCTTCAGCGTCCAGAAGCCCGCGCAAGGCCGGGGAAGCGTCAAAGGTGCCTTCAATGTCCCCCACGGCATAATCCCGGCAATCGTCTTGCGTCGGCAGAACGGCCAAGATCGGGCAAGGTTGATTGGCGACGTAGTTTGCAATCACGGCGGTCAGAAGGGAAGTGTAGCCAATGCGGGCGACTCTTTTGCACGGTGATCCGGCTGACTTCCGGGTCGTCAATGGCGTCACAGATGCCCCGCTGATATGACCAAAGCCGGACCTTGCCGGGCAAAGCCGAAACGGTTGCCGGGAAGTGGATGGTAAACTCAATCCACGTCGCCAAGGGCAGCACGGGCGGCGGCTTCAGGGATTGCAGCGCCCGGCGGCGGGTCAGGGTCAGGGCGTCACTCATTTGCCAATTCCTCCAAGACGGCCCGGACTTCGAAGTCGAGGGTCTTCACGTCATGCGGGGTCAGATGCCCAAGGCGGGCAGCGGCACGGCTTGGCAAGGCCAGAAGCGCCGCCCGAACGTCGCGCAAAATGCCAGCCCATTCCCTTTCGATTTCAGCCAAGGGGGCCAACTCGCCACGGGCGCGGGCATTTGCGGATTCCACCTTTTCGGCATTGGCACGGGCAAGCCGGATTTTTTCGGCGTTTAGCTCAGGATTGGCGGCCAAGGCCGATGATCCCGACTTAAGGCGCAAAGATTGGATGTAGGCCGTGCTCTTGTTCTGCCCCTGCGGCCCGGACAGAACAAGCGTATGATCCGCCTTGCAACCGGGCTGCATGACCCGTGCCACCATCTGAATCAGAAACTTGCGCCCGACAGCCCGGACATAGGCCGAAATCCTCAGCCCCGGCATGGCGCACCAGCCACGAGTCCAGCCGGGGCTTGCCATCATGCCGCACGCGGGCCAGATCATCGCGGATCGGGTGGTATTGCCGAAAACGCGCAACGGCCAAAGCCGCATCTGCCACCAGTTCCTTGCCTATGGTCTTCATGCCAAGGCGTTCTATGGCCGTGCGGGCCAGCACTAAGGCCGCATCGGTCAAAGGGCCGTCGCGCCATTCATCGCGGGCCGTCATAAGGTTGTGCCGCAAACCGGGCAGCACGAAGTCCACGTTCCGCCCCAGATACAGAATGGCGTTGTGCATGTTGATGATAGGCTTGTCGCCCTGCATCATGGGTGCCCCAAAGTCATCCCGATTGATCGAAAGGGATTTAGCCTTGGACTTTGCGGGAACTTCGGCAGGGTCGCCAACCATCCCGGCAATCTCGATCTCTTCCAACTCTTCAGCGGTCCAGCACAGATCGAAGTCAGCAAACACTTCTGCCCGTTCTGCATCGGCTTGGGCTTTGGTATTGGCAACGGCCCTATCCCTTTGGCGCTGATCGGTGGTGCCCCACCAATCGCCCGCCGGGCCGTTGTCGCGTTCAATGTCGGCAATCGCTTCCTCTTCTGTGCTGCCTGCCCGGAAGAGGTCCAACAGAAGTCTGAAGGCGTCGGCTGATCGGGTTGCATCCCGCCCGCTCTTGCCTGTCAGAAGGGCCGGGCCTGCGGTCTGCACAAGCCAAAGCACATCGCCAAGGGGCACAAGGCGCAAGGCGTCACCATAGCCCCCATACGCCCGCCCGCTGACGGTGAAATATCCGGTAGAGACGTGCAGTTCCGCGCCATGATGCGAAGAGCATTTCCATTCGGTTCGGTGATCCTTGCCCATGGTTTTGCGGATAGCGGGCACGTCTTCGGCTTTGACGCGGAAAAAGAGTTTCACGCCTTCCCCGCTGGGGCTGATCTCCGAATAGGTGTTGAATCGTTTACAGATCGCTTCAGCCCAAGGTTCCAGCCCGTCACGGTGGCAGCCGTCCAGATCAACTCCGCAAAGGAAAAGACCGTCGCCAAGATCGCCCATTTCGATCCCTACGCCGGGTTTGCATCCGGGCTTCTGAAGGGCCTTGGCGCGGGCTTCAGCAGCCTTGCGGGTGCTCCAAGTTGCCGGGGTGTTGTTCTTTGCCGCATAACCTGTTGCCGGGTTCAATGGGGCCTTGTTGATCTTCCCTTCGGGCATGGGTGCGCCCGAATAGGCCACCCATCGGGGCAGTGATGCAAGGGCTTGCAGGTTAATATGTGATATTATATCATATTGATGCGACATTGTTTAAGCTCCTTTGTCGTTCTCTGTTGCGGCCCGTCGGTTCGTCCCCGGCGGGCCATTTCAATTTTGCGGATGTTCTTAGGGTGGCTGACTCAAGCATTGAATCAGGACTATTCGGTTTGACAAAACCGGAAAAAAGCTATGAAAAACAATGGAACGAAAAAGCAGGGTTTGACAGTCTAAGTCATTGAAATGCCGCAAGGGCCGGAGTCCCTCCGGGCCTACCATCCGCCAGCTTTTGCCGATCGGATCGGGGTGGGGTGCGGTCGGCGAGCGGGGGCTTGGGCGGATCAGGCCTCGCCCTGGGGCTCTCTTTCGAAGACGCTGACACAGCCGCGCCCGGCGTGTTTGGAGCGATAGAGTGCTGCGTCGGCGTCGCTCAGCATCCGGTCAGCGGCTGGTTCGGCATAATGGGTTGACGCGTTCAGCCCGATGGAGCCAGAGATCTGGCACGGCTGGCCTTCAAAATCCACTGGGGCCCTGAGACGCTGGATGATGCGTTCCGCGACCCGGCGCAGGGTGGACACATCCGTCAAGCCATTCAGAATAATGATGAATTCGTCGCCGCCGACGCGGGCCACAGTGTCACTGCTGCGGGTTTCTTCGCGCAGGATCGCGGCCACGCTGCGCAAGACCTGATCGCCCGCCGCATGGCCGAGCGTGTCGTTCACCTGTTTGAAATAGTCCAGATCGAGGTGCATCAACCCGAAGGTCTGGCGCTGCGCGATCAGCACCTGCAAGGTGCTGTCCAGCGCGCGGCGATTGCGCAGGCCGGTCAGCGTGTCGGTCAGGGCCTGTTCCTCGGCATTCACCTTGGCCCCTTGCAGGCGTTGGTTCAGGCTGCGCCATTCTTCGACAACGGCGGATTTCGCCTCATCAAGGTAGAGCATTTCGACGGCCAGATCGGTGGCGGCAAAATCGGCGTCGGTCAGGCGGTTTCGGCGCACCGCCTCGGCCACGCCGATGCCGAAGGACAGGTTCATCAGCACCCCCGCCCCCGGCAGTGCGATGGCATGGCCACGCAGCATCACGGTCGCATCAGACACCAGCGCGAGGTGCAGCCGTTCGCCCATCCGGTGTTGCAGCGTCTGCAGATTGGCGGGGCGCGACGGGCGCCGGAGGGTCACGATATCGCCCACCAAGGCACCCAGCAACGACGCCTCGGGCACGATCTTGGCCAAGGTGGGACCTGCGCCGATGATCCGGCCCTGCCCATCCAGCACCAGATGCATCGGCATCAGCTGCGCCAGCGCGTCGGGGGTCAGAAACACGCCGCTCTGCTCGGTCGCGCCTGCCATCGGATCAGCCGGGCGATACGGCCAGATCAAAGCGACGCCCAGCGGCAAAGCTTTGATCCAGCAGGTGAATGGCCACGATTTCCGCCCCGTCTGACACGCCCACAAATTCCAGCAGCGCCAAAGCGCCATAATCATCGGCCATCGCCCGCAACAGGCCGACGATCACATGCCCGGTCCCCGGCAGCTCCCCCCGAACCGACAGGCGGAAGGTACCCGCCTCTGTTTCCGCCAGTTCCAGCGCGGGCAGGTCGAGATCGGGCAAGGCCAGACGCCCGCGTTCGGGCAGGTCTTCCAGCGAATGGACGAATTCAACAAAGCTTGCCCCGCCGAAGCGCAAAAGGCGACGCAACGCTTCGACATTGGGGTGCGAGATCAGATAGGTGCCCAGATCTTCCAGCAGCGTTTCGCGCGGACGGTCAAGCAAGGTGCCAGCGGCGGTCAAAACCGCCTCGGTCAGGGCCGGGTCATACCGCAGCATCGCCTCAAAGCTGTCAAAGCCAAGCCGCGCCTCTTGGGCCACGGCCTGCCACAGCGCAAGACCATAGGTGTCGCGCAGAAAGCATTGAAGCGAGCGGTTTATCAAACCATGCATTGCAGATCCGGCGTTGATTCTCAGGAGAGTCTAGGCGGCTGTCGTTAAGAAATAGCCAAAACGGTCAGAACGGAACGTCATCAACCTGATGGGCGGGCACGACCCACCGCGCAACGATCTTTTTAGAGCCCGCATGGTCAAATTCGACGTCGAGCTTATCCCCTTCGATGGCGACGACCTCTCCGTAGCCGAATTTCTGGTGAAAAACCCTGTCGCCCAAAGCGTAGCCCGAGACCGCCTCGGCATCAATAACCATGTGGCGGGCCTCACGCGGCTGGCTGACGGGGCGGGTGGCGCTGCGGTCTTGCATCCGCCGCCAGCCGGGAGAGTTGTAGACATCGGCCCGCGTCGCGCGCTCTTCCACCTGCGAGGAAAACCCATGCGCCGCCGCGCCAAAGCCGCCGCCGAACAGGCCGGGCGGGGTCAGCACATCGACATGCGCTGCGGGAAGTTCATCAATGAAACGGCTGGGCAACTGGCTTTGCCATTGGCCATAAACCCGGCGGTTGGAGGCGAAGGAAATCGTGCACAACTCTTCGGCCCGGGTGATGCCGACATAGGCCAGACGGCGTTCCTCCTCCAACCCCTTCTGGCCGGATTCGTCCATGCTGCGCTGGCTGGGGAACAGGCCCTCTTCCCAGCCGGGCAGGAAAACCACGGGGAATTCCAGACCCTTGGCGGCGTGCAGGGTCATGATCGACACCTTTTCAACCGCCTCTTCGGTCTCATTTTCCATGATCAGCGAGACATGTTCCAAAAAGCCCTGAAGGCTGTCGAATTGCTCCAGCGCCTTGACCAGTTCCTTGAGGTTTTCCAGACGGCCCGGTGCCTCGGGCGTCTTGTCGTTCTGCCACATGGAGACGTAGCCGGATTCCTCAAGAATAACCTCGGCCAGACGCACATGGCTCAGGTCATTGGCGGGGGCGGTGTCGGGGATCAGGGGCTCAATCACCACGCCCTCGGACGGGGTGGTGCGCGCGGCGCGGGTCAGGGCGGCATGCCAGCGGTCAACGCCGTCGACAAAGGCGCGCAACTGCCCTGCCCCCTTGCCGCCGATACCGGAGCGGGCCAGCAAGCCGCGCGCGCCGTCCAAAAGGCTGACGCCCTGGCCGCGCGCCTCACGCTGGATGTCTTGCTGGGCCTTGTCACCCAGACCGCGCTTGGGCAGGTTGACCACACGCTCAAAGGCCAGATCGTCCTCGGGCGACACGGCGAGGCGGAAGTAGGCCATCGCGTCGCGCACCTCCTGGCGTTCATAGAATCGCGGGCCGCCGATCACCCGGTAGGGCAGACCGATGGTCAGGAAACGGTCTTCAAACGCGCGCATCTGGTGGCTGGCACGCACGAGGATCACAATTTCATCAAGCCCGAAGGCAGTTGGCGAAGGCGCATTCTGCCTGCCAGCTTGTGTAAAGCTGTCTGCTTGCAGGCGGGTTACCTCATGAGTGTCACCACCGGGGTTCATCGACGTTGCATCGCCCTTTGACCGGCGGTCAGCCTCTTGATGCGCGGGTGCCGACCGCGTCTTGCTTCGGCGGGCCGCAAACTTGGATGTCCCCCTTTGGAGCGCCTCTATCTCTTCGCCGATCCAGCGGGCCTCTTCCTCACCGTCCCAATGGCCGATGAGGCGCAGTTTCTCGCCCGCGTCGCCCGCCGTCCACAAGGTTTTACCCAAGCGGCCCGCGTTCGACTCAATCACCGCAGAGGCGGCGGCGAGGATATGGGCGGTCGAGCGGTAGTTTTGCTCCAGCCGCACCACGACCGCGCCGGGAAAATCCTTTTCAAACCGCAGGATATTGCCCACCTCGGCCCCGCGCCAGCCGTAGATCGACTGATCGTCATCCCCGACGCAGCAGATGTTGCGGTGGCCTTGGGCCAGCAGGCGCAGCCACAGATATTGGGCGACGTTGGTATCCTGGTATTCGTCCACCAAAAGATAGCGGAACCGGTTCTGGTAGTGGGCCAGCACATCGGGGTGGCGCTGAAAGATCGTGACGCAGTGCAGCAGAAGGTCGCCGAAATCGGTCGCGTTCAGGGTGCGGAGGCGTTCCTGATATTGCTCATAAATCTCTGTCCCGCGGCTGTTGAAGGCCGAGGCTTCGGCGGAGGGCACTTTATCAGGGGTCAGGGCGCGGTTCTTCCAGCCATCGATCAGGCCGGCCATCAACCGGGCGGGCCAGCGCTTTTCGTCGATATTGGCGGCCTGGATCAACTGCTTGAGCAGGCGCACCTGATCATCGGTGTCCAGAATGGTGAAGCTGGAGCGCAGGCCCACAAGTTCGGCATGGCGGCGCAGGATCTTGACCGAGATAGAGTGGAAGGTGCCCATCCACGCCATGCCTTCGGCCACATCGCCCAGCAGGCGGCCCACGCGCAGCTTCATCTCGCGGGCGGCCTTGTTGGTAAAGGTCACCGCCAGAATCTCATTCGGGCGCGCCCGGCCCATCTGCAGCAGGTGCACGATGCGCGCGGTCAGCGCCTTTGTCTTGCCGGTCCCTGCCCCGGCGAGCATCAGGACCGGGCCATCCAGCGCCTCAACCGCGGCGCGTTGCGCGGGGTTCAGGTCATCCAGATAGGGTGCCGGGCGCGCCGCAAGGGCACGTTGGCTAAGCGGCACTGCGGCCTCGAATGCGTCGATGTCGTCCATCTCTCTCATCGGCAAAGGCTAGCGCGGTTCAGCGGCGATTTAAAGCGGTGTTCTTCGATTGTTCGCAAACTTTAAGTGTCTTGCGTCTCGGCACCGGGGGAGTTGTTGCCGTAGACGCTGCGCATGCGGTCGGCATAGCGGGTGAAAAGGCTGGAAAACAGGGTCATGTCCTCATCACTCCAGCCCGAGAACACCTCAACCACGCGGTCCCATTTGCGATCGCGAAAGCGGGCAAAGGCGGTCAGCGCCTTGTCCGTCAGCACCAGCACCGACTTGCGCCCGTCTTCTTGCAGCGCCTCTCGCCGCAGATAGCCGTTCTGGATGAGGTCGGCGGCGATGCGGCTGGCGCGCGAGGGGTCGATGGCCATTTCCTCGGCCAAAAGCCCGATGGTGGCCGGTTCGGGAGCGGTGCGCGCGACACCGTTCTGGATGCGCGACACCGCCGTCAGGGCATAGAACTGTGACAGGTCAAGGCCGATGCCCAGTTCCGCAATGATCTGGCCGGGGATTTCGCCCTTCATCGACATGCGGTGAAACTGAAACAGCGCGATGTCGAGATCCAGCAGCGATTGGGCGGCGAGGGGCGACAGGCCCGCGATGGCCAGCCGTTCGGCAAGGCCCTGATGAAAATGCGGCGGCGTTTTGGCAGAAGCGGTCATGCCAAATCCCCTGCCAAGGACCAGCGCGAATGTCAACAACATGATAAACGCATTTATGTGTCATTGACATATAAATGCCTGCGCCCTACCTATCCCGCCTGCCTTTTAGAAAGTCGTTTCGATGTCGCACCCCGGTTCCTCGCCCAAGGCCCCTGCCCCGTCCGCTGGCCCTGCCCCATCCCACGCCTCGGCCCCCGCTGCAGCCCATGCGCCGACCCAAGCGGTGACCGGCTCTGCCCGGTTGGTGATCGGCTCTGTCGCCTTGTTGTTGCTGTTGGCGGCGTTGGATCAGACCATCGTGTCGACCGCCCTGCCGACCATCGTTGCGGATCTGGGGGGGTTGGAGCATCTGAGCTGGGTTGTGACGGCCTATATCCTGTCCTCAACCATCGTCGCACCGCTGTATGGCAAGCTGGGTGATCTGTATGGGCGGCGGCGGATGGTCTTTATCTCTGTCGGGCTTTTCCTTGTCGGATCAGCGCTTTGCGGGTTGTCCGGGTCGATGACCGGGTTGATCCTTGGCACGCACGGTGCAGGGTTTGGGCGGTGGCGGATTATTTGTGCTGGCGCTTTCGGTGGTGGGGGATGCGATCCCCGCGCGCGACCGTGGCCGCGTTCAGGGTGTGTTTGCGGCGGTGTTTTCCTCGGCCAGCGTGATCGGCCCCTTGGCGGGCGGCTGGTTTGTAGAGGCGTTCAGCTGGCACTGGATTTTCTACATCAACATCCCGCTGGGCATCATTGCCGTGGCGACCTTTGCGGCGAGTTTCGCGCCGCGCACAGAGCGGGTGCGCCACAAGATCGACTGGGCGGGTGCGATTGCGCTGTCGGTCTGTCTGGGGTCACTGACGCTGGTGACCAGCCTTGGCGGCAGCAGCTTTGGCTGGACCTCGCCCACGGCCCTGGGGCTGGCGGCGGCGGCGGTGCTGTCCTTGGCGGGCTTTGTCTGGATTGAGAGCCGGGCGGAGGAGCCTATCCTGCCGCTGAGCCTGTTCACAAACAACGTCTTTGCGGTGACGAGCGGGATTGGGTTTGTGGCGGGTGTGGTGATGTTCGGGGCGGTGACGTTCCTGCCGCTGTTCCTGCAGGTGTCGCAAGGCTATAGCCCGACGGTTTCGGGGCTTATGCTGGTGCCGATGACGGTGGGGATCATCATCGCCTCAACCCTTGCGGGGCGGTATATGGGGCGGACCGGGCTTTACTACCGCTTGCCGCTGATCGGCTTGGCGCTGGTTACGGTGGGGGCGGTGTTGCTGGCCTTTCTGACCCGCCAGACCCATCCGGCGTTCTTTGCGGGCGCGCTTGTGGTGCTGGGTCTGGGCATGGGGCATATCTTCCCCGTGGTGACGACGGCGGTGCAAAATGCCGTGCCGCGCCATCAGCTTGGCACGGCGACGGCGGCCGGGGTGATGTTCCGGCAGATCGGGGGATCGCTGGCGGTTGCGGCGTTTGGCGCGCTGTTCTCGGCGCGGGTGATTGCCGGGATGGCGGCCCAATCGGGGGGTGTGCCGGAAGAGTTGCACATCGACGCGGCCAGTCTTGCCGCCTTGCCGCCCGAGCAGCACCAGATGGTGGCGGACGTGATCGCCAACGCCTTGCACCCGATCTATTGGGTGGTCGCGGTGCTGGCGGTTCTGGGGTTCTTGCTGGCCCTGCGGTTGAAGGAAGTGCCGCTGACCAATCGGCAGGTGCCAAAGACCGAATAGGCCAGCGGACCGGCCAGCGTCGGGCGCGTCAGACACAGCCGGCAAACAATTGCCAGAGGCCCGGCCAAGTCTATTGCGAGTGCAGGGCTTTTACGCAATCTGACGGGGTTACTATCCTTTTAGGCGAGTTCCCCGATGGCCAGTGTGAATGATCCCCGCTATTCCAGCCAGTGGCATTTGGCCCAGCTTGGCAACATGTCGGCCGTGTGGGCCGACTATACTGGCCGGGGGGTGTCTGTTGGGGTGTTCGATGACGGGTTGCAATACACCCACCCCGACCTGAACGACAATTACGACGCCGCGCTGGAGTTCACCTACAAGGGCATCACCTATCGGCCAACGCCCGTGCAGTTGACGGGCGAGAACGCAGACGCGCATGGCACCTCGGTCGCCGGGATCATCGCGGCAGAGGGCAATAACGGGCTGGGCGGCGTGGGCGTGGCCTATGGCGCGCATCTGACGGGGGTGCCGATCCTGTCGGACAGCCGTTTGTTCGACGACGCGCTGCTGACCCCGGTGTTCAACCATGCGGCGGTGTTTGACATCATGTCGAACTCTTGGGGCTATGCGCCTTGGTTTGACGAATTTCAGTCCTTGGCCGACCCGGACTCGGTGTCGTCGCAGATCGTCAGCAGCTACGGTTATGCGGCGGCGGAGGGGCGCGGCGGGCTGGGCACGGTGATCGTGCAGGCGGCGGGCAACGATGCCTATAACGCCAACGGCGACGGGATCAACGCGGCGCGTTTCCTGATCAGCGTTGCCGCGTTGCAGCAGTCGGGTGCGGCGGCGAGCTATTCCAACTATGGCTCCAACATTCTTGTCGCGGCGGGGGCGGCCTCGGTCACGACCGATCTGACGGGGACCGGGGGCTATAACACCGCATCCGGCGCATCGGGCGATTACACCAGCAGCTTTGGCGGGACGTCGGCGGCGACGCCGGTGGTGTCGGGGGTGGTGGCCCTGATGCTGGAGGCCAACCCCAACCTTGGCTGGCGCGATGTGCAGGAGATTCTGGCGACCTCGGCCCGGCTGACGGGCAGCGGGCTGGGCGGGTCTTCGGCCACCGAAGTGGCGGGGTTCAGCTTTCAGAACGCGGGGACCTGGAACGACGGCGGGCGGGCGATCAGTCTGGACTACGGGTTCGGCCGGGTTGACGCCTTTGGCGCGGTGCGGATGGCAGAGGCTTGGGCGCTGATCAACGACGACGCCCACACCAGCGAGAATGAGCGCCACGTCAGCGTGCGTGATGCGGGCAGCTATGCGCTTCCCGCCTCGGCTGCGCGGCCGACCACGGTGGCGCTGAACGTCGGCACCCATCTGGAGGTTGAGCATGTTCAGGTGACGCTGACGATGGCCTATCTGCCGGCGCTGCTGTCTGGGCAGGCGCTGTCTATCACGCTGATGAACGCGGGCGGCACGCGCATCCCGCTGGTTTTGCTTGGCGATTCGATTGCCGATGAGGTGACGGACGGGTTCACGTGGACCTTTGGTGTCACGCAGGCGCTGGGGTTGGACGCCTATGGCGACTGGACCGTTGAGGTGGCGACAGATGCCAGCTCGGGCGATCGGGGCCGGGTGTCGGGGGTCTCGCTGGATTTCTACGGCTCGGGCTGGAGCAACGACAACATCCACCACATCACCGCCGATTTTCTGACGGTGAACCGGCTGGATGCGGGCGACGGGCGCGACCGGGTGATCAGCGACACCAACGGCGGGCTGGACTGGCTGAACCTGTCCACCATCGCCAGCAGTGCGGCGGTGTCTTTGGTGGGTGGCGGGGCGATTCGGGTGGCGGGGGCGCTTTGGGCCACGGTCGGCGCGGCCAGCCTGATTGAGAACCTGATCACCGGCGATGGGGCCGACACGCTGACCGGCAATGATCTGGACAACGTGCTGTACGGGATGCGCGGGGCGGATGTGCTTTACGGCGGGGCGGGGCTGGACACGCTGTATGGCGGTGTGGGCAACGACAAGCTGTATGGCGGCGCGGACCGTGACCACCTCGAAGGGCAGAGCGGCAACGACTATCTGGACGGGGGCGCGGGCGATGACTCCGTGCTGGGCGGGGTCGGCAACGACCAGCTTTACGGCGGGTTGGGCGATGACCGGTTGCTGGGCGAGGACGGCGTGGACCGGATCGACGGCGGCGCGGGCAATGACACCATATACGGCGGGTCGGGCGCGGATGTGATCAGCGACACCGGCGGCGGCGACGATGTGGTCTATGGCGGCACCGGTCGCGATTCGATCAAAATGGGCGATGGCAACGACATCTTCCATGATGACGGCGAAGCCAGCACCTATGGCGCGGACAAGGTTTATGGCGGCGCGGGCAATGACCGGCTGCTGGGCGCGGGCGGCAATGACAGCCTGTATGGCGATGCGGGCAACGATTTCTTGCAGGGCGGGATCGGCAACGACGTGTTGTCGGGCGGCAGCGGTGATGATGTGCTGAACGGCGGCGCGGGGGTGGACCTGTTGACCGGCGGCAGCGGGGCAGACAGCTTTGTCTTCGCGGCAGGCATGGGCGCCGACCGGATCACCGATTTTGCCAATGATGTCGATACGTTGGTCTTTAACGCCGACCTTTGGGGCGGGGCCGCGATCTCGGTGGCCGAGTTGTTGGCAAGCTATGCGCGGGTCATCGGATCGGCGGTTGTCTTTGATTTTGGCGACGGGGATATGCTGACGGTCAGCAAGATGCGCACGATTGCCCCGCTGCTGGACGACATCACCATCCTTTAACCCGCGCCTGTGCGCTGCCGATGCCGCCGCGGTTTGGGCGGCGGGTAGCAAACTCCTTTGCAATTCTGTTGCAAATCTTTGTTGCACCTCTTGCGCTGCATTGCAGCAAGAATAGAGTGCTTACGTCAACCCGCCTGCCCTGCTGATTGCCCGGAGTGCTGCCATGACCGAATTCAAGAAAATCCTCATCGCCAACCGCGGTGAAATCGCCATTCGCGTCATGCGTGCCGCCAATGAAATGGGCAAGAAGACGGTCGCCGTCTATGCCGAAGAGGACAAGCTGTCGCTGCACCGGTTCAAAGCCGATGAGGCCTATCTGATCGGTCAGGGGCTGTCGCCGGTGGGCGCCTATCTGTCGATCCCGGAAATTATCCGGGTGGCCAAGCTGTGCGGCGCGGATGCGATCCACCCCGGCTATGGTCTGTTGTCGGAGAACCCCGATTTCGTCGAGGCCTGCGATCAGGCGGGCATCACCTTTATCGGCCCCAAGGCCGAAACCATGCGCGCGCTTGGCGACAAGGCCTCGGCCCGGCATGTGGCGACAGAGGCAGGGGTGCCGGTCATTCCGGCAACCGACGTGCTGGGCGATGACTTTGACGCGATCAAGAAAGAGGCGGCGGCGGTCGGTTATCCGTTGATGCTCAAGGCGTCATGGGGCGGCGGCGGTCGGGGGATGCGCCCGATCCTGTCCGAGGCCGAATTGGTCGACAAGGTGCGCGAAGGCCGCCGCGAGGCCGAGGCCGCCTTTGGCAACGGCGCAGGTTTTCTGGAAAAGATGATCATCCGCGCCCGCCACGTTGAGGTGCAGATACTGGGCGACAAGCATGGCGCGATCTATCACCTGTATGAGCGCGATTGCACCGTGCAGCGCCGCAACCAAAAGGTGGTTGAGCGCGCCCCTGCCCCCTATCTGACCGAAGCCCAGCGGACCGAGGTTTGCGACCTTGGCCGCCGGATCTGCGCCCATGTCGGCTATGAGTGCGCGGGCACGGTTGAGTTCCTGATGGATATGGACACCGACAAGTTCTATTTCATCGAGGTGAACCCGCGCGTGCAGGTCGAGCATACCGTCACCGAACAGGTGACCGGCATCGACATCGTGCAGGCCCAGATCCTGATCGCCGAGGGCAAGACCCTGGCCGAGGCGACGGGCAAGCAGCGGCAGGAAGACATCCACCTGACCGGTCATGCGTTGCAGTGCCGCGTGACCACCGAAGACCCGCAGAACAACTTTATCCCCGACTATGGCCGCCTGACGGCCTATCGCTCGGCCACGGGGATGGGGATTCGTCTGGACGGGGGCACCGCCTATGCGGGGGGTGTGATCACGCGTTATTACGACTCGCTGTTGGTCAAGGTGACGGCCACCGCGCAAACGCCGCAGGCCGCGATCCGCCGCATGGACCGGGCGCTGCGCGAGTTTCGGATTCGCGGCGTGTCTACGAACATCGAGTTCGTGATCAACCTGCTGAAGCACCCGACCTTTCTGAACGACACCTACACAACCAAGTTCATCGACACGACCCCCGAGCTGTTCCAGTTCAAAAAGCGCCGGGACCGGGCGACCAAGATCCTGACCTATATCGCCGATATCACCGTGAACGGGCATCCCGAAACCGCCGGGCGCCCCAAGCCCCATGCCGAAGCGCGCGCGCCAAAGCCGCCCAAAGCCCTTGCCGAGCCGTCGATGGGCACGCGCAACCTGTTGGAGCAAAAGGGCCCGCAGGCTGTTGCTGACTGGATGCGGGCGCAGACCAAGGTTCTGATCACCGACACCACGATGCGCGACGGGCACCAGTCGCTCTTGGCCACGCGGATGCGCTCGATCGACATGATCCGCGTCGCCCCGGCCTATGCCGCGAACCTGCCGCAGTTGTTCAGCGTGGAATGCTGGGGCGGCGCGACCTTTGACGTGGCCTACCGCTTTTTGCAGGAATGCCCGTGGCAGCGGTTGCGCGATCTACGCGCCGCGATGCCGAACCTGATGACCCAGATGCTGCTGCGCGCCTCCAACGGGGTGGGCTATACCAACTATCCCGATAACGTCGTGCAAGCCTTTGTAAAGCAGGCCGCCGAGACCGGCGTGGATGTGTTCCGGGTGTTCGACAGCCTGAACTGGGTGGAAAACATGCGCGTCGCGATGGACGCGGTGGTCGAAGCGGGCAAGGTTTGCGAAGGCACCGTTTGCTATACCGGCGACATCCTGGACCCGAACCGCGCGAAATACGACCTGAAATACTATGTCGCCCGCGGCAAAGAGCTGAAGGCTGCAGGGGCCCATGTTTTGGGGCTGAAGGACATGGCCGGGCTGTTGAAGCCTGCGGCGGCGCGCCAACTGGTCAAGGCGCTGAAGCAAGAGGTGGGCCTGCCGATCCATTTCCACACGCATGACACCTCGGGTGCGGCGGCGGCGACGATTCTTGCGGCCTGTGATGCGGGCGTGGACGCGGTGGATGCGGCGATGGATGCGTTCTCGGGCGGCACCTCGCAGCCCTGCCTTGGGTCGATCGTTGAGGCGCTGCGCCATACCGAGCGCGAAACCGGGCTGGATATTGCCGCGATCCGTCAAATCTCCAACTATTGGGAAGGCGTGCGCGGCCAGTATGCGGCGTTTGAAAGCGGCATCCCGGCCCCGGCCTCGGAGGTTTATCTGCACGAGATGCCGGGCGGGCAGTTCACCAACCTGAAGGCGCAGGCGCGGTCTTTGGGGCTGGAGGAACGCTGGCATGAGGTGGCGCAGGCCTATGCCGATTCCAACCAGATGTTCGGCGATATCGTGAAGGTGACGCCGTCGTCCAAGGTGGTGGGTGACATGGCGCTGATGATGGTGTCGCAAGGGCTAAGCCGCAAGCAGGTCGAAGATCCGGCGGTTGAGGTGGCCTTTCCGGACAGCGTGGTCGACATGCTGCGCGGCAACCTTGGGCAGCCGCATGGCGGTTGGCCGGAGGGGATTTCGCGCAAGGTGTTGAAGGGCGAAGTGGCGTCTACCGCCCGCCCCGGTGCGGGCATGGAGCCGGTGGATCTGGAGGCGGTGCGCGCCAAGCTTTCGGCCGAGCTGAACGGCTTTGCCGTGGATAATGAGGATCTGAACGGCTATCTGATGTATCCCAAGGTGTTCCTTGACTACATGGGGCGGCACAAAGCCTATGGCCCGGTGCGGGCCCTGCCGACGCGGACCTTCTTTTACGGCATGTCGCCGGGCGAAGAGATCACCGCCGAAATCGACCCCGGCAAGCAATTGGAAATCCGTCTGCAAGCGGTGGGCGAGATGACCGAGGATGGCGAGGTCAAGGTGTTCTTTGAGCTGAACGGTCAGCCCCGGGTCATCAAGGTGCCGAACCGCGCGGTGCGCGCCAAGGCCGCCGTCAAGCCCAAGGCGGTCGAAGGCAACCCGGCCCATGTCGGCGCGCCGATGCCGGGATCTATCGCGTCGGTCGCGGTGGTGGCGGGCCAGAAGGTCAACGCGGGCGATCTGTTGGTGACCATTGAGGCAATGAAGATGGAAACCGGCATTCACGCCGACCGCGCCGCTGTGGTCAAGGCGCTGCACGTGCATCCCGGCAGCCAGATCGACGCCAAGGACCTGCTGGTCGAGTTGGAGTGAGTCGTTAGACTGTGCCGATGCAGGGGGCGCCTTTCAGGGCGCCCAGGGGGCGCCTTTAAGGGCGCTCAGGGGGCGCCTTTAGGGCGCCCTTTTTGCTTTGGGCGCGCATGGCGGCAAAACAAAAGGGCTGCCGCGGATGCGACAGCCCTCTGTGGGTAACCCCGTCGGCCCGGTCGGCTCGTGCCAAATCAGGCTCGCGCCAAATCAGGCTGGGCCAAATCAGGCCGGGCCAAATCAGGCCGGGATGGTGCCAGCTTCTTGAGCAGCTTTCAGCTCGTCAGCCGACAGCGCGCCGTCTGCGTCAACGTCAGCGGCTTTGAAAGCTTCTTCGGTCAGGTCCGGGAAAGCTGCGACCAGCTCTTCCATGGAGTAGGCGCCATTGCCGTCGGTGTCGGTCACGACGGTTTCAGCGTTGGCCTGAGCCACTGCGAAGGCCGAGATTGCAGCGAAAGCGAGAGCGAATTTGGTCATGTCGTAAACTCCGAGAAAGCGGTGCCGATGATCGGCAGCGCGAGGGAAGGCACATTACCTTCGAAGCGGAACTTACTGTTTTTACATGGATAATCCATATGGATTCGGCGGCGTTAGCGCCCACATCACGCGCAATTTACTGCAAGTGCAAAGGGAATTGACGCAGTGCAGCATGAGTGATCTAGGGGGCGATTTCGTGGCGATCTGGCCCTGCCCCAGCGCCGAGATTCGCGGCGAAAAACCGGGCGTTTGCGGCTAAAGGATGCGCAGCGTCTCGCCCAGCCAGGGCCATTCGGCGCGGGCGGGGGCGACCACTTGCGCGGCAATCAGGGCGCGCAGGCGGGTGGCGATCTGGCTTGGAATGCCTTGCAGCACCCCCGCGCGCGCCGACAACGACAGGCTGCGGTCCAGCGGCGCAAAGGGCAAGGGCGCGACCGATACCGCGTCGCGAAAGCGGGCGGCGTGGTGCAGTGCCAGCGGCGTCAGGATCGCCCAGCCCTCGCCCGCCGCGACCATCGCCAGAATGGCGTGATAGCTGTCCAGTTCCAGCCGATAGGGGAATTTCAGGTTTTGCCGGGCAAGGTGGGCGGCGATCTGGCGACCCATCAGGTGGCGGGCGGTGTAGTGGATCAGCGGCAGGGTCGCAGGGTCGGCCCCCTTGGGGCTGACGGCAAGGAAGGGTTCGCACAGCAGCGGATGCACCTCGCGCCAGCCGTCATCGGTGCTTTCGCTGCCCAGATCGGCGGCGACGACGACATCCAGCGCCCGCGCCTCCAACTGGTCCAGCAAGCGGTGGCTTGCCCCGGTTTCCAGCAGGAAACGGCAGCCCTTCAGATCGGCTGCCATCGCGCTGAGCAGACGCGGGGTCACGTCGGCGTCGAAATCCTCTATCATGCCAAGGCGCAGCGTCGTCAGGCCCGACAGGTCGGCCATGCCCAAGGCGGCGCGGGCCTCGGCCTCGGCGTTCAGGATGGTCTGGGCGTGGCGGCGAAACATCGTGCCCGCCGGGGTCAGCAGCAGCGGGCGGGCGGAGCGCTCCAACAGGACCGCGCCCAAGGCCGCCTCCAGCCCCGCCAGTTGTTGCGAGATGGCGGAGGCGCTGACGCCAAGGCGGCGGGCCGCAGCCGAAATCGCGCGCTCTTCGGCGACGGCCAGAAACACCTCTATCCCCCAGAGGGTGACGCGACCGGACCCGTCGCCCATCGTTCAGCAACCCCTTTGGATCAGAGCTTTGACAGCTTTTTCTGCAGCTCGGCAAATTGGCGTTTGATCTCGGCCAGCTCGTCGGCAGCACCGGGGGCCGCATCAGAGGCTTCGCGCGCCGGACCAGAGCCGGACCAGCCCGGCACCCCGCCCAGCATGGTTTTCAGAAACGCCTCTTGCTGTTTGCGCATCGCATCAAAGCCCGGAACCGAGGCCAGAGGCGTGGGGATGGTGGTCAGGTTTTCCATCATCTTGGACTGACCTTCACGCAGCAAATCAAAGCTGGCGGCCAGAAACTGCGGCACCACAGACTGAATGTTGCTGGTGTAGGAGCGGACGAGATCGGTCAGCACATTGGTCGGCAGGACGGAGTCGCCCTTGGATTCATGCTCTGCCACGATTTGCAGAAGATACTGCCGGGTCAGATCATCACCCGATTTCAGATCCACGATCTGCACCTCGCGCCCCGCGCGGATAAAGCCCGCGATGTCTTCCAGGGTCACATAGTCCGAGGTTTCGGTATTGTAGAGACGGCGGCTGGCGTAACGCTTGATCAAAAGCGGTTTGGCAGTCTCGGCCATGTCGGCCCCTCCCAAGGGAATTTTTTGCACTGCAGAGAAGTCTAGGGGAGGTGCAGCAAAAAAGAAAGGGCGGGCACGAGGCCCGCCCTGCGCTTTCCTA
The DNA here is from genome assembly GCA_963815355.1 of uncultured Alphaproteobacteria bacterium. Taxonomy (GTDB): domain Bacteria; phylum Pseudomonadota; class Alphaproteobacteria; order Rhodobacterales; family Rhodobacteraceae; genus JAPUEK01. Next base: position 129,927 of record CAWFGJ010000007.1, read on the forward strand.
TGGGGAGGAGAAAGCGCGTGATCTTTCGATCAGCTTTCAGATCACTTTGCTGCAGCTGCAGCTTTTTTGGCAACGTTCTGAACTTCGTTGGTTGCTTTCTTGACGGCAGCCGAAGCTTCTTCCGAAGCGTCTTTGCCAGCAGCCATCATCAGCTCAACGGTTTCCATCTGCACTTTTTTCGCGATTTCAGCGAAAGCAGCCAGGTTTTCAGCAGCCAGTTCAGCGGTCGCGGTTGCGTAATCCGAAGCGGCTTTGGTGTAGTCAGCCGGCTCGGCCTTGGCTTTGGAAGCCACGGTCAGCTTGGCAATGGTGTCTTTCGCCACCGTCGGTGTAGGACTGCGTCTGGAATCCACCCGCACGCGTCGCGACCGCCTGCTGCACATCGACCTGTCGCTACCGGTACGGGATGGTCCCGATACCCGGAACGTCGAGTTTACCGTCACGGTTAAACAGAGCCTGTGACCTTTTCCGGGCCTGCTTCCTGAGGTCTGGCTGGCCCGGGTTACCCCAGTACCAGCTCCGCAAGAGTCTGCAGCTCGCCCGTGCTTCGCGCAGAGACCAGCAGCGACGTCACCGGGGTTTCCCGCCAGGCCTGCAGGCGATCGCGGATTCTGTCGACTCGGCCCCACCAACGAAATCTCATCTGCCAGCTGATCCGGTACCGCCTGGACGGCCTCTGCTTTCTTGCCGGCGAGAAACAGTTCCTGAACTTTGTCGGCCTCGGCTTCAAAGCCCATGCGCCCCACCAGCTCTTTGTGGAAATTGCGTTTTTTGGCGCCCATGCCACCGACATACAGGGCCAGCATCTGCTTCACTGGCTGCAGTCCTTTGTCGACGTCGTCGGTGATGTTCACGACCACGCCCTGAGAAATTTCGAAATCGGGTTTGGCGTTGGAAAGCGATGGCGCGTAGACCTCCTGGCGGAATGGCGAGTAGTACAGGGGCAGCCAGCCGTCGGCGATCTCGGCCGCCAGGGCCACGTTCTTGGGCCCCTCTGCGCCGAGAAATATAGGCAGGTCGGCTCTTAGTGGATGCACAATCGGCTTCAGCGGCTTACCCAGCCCCCAGGAACCTTCACCGGTGTAGGGGAGGGGGTAGTGGGGGCCTGCGCTGGCCACGGGTGTTTCCCGGGCCAGCACCTGGCGGATTATCGAAATGTATTCGCGGGTCCGTGAAAGCGGCTTCGCGAAAGGTGCCCCGTACCAGCCCTCGACCACCTGTGGGCCGGACACTCCGAGCCCCAGAATCATTCTGCCCCTGGATAGATGGTCCAGCGTCAGGGCTGCCATGGCGGCGGCAGTGGGGGTGCGCGCAGACAGCTGGCAGACACCGGTGCCCAGACGTATGCGCTGGGTCTGCGCGCCGATCCAGGCGAGCGGGGTAAGGGCATCTGAGCCGTATGCCTCCGCCGTCCATACCGAGTCGAAACCCAGTCGCTCGGCTTGTTGTGCCAGCTCAATGTGATTGGTAGGTGGCTGCGAGCTCCAGTATCCGAGCTGCAGACCAAGCTTGAGGTCCGCCATTTCAAATGTCCTTCGCTGATCGGCCGGAAAGTATACCGCGATCTTGAGTGCGGCCCCGCGGCTGCGCTATAGTTTTCGCCCGCGGCTCGTGCAGCTCTGATTGCAGCAGCAGGAGGGCCGAATATCCTTAGCCGGCAACTGACTCGGACGTCCATGAGTGGGTACACAACTCGCGAAGTCTCCGACCTCATCGGCCTGAAGCCTGATCAGGTGCGCCACTATGTGCGGCGCTCGCTGCTTGAACCGGCACGCGGCCTGCGCGGCGAATTCCGCTTCGATTTCCGGGACGTGGTGCTCCTGCGTACCGCCAAAGGTCTGTTGGAAGCCAAAGTGTCCACCCGTCGCGCTTTCCGTCTGCTGCTCAAGCTGCAGACGCAGCTGGCGCGCGTCAGCTCGCTGGCGGCCGTGCGTATCTTTGCCGACGGAAATACCGTTGTGGTTCGCGAGGACAACACCGTCTGGGACGCGGAATCCGGTCAGGTATGCATGGAATTTGAGGTTCAGGAGCTTGCTGAAAATGTCGCGAGGCTGGCGAACCGGAACCTGATCGTCGCCAAGGAAGTCAGCGCCTATGACAGCGACGAATGGTACAACCTGGGGCTCGACCTGGAAGAGGTGGAACCTGACAGGGCCCCTGAAGCCTATGCGCGAGCCATCGAGCTCAACCCTCGAAATGCGGACGCGCACGTCAATCTGGGACGTCTGATGCAGCTGCGCGGGAATCTCAAGCAGGCCAAGCGGCACTATGAGCGTGCGCTGTCCGTCGTGCCCAATCATCAGCTGGCGCTTTACAATCTGGGTACGGTGTTCGATGAACTCAACGAAATGGAAGCAGCGGCGGATTTCTACCTGCGTGCCCCTGCGGTCCCCGATGCCCACTTCAACCTTTCCCGTATCAGCGAGCTGCGCGGCGACGAGCTTTCAGCCCGGCGCCACATGCGCGATTATCGCCGGCTTCTCGAGGTGGAGTAGCGGGCCCACATCACCAGCCCGCTGATCGCCAGAAACACCAGTAGAATCGAGGCGGCATCGACGATCAGCATGCCGATGCGGCCGAAAATACGGCCACTGTGCAGATCCTGCAGTACCCGTTCCAGGGTCAGCATGCGGTGACGGTACAGCGATCGGAATAGCGCCGCCTGCGCGCCGGACAGCGATCGACTCCGTGCCCAGGCAACGCCGTCGGGGGGGTCTGTAACGGTGCGCCAGTTGATCAGGTCGGCGTCGCCCAGAAGATAGTCCTCGCCGGTTCTCAGAATTACCCCGGCTCGCCAGATGCCGATGGCTTCGGCACGGCTCGAGAGCGGTAAACGTTCGAGCAGTTCCCACGTGTCCGCCTCCAGGAGAACGAGTTCCCTCTGTCCTGCCGCCACCAGCACACCGCCGATGCTTACCGCGCCTCTGAAATCAGGCAGGGACAGAATGAAGCCTTCGCCGTTGAACAGGTCGTCGCCCACCGCGGTCAGCCCGCCGCTGCTGTGGACGCTATCCGGTGCCTGCAGCCCGTACCAGTCCAGCACCGGGTCCCAGGACAGGTGTCGACTTCCCAGGTGCAGCTCGCTGCTGTACTGCAGCGGTAGTCCGGTGGCCACCAGGTGCACGAGAACGGCCGCAGCCGCGACGCCTGCCCGTCGATGCCAGCGTTGCAGCGACCTTGGAGAGCGCTGATTCATGGGTCCGCCTTCAATCCGGCAGGTTCAGTCGGAGGCGGTCGCGCTCGCCCTGGCCAGGCTGGGGTTCGCCTGGCGCACATGGCCGTCCAGCAGAAGAGCGACCCGTGCCATCCGGGTCATGGCCCGCACTGACAGCGTCGCCCCCGTTATGCCGTCCACGGCCTGGCTGAGCTGGCCGCCCTCGCTAGACGTGCCTGCTGGAACTGGCGGGTGAAGAACGGATACTTCACTTCCCAGCCGCGGCTTTCGCGGAATTCCAGAACGTCCACCTGCTCGATGGCTCCGTTTGCGACCACAAAGCCCGCGGTGATGGGCTTATCCTTGCCGATGTCGTCGAGCACCCAGGCGGTGCGTCCGTCCTCCTGCCAATAGCGGATTCGCATGCCTGGACGCTGATCGAGGATTTTCGTCACGTCTGCCCGCAAGTCCGGCTGCAGCCAGAGTACTCTGGCCTCGGGCACAGCTTCCGGAAAAGCAGCAGCGATGAACGATTCTTGGGTCGCATAGACGGTCTTCGCTCCCCAGCGCTGGGGTGGCGATGATGAAGGCGATGGTGTAACCGAGAATCGTTCTCATTTTCATGTGCCCATTTTGCCTTTTTCGGATAGAGAAAGTCACGCCTGTACGGCCCTTTCGTCCGGACGATCGTCAGAACTGGTAGCCAACGCCAAGATCGAACGCGTCGAAGTCCTCCCCTGACTCGCTGGCCAGGTCGTGGGTTCGGCTGCGGTAGTCGAACTTTAAGACCACTTTCTCCGTAGGCCAGTAGTTGAAACCCAGTTCCCATTGATCGAAGCGGTCCTGGTCGCGGGCACCTCTTACGTCTTCATAACGGGTGTAAAAACCCCAATCCTGTTCGCCTAGGGTGAACCGACGTTGGGCTCCACGTACAACCGGTCTGCTTGTCAGCATCGGCCAGCTTGACGCTTTCGCCATCGAAGTCCCATCTGGCCCAGAGCGCTGGCAGGCTGAACGGTCCCCGGGAGAAGATGCTGTGCGCGCTGACCAGCTGGCCATCGTCCAGTCCGTCTCCGGATACCTGCGTCGGGTCCTGCTCGTAGTGATAAGTTCCCGCCAGCTCCAGACCCGGAACTCCGGTGTATTTCAACCTCAGCGTGTAGGCCAGATCGTTGGCCACGGCGTTGGAGACCTTCTGACGACCGCTGCGAACCCGAAACGCACTGGATCCGCTGGTAGGCATCTCCAGCCCCGAGTGCACCGCGAAATCCCAGGACAGGCCGTTTCCGTAACGACCCCCGGCGCCGGCGCCGCCTTCCCACCAGGTGCTCGGGATGATGATGCTCTACGTCGGTGCGTTCTACCCCGTAGAACGTCGGCGGTTCATCGGTCTCGTTGAGGATGCCGAACGGGCAGAAGGAACAGCCCGGAGCGGGCGTAGTGGTTATCGTCCAGGTCCATTTCGATGTAGGCCTGTTCCAGTTCTACTTCGCCGCCACTGCTGCCGTCTGCGGTGTCCTTCACCAGCGCGTGTTCAAGTTCCACTTCAGAGACGAAGCGAATGCGGTCGGTGAACTCGTGGCCGAATACGTAGAAAACGGTGGTAGTCCACTTCTTTGAGATCGTTTGCGGGGTTTTCGCGTCGCGATTGTTGTAGTGCATCTCGCCGTATCCGCCGATGCTGGTTCGCGAGTCGCTGCGGTCACGCTGTATCTCATCGAGGTAGTCGGCGGTCGACACCAGTTGCTCCTCGGTGATCTGTACCTTGTTTTCCGTCTGATCCAGCTGCGCCCTGGTGGCTTTGAGCTCAGCTGTGAGCTGGCTGATCTGTTGCTGCTGTTTCCTGCACCAGTGCCCATACCGCTTCCAGGCTGACGGGCTCGCCCGATTCTGGCTGGGTGGCGGCGTTGGTTGCGGTTGCGACGAGCAGCGGCGGGGTTGTCAGGGTGGCTCGCGTCTCTGAGTCTCCGAAATGAAAGAGCGCCAGTCTAGCGGTTAGAGATCCGAAATAGAAATCTAAATAGGAATAATTATCATTAGTATCTAGTGGACGGAACCCGAAGCCCTTAGGCGGTATGGTCAGTCGATGGTGACCAGAGGAATCAGTCGTTGCTGGCGTCGTCGCCCGAAGTGAATCAGCGCGACGAGGATGGCGGCCGCCGCTGCCATGGCCAGCGCACAGGAGGTCAAGGCACTCACCGGCTGTTCGGCGATCTGGCCCAGCTGATAGACGATTACCGCGGAACCGTAGGCCATCACCAGAGACCAGGCGACGCTGAAGCTCCGGCCCCAGAAACTTCCCAGTTCCTTGACGATCACCCCGACCGTGGCGACGCAGGGCATGTACAGGAGAACGAACAGGAGATACGCGAAGGCGCCCAGGCGTCCGTCGAACAGCTGTTGCATGGCTCGATGGTGCCGAGGCTGATTTCCTGTTCCTCAGCGGCCTGGGCAGTGTCGCCGAGCCTCCCCAAGACGCAACCCCAGGGGATCGGCAAGCTGCTCTCCCAGACCGCCGAGGTTGTCGGGAACGCTGCCGGAAAGCGGCCTTCACCGTGTCCAGCAGACTGTCGTCGACAGCAGGGCCCGTCGGGGCATACAGCGCATCCAGCGTGCCTACCACGACCTCCTTGGCGAAAACCCCGGTAAAGATCCCCACCGTGGCGGGCCAGTTGTCCTCGGTAATCCCCATCGAGCAAAGCGGGGTGATGCTTTTGCCGATGGAGGACAGCAGGGATTTCTCGGTGTTGGCGTTGCCCAGGCTGCCGTCGGTACCGATGCTGTTGATGCTGTTCAGAACGATGACCACCAGAACGATGGCTTTACCGGCCCGCAGAACGAACCCTTTGAGACGTTGCCATGTCTGCAGCAACAGACCCTTCAGGGTAGGCATGTGGTAAGTGGGAAGCTCCAGCAGAAAGTGGCATTCCGGCGCCTTGAGCAGGTAGCGTCGGACTGCCAGGGCCGACAGCACGGCCACGGCGATGCCGATGAGATTCGGCGAAAACCACGTTCTGACCGTTGCTGGGAGAAGAAGGCGGCGGCGAACAGGGCGTAAACCGTCAACCGCGCACCGCAGGACGTGTAGGGGGCCATGATGGTGGTGAGTATGCGATCCGGCTCGCGGTCCAGGGTTCGGGTGGCCATCACAGCCGGTACGTTGCAGCCAAACCCTACGATCAGGGGCACAAAAGATTTGCCGGGCGGTCCAGGACCCGCGCAGCGCCCGGTCGATGATGAAGGCCACCCGACCCATGTACCCGGAGTCCTCGAGAAAGGACAGCGCCAGAAACAGCGCACCGATCACCGGGATGAAGGTGCCGACCAGCTGGATGCCGCCCCCTGCACCGTCCGCCACCAGCGCGATGAGCCAGGGCGGCAGGTGTGCAGCGCTCAGCAGCTGCCGTGGACCCTAGCGACAGGCGCGCTACCCGCATAAAAAATCGATGAACGCGGAGCCGACGTTGATAGCGAACAGGAACATCAGGTACATCGTGCCAAGAAAGATCGGAAACGCCAGAAATCGGTTCAACACGATGGCGTCTATGCGATCGGTGACCGTGCGTCGTATCGGCGTGCTGCGCACGCACCGGCTCATCAGTTCGTCGATGTACGCGTACCGGGCCCCGGCGTTCGGCATTGGGGCTTGCCGGGTGCTGCGGGGCTGGCGGGCGGCGCTCTCGACGGCATCCTTCAGCGGCCCGATGCCCTCGCTGCGGCTCGCCACGATCGGAACCACCGGTATCCCCAGTTCGTTGGCGAGGCCAAAGCTGTCGATGTGCAGGCCATGACGGTCCGCTACGTCGATCATGTTCAGGGCCAGCACGACCGGAAGCCGTCTCTCGAGCAGTTCGGTGGTCAGATACAGGCCTCTCGCCAGGCTCGAGGCATCGACCACGTTGACGATGACGTCCGGACCCGGTGGTGGGGTCCGTCTTGACGCGAGGGTCCCTCATCGGGAGCTCATGCGAGGGCCCCCCTTGCGCGGCGCCAAAGTCTGCGTTGGTCTGGAATTGTGCCGACAGGTAGCGGCGAGTGATGCGTTCGTCGATGGCGCCGTCGACCGCTTCCAGGCTATAGGTGCCGGGAAGATCCACCACGAGAACGCTGTGCTGGCCGTGCGCATCGCGTACCATCCGCTCTACCGTGACCCCGGGCCAGTTCCACCCGTTGACGGGCCCCCGTCAGCGCGTTGAAGAGTCGCG
>CAWFGJ010000008.1:0-89807 GCA_963815355.1 uncultured Alphaproteobacteria bacterium
CGGGATCAGGGAATTGCGCATGATGATTTCCACAGAATAGACCTACGCGGCACAAGGCCGCGCAAGTTCTGCCTTTGAGGGATGAGCTGAGCGAGCGTGAAGGTTTCGAGCTTGGCGGCGTTCTTGGCGTTGATCAGCACGCAGTCCATCAACTGCTTCTCAGGCAGGCCGGTCGTGCCGGTCTTGAGGAACTTGTCGGCCTGCTCGACGGCGACTTCGCCTGGCGGTAGGCGGGCTGCAGCACGGTGGCCTTGATGCCACCCTTCAGGATCGAGTCGCGCACGTCGTTGCTGCCGTCAAAGCCGACCACGATCACGTCGGTGCGCTTGGCCCGGCCACCAGCGCGGCCCAGGCGCCCATGGCCATGGTGTCATTGCCCGAGATCACGCCCTTGATGTCGGGGTTGGCCTGCAAGATATGTTTCCATCTTCTTGAAGGCTTCGGGCTGGCTCCAGTTGGCCGACTGGCGCGCCACCATTTTCAGGCCTGGTACTTGTCGATCACGTCGTGGTAGCCCTTGGAGCGCACGCCGGCGTTGATGTCGGCTTCGCGACCGACCAGCTCCACGTATTTGCCCTTCTCGCTCCATCAGCTTGACGAACTCTTCAGCGCCCAGTTGCGCGCCTTGGTAGTTGTTGGACACGATCTGGCTCACGGCAATGCCGGTGGCGTTGATTTCGCGATCGATCAGGAACGACGGGATGCCGGCGTCCTTGGCCTTCTTGACGGCCGCGACCGAGGCTTCCGAACCCGCATTGTCCAGGATGATCGCCTTGACCCCGCGGCGATGGCGGTGTCGAACAACTCGATTGCTTGTTGGCATCGTCGTCATGCACCAGCATCATAATGTCGTAGCCCAGTTCCTTGGCGCGTGCCATCGGCACCGTCGGCTTCGGCTTTGAAGAACGGGTTGTCTGGGCTTGGGGTGATGATGGCGATTGTGTCGGCGGTGGCGGCAAAGGCGGTAAAGCTGCCCGACAAGGCCACGGCGACTGCGGACAAGAGTAGACGGCGCTTCAGGTTCATTTTGGTTCCTCCCATAATGACGCAACCGGACTGGCTGCGATTCCCCTGTGTATTTGTCGCAGTTAGTTTCGTTTGCTGTCAAATGTTTTTTATTTATGCCGAAAATCGCGGCATTAGCGCCGAATTGGCCAGCAGACCGCCAAAATCACCGACAAAAAATTAGCACTTGCATTAGAAACCGCAGAAAGCGAAAATAATCGAAAGCTATCGCAGTGCGAATCCTCAGGAGGGGGCCGCGCTCTGGGGAGGACACCATGACGCTTACAATTCGGCGCAAAATCACACTGGGCGTTATTATCGGCAGCCGCGCTTTCTTTAGCCCCGCGCCCTGCCTTGCCGCGCGCACCGAGGTGCTGGCGCAGCTTTCGGGGCTTGGCATCAACGTGGTCACCCTGCCGTTCGAGGCGACGGAAAACGGCACATGCGGCGAAAGCATTGCCGAACGCCCAGCTTTACGCCGAACACTTCAAGACCCACCGCGATGAGATTGACGGGCTGGTGATCTGCTTGCCCAACTTTGGCGACGAAATCGCGATTGCAGAGCTGATCAACCGCGCGAAACTCAACGTGCCTATCCTGCTACAAGCCAGCAATGACGAGGTGGACAAGGTCTCGATCCATCAGCGCCGCGACGCGTTTTGCGGCAAGATCTCAGTCACCAACAACTTTTGGCAATATGGCGTGCCCTTCACCGAAACCACCACCCACACGTGCGACACGGGCGGCACAGAGTTCCGCGGCGACCTCGAGCGGTTCTCGCGGGTTTGTCGCACAGTGCGGGGCCTGCGCGGCGCACGACTCGGGGCGATCGGGGCGCGCACGGGCGCGTTCCAGACCATGCGCTATTCGAAAGCTGCTGCAATCCTCGGGGATTACCGTGCTGACCGTCGATCTGTCCGAGATGATGGGCAAGGCCAATGCCATCCGCGACGATGCGCCGGAACTGCTGGCCAAGATGGAAAAGATTAAGGCCTATGGCACCATTCCCGCCCATATCCAGACCAGTCAAATCCTGACGCAGGCCAAATGGACCCTCGCCGTCAACCGCTGGATCGAGGAAAACGAATGCGACGCAAGCGCCATTCAATGCTGGCGCTCGCTTCAGGACAACTTTGGCTGCGCCACCTGCGTCACCATGTCGATGATGGGCGAAGAGGCGTGATGCCCTCGGCCTGCGAGGTCGACATTATGGGGGCGCTGTCGATGTATGCGCTGGCACTGGCGTCGGGGGCGCCACCTGCGATCCTTGACTGGAACAACAACTACGGCACCGAGGCTGACAAATGCGTCGCCACCCATTGCGGCAACTTCCCCAAGTCCTTTATCGGCGACACGCCTGAAATCGGCGAGCTGGATGTGCTTGGGGAAAGCATCGAGTAGGTCCAGTGCTTTGGTGCCGTCAAAGGCAAGGTCAAACCTGGCCCGATGACCTATTTCCGCCTGTCCTCGGATGACCGTGCGGGCAGTCTGAAATGCTATCTGGGCGAAGGCGAGTCCCGCCGACCCCTTCCCGATGGACGGCGGCATTGCCGTGACCAAAGTGGCGCGCCTGCGGGAGTTGATGCGCTTTGTCACCCAAAACGGCTTTGAGCATCACGTCGCCATGGTGCGCGGCCATCACACGATGTGGTGGAAGAGGCCGTCACCCGCTATCTCGGCTGGCCCTATTATCACCACAACGCCCCGCAGCCAGCTTCGCTGATCCTGCCAAACCGCTTTTGAGGACTGGCCATGACCCTGCACAATGACAAAATCGCCCTCATCACGCAAAAGGCGCTGTGGATGCGCCGCCGCGCGTTCGAAGATGGTGTTTGACGCCCAGCTGGGCCATCCGGGTGGCGATTTTTCCGCCATCGACATCATCGCCACGCTCTATTTCGGCGTGATGCCCGATGACCCCAAGACACCGAACATGCCGGAGCGCGACCGCTTTATCATGTCCAAGGGCCATGCGACGGGCGCGCTTTATACCGCGCTCTGTGCTGCGGGCTATTTCCCCGAGGACTGGCTCGACACCTATATGCAGCCGCGATCGATGCTGAACGGCCACCCCAACCGCAACTATCTGCCCGGCGTCGAGACCAATACCGGCCCCTTGGGCCACGGCCTGCCGGTGGGCACGGGAATTGCGATTGCGGGCCAGATCACGGGGGCCAACTACCGCACTTTTGTGCTGACAGGGGATGGCGAGATTCAAGAAGGCTCGCATTGGGAAGCCGCGATGACGGCGGGCAACCGTGGCCTGCGCAACCTGACATCGGATCGTCGACCGCAACCGCCTGCAACAAGGGGCGGGCACCGAAGAGACCAACGGGCTTGACCCGCTGGATAAGAAATTCGAGGCGTTCAACTGGGATGTGAAGATGGTCGATGGCCATGACCCAGCCGCGCTATTGGCAGCGCTTGCGGCGCCTGCGGCGATCGGCCTTGCGCGATTATCGCCAATACCATCAAGGGCAAAGGCGTGTCCTTTATGGAAAACAAAGCCAGCTGGCACCACGGGGTGCCCAATCCTGAACAGTTTGACCTTGCGATGAAGGAACTTGTGTAATGGCCGCCCCTGCCACAAAAACTGAAGGCCTGTTTGATTGCCGCGAGGCTTGGGTCACAACACTCGAGGCGCTGGCCGCCGCAGATGACCGCATCGTTGTGGTGGTCAATGACTTTGTCGGGTCGTCCAAATTGGGCGGCTTTCAAAAGAAATTCCCCGAGCGCTTGGTAAATGTCGGCATCGCAGAGCAATGCATGGTCGGCGTCGGCGCAGGGCTTGCCAATGGCGGGCGCATTCCCTTTGTCTCGGCGGCAGGGTGCTTTTTGACGGCGCGCTCGCTTGAACAGGTCAAGGCCGACATCGCCTATGCGGGGTTCAACGTCAAACTGGTGGGGCAATCCTCTGGCGTGGCCTATGGCGAACTGGGGCCGACGCACCATTCCATCGAGGATTTCGCGTGGCTGCGGGTGCTGACCAACCTAACCATCATCGCTCCCGCCGATCCGTGGGAAACCGCCGAGGCTGTGAAGTGGGCCGCCACACATGACGGTCCGGTCTATATCCGCCTGTCGCGGATGCCGGTGCCTGCTCTGGATGTGCCAAACCGTGCGTTCCGCATGGGCACGGCCGAAGTCATGCGCATGGGCGGCGATGTCACCTTGATCGGCTGCGGCACCACGGTTCACCTTGCCGTGGCCGCCGCAGAGGCGCTTTTGGCCGAGGGCGTTTCGGCCCGAGTGCTGAACATGGCGACGATCAATCCGCTGGATGAGGCCGCCGTTCTGGCCGCCGCTGCCGAGACGGGGGCCATCGTCACCGTCGAAGAGGCGTCCGTGCGCGGTGGTCTGGGCGGGGCTGTGGCCGAGCTTACGGCGTCGAACCACCCCGTCCCAGTAGAGCGCGTCGGCTTTCCCGGATTTGTGCCAACGGGGTCTGTGGATTGGTTGTTCAAAGAGTTCGGCCTTTCGGCAGAGGGCATTGCCGCCGCCGCGCGCCGCGCGATGCAGCGGGCGCACAAATGACGAGGCGGCGGATTCTGGCAATTGATCAAGGCACCACCAACACCAAAGCGCTGGTGATTGCCGAGACCGGAGACATCCTTGCGCGGGCGTCCAGCCCTCTGGTCACCACCTACCCGCAGGCGGGTTGGGCCGAGCAATCGGCGGCAGAGATCTGGCGCTCGGTGCAGGATGTGATCGCGCAGAGTGTCGCCGCAACCGACGGCCCCATCGCGGGCATCGCCATCGCCAACCAACGCGAGACGCTTGTGGTTTGGGACGCGCGCAACTCGACCCCGATCTGTCCTGCGATCATCTGGCAGTGCCGCCGCACCGCCGAAGCCTGCGAAAGGATGACCGCCGCAGGCCATAACGCGCAAGTTCTGGCGGCGACGGGGCTGGCGATCAACCCGCTATTCCCCGCCTCTAAACTCGCGTGGGTGTTGGAAAATATCGACGGCGCGCGCGACCTTGCTGTGGCGGGGCATCTGCGGGCGGGGACGGTGGATGCGTGGCTGCTGTGGAACCTGACGGGCGGTAAGGTCTTTGCCACCGATCATTCCAACGCCTCGCGCACACAGCTGTTTGACACCGAAACGCTGGCGTTCAGCCCCGCGCTTTGCGCACTTTACGCCGTGCCGCTGGCCTGCCTGCCGACGCCCCTGCCGTCCGATAGCCGCTTTGGTGAGACGGCGGCAGCGGCAACCTCCCTGCCCCAAGGCGTGCCCATCCTTGCCATGATGGGCGACAGCCATGCAGCTCTTTATGGCCACGGCGTCCGCGCACCTGGCACGGTCAAAGCGACCTATGGCACGGGGTCGTCGCTGATGACGCTGACGCCTGGGCGCGTGGGCTCAACCCATGGGCTGTCGGGCACCATCGCCTGGACCAATCGCGCAGGCACGGCCTATGCGCTGGAGGGCAATATCACCGTCTCGGCGCAAGCCGCAGCTTTTGCCGCCCGCTTGTTGGGGCTGGACGGGGCGGCGGCGCTGTCTGATCTGGCGCAAAGCGTGGCTGACAGTGGCGGCGTGGCGTTTGTGCCTGCGCTTGCGGGTCTGGGCGCGCCGCATTGGGACGATCACGCGACCGGCACGATCACCGGCATGACCCATGCGACCGGTCCCGCCCATGTGGCGCGGGCGACCTTTGACGCGATTGCGCATCAGATCGCGGATGTCTTCACCGCGATGGAGAGCGACATCGGCCACCCGCTGCATGATCTGCGCGCGGATGGCGGGGCCTCGGTCAACGGTTTTTTGATGCAGCTGCAAGCGGACCTGATCGGGCGGCGGGTGCTGCAATCCGATATCCAAGAGATTGGCGCAATGGGGGTTGCGGCGATGGCTTTGGGGGTGGCCTTGCAAGACGCGCCGCCGCGCGCCTTTGATCCGCAAATGTCGGATGCGGCCCGACAAAAGGCGCGGCACCTCTGGGCGCGTGCTTTGACCAAGGCCCGCGCAAGCTAAGCGTGTATTTAGCGCCGCACGCAACCAAACCTCTTTACCCGCATTGGAAAGGTAACTCGACTTGGCCCCCCGCGCTTGGGAGCTTATATCGAGCCCTGCCCCCACAGGGATAAAACGATTGATCCCTTTGCCCGAAGCCTTCGCCCCCTTCGTCGCGCTGATTGTCGTCGCGGGCTTGTTTGTGATGTTCATGCAGCAAAGGTATACCCCCGAGACCACAACCGCCGCCGCGCTGTTTCTGGTGTTCGGTCTGCTCATGCCCTCCAGCTATCACGCTGGATTTACGAAATGAATTCCTCACAGGATTTGTGAATCAAAGCCTCTGTCAGATCAAGCACGCGACTACAAAACTGCTTTGTCAACATCTCGATCATTGAAACTATCTGCCGAGAATGGGTGGTTTTGGGTCGGCCCAATTCTGATGAATTCGGACGGCGGGCTTTGGTGAGCTCGCCATACCGCCACAGGCCAGCGCTGCTTGCTCAAGCATTTTCTGCAGTTGCAAACGTCGACTTCGTCCGCGTTGTAGACCTTAGCTTGTCGCGCAGCGAAGGTCCGCTCACCGACTTTTCGGTCGGTCAACACAGTGAAGATAAATGCATGGTCTTGGATATTTCGCGAGTTCTTAAAATCAACTCATAAACTCGCCGTCTGAGTTGCGCCACAAGATAAGATCCGCTACAAAGTGTGACATCAGACTGTGGCATCAACCACTGCTGCGTTGAGATAGTATCTATATGTTTCAATGGCTTATGACACGGTCGAAGAAGGCTCCGATCCCTACCGCCGGAGCCAAATCTCCTTGAGATTTCTAGCTACATACGGGAACCCCTCCACGGGGTTCTTCGTGCATTTAACCCCCCATAAGTAATACTTAAGTATTTGGCATCTACTCGCGGATGCCGTAAGCCCATGCGCCGCAAAGCAAAACACCCCGGAACTTGCTTCCCGAAGTGCTACAGCGTCAAAATCTTGAAAACCGCGGCGGCCCGCTCCGAGCCGTTAGCGGCCATTCAGCGAGTTAGCACGCTGGTCTGCTTCGCGCCAAAAACGAAAGCGAGCAGTCAGGTTGCGATTGTGGTTTCCCACCTAAATTCTCGACCAGATCGTCCATTCGTATCAAGCAGCATTAAGTTCAAGCTAGGCCGTCCTTCGCTCACGGTGATGCGGTCAAAACCTTGTAAAAGCGCAGCCACGGGTGCCGGGTTCGGAACAAATAGTTCGCAATGTCCGAGAATTGTCAGCTCTGGCGACTGACGGTTTCCGACCAACCCGTCTGTACGGTCAATTGGCCGTATCCCGCCTGGCGTACGGAAGACGAAAGGTAGGTCTGGATTTAGGCTAGCGCGCGCCACGGGTATGGTGACACCTTCCGGCAGAAAAGGTGCTTTATATTCAACGCAGTCTAGTTCGCATTCGCCGCGCCAAGAAATACCGATTGGCGAACCGTCGCCGCGGCCGCGCGCAAGAAGCGTAATCTCTTCGGATTCTTTCGCGGTTTCCGACCCATCGAGCCAAAGAAGTTCGAGGAACACATCATCTAAACACGCACATAGGTTTCGAGTCCCTTGTCCTTTGTGGATGCGCGAGTAATTCACTCTCAGACCTGCCGTGGCCATCATTTCACGGGCATGAACCTCGTCGGCCACGAAGAGGAAGATGTGATCTAAGTCCAGTTGTGATTTTGTCATACACTCAGTGTGCTGTAGATGGTGTCGGCTGGCAACGGCGTCAGTGAGGCGGTTTTAGCAACTTGGTGTTTAGGGTCGGCCCCGTCCCGCACAGTAGCCATTCAGACACCTCGGCGCTCATCGGCAGGCCCACATCCCTTTGCTATGGTGCGGCCACCCGGAGCATACCTGATCGCGGTGCAGGCTTGGCGCATGGTCTGGCCCGCAGCGACTCTGACCACTGCAGACAAGCCCCTTCCTGCCCCCGCAAGCCAGAAGACGTGTCCGCCCTGTCAGACAGCCTTGGTTGCCCCTCTGGCGCCGCGCAGCGAGGGCGGAAGGGGCGCCCCCCCCTCTCCCGCCCCCGCCTTGGGCTTATTGAAAGATCAGGCCGATCTCGTCTGCGTCCAGCAGCTTCCACTGGCCGGGCGCGAGGCCTTGCGGCAGCGACAGGCCCCCCAGACGTTCGCGGTGCAGGTCTTCGACGAGGTTGCCAGTGGCGGCAAACATGCGGCGCACCTGATGATAGCGGCCCTCGGTGACACGCAGCAGGGCTTCGGTGGGCGTGACCACCTCCAGTTCGGCGGGGGCCAGTGGCTTGGCCTCGCCCTCCAGCATCACCTGGCCCGAGGCAAACAGCGCCGCTTCGCTGCCGTCCATCGGGCCTGCCAAAATGGCGCGATAGGTCTTTACGACATGGCGCTTGGGGCTGATGACACGGTGCAGCAGGTCGCCGTCATCGGTCAGCAGCAAGAGGCCCGAGGTCTGCTTGTCCAGCCGCCCGATGGTTGACAGCGCGGGATTACGCCGCCGCCAGCGCGCGGGCAGGGTATCATAGACGAGCGGGCCGACTTCCTTGTGCGAACAGGTCATGCCGACGGGCTTGTTCAAGAGAATGACCATGCCCACGATCGGATCAAGCGCTTCGCCGTCGATCAGCATACGGCTTGGCAGGTCTGGCGTGACAGGGATGCGCTGGGCCACGTCCAGCAGGTCGGTCCCGTCCAAGGTGATGCCGCCCGCCTTGGCCATGCGCGCCATTTCGCTGCGCGAGCCATAGCCCATGCTGGACAGCAGCTTATCAACGCGCGAGGTCGGAGCCTTTGCCATGTCTTTTGGTTCCTTAACTTGCCCCAAGCGCCGGACATAGCCGCACGCGATGCCTAACCTGACCTTAGGCTTAGGCGTGTAGCGACATGGGCCTATCGCCACAAGGCGGCACCCCGACTTGCGCTGCCGCTGCGGTGTCGTTCCGGGGAAAACGGGCTGCAGGACGGGTGCGCTATCTGGCGAGCAGTCGTAATGGCACCGCCGCACAAGCAAGGGCGGGGGCGATTGAACTTCGGGCTGGCCAAAAACCTGCGATGGGTTTATGCGCCGGGGGATGACAGACACGCTTCCCCCCTGCCCCGAATGTTCCTCTGCCTACACCTATGAGGCGGATGCCCTGCTGACTTGCCCGGAATGTGGCCATACCTGGTCCGCGGGTGCGGTCGGCGGCACGGAGGGGGTTGCCGAGGTGCGCGACAGCGTGGGCAACGTGCTGGCCGACGGCGATACCGTGACGGTGATCAAGGATCTCAAGCTCAAGGGCACGTCTTCGGTTCTGAAGGTCGGCACCAAGGTGCGTAACATCCGGCTGGTCGACGGCGACCATGACATTGATTGCAAGATACCCGGTGTCGGCCAAATTGGCCTGAAATCGCAGTTTGTGAAAAAGGTTTCGGACTAAACGCCGTCTGGGGGTTTGGCCGGGGCTTTGGGGCAGCCGCCGCGGCACGGCAGCGGTCTGCGCCTTTGCGCCCATCGCTTGCGGTGCGGCAGGCGGCACGCCGTGAACCCGCCACCGCGGCTTTGACGGTTTTTCCGGCGCTTTGCCCGCACGGGGGCACACCGCAAACAGGGCTTTGCGATCAATTTTCGGCCACGGTCTTTTGTAGCACCGAAACTGCCGCATTCGGCACATGCGCCACAGCGAACTGGCCGTAAAAACGGGTCTGACGCCCCGCGATGCGCGGAGGCTCTTGCACCGCTTCACACCCATTGAAACCGCCCAGCCTGGACACGACCATGATCAGAGACGCTGACATCCTCTCGCTTCTTCTTGCCCGCAAACCCAACCACTCGCTGGACCGCGCGTTCTACACTGATCCGGCGGTATTCGATGCCGACATGCGGACGCTGTACTACCGGGATTGGCTGATGGTTGCGGCCTCGGCCGAGATCCCCAAGACCGGGGCGTTCATCAAACAAGAGGTGGGCGCCTATTCGGTGCTGATCGTGCGCGGTGCGGACGGTCTGGCGCGCGCCTTCCACAACTCTTGCCGCCACCGCGGCAGCCGCCTGTGTTCGGCCGACAAGGGGTCGAACCCAAAGCTGGTCTGCCCCTACCACCAATGGACCTATGAGCTGGACGGCAAGCTGCTGTATGCCCGCGACATGGGGGCCGATTTTGACGCAAGCCAGCACGGCCTGCGCCCGGTGCATTGCCGCGAAGACTCCGGTCTGATCTTTATCAGCCTTGCCGAGACCGCGCCCGATTTCGCCCAACTGGCCGCGCAGGTGAAATCCTATGTCGGGCCGCATGATCTGAAAAACACCAAGGTCGCCTACCAAAGCACGATCGTGGAAAACGGCAACTGGAAGCTGGTGCTGGAAAACAACCGTGAATGCTACCACTGCTCTGGCTCGCACCCGTCGCTGTGCCGGACCTTTAACGATGACCCCAATCTGGTGGGCGCCGATGACAGCATGTCGTCCCCGGTGGGGGCCGCCCATGTGAAGCGCTGTGAGGACGCGGGCCTGCCGTCAAAATACGTGATCGACGCCAAGGAACAGTGGCGCTTTGTCCGCATCCCGTTTCTGGGCAATGCGGTCAGCTATACGATGGACGGCAAGGCGGCGGTGGCCAAGCGCGTCGGGGCGGTGCCGTTCGACGATGCGGGCACCTGTCTGTTCTTCCACTATCCCAACACGTGGAACCATTTCCTGTCCGATCAGGGCCTGATCTTCAAAGTCATGCCGATCAACCCGACGCAGACGCAGGTCACCACCACGTGGCTGGTGCACAAGGACGCTGTTGAGGGGGTGGATTACGACCTGAACCGGCTGACCGAGGTGTGGATGCACACCAATGACGAAGACCGCCGCATCGTTGAGGAAAACCAAAAGGGCATCAACTCGCCCGCCTATACGCCGGGGCCCTATTCGCAAAATCAGGAAAGCGGCGTGATCCAGTTTGTGGACTGGTATGCGGCCACGATGCTTGACCGCCTGTCCGGTCGGGCCAGCATGGCGGCGCGTTAAGCCATGATCCCGATGCCCCGCGTTGATACGCCGATCTGGACGGACGAAGAGCTGCTGGAATGTGTGATGCTCATTCCAGAGGCGCCGGATGTGGTGACCTTTTCCTTTCGGCCCCCGTCGGGTGCGACCTTTGTGTTTCGCGCGGGGCAGTTTGTTACACTGGATCTGCCGGTGCCGGGGGGGAATGTGCAGCGCACGTTCACGATCTCGTCCTCGCCGCTGACCTCGGCCTATATCACCGTCACGACCAAGGTGCAGCCGGGCAGCATCGGCACGCGCTGGATGCATGACCATCTGCGGCCGGGGATGCGGATCAAGGCCTACGGCCCGTCGGGGTTGTTCCACCTGCCCCGCCAGCCCGATGGCAAATACCTGCTGATTTCGGCCGGGTCGGGGGTGACGCCGATGATGTCGATGGCCACCACGCTGTTTGAGCGCGGCGAGAACCCCGACATCTGCTTCATCCAATGCGCCCGCCGCCCGGTCGATCTGATCTTTCGCAAGCGGCTGGAATACATGGCCAGCCGCATCACCGGGCTACAGTTGCATTTCGTCGTCAAATCCAGTGAGCCCTATGAGGTCTGGACCGGATATCGCGGCCAGTTCAACCAGTTGATGCTGGGCCTGATGTGCGGCGATTATCTGGACCGCGACGTCTATTGTTGCGGCCCGGAAGGCTTCATGACCTCGGTCCGCGAGATCTTGCGCTCGCTTGGCTATGACATGGACCGCTACAGTCAGGAAACCTTTGCCGCCCCCGCGCAGGACGTGTCCGAGTTCAAGGAGTTCGACGATCTGGTGCCCAGCGAGGTGGCCAGCGCCGAGATCGTCTTTGGCCGCTCTGGCGTCAGCGTTCAGTGCAATGAGACCGACACCGTCTTGCGGGTGGCCAAAGCCTCGGCGCTGACGATTCCCTCGGGCTGCACCTTTGGCGTGTGCGGCACCTGCAAGGTGCGCAAGACGGCCGGGGCTGTGCATATGGTCCATAACGGCGGCATCAGCGAAGACGACATTGCCGAGGGGTTCATCCTCGCCTGCTGTTCCACGCCGATTGGCCGGGTCGAAATCGACGCCTAAGTGGGAAAATCGCCAAGGGTTGATCCATATCAACCCTTGGGCGGCGGGGCTGTGGTTAAAGGGCGATGCTATCATATCCGAAAAGGAGAATATGATGAATCGTTTACTGACCACCGCCTTGGCTTTGTCGCTTGCCGCTTCAACTGCGCTTTCCACGGGATTTGTCGGCTCGGCCCTTGCCGGGCCTGTTGCCGATTTTGAGGCCGCTTATGACGGGGCCTATGCCAGCTACCGCACGGCGCTTTTTGCAACCAATTCCGGCGATGCGGCCAAATCCGTCGGCGCCCTTACCCAGTTGGACGCCGGATGGGCCGCGCTGATGGCGCAATACCGCGCCAGCCCCCCGCCGCAGTATGAGGCCGATCCGATGTGGGATGCCTCTGCACAGGAGGTGACGGACCATGTCGAAGCCGCCAAAGCTCAGGTGGCCGCCGGGGAATTGCCCAAGGCACATGAAACGCTGGAGGGCATCCGCGAGGTGCTGGGTTCCCTGCACGCCCGCAATGGGGTTGAAACCTTCTCTGACCGGATGAACGCCTATCACGCCGAGATGGAAGTGATCCTGGGCATGGACGCCTCGGCCATGGATGCGGCAGCCAAGCAAAGCCTGCTGGAGCACGCCGCCGTTCTGGCCTATCTGGCCAAGGATGCGCTGGACGCCCCACCCGCAGCCGCTGCGGGCAATGCCGAGTATGAGGCGCTGGCCAAAGCGGTGCAGGGCTCGGTTGACCAATTCCTGACCGCCGCGCGGTCGGGCGATGAGGCCGCGCTGAAGGCCGCGTTGGGGGGGCTCAAAGTGCCCTACTCCAAACTGTTCCTGAAGTTCGGCTAAGGTTTCGGACGGGGGCGCGCCTGCGCCCCCTGCCCTTTACGTCGGATAGTCCAGTTCTGCCGCCGCCGGATCGGGCCGGGGCTGCATGGCGGCACTGCGCGCCATGACCACCCGCTGACCGCGACCGGGGGTGGCGGCCATCTGACCCGCCTCAAGGATCACCGCCCCGCGCGACAGCACCGTTTCCGGCCAGCCCACCACCGTCCGCCCGGCAAAGGGATTATAGCCGGTCGCGTCATGCAGATCATCGGCGGCAAAGGTCACGGATTTGTCCGGGTTCCAGATCGCGATATCGGCATCAGCACCGGGGGCGATGTGGCCCTTGCCCTGCAACCCGAACAGCTCTGCAGGGGCGGTCGCGGTCAGTTCGACAAACTTCTGCACGCCCAGACGGCCCTTGGTGACCATCGCATCAAACATCAGCGGCAAGCGCGTCTCCAACCCCGGCATGCCATTGGCCATGCGGTTAAAGGGCGCGTCTAACCCGTGGGCAAACTTTCCCGACGCATCAAGGCGGTAAGGCGCATGGTCCGAAGAGATCACCTGCAAGACCCCGTCTGCCAGCCCTTCCCACAGCGCGGCCTGATCATCGGCTTCGCGCTGGGGCGGGCTACAGATCAGACCCGCTGGTGCCACGCCGGGCTGGTTCATCTGGTCCCGCGTCATGAACAGATAATGCGGGCAGGTCTCGGCCACCACCGGCACCCCGCGCGCCTGTGCCTCGCGCACGATCTGCACCCCTTCGCGGGTCGAGATGTGGAACAGCATGATCGGCTGCCCCGTAAATTCCGAGAACAGACACATGCGGTGCAACGCCTCAATCTCGGCCATGCGCGGGTGCGACATCGGGTGAAACCGCGGGGCGCTGCGGCCGCTGTCCAGCAAACGGCGGGTCATCCAACGGATCAACCCATCATTTTCCGCGTGAAAACATACCAGAGCGCCGTGGTCGCGCGCGGACCACAGCACGTCAAGGATCGCCTCATCAGCCAGCCGCACTTTATCATAGGTGGTAAATATCTTGACCGAACGGTGCCCCTCGTCCATCAGTTCCGGCAGGTCTTTGGTCAGGTTATCGCCCGACACATCCGCCACGATCATGTGAAACGCGTGGTCAATCAGCGCGCCCTTTGCGGCCAGTGCGGAATAATCATCGACCACGTTGCGCAGGCGTTTACCGGGGTGCTGGGCGGCAAAGGACACCAGAGTCGTCGTGCCGCCGTGCAGGGCCGACCGTGTGGCGCTTTCGAACGTGTCCGCGTTCATCAACCCCGCGCCCGAGATTTGCTCCACATGGCAATGCGTGTCGACCCCGCCCGGCAAAACCAGCCGCCCGCGCGCGTCGATCTGGCGCGTGGCGGGGCCAAGGTCCGTGCCGACAGCCACCACCTTGCCGCCCGAAATGGCCACATCGGCGCGGCGGGTTTGCGTCGCGGTGACCACCAGACCCCCTTCGATCAACACGTCATGCATTGGCGTTCTCCTGTCGGGCGGTCGATTTGCTTGCTTATGGATACCCAATGTATACACTCCGCAGCAAGGGTCAACATTTCCCGGTTTATCCGACCGGGCTTGAATAGTAGTCTGACAGTAACTGACAAACAAAGGAACGAACATGAGCCGGGACCAGACCAATGCGCCGACCTTGGGCCAATCGGTTCACGATCGCCTGCGCGGCATGATCCTGGCGGGCGACTTGCCGTCAGGCACACCGCTGCAGGAAAAGATCTTTGCCGAGAAATTGGGCGTCTCCCGCACCCCGGTGCGCGAGGCGGTGGCCAAATTGGCCAGCGAGGGGCTGGTCACCCGCACCAGCGGCGGGGTGCCGACGGTTAGCCGCATCTCTATCGCGGAAATCATGGAAATTCTGCATGTTCGCAGGCTGTTAGAAAGCGAAACCGCCCGTCAGGCGGCCAGCGTCAATTCCCCGCCAGAGCCGTTCCTGGCCCTGCGCGCCCGGCTGGTCCAGTATTTGCAGGGCGAACGCCCCGGCGTGGCGGAATATGCGCAGTTTGACGAAGACCTGCACGCGCTGATCGCGCATACGGCCGGATCAAACCTGCTGACCGAATTGGTCAAGGGGCTCAAGCTCAAGACGCGGATCTTTGACAAAGGCTCTATCCCTGAGCGATTCGAACCGGGCTGCCACGAACATATTGAGATCATTGACGCCATCCTTGCCCGCGATCCGGACCGCGCCGAGGCTGCCATGCGCGCCCATATCGAAAACGCGCGTTCTGCGATCCTGAGCCACCTCTACCGCCTGTTCTGACGCCACCCCCCTTGCCGCGGGCAAATCCGCGATGAGCCGTTGACTCGAAATTCTTTGTGTATACCGTGTGGATGGAATCGAAATACCAAGCCGACCACGGGGGCCCCAATGGATACCGCTTCAACCACCCGGCCAGAGGGCCCGACCCTTGGCATCACCTTTTTGTATTACCGCGACCTGCCCCGCGCGACCGCCTTCTATGAGCGGGTCTTGGGCTTTACGCTGGCGATTGATCAGGGCTGGTCGAAAATCTACCGCATGACCGGGGCCGCCCATATCGGGCTGGTCGATGAGACCAAAGGCATGCACCGCGCGGCCGACACCAAGCCCGTGCAAATTTGCATCCGCGTGCCCGATGTCGACGCGTGGCACGCCTGGGTTGCCACGCAAGACGTGGACGGCTTGGGCGCGACCAGCAGCAGTGCCGCGCTTAAGATCCGCGCCTTCGTGTTCAACGACCCCGAAGGCTATCAGATCGAAGTGCAATCCGCCCTCGACTGATCCCCCCATAACCAAGACGGCGAAGGCCGCAATTTCAACGCAACAAGGAGAACCGAAAATGATGATGCGCCACCTTTTGACCTCTGCCGTCTTCGCGATGGCCCTGCCTTTGGCCACCGTGGCCGAAGCCAAGGATGTGACGATCGGCCTGACCTCGGACGCGACCATTCTGGACCCGCAGGCCGGCGAAGAGCTGTCCTCTAACATCATGTTCTATCACATTTATGACCCGCTGGTGCGCCGTGATGCCGATATGCAGTTCGGTCCCGGTCTTGCAGAAAGCTGGACGCAAAAGGACGCCACCACCTGGCTGTTCAAGCTGCGCGAGGGCGTCAAGTTCCACAATGGCGAGACGCTGAAGGCCTCGGACGTGGTGTTCACGATGGAGCGTCTGAAGGGCTCTGTCATGTCGAACCTGTCGGCCAACATCGCCTCGGCCACCGCCATTGATGACCTGACGGTCGAAATCACCACCCCCGGCCCCTATGCCGCCCTGCCGAACGATCTGGCCGCAATCCTGATCCTGAATGAGGCCTATGTGAAGGCCGTCGGCGATACCGAGCTTGGCCTGAAGCCGATGGGCACCGGGCCTTACATGCTGACGGAATGGGTCAAGGAAGACCACATCACGCTGGCGGCCTTCCCGGACTACTACGCAGGGGCCGCCAAGATCGACACCGTGGTGTTCCGCCCGATCACCAACCCCGCAACCCGCACCGCCGCCCTGCTGACCGGCGAGTTGGATCTGGTGCAGGATCTGGCCGTGCGTGACGTGGACCGCGCCAAGTCTGAACCGGGTGTGACCGTGCTGACCCAGCCCAGCCTTCTGAACATTCTGCTGGCGATGGACGTGCGCGCGAAAAGCCCGACCATTGATCTGGAGACAAACCCGATGACCGATCACCGCGTCCGCGAGGCGATTGCGCGGGCGATTGATGTGGCCACCATCGACAAGGTGATCATGAACGGGCTGGCGACCGCTTCGGCGCAATATGTGCCGGCCTCGCACGTGGGCTTTGTCGAGGGCGCGGATTTCCACGCGATGTATCCGTTCGATGTGGCCCGCGCCAAAGAGCTGATGGCCGAGGCAGGCTATGCCGACGGCTTCAAGATGACGCTGGACGCGACCAACAACCGCTATGTGAATGACGCGCAGATCGCACAGGCGCTGACCTCGATGCTGGCGCAGATCGGCATTGATCTGCAGCTGAACATGATGCCCAAGTCGAATTTCTGGGGCTATATCCGGGTGCCGTCGGACAATTCCAGCTTCATCATGTCAGGTTGGGACGTGCCGTCAGGGGATGCGGGTTCCATGTACAACGCGCTGTTCTACAGCCGCGACAAAAAGCCGGGCTACGGCGAGGTCAACCGCACCAGCTATTCCAACGCCGAGGTGGACGCCCTGCTGGACAAAGCGGATTCGACCGCCAACATGGATGAACGCGACGCCTTCCTGCAGGACGCGACCAAGCTCTTGATGGCCGATATCCCGGTGATCCCGGTACATTATGAGCAAGACATCTACGCCGTCCATGACGGGATCACCTTCACGCCGCGCACCGACAAGTTCATCTGGGCCTATGAGATGGATGTGGCTGAATAATCAGCCCTAATCCGCGCGGCGCCCCCCAAACCGGGGCGCCGCGCTTTTCAATTCCGAAAGGCCGCAGATGTTCGCTTTTACAATCAGACGCTTGATCCAGATGGTCGTGGTCCTTTGGGCCGTGTCGGTGATCGTGTTTCTGATGATGTCCTTGGTGGGCGACCCGGTGTTCATGGTCGTGCCGATTGACGCGACGCAAACCGAGATCGCCCAAGCCCGCAAGATCCTTGGGCTGGATCGGCCGATGATCGTGCAATACGGGCTGTTCGTGTCGGGGCTGTTGCAGGGCGATTTCGGCCTGTCCTACGTGTTCCGCCAACCTGCCTTTGATCTGATCATCGAACGGCTGCCCGCCACGGCCGAGGTGGTATTGGTCGCCATGGCGATTGCGACTGCACTGGCCATCCCCCTTGGCGTCTATGCCGGGGCCAATCCGGGCAAGCCCTTGTCGCGGCTGATCATGTCGGGGTCTTTGGTGGGGGTTTCGCTGCCGGGGTTCTGGGTGGGGATGATGCTGATCTGGGTGCTGGCGGTGGAGTATCGGATCTTTCCCTCCTCCGGTCGCGGAGAGACGGGGATGCTGTTCGGGGTGGAAACCTCGCTGGCCACGGCGAACGGCTGGCACCATATCCTGCTGCCTGCCGTAACACTGTCGGTCGGCACGCTGGCCATTCTGCTGCGGATGACGCGGGCGGGCATGATGGAGGTGACGCGGCAGGATTACATGAAATTCGCCCGCGCCAAGGGGGTATCGCGACGCGGCGTGCTCTATGGCCACGGGCTGCGCAATGCGCTGATCCCGGTGGTGACGATCTTTGGCTTGCAACTTGGCGACATGATCGCCTTTGCCACCATCACCGAGACGATCTTTGCCTGGCCGGGGATGGGCAAGTTGCTGATCGACAGCATTTACCGCGCCGACCGCCCGGTGATCGTGGTCTATCTGATGCTGGTCGCGCTGATCTTTGTGGTGATCAATTTCCTGATCGACATTCTCTACACCCTTATTGATCCGCGGATCACGGTGAAATGACATGATGACGCGTTTTCTCGGATCACAACTGGCGTTCAACTGGCGGCACAACCTGTCGGCCATCTTTGGCACGGTCATTCTGTTGCTTTGCGCCTTTGTCGTGCTGTTCGGCCCGATGCTTGTGCGGCAAAACCCCTATGACGTGACCCAACTTAACCTGCTGGACAGCTATTTGCCCCCGGTCTGGCTGGAAGGTGGCAACCCGGCCTATCTGCTGGGCACCGATGGGCAGGGGCGCGATGTGCTGGCGGCGGTGATCTACGGCACGCGGATCTCGGCCTTTATCGGGTTGGCCGCCACGCTGATGTCTTGTGTGCTGGGCACGGTGCTGGGGCTGATCGCGGGTTATTTCGGCGGCTGGATCGACAGCCTGATCATGCGGATCGCCGATGTGCAGTTGTCGTTTCCGTCCATGCTGATCGCGCTGTTTCTTATGTCGGCCTTCGGGACGGGGATCGACAAGATCCTGATCTCACTGACCGCCGTGGGCTGGGTGGTCTATGCCCGGACGGTGCGCGGATCGACCTTGGGGGAAAAGCAGAAAGAGTATGTGCAGGCCGCCCAAGTCGCCGGCCTGCGAACCTTTGGCATCCTGCGCCGCCACATCCTGCCAAATGTCATGACGCCGCTGATCGTGGTGGCCACGGTGCAGGTCGGCACCTTCATTCTGATCGAAGCCTCGCTCAGCTTTCTGGGCGTCGGGGTTCCGGTGACCAAGCCGTCCTTGGGCCTGCTGATCAAGAACGGCTTTGACGTGCTGTTCTCGGGCCTGTGGTGGACCTCGGTGTTCCCCGGCCTGATGATCATGGCGATGGTGTTCGGGATCAACCTGTTGGGCGATTTCTTGCGCGACGAACTTAATCCGCGGCTGAAATAGGGGCAGGCCATGAGCAATACCATGACCGGTGCCGAGACGGCCATTCCCCGCCCCCTGCTGCGCGTGCGCGACCTGCGCACATGGTTTCATACCTTTACCGGGACCGTAAAGGCGGTGAACGGCGTCAGCTTTGATCTGGCGGCGGGCGAAGTGATGGGGCTTGTCGGCGAATCCGGCGGCGGCAAATCGGTGGTCGGCTATTCGCTGCTGGGGTTGATCGACCCTCCGGGCCGGATCGAGGGCGGCAGCATTGAGTTTGATGGCGAAGATCTGGTGCAGGCCCCCGAGAAGCGCCTGCAACAAATCCGGGGCCGCGAGATCGCGATGATCTTTCAAGACCCGATGACCTCGCTGAACCCGGTGCATACCATCGGGGTGCAGATGGATGAGATGTTGCGTCTGCACACCGATCTGGGCAAGGCCGCGCGACGGCAGCGCTGCATCGAGATGCTGGAAAGCGTCGGTATCTCGCAGGCGGCGGAACGGCTGGACAGTTACCCGCACCAGTTTTCGGGCGGGATGCGCCAGCGGGTGGTGATCGCCATTGCCATGCTGGCCCGCCCCCGCCTGATCATCGCGGATGAGCCGACAACCGCGCTGGACGTCACCATTCAGGCGCAAATCCTGCGCTTGATGCAGCGCGAAATCCGCCAGCAGGGGGCGTCCTTGATCCTTGTGACCCATGATCTGGCCGTCGTGGCCGAGATGGTGGACAAGGTGGCGGTGCTTTACTGTGGCCGGGTGGTGGAAACCGGCCCCGTGCGGCAGGTGCTGGAGGCACCGGCCCATCCCTATACGCGGGGGCTGATCTCTTCGATCCCCAACCCCGACCACCGCCTGCCCCGGCTGCGCCAGATCCCCGGCACCGTGCCCGATATCCGGCACCTGCCCCAAGGTTGCGCCTTTCGTGGTCGCTGTCCCCGCGCGGCTGCCCTTTGCGCCGAGGTTGAGCCCCAGCTTTCCCCGCAACCGGGCGGCATCCAGGCGGCCTGTCATTTTCCTCTGGCCGCCGGAGAGTTGGCATGACCGCAATGCTAGAGGTGCAAGACCTGCGCCAAGAATTCCGCCTGAACCCCGGCCTGCTGGACCGGATCAGTCTGAAGGGCGGGCGGTTGCGGCTGCGCGACCGCATCGTCAGCGCGGTCAACGGCGTGTCCTTTTCCATCGCCAAGGGCGAGGTGCTGGCCCTGGTCGGCGAATCCGGTTGCGGCAAATCCACCGTGGCCAAAGCCATCGCGCGCATCCACCGGCCCACGGCGGGCGCGGTCCGGCTGGGCGGGCATGACATCGCAGGGCTGGAGCAATCGGCCCTGCTGCCCTACCGGTCGCAGATGCAGATGATTTTTCAAGACCCCTATGCCTCGCTGGACCCCCGCCAGAAGGTGCGCGACATCGTGGCCGAACCCTTGCGCGAACAGTCCGCCCTTGGCGCGACCGAAATTGCGGACAAGGTTGAGGCGCTGCTGGCCAAGGTTGGCCTGAACAGCGACCATGCCGGGCGCTATCCGCACCAGTTTTCCGGCGGCCAGCGCCAGCGCATCGGCATCGCGCGCGCCCTGTCGGTCAATCCGGGCCTGATCATCGCGGATGAGCCGGTCTCGGCGCTGGATGTCTCGGTGCAGGCGCAAATCCTGAACCTGATGATGGATCTGCGCGACGAATTCGGGCTGGCCTACCTGTTCATCAGCCATGACCTGTCGGTGGTCCATCACATCGCCGACCGGATCGGTGTGATGTATCTGGGCTTTCTGGTGGAAACCGCGCCGCGGGACCGGCTGTTTGCGGTGCCCCGCCATCCCTATACCCGCGCACTTTTGTCCGCCGCCCCCAGCATCAACCCGACCCGCGCCCGTCCCGAGATCGAATTGCAAGGCGAGGTGCCCAGCGCGCTGTCGCTGCCCAGCGGCTGCTGCTTTCGCACGCGCTGCCCCTTTGCGTGGGACCGCTGCGCCGCCGAACGCCCCGCTTTGCGCGATTTGGGCGACGGGCAATCCGTCGCCTGCCACCTGACAGATGAGCCGCAAAGGGACCGCCCATGACCCAAGCCGTCACCCATGCCATGACCCTGCTTCAACGCCGCGCCGATTTTGTGGACCCGCATGATTGCACCGATGCCGCCGATGATCTGACGCTGCTGTCGGCGGTGTTTGATACGCTGATCCGCCGCGACCAAGCGGGTTTTGTGCCGCATCTGGCGACGGGCTGGTCGGTCAGCGCCGATGCACGGGTCTGGCAGTTCACCCTGCGCGCCGACGTGCGGTTCCACGACGGCGCGGTCTGTGACGCGGCGGCGGTGGCCCAATCGCTGCGGCGGATGGCGCGCGAGGACAAGGGCTATACGCTGGGCGCGCCCGCAGTGTGGCGGCAGTATCTGGGCGGGGCCGAGATCACCGCCGAGGGCTTGGCGCTGACGATCACGCTGGCCGCGCCTATGGCCGATCTGCTGGATGTGCTGGTGCAGGGCTTTATCGTGGCACCCGGCTCTTTGGCGCGGCTCGATGCCGGGCAGACCGAGGGTGTTGCGGGCAGTGGGCCTTACCGCTTGGCCCAGCACGCGCCGGGGCTTGTGCGTTTGGAACGGGGCAGCGGCCATTTTGCCGGGCAGCCCGCCCACCAGACGGTGATCTGCCGGGCCGAACCATTGGCCGAGGCCCGCGCCGCCGCCCTGACCGCCGGGGCGGCCCACGTGGCAACCAACCTGCCCTACGCCGCTTCCCTTGGCCCAAATGTGACTCGGGTGGAAACGCTGAACCCGGTGGCGATCATCTTTTTGATGAACGCGGCCACGGGCCCTCTGACCGACAGCCGACTGCGCCGCGCGCTGGATCTGGCGCTGGACCGTCCCGCCCTTGTGGCGGGCGTCATGGATGGCGGCGCGCTGCCGCTGCACGGCTTTGTCAGCCCAGTGCATTTTGGCGCGGGCCACAGCCCGGCACCTGCGCGCGATCTGGCCACGGCCCGCGCGCTGCTTGCCGAGGCTGGCTATCCCGACGGGCTGACCCTTGGCGTCAGTTGTCCCACCCGCCTGCCGGATGAGGCTGTGCCCCTGACCGCCGCCTTGGCCGCACAACTGTCCCAGATCGGCGTCACGCTGGACGTGACCTACCACGAAGACCGCGAGGCCTATGCCCATCAGGTCCGCCGCAAGGAAATCCGCGATCTGGCCGTGTTCGATTCCAGCCCGCTGTCGACCTATCGCGTGCTGGTGGAAAAGCTGGACGCGCGGGTGCGCGGCTCTTGGTGGGAGGGCTATCACAACCCGCAGGTTGAAGCCCTGATCGACGCCGCGCGCGTCTGTGTCGATGTGCCCGCCCGCGCCGCCCTGTTCGCCAAAGCCTATGCGGTGATGCAGCGCGATCCGCCGTGGCTGACCCTGTATAACCCGCTGCGCATCACCGGATTGGCGGGGCATCACCCGGAATTTGCGCTGCCAGGCGATGCGGTGCTTGACCTCGCCCGCCTGCCCGGCCTGTCTTCGGTGCAGCATGGCTGACCTTCTGATCTCGGGCGCGTATCTGATCACGATGGACCCGGCCCGACGGGTGATCCCGGACGGGGCGGTGGCGATTGCGGGCGGCAAGATCCTTGCCATCGGTCCGCGGGCCGAGGTTGAGGCCCGCCACACTGCGGCCGAAGTGATCGACGCCCGCGGCAAGGTGATGCTGCCCGGCCTGATCGACGTGCACGCCCATGCCGGACACGGGCTGATCAAGACGATGGGGATGGAGCAGGGCAACGACTGGGAGGATCTCTGCGGTCTGGTCTATACCCAAGCCTCTCCGCCCGCGTTCTGGTATGCCGAGGCGCGGCTGGCGGCACTGGAGCGGTTGCGTTTTGGTGTGACCTGCGGTGTGTCGCTGCTGGGCGGCGGTGACACGATCATGCGCAGCGATGACCCGGCCTTCGGGGCCGCCCACTGCGAAGGCGTGGCCGAGATCGGCACCCGGTCGGTGGTGGCCATCGGCCCGACCCGTGCCCCCCATCCGCGCGCCTATGCCAATGGCGGCGCGCCCTACCCCGTCAGCTTTGACCGCCAGATGCAGACCTGTGCCACGCTTTTGGACACATGGCACGGGCGAGACACCGTGCAGATCGCCCTGCTCTATCCGGTGCTGCGCGACGCGCATGAGGCGGAGATGCCCGCCGCCGATTATGCCGAAGCCGTGCGTCAGGCGCGCGCCGTCCGTGCCCTGTCGCGCGCGCGCGGCGTGGTCTTTACCCAAGACGGGCATTGGCGCGGCTCTGTCCGCCGCGCGCAGGCGCTGGGGCTTTTGGGCCCCGACGCGCTGTTGTCCCATTGCATCGACCTGCACGACGATGAAATCGCCCTGCTGGGGGCCACGCAAACCGCCGTCGCGCATAACCCTTCGGCCATCGCCTCGGTCATGGGGCGCTGCCCGGCGACGGAATTGATTGAGGCCGGCGCGGTCGTGGCCATCGGCTCGGATGCGACCGCGCCGGACCGGTCGGGCGATATGTTCCGCCACATGCAGCAGGCGATGCATTACCACCGCCGCCATTTCCGCGACCCCGCGGTGCTGCCGCCCGGCAAGGCGCTGGAGATGGTCACCATAGACGCGGCCAAGGCGCTTGGGATGGACCGCGAGATCGGCTCACTTGAGCCGGGCAAGGCCGCCGACCTGATCCTGATCGACATGCAGCGCCCGCATCTCTACCCGCTGAACATGGAACCGTTTCGCGTGGTCTATTTTGCCAATGGCAACGATGTGGAAACGGTGGTCGTGGGTGGCAAAGTGCTGATGCAGGCCGGCCAGTTGCGCCACGCCGATCAGGCCGCCATTCTGGCCGATGCCCAGCATCAGGCCGAACTGATGATTGACCGGACAGGCACGCGCGCCTTGCTGGGGTTGCCGGATGGGTTTTGGGGTCAGACCCGCTACCCAGCAGGCCAAGACATAAGGAACGGGCCGACATGACCATCTATATCCTCAACCCCAACTCCAGCCGGGTCGTCACCGACGGCATCGACCGCGCGATGGAGCCGTTGCGCGCCGCCTCGCCCGTGCCGATTGCCGCGCTGCAACTGGACGCAGGGCCCCAAGGGGATCGAGACGCAGGCCCATGTGGACGGCGTGGTTACCCCGCTGCTGGCCCAGGCGGCGGCGCTGGAAGACGAGCGCCTCGGCCTTTGTCGTCGCCTGCTTTTCTGACCCCGGCCTTGCCGCCTTGCGCGAACAAAGCCGCCGCCCCGTCCTTGGCATCGCCGAAAGCGCGATCCTGACGGCGATGACACTGGGCCAGCGGTTCGGCATCTTGTCGATCCTGTGGAAATCGGTGCCGCGCCATATGCGGATGCTGGGGGCAATGGGGGTGACGGACCGGCTGGCCGCCGATCTGCCGCTGGAACTGGGCGTGGCCGACCTGACCGACCGCAACCGCACTTTCGCCCGCCTGCGCGAGGTGGGCGGCACGCTGCGCAACACCCACGGGGCCGAGGTGCTGATCCTTGGCTGTGCGGGCATGACCAGCTACCGCGCCGATCTGTCCGAGGCGCTTGGCTGCCCGGTGGTGGAACCCTGTGAGGCCGCTGCCGCCATGGCCATCGGTCGCGTGGCCCTGGCGCGCGCCTATCAATCGACAAAAGGATAACCCCATGACACGACGGAACGAAACCGCACGGCTTACCGAAACGGCGCGGGGGGTCTATGTGATCGCCGTGACGCCCTTTTTGCCCGATGGTGCGCTGGATCTGGACAGCACCGACCGCATGGTCGATTTCTATCTGGAGACAGGGGCGACCGGGCTGACCGTGCTGGGCATGATGGGCGAGGCGCAAAAGCTGACCATCGAGGAATCGCAGCTGGTGGTGCGGCGGATCATGGCGCGGGTCGCCGGCAAGGTGCCGGTGGTCGTGGGCGTCTCGGCCCCCGGCTTTGCACAAATGGGGGCGCTGACGCAGATGGTGATGGATGACGGTGCCGCGGGCGTGATGATCGCCCCGCCTTCGTCCCTGCGCACCGATGACCAGATCGTGGCCTATTACCACCAGGCGGCGGGCTTTATCGGCGATGTGCCCTTTGTGTTGCAGGATTTCCCGCTGGTGACCGGGGTGCAGATGTCGGTCCCGGTCATCCGGCGCATCGTGACGGATCTGCCAAGCTGTGTCTGTCTCAAGCATGAGGACTGGCCGGGGCTGGACAAGATCGCCGCCCTGCGGGCCGAGGGCGGGCTGCCGCGCCGCATCTCTATCCTGTGCGGCAATGGCGGCATGTTCCTGCCCGAGGAAATGGCACGCGGGGCCGATGGGGCCATGACAGGCTTTGCCTATCCGGAAATGATGGTTGACGTGGTGCGCCACGCGCAGGCGGGCACGCCCGACCGGGGGCAGGATCTGTTCGACGCCTATCTGCCGCTTGCCCGCTATGAACAGCAGCCGAACATCGGGCTTGCCGTGCGCAAATACACCATGGCCCGGCGCGGCATCATTGCCCATGCGGCGCTGCGCCGTCCGGGCGGCGCGTTGAACGCCCAAACCGTAGCCGAGGTGGATCGTCTGATCGGGCGGCAGGAAAAGCGACTGAAGGAATTGAACTGATGGATCTGCAAATCAAAGGCAAACGCGCGCTGGTCATGGGGGCAAGCCGGGGTCTGGGCCGCGCCGTGGCCGAAGGCCTGCTGGCTGAAGGGGTTGAGGTCATCGCCGTCGCGCGCAAGACCGATGGCATCACCGCTTGGGGCGCGGGCAACCCCGCCCTGACGGCGGTGGCGGCGGATCTGTCGGATTTGGCCTCCATCGACGCGCTGGCCGATCTGGTGCTGGCGCGGGGCGGGGTGGATATCCTCGTCAACAACTCGGGCGGGCCACCCCCCGGTGCGGCGGCGGCGACCGCGCGCGCCGCGTGGATCGGGCAGTTTGAAGCGATGGCCGCCAATCTGTTCCACCTGACCGGGCGCCTGTTGCCGGGGATGCGGGAACGTCGCTGGGGGCGGATCATCACCATTGCCTCTTCGGGCGTGGAACAACCGATTGCCAACCTCGCCCTGTCCAACGGCATTCGCGCCGCTGTGGTCGGCTGGTCCAAGACACTGGCCGCCGAGGTTGCCGCCGATGGGGTGACGGTCAACATCGTGATGCCCGGACGCATCCAGACCACCCGCGTTGACGAATTGGATGCCGCCGCCGCCAGCCGCACCGACAGCACCCTTGACGCGGTGCGCAAAGCCTCTGCCGCGGCGATCCCGGCGGGCCGCTATGGCCTGCCAGAGGAATTCGCCTCGATGGTGGTCTATCTGGCCTCACAACAGGCCTCTTATGTGACGGGCAGCCGGTTGCGGGTGGATGGCGGGTCGATCCGGTCAATCTGACGGCGCGCGGCTTTCAGGGGGCGGGCGATTACAGCCGCACCGTCCCCTCGATCAGGATATGGCTGCGCCCGGCCACAAGGATCTGCCCGGCCCCGGTCGGGTCGGGCAAAAGATGAACTTGCCCGTCGCGCCCGACCATCGCGCCCTGCGCCATCAGCGTCGGGCCGGCCAACCGCCCCAACCCGTCCAACCAGCGCGCCACTGCCGCATTCAGCGCCCCGGTAATCGGGTCTTCCTGACGCGGGCTGCGCGATGACAGCATGCGGATCGTGTAATCCGCCGCCCCATCCTTCGCTGCCCCATCCTTCGCCGCCGCACCCAACAGCCCCACCCCAAGGCCCGGCAAACCCAGCACATCGGCGGCGTTGACCGCCAGAACCCCGGCGGCAGAGGTCAGCTCGACCACATGCCAGACCGACCCGTTGTCCAGAATGGCGGTGTTCTTCACCGAAACGGCAGGAATGCCCAGCGCCGCGCCGATAGAGCGCGCCACCTCAGGCGGCATCGGGGCCACGTGGGTCGGCGGGGCGACAAAGCCCGGCAAAGCGCCGCCCAGCTTGATCGTCACAAGGCCGATCGCCCCCTCTTGCACAACATGTCCGGGGGCCTTGGATTGCCCTCCGGCATGCAGCCACGCCGCACAACTGCCCAAAGTGGGGTGCCCGGCAAAGCGCAGCTCTTTGGTGGGGGTGAAGATGCGGATGCGGTAATCGGCAGCCGGATCGGTGGGCGGCAGCAGATAGGTGGTTTCCGACAGGTTCGTCCATGCGGCGAACGCTTGCATGGTCTGATCGCTCAGGCCCTGCCCGTCCAGAACCACGGCCAGACCGTTGCCCATCAGCGGGGTTTCGGTAAACACGTCGCATTGAATGAAACGGCGTTGTTGCATCACTTCGCACCCCCCCTTAGGCCCTGTCGTCCGCCAGTAAGAACGGGCCAAGCCGTTGTTTCAAGGCCCAAAGCACAGGATCTTTGCCCAGTTCGGCCACGCAGATCAAACCCGCGGGCCGCGCGTCTCAAGATGATCGCGCAGCATGCTCAGCGGCAAAAGCGCATGCGGGGCAAAGCGCGCCAGCCCGTGCATCGGCAGGGGGGGGGCCACCCGCAACGGCACGGCAAGAGCCGCCAAGGGCGTGCCCGTGGCCCAGTCGGACAGCTCGCGCCCCATCGCCGTGGACAGCGCGATCCCGCGCCCATTGCAGGCAAACCCCGCAATCAGGTTCGGCCCAAGTTCCACCAGACGCGGCAGATAATCCGGCATGACCGAGGCCATGCCCGACCAGCAATAGGCCAGCGGCGGCAGGTCCGGCAGGGCCAGAAACCGCGCCAGACGCCGATGGATCACGCCGGGAAGCCGCCTGTCCGCCCCTATGGGCAGAATGTTCATACCCCCGCTGATCAACCGGTTCTGCGCGTCAAAGCGAAAGGTGAACAGGTTGCGGCGGCTATCGGACACCGACTGCCCACCCGGCAATAACCGCGCACGAACGGCGACGGGCAAGGGCTGGGTCGCGACCTGAAACACCTTGAGCGGAAAGAAACTCTGCGCCAGCCTTGGCCAAAGCGCCCCGGCGTAGGCATTGGTCGCCATGATCACGCGCCGGGCGCGCACAGGGCCACCGGGCGTGGCCGCCAACCAGTTTTGCCCCTCGCGCTGCAGGGCGGTCACGGGCGTTTGTTCATGAATCCGTGCGCCCGCCGCCGCCGCTGCCCGCGCCAGACCGCGCGCATAGGCCACCGGGTTCAGCACGCCGCCCGACCGGTCGATCCAGCCGCCGCGCCAGCCTTCCACCCCGGTCAGGGCGGTGACAGCGCGGGCGTCCAGCAGTTCCACCGGGCGCTGCAGGGCCGACCATTGCCGCACCCGATCGGCAGCCTTGGCCAAGGCCGCGACGGAATGAGACGGCTGTATCCAGCCCGATTGCACCGCATCACACGCGATGGCATGGCGGCGGATCAGATCAAAGACCAGATCGCCGCTGCCCGCCGCCATCGCCACCAGCCGCGCGCCCCTTTCGCCCAAAGCGGCTCGGACCCCGTCGGGATCGACCTTGGCAAAGTTCGGCACGACAAAGCCCGCGTTGCGCCCAGACGCGCCCCAAGCGATGCCATGCGCCTCAACCAGGATCACGGACAGCCCGGCCTCGGCCGCGTGCAGAGCACTCGACAAGCCCGCAAAGCCGCCGCCGATGATCAGCACATCCGCCTCTGCCGCGCCCGACAGCGGCGCAAAGCGCGCCAGCGGGGCGGCGGTCGCGTGCCAAAGCGTTGCGGGATCAGCGGTCATCCGCCCCTCCGCCGCGGGCCGAAAAAGCCCTGTGGTCGCCACAGCAGGATCAGGCACAGCATCACCCCGATCGCCACGATCTGCAACGAGGCCGCACGCGCCTGCCAATCGCCCGGCACCAAAGCAGCCGTCAAAGCGCCAGAGCCAACCCAGATCGCCCAGACCACGATCGCGCCCAGCACCGCGCCCCGGTTCGACCCGGACCCGCCGACCATCAGCATCGCCCAGACCTGAAAGGTCAGCGTGGGCAGATAGTTGTCGGGTGCGATAAAGCCGATGAAATGCGCCTGAACTGCCCCGGCCAGCCCCATCACCGCCCCGCCCACGGCAAAGGCCTGAATGCGGTAGCTTTGCGCGCTTTTGCCCAAGGCAATGGCCGCGCGCTCATCTTCGCGCAAGGCGCGCAGCACCCGGCCCCAAGGCGAGCGCGACAGCCGCTGCAGCGCCAGAAAGACCGCCAGTGTGACCGCCGCGACGACGCCCAGATTGGCAAAGTTGAACAGCACCGGCTGATCCTGGACCCCTGCGAAAGGGCGCGGGATGAAGGCTACGCCAAACGGCCCGCCCGTAAGCCCTTGGGCGTTCAGCGCGATCAGTTGCACCACCACCGCCACCCCAAAGGTGGTGATCGCCAGATAGTCCGCCTTTAGCCGCAGCGTGGCATAGCCGGTAAACGCCGCCGCAAGCGCCGCAATCGCCGCCGCCGCGATCCATCCCAGCACAATCGGCCACCCAAAGCCGCCAATCCGGTCCACCGTGTCGGGCGTGGTCAGGATGGCCGAGCTATAGGCCCCGATCGCCACAAACCCCGCGATGCCCACGTTGAACAGCCCCGTCAGCCCCCATTGCAGGTTCAGCCCCAAGGTGATCAGCGCAAAGATCAGCGCGGTGGACAGGAAAAACGCGCCGTAGCCCATCAGGTCAATGATCATCGCTCTGCCACTCCGAACAGGCCCATCGGGCGCACCAACAAGACGGCCATCAGGATCACAAAGGCCACCGCCGCCCGCCATTCGCCGCCGACAAACTGCACGGCCGCGGCCTCGGTCAACCCGATGATCAACCCGCCCAACACCGCGCCGGGGATCGACCCGATGCCGCCAAGGATCGCGGCGGCGAACATCGGCAGCAGCAGGCTTAGCCCCATCAGCGGGCGGATCTGCACCAAGATGCCCACCATGACCCCCGCCGCACAGGCAAGGGCGGCACCGATCACCCAAGTGGTGCGCACCACCTTGTCCACGTCGATCCCCACGACCTGCGCCAGCGCGGGGTTCTGGGCATAGGCGCGCATCTCACGCCCGCGCTGGCTGCGCGAGATGAACAGATGCATGCCCACCACCAGCCCCAGCGTCAGCACCAGCATGGCCGCCTGATCAGCGGTAACCTTGATGCCAAAGCCAACGGGTTGGGCCATCTGAATGGCGCGCGAATAATAGGCCGGGCGCGAGGTGGCGATAAACTCCAGCAAACTGCGCAGCGCCATCGACGCGCCGAATGACGCCATCACCACGATGATCGACTGCCCCCGTGCCCGCAGCCGCGCGAACAGCAGCCAATCCAGCGCCAAGGCCAGCGCCGCCGTCAGCCCCATCGCCACCACCAAAGCCGCGATCAGCGGAAAGCCGAAGGACAACGGCTTATACGCCGTGCTGCCACCAAAAGCCCCCACAACGGCCAGGGCCGCATAGGCCCCCCAAGCCATGAAGTCGCCGTGCGCGAAGTTGGAAAAACGCAAGATGGAATAGGTCAGCGTGACCCCGATCGCGCCAAGGCCGATCAAAGACCCCGCGAGCAGCCCATCGAGCAAGAATTGCGGGTTCATGACGCCTCCTTTCGGTGACCAAGATACAGCTCGGCAATCAGCGGATTGTCCCAAAGACTGGCCGCCGGGCCTTCATGCGCCTCATGCCCCTCGACCAGCACATAGGCGCGGTCGCCGATGGCAAGGGCCGCGCGGGCGTTCTGTTCGACCAGCACGATGGTCAGCCCCGCGCGCCGGATTTCTGACAGCCGCGCGAAGACCTGCTCAACCAGCAAGGGCGACAGCCCGGCCGAAGGCTCATCCAGCATCAGCACCCGAGGCTGCACCAGCATCGCCCGCGCCACGGCCAGCATCTGGCGCTGCCCGCCCGACAGGCTGCCCGCCATCAACCCGCGCTGGCGGGCCAAATCGGGGAACATCTGGAACATCTCGTCCACCCGCCCGGCCACCTGCGCGCGCGGCAGGATCCCGCCCGACACCGCAAGGTTTTCGGCCACCGTCATCAGCGGAAAGATGTTTTCGGTCTGCGGCACAAAGGCCAGCCCCTGCCGGATCTTCAGATGCGCCGGCACGGCGGTAATATCGCGCCCATCCAGCAGGACCTGCCCGCCCGTGACGGGAACCAACCCGGCTATCGCCTTGATCAGACTTGATTTTCCCGCCCCGTTCGGGCCAAGGATCACCACGATCTCGCCTTCGTCAGCGTGGATTGAGGCGGATTTGACGATGGGCAAACCCGGCTCATAGCCCGCGATCAGGTCTTTGACCTCCAGAATGCTCATGCGCTGCCCCCCCCGAGATAGGCCTCGATCACGCGCGGGTCACGCGACACCTCATCGGGGCGGCCTTCAAACAACAGCCCCCCTTGCGCCATCACCACGATCCGACCGCACAGGCGCGAGACCATGTCGATGTTGTGCTCAATCAGCACAAAGGTCACGCCGCTGGCGTTGATCTGCTGAATCCGGGCGATCAGCACCTCCAGAAGCGCGGGGTTCACCCCGGCGGCGGGTTCGTCCAGCAATATAACCTTGGGGTCGGCCATCATCACCCGCGCCAGTTCCAGCAACTTGCGCTGCCCGCCCGACAGAATGCGCGCGGGGTCCTGCGCCAGGCGGCCCAGCGCCACAAGGTCCAGCAGCGCCATCGCCTTGTCACGGGCGTCGCGTTCCTCGGCGGCCACCCGGCGGGGGGCGGTGAAATTGGCCCAGAACCGCTCGCCCGTCTGGTGCTGCCGCGCGATCAACATGTTTTCCATCAGCGTCAGCGCGGGAAACGGCCGCGGTATCTGGAATGTGCGCGCCATGCCCCCCGCAAGGCGGCGATGCGCGGGCTGGTCGGTCACGGGTTGCCCCATCAGGTGGATGCTGCCTGACGTCGGCACAACCGATCCCGCAAGCAAATCAAACATCGTGGTCTTGCCCGCGCCATTCGGCCCGATCAGCCCGAGGATCTCACCCGAGGGAACGGCCAGCGACATGCCTTGAACGGCGGTTACCCCCCCGTACCGCTTGGTCAGATTCCGTGCCTCTAGAACGGTCGGTGCCATGCTGCCCCTTAAGTCTGATATGTGATCACACTTGATTTGATCACAGTAGGAGCGTCTAATTGGTCAGGCAAGATGATTCGAAACCGGGGGTCAGACCAGCGTGACACTGACGGACACAGCCGCAACCTTGGCCCCGGTTGGCCGCGACACGGTGCAGGACCGGGTCTATACCGAACTGCGCCGCGCCCTGATCGGCGGGCTTTTCGCGCCCGGTCAGGTGCTGACCATCCGCCAACTGGCCGATGCGCTGGTCACCTCCACCATGCCCGTGCGTGAGGCGTTGGGCCGCCTGATCACCGAACAAGCCATTGAAATGCTGCCCAACCGGTCGATCCGGGTGCCGGTGGTGACGATGGAGCGCATCAACGACCTGTTGCGCGCCCGTATCCTGATCGAAGGCGAGGCGATCGCGCTTGCTGCGGCGCGCATGACCCCGCCGCAGGTGGCAGGCGTCCGCGCGATCATGCTGGAATGGGAAGAACTGCAACTGGGCGGCAATCCCGAAACGGTGGACCGCGAGGTCACGCTGAACCACGCTTTCCATTTTGCGATTTACCGGGCCTGCGGGTCCGCCGTGCTGCTGCCGATGATCGAAAGCCTGTGGTTGCAATCGGGCCCGCTGACCCGTGCCGCGATCTATGCCTTCTCAGAGGCTGGGGCACATGACGCTGCGCGCTTTCACCATGACATCGTCAAGGCGCTGGAGGCAGGCGACGCCGACAGCGCACGCGCGGCACTCAGCGCCGATATCAGCCGCCCCTTCGCCTATCTTAAAGACAAACTCAGCCAAGAGGCCGCCCCATGACCCCGTTGCGTATCCAATCCGAAGCCGCCGGTCTGGACGTGCTGGCCACGTTCCTGCCCGCCAAAGCGCCCGCCAACACGGCCTTCCTGCAGCGCTATCTGCAAAGCCCGCGCGTTGTGCCGGGCCTGCATGCGATGTGGACCGGACCCGAGATTTCCTGCCCGATCCCGCCTGCCCATCTGGCCGGGGCCGATTGGGCCACCGCCCTGCCCCCCGAAAACGCCACCCTGCACCCGCAGCCCGGCGATATCGTGCTGGCCTATGTGCCCGCGCGGATGTGGGGCGGCAACCCGGACCCGATCTTTGACATCGGCCTGTTTTACGGCCCCGGCGCGCGAATGTTCTTTCCCATCGGCTGGCTGGCCGGCTCTGTCGTGGCGCAGGTCCGCCCCGAAGATCGTGCCGCCCTTGCCGAGGCCTGCGGCCGCATCCGGCGCAGCGGGGCCTGCGACATCACTTTTAGCGGGGTAGCCTGATGGACGACAGTTTTGAGCTTTACGACCTGCGCGTCGAAATCATCGCCCCCGAAGGCGCCAAGATTTACTGCGGCACCGCGGGCGACTGGTTTGAGTTGCGGGGCGAACAGTTGCACCTGCCGCCGGGGCAAAGCTTTTCGATCTACTCGCTGTCCGCGATCCTGCCGCTGCTGCCTGCCAAACAGCGCCAGACCCATCCGCATGACTGGATGACCTCAGACGCCGAAATCGCCTGCCCCGATCCGCATTGCCCCTCGCGGCTGCGCATCACCCGGATCGGCAAGCGGGTGTTCTCGCACGCCGACACCACCGCCGTTCCCTTGCCGGAGGAAAAATGACCGTCGCCCGTATCGCCCTGCGCCCCGACTATGACATCTCTCGCGTGATCCGGGGGGGCTGGCAGCTTGCGGGCGGCCACGGCCCTGTGGACCGTGCCCAGACCATCGAGGACATGATCGCCTTTGCCGAGGCCGGGATCACCACCTTTGACTGCGCCGACATCTACACCGGTGTCGAAGAGCTGATCGGCGCCTTTCGCACCGAATACGCCAACCGCGCCGGGTCCGAGGCTTTGGCCCGCATCAAGGTGCACACCAAACTGGTGCCGGACCTTGCGCGTCTTGCCACGGTGGACCGCGCCTATATCCGGGGGATCGTGGAAACCTCATTGAAACGCCTGCGGATGGACCGGCTGGATCTGGTGCAGTTCCACTGGTGGGATTACGCCGTGCCCCGCTATCTGGAGGCCATCGGCTGGCTGAACGAGATGCGGCACGAGGGCAAGGTCGCCCAGATCGGTGGCACCAACTTTGACACCGCCCGCAGTCTTGAACTGATCCGCTCGGGCGTGCCTTTGCTGTCGATGCAGGTGCAATACAGCCTGATCGACACGCGCGCCGAACGGTTGCTGGCGCGCGCGGCACAGGAAAATGACATGTGGATCCTGTGCTTTGGCACCGTGGCGGGGGGCTTTCTGGGTGACCGCTGGCTGGGCCAGCCTGAACCGCAGCACCCGCTCGAAAACCGGTCGCTGACGAAGTACAAACTGATCATCGACGATTTCGGCGGCTGGGATCTGTTTCAGGCACTGCTGCGTTGCTTGCGCACCATCGCCGACCGCCATGACAGCGACATCGCCACCGTGGCCAGTGCGGCCATGCTGGACCGTCCCGCCGTTGCCGCAGTGATCGTCGGCGCGCGCAACCGCAGCCATCTGGCGCGCAACGTGGCCGTGGCCTCTCTGCGCCTGACCGATCAGGACCGCGCCGAGATCGCCGCCATTCAGGCCCAAGGCCATATCCCCGAGGGCGACACCTATACGCTGGAACGGGACCGCCACGGGCGGCACGGCAGCATCATCAAATACAACCTCAACGCCGCGTCTTGAGGGGAAACAGCCGACGGGCAAGCCCAGCCCGTCGGAACAAAAACCAAAGGGCCAGACCCAGCCAACAGTAAGGAAAACCAATGAAAAGAACTCTTCTTGCCACCGTCGCCGCTCTGGCCTTCATGCCCGGCACCACCTATGCCTGCGATATCACCGTGGGCCTTGTGCTTGAACTGACCGGCGAGGCCGGGGCCTACGGCCAAGCCGGGGCCAAATCCGTCGAGATGGCCTTTCGCGATCTGAACGACGCGGGCGGTGTGGCGGGCTGCACGCTGAAAACCGACACCCGCGACAGCCAGACCCAAGCCAACGTCGCCGTCGATGCGGCCACCCAACTGGTGCAGGTCGC
Organism: uncultured Alphaproteobacteria bacterium; assembly: GCA_963815355.1. GTDB lineage: Bacteria > Pseudomonadota > Alphaproteobacteria > Rhodobacterales > Rhodobacteraceae > JAPUEK01. The sequence continues at coordinate 35,103 of CAWFGJ010000008.1, forward strand.
CAAGGTTCCCGCCATCATCGGCGGCATCATCAGCCCGATGTCGATCCCGATCCTGACCTCGGTCACCGGTCCGGCCAAGGTGCTGCAAGTCTCGCCCGCCTCGTCCTCGCCGACGCTGACCGCGCTTGGCCGCGACGGCAAGACCAACGGCGTCTTCTTCCGCACCATCACCTCGGACGCGCTGCAAGGCGTTGCGGCGGCGAAATTCGCCATCGACAACGGCATGAAAAAGATCGTGATCATCCACCAGAACAACGACTTCGGCGTGAACCTTGTAAAGGAATTCTCGGATCCCTTCGCGGCCCTGGGCGGTGAAGTGGTCTCGGTCACCCCCTATAACGCCAAGCAATCGGACTATGCCGCCGAAGTCACCGCGGCGATGGCCGGGGGCGCGGATGCGCTTTACCTGATCTCCGACCCGGTGGACGGGGCCACCATCGCCCGTCAATGGGTCAGCCAAGGCGGCGTGCAGAAGTTCCTGCTGAACGACGGCATGAACAGCGACGACTTCATCACCGCAGTGGGGGCCGAATATCTGGGCCAAGCCTACGGCACCTCGTCGGGCACCAGCCCGACGGCCTCGACCGAGTATTTCAACGCCAACTATCAGGCCTTCTCGGGCATCGACCCGGCAGCCCCGGCGGCGGACCGGTCCTATGACGCAGGCGCGCTGGTGGGTCTGGCGATTGCGATTGCGGGCGGCCCGGATGCGGCCAAACTGCCCGACGCGCTGCGCAAGGCGGTCGATCCCGCGGGCGAGGTGATCCACGCGGGCAAGGAAGAGTTTGCCAAGGCGCTGGCCCTGATCGCCGATGGCAAGGCCATCCGCTACGAAGGCGTCATCGGCCCGGTCAACTTTGACCAATACGGCGACATCGCAGGCCCCTTCCGTCTGTGGCAGATCGTCGACGGCGTCGTGACCACCGTGGGCGAGATGACCACCGCCGATGTGGAGGCCGTCAAAGCGCAGGTGAAGTAACCCCTTTGGCCGGGCTGGAAAATCTTTCCCGCCCGGCCGATCCCTTGGCTACCGGGCCGCGCGCCCGGCCCCCGTATCGGGCACCAGCGCCTGCCACGCATCATACTGCGACAGAAAGACTTGCCCGCTTAGCGCCTCAAGGAAATGGGTCTTCTTCAGCCCGTCCATGACCGGCCCTTTGACCTCGGACAGATGCAGCGTGACGCCCATCTCTTTCAGGCGCAGATTGATCGCCTCAAGGCTTTCCAGCGCGCTCAGATCAATCTCGTTGATCGCCGAACACATCAGCACCACATCGCGGATCGGGCAGGTCGTCGCCAGACGGTCATAGATGTAATCCTCCAAAAACCGGGCATTGGCGAAATACAGGCTTTCGTCGATGCGGATGCTGAGCACCGCCGGATCGGTCAGCACCGAATGGCGGTGAATGTTGCGGAAATGCTGGGTGCCGGGCACCAGCCCGACTTCGGCGATATGGGGCCGCGATGTGCGATAGAGGTGCAGCCCGATCGACAGGATCACCCCCGCCGAAACGCCCGTCTCTACCCCCATCCCCAAGGTGAACAGAATGGTCGCCAGCACCGCAAGGAAATCGGCTTTCGAATAGGCCCAGCTGCGCTTGAGGATAGAGAAATCCACAAGGCTCAGCACCGCCACGATGATCGTCGCCGACAAAGTGGCCACCGGCAGGAAATAGATCAGCGGCGTCAGCGCCACCGCGGCAACCGCCAGCCCGATTGCGGTGAACGCCCCGGCGGCAGGGGTCTCGGCCCCCGCATCATAGTTCACGACCGAGCGCGCAAACCCGCCCGTAACCGGATAGCCCCCGGTAAAGGCCGCGCCAAGATTGGCCGCGCCAAGGCCGATCAATTCCTGATCCGGGTCGATCCTCTGGCGTTTTTTGGCGGCAAGGGTCTGCGCGACCGAGATCGATTCCACAAAGCCGATGATAGAGATCAGCAGCGCCGGCAGCACCAGCAGCCCCAGCAGATCCGGCGAGAATGAGGGCAGCGTCAGCGGCGGCAGGCCCTGCGGCACGGCCCCCACGATCTTGACGCCGCGCGCCTCCAGCCCCAACCCCCACACAGCCAGCGTGCTGACCACCACCGCCGCAACCGGTCCGGCCTTGGTGATCATGTCCGCTGCGCGCGCGCCCAGCCCAAGGCGTCCAAGCAGCGGTTTCAACCCCTTGCGCACCCAGAACAAAAACCCCGTGGCAGCAACACCGATGGCCAGCGTGACCGGGTTGGTCTGCCCCAGATGCGCGCCCAGTGACACGACCAGATCCGGCAGCGTGTCGCCTTCTGCGCCGATGCCCAGCACATGCTTGATCTGGCTGGCCGCGATCAGAATACCGCTGGCGGTGATAAAGCCCGCAATCACGGGATGCGACAGAAAGTTGGCCAGAAACCCCAGCTTCAGCACGCCCAGCGCCAACAAGATCACCCCCGACATCCCCGCCAAGGTCATTGCGGCCACCGCATAGCCCATCGTCCCCTGATCGGCGACCGTGCCGATGGCGGCGGCGGTCATCAACGACACCACCGCCACCGGCCCCACCGCCAGCGCCCGGCTGGTGCCAAAGATCGCATAGAGGATGATCGGCGCGATAGAGGCGTAAAGCCCCGCCTCTGGCGGCAGGCCCGCCAGCATCGCATAGGCCAAAGACTGCGGGATAAGCATGATCGTCACGATCACCGCCGCCAGAAGGTCGCTGGACAACGCCTGTCGGTCATAGCGGCGGCCCCATTGCAGGATCGGCAGATACTGGGCGAGCGGTTTGAACGTCATGGGTCATCCTTTGCTGCCAAGCCCGCGCGGGGCGGTTGAGCTTGGCTGTCTGTGCGGCCCTTGTGCGGCACCGCTGTGGTCGGTCTTGGCGTGCTTGAGGGATTGGGCGGCGCGCGCCCGACCCCGCCTCATATATTCAAACATGACAATATGTCAAGCACACCCCGGCCCCAATGCCTGCCCCCCTGACCCTCGCGCAGTCATTCCGCGCCAAGGGTCGCATCTGGCGATCCACAAAACTCAGGCGCGGACATCCCCAAGGCCGCGGCGCCACAAGCGGCACTCATTGGCCAATGGTGTCACACGACCGCCGCTCCCTGCTGGCCTCGGCCATCGCCCTTGGCACCGGGGCTGTGCGGCTTTTATGGCCAGCCATTGCGCGCCCTTGCCGCGATTTGGCTTGCCCCGGCGCTTTTGGCTCGGCGCTTTGGGTGCGATCCCAAAGGCCTCTTCGTCTCCCATCGCAATGCAAGGCACGGGCCCGTGGTCCCTGCCCCGGCCAAGGCCATCCCCAAACCCAATCCTGAAAGACTGTCCGGGGCCACATTGGCCAAGCCCACCCCGCTTTTCGCCGCGCAACACAGCGCAGCTGACGCACGGCGCAAGCGCAGGCGTCATAAAAGTGTGCGGGTTTCGGGCATGATGGGGTTTGACGTCTCTGAAGCCTGCCCCTCGGGCAACGCCACCACCCCTTACAGAAAATCCAATGATTTCATGAAGGAATGGTGGGCGATCCTGGAATCGAACCAGGCATGAGTCTCCTCGGCGGAGTTACAGTCCGCTGCCACACCTTGTAGCATATCGCCCACTGCCGCGGGATTTACCCAAGGCTCAGCGAGGCGTCAAGGGCGGAACCGCCCTGACTTGAGGATTAAATTCTTCCCGCAGCGCGCAGCACAAGCCCCCGCTTTCACGCGGCAGGCCGCTCTTTCGGCTTGCGCAACGGTCTTTCGGCTTGCGCGGCGACGCCAGCCTTGCGACAGGAGGGAAAGCGACGGAGGACGACGATGACAACGGGTGCCAAAAAGCCGACTTGGGTGGTTGATAAAGAACGCAACCGCCGTGCCGAGGCGAAAGAAACGGTGTGGCTGTTCGGCCTGCACGCCGTCCGCGACGCGCTGATGAACCCAAAGCGTGAAAAGCTGCGGCTGGTCGTCACCAAAAACGCGCTCGACAAGCTGGAAGAGGCGGTGGCCTTTGCCGGGATCGCGCCCGAAATCGCCGACCCGCGTCGTTTTGAAGCCCCCATCGACGAAGGCTCTGTCCATCAGGGTGCGGCGATGGAAGTGCGCCCGCTCAACTGGGGCAAGCTGGCCGATGTGGCGATCTCGGGCGAAGGCCTGCCGCTGGTGGTGCTGCTGGACCGGGTGACCGACCCGCACAACGTCGGTGCGGTGCTGCGGTCAGCCGAGGTGTTCGGCGCGCGCGCCGTGATCGCGCCGCGCCACCATTCGGCCCCCGAAACCGGGGCGCTGGCAAAGACCGCCTCCGGCGCGCTGGAGCGTCAGCCCTATCTGAAGGTGATGAACCTTGGCGACGCGATGGAAGAGCTGAAGGCCATGGGCTATATCCTGATCGGGCTGGACGGCGACGGCACCCTGCCCTTGGCCGAGGCGCTGGCCACCACCGTCACCGGGTCCAGCAAGCGCCCCGTGGCGCTGGTGCTGGGCGCCGAAGGCCCGGGCCTGCGTGAGCGCACCCGCGAGACCTGCCACATGATCGCCCGCATCCCCTTTACCGGCGCGTTTGGCAGCCTGAACGTGTCCAATGCGGCGGCGGTGGCGCTTTATGCCGCGTCTTGCCGCTAACCCCTTCACGATAACGCGAGCGGCTCTTAAATTCGCCAGCGGGATAACTATGTCACAGTCAGAGGCGCGGGTCGGAACCCCCGCAAGCCCTCTTACTGTCCCTCGTTCCACACCTTGGCGCCCCTGCCCAACTGGCACGGGGCGCCTTTTTCTGTCAGTCTTTCCTTAATCCACCAGTCATTCTTCAGTCCCACTGCCGGAGGAACCCATGCCCGTCGACGGCCATACCGATACCGAAATCCGCGCGATCCTGACCGGGGTCAAAACCATCGCCCTTGTCGGCTGGTCGCCAAAGCCTGACCGCGCCAGCCACAGTGTGGCCAAATTCCTTGTCCGCCAAGGCTACCGGGTTATTCCGGTCAATCCCGGGCAAGTGGGTGAGGACAGCGGGCTTGGTGAGGTGGTGCGGGCGTCCTTGGCCGACGTGGGCCCGGTGGACATGGTCGATGTGTTCCGTCGCGCCGAAGAGGTGGGCCCGGTCGCCGCCGAGGCCGTAGCCATCGGCGCAAAGGTGCTGTGGATGCAGCTTGGCATCGTAAATGAGAGCGCCGCCGCAACGGCGCGGGCGGCAGGGCTGACCGTGGTGATGGATCGCTGTCCGGCCATCGAAATCCCCCGTCTGGGGCTGTAGCCGGACCGGTCCTTAGCGGCTGGCTTTTTCGGCAAGGCCGGAGGTGCCTTCGCGCCGTTCCAGTTCGGCCAGCACCGCCTCCAGCGTCACATCGCGGGCGGCCAGCATGACCAGCAGGTGATAGAGCACGTCTGCCGCCTCGGCGGTCAGTTTGGCCGTGTCGCCCTTGACCGCCTCTATGATCGCCTCAATCGCCTCTTCGCCGAATTTCTCGGCGCATTTCTCGGGGCCTTTGGCCAGCAACTTGGCGGTCCATGAGCTTTCCGGGTCTGCCCCTTTGCGGGCGGCAATCGTGGCGGCAAGTCTTGTCAATGCTGTCATGCCAGCCTCATCGGAATGCCGGCGGCGGCCATGTGCTCTTTGGCCTGCCGGATGGTGAATTCCCCAAAATGGAAGATCGAGGCCGCCAGCACCGCCGAGGCCCCGCCAAGGGTGACGCCTTCGACCAGATGGTCCAGCGTGCCGACCCCGCCCGAGGCAATGACCGGCACCGACACCGCGTCAGAGATCGCGCGCGTCAGCGGCAGGTTGAACCCCGCCCGCGTGCCATCGCGGTCCATTGAGGTCAGCAGGATCTCGCCCGCCCCCTTGGCCGCGACCAGCCGGGCAAATTCGACCGCATCAATGCCGGTAGACCGCCGCCCGCCATGGGTGAAGATCTCCCACTTGCCGGGCGCGACGGTCTTGGCGTCAATCGCCACCACGATGCACTGGCTGCCAAAGCGGTCCGCCGCCTCGGCCACCACATCGGGATTGGCCACGGCGGCAGAGTTGAACGACACCTTGTCCGCCCCCGCCAACAGCAGCGCGCGCACGTCTTCATGGCTGCGCACCCCACCGCCGACGGTCAGCGGCATGAAGCATTGCTCGGCCGTACGGGTCACCAGATCAAACATCGTGCCCCGGTTTTCATGGGTGGCATGAATGTCCAGAAAACACAGCTCATCCGCACCCGCCGCATCATAGGCGCGCGCGGCCTCGACCGGGTCGCCCGCGTCGCGCAGTTGGGTGAAGTTCACGCCCTTGACCACTCGGCCATCGGCGACATCAAGACAGGGGATCAGGCGGGTTTTCAACATGGGTTTGTGTAGCGCCTTGTCGGCCTTCGCGAAAGGGGGGGCTTCGGGAAAGGGGGGCTGTCTGCCCCCCTTGAACCCCCCGAGAGTATTGGGGCCAAGATGAAGGGGGTCAGGTTTTCAGAGTGGCCAGTGCCGTGGCAAGATCAATCGCCCCGTCATAGAGAGCGCGGCCCGAGATGGCCCCCGCGATCACGCCCGTGTCGCGCAGCCCGATCAGGTCTTCCATCCGGCTGACCCCGCCCGAGGCGATGACCGGGATTGAGACGGCGCGGGCAAGCGCCTCGGTCGCTTCAAGGTTCGGGCCTTGCATCGCGCCGTCGCGGTCGATGTCGGTGTAGATGAGTGCGGCCACCCCGGCGTCTTCAAAACTGCGGGCAAGATCGGTGACCTTGACCGTCGTCTCGGTCGCCCAGCCCTTGGTGGCGACATAGCCTTTGCGGGCGTCGATGCCGACCGCGACCTTGCCGGGAAAGGCGCGGGCCGCCTCGCGCACCAGCGCGGGGTTCTCAACCGCCACCGTGCCAAGGATCACCCGCGCGAGGCCCTTTTCCAGCCACATCGCGATGGTTGCCATGTCGCGGATGCCGCCGCCCAACTGGGCCGGGACCGTGACGCGGGCCAGGATCGCCTCTACGGCCGCGGCGTTGACCGGCTTGCCAGCGAAGGCGCCGTTCAGATCGACCAGATGCAGCCAGGTGCAGCCCGCCGACTCGAAACTTTGCCGCCTGCGCTGCCGGATCATCGCCGAACACGGTGGCCGCTGCCATCTCGCCACGCAAAAGCCGCACGCATTGGCCGTCTTTCAGGTCGATCGCGGGGTAGAGGATCATCGGCGCGCTCCGGTTTTGGGTCAGTTTGGGCGGGTTTTGGACATGTGGCGTCTTTGGCATGGCCGGGCGGCCTTGCCAAGCACCCCATTGATGCGACGCGACCCCACGTCATTGTTGATTGCAAGCCCCGCAGTCGCGAATGATCAGCCTCAGAACTCTGGGAGGAGGAGACCCACCATGAAGACACTGATTCTTGCCGCCGTGCTGGCCTTTGCCGGAACCGCCGCTTTGGCGGACCCGGTCGAGGGCATCTGGAAGACCAAGTCCGACGACAACGGCAATTTCGGCTATGTCCAGATCAAGCCCTGTGGCCCGGCCTTTTGCGGCACGCTGATCAAGTCCTTTGACAGCGCGGGCAAGGAAATGGCCAGCGAGAACATCGGTAAAAAGATTGTCTGGGATATGATCGCCTATCCGGATGGCCTTTATGACGATGGCCAGATCTGGTCGCCCGACCGGGACAAGACCTACAACTCGGACATGACACTTGCCGGTGACAAGCTGTCGGTGCGCGGTTGCGTGTTCGGGATCTGCCGGGATGGCGGCACCTGGGTGCGGGTCAAGTAACTACATCCGCAAAACAGGGATCAGCGTGGCCACCAACAGCGCGGCCATGCCCCAATTGAACAGTCGGAGCCGCCGCGGCTCCGACAACCAGCGGCGCAGGGCTTCGCCCGCCCAAGCCCAAAGCGAGACCGAGGGCAGGTTGACCGCCATGAACACCAGCGCCACCAGCCCCACGATTCCCAAGCCCCCTTCGGGCGCATAGGCCGAGATCGCCCCCAGCGCCATCGCCCAGGCCTTGGGGTTCACCCACTGGAACGCCGCCGCCTGCACAAAGCTGAACGGTCGCGTCGCGGCCTTGCCCGCCCCCGGTGCCGAGGAGTGCGCGATCTTCCACGCCAGCCACAGCATATAGCCCACCGACAGCACCTTCAGCGCGGTCTTCGCGGGTGGATAGCTGTGAAACACCCCCGCCAGCCCCAACCCGACCAGACCCACCATCAGCGCGTGGCCCATGCTGATGCCCAGCATATGCGGGATGGTTCGGCGGAAGCCGTAATTCACCCCCGAGGCCAGAAGCATCATGTTATTCGGCCCCGGCGTGACCGAGGTGACAAAGCAAAAGCCCAGCAGGGCGAGGAAAATATCGGGTGTCATGGCCGCTGAGTGTTGCCTGCTTTGCCCCGCATTTGGTTGCAAAGATGCGAGGAATGCGGCAATATTCGCAACTTATGGCGAAGATGGATGACATAAACTCTCACATATTGCGCGAGCTGTCGCGCAATGGCCGCATCGCCAATCTGGAACTGGCGGAGCGTGTGGGCCTTTCCCCCTCGGCCTGCCTGCGCCGGGTGCAAGAACTGGAACGGGCGGGCGTCATCACGGGCTACCGTGCGGTGATTGATCCGGCCAAGCTGGGTCTGGGATTTGTGGCCTATGTGACGGTCGGCCTGAACGCCCATACCAAAGCCGCCCAAGAGGCGTTTGAACGCGCCGTCTCGCGCGCGCCGGAGGTGCGCGAGTGTCACAACATCACCGGCACCGTTGAATATCTGCTTCGGGTGGAAACGACCGACCTTGCCGCTTTCAAGCATTGGCATACCGAGATCTTGGGGGTGCTGCCGCAACTGCGCTCCATCACCACCTTTGTGGTGATGGGCAGCCCAAAGGATGAACGGGCCTGACCTTTGCGCCCTCCGGGGCTTCCGTTCCGCCATGCCCCGGCCCGCGCTGGGTTTTTTCCGCCAAACCCCGCCCCGCCGGAACGCCGCTCTCTTTTGCCCGGCCCCCTTCACACACCCGCGCCCTTCCCCTAGTCTGCGTCCCATCTTTCAGGGAGGCTACCATGACCGAACGACCCCTTGGCTTTGACACCCTTGCCATCCATGCCGGCACCGCGCCCGACCCCGCCACCGGCGCGCGGCAGGTGCCGATCTACCAGACCACCGCCTATGTGTTCCGCGATGCCGATCACGCCGCCAAATTGTTCAACCTGCAAGAGGTGGGCTATATCTATTCCCGCCTGACCAACCCGACCGTGTCAGCGCTGGCCGACCGGGTTTGCGCGCTGGAAGGCGGGGCCGGGGCGATTGCCTGTTCGTCCGGCCACGCGGCCCAGATCATGGCCCTGTTCCCGCTGATGGGGCCGGGCAAGAACATTGTCGCCTCGTCTCGGCTTTACGGCGGCACGATCACCCAGTTCAGCCAAACCATCAAACGCTTTGGCTGGTCGGCCAAGTTCGTCGACACCGATGACCTGCTGGCCGTCGAACACGCCATTGATGAGAACACCCGCGCGATCTTTTGCGAAACCATCGCCAACCCGGGCGGCTATATCTCGGACCTCGACGCGCTGGCACGCATCGCGGATCAGGCCGGAATTCCGCTGATCGTCGATAACACCACCGCCTCGCCCTACCTCTGCCGCCCCATTGAGCATGGCGCGACGCTGGTGGTACATTCGGCCACCAAATACCTGACCGGCAACGGCACCGTCACCGGCGGCATCGTGGTGGATTCGGGCAAATTCAACTGGTCCGCCTCGGACAAGTTCCCCTCGCTGTCGCAGCCAGAGCCGGCCTATCATGGGCTGGTCTTCCACCCGACGCTGGGCGGCATGGCCTTTACCTTCCATTCCATCGCCGTCGGCCTGCGTGACCTTGGCATGACGATGAACCCGCAGGGCGCGCATTATACGCTGATGGGGATTGAAACCTTGTCGTTGCGGATGCAGCGCCATGTGCAAAACGCCAAGATCGTCGCCGATTGGCTGGAGCAAGACCCGCGGATTGAACAAGTCACCTACGCCGGGCTGGAACTCGTCGCCCTACCGCAAGCGGGCCGAAAAGATCGTGCCCAAAGGCGCTGGCGCCTTGTTCACCTTCTCGATGAAGGGCGGCTATGACGCCTGCGTCAAACTGGTCGACAGCCTGAAACTGTTCAGCCACGTCGCCAACCTTGGCGATACGCGCAGCCTGATCATTCACCCCGCCTCAACCACGCACCGCCAGTTGGACGAAGCGGCACAGATCCGCGCCGGGGCTGGCCCGAATGTGGTGCGCCTGTCCATCGGCATTGAGAATGTCGAAGACATCATTGCCGATCTTGACCAAGGCCTGACGGCGGCCACGGCCTAAGATCAGCCTGCGCCCCGGACCGATCCGGGGCGCAGGGCCATTTGGTTACTGCGTGGGTTACTGCACCAGCGCGTAGGTAATCGTAACAGACGCCTGCATACCGACCTGACCCGCGGCCACCGGCACGGCGGGCGCATCCTTTGCCTCGGCCCGGAACATCGGGGACGGCCCGGCATAGACCGCAGCCTCGGTGATCGACAGGATCGCGCCCAGCTTTACGCCCGCCGCCTCGGCCAGCAAAGACGCCCGTGCGGCAGCATCGACCACGGCGGCCTTGCGCGCCTCATCCTGCGCGGGGCGCGGGTTTGCCAGCTCAAACGTGATGCCGTTCAGCGTGTTCGCCCCATCGGCAATCGACGCGTCCAGAACCGACCCAAGACTGTCCAGCGCGCGGACCCGCACGTTCAGCATGTTGGACGCGACATAGCCCGCGATATGCGGGGTCGACCCGCTGTCATAGCCGACCCAGTTCGGGTTCAGGCTTAGGTTTGAGGTCTGTAGATCGCGGTCCTCAACCCCCGCTGCTTTCAGCCTGTCCATCACCGCCTGCAATGCAGCCGAATTGGCCGCCATCGCCTCGGCCGCAAATTCGCCGTCGGTGGTGACACCCAAGGAAACGGTCGCCATATCGGGGGTGGCCTGCACGGTCGCCTCACCGGTGACCGTGATCTGCGCCTGACCAAAGGCAGAGACCGGAAGAATATAAAAAGAAGAAAGAACCAAGACGAGGGGAAGACGCATGAAAACCTCCAAAGGAACTGCGTGACAGGTGCTCTGTTGAAACGCATCCCACAAGGCGATCCTTGGCGGTGTATGAAAATAATTTTGCCGCCGCAGATCGGCGCGCTTACGCCAACCCGGCAAACGGATCGGCCCAGAACGGCGCTTGCATCAGCCGCCCATGCCAGCGCGCCACCGCTGGATACTCGGCCAGCGGCAGCCCGGCACCCTCGGCAAAAGGCAGGCCCGCTGCCACCCGAAAATCGGCATAACACAGCGCATCATCTGCCACAAAGTCACGTTCTTTCATATGGTTATCCAAGATAGCCATGAACTTGTGCCAGTCCTTGAATGCCGCCGCGATCTCTGCCGGATCAAGGCGATCTGTCGTAAAGGTCGGCATCACGATGCGGTCAAAATAGATCGGCGAGACAGCTTGGTTCAGATGGTGCGTGGCCCAGCTGATCCAGCGGATCATCTCTGTCTGCGCCCGCCCCTGCCGCCAGAAATCCGACCCCGCCGCCATCGACAGATAGCAGACAATCGCATCGGTCTCCCACAACCTATAGTCCCCATCGACCAGCAAAGGACAAAGTGTATTGGGGTTCAGCGGTCGAAACGCCTCTTCGTGCCGCGGATCGCGCGGTGAGGCCCGTTCAAAGTCCAAGCCAATCCCGATGTGACGGGCCGCCGCAACACAAAGCCGGGGGTTCAAATTATGCGTGTAATAGAGTTTCACGGTGCACCTGCCGCCAATGGTTCCGCCGGATGCAATCGCAGACCGACGTTTCCGTCAAGCCAGCAGCGGGTCAACCCGTGTTTTCCTTGGGTTTTTCACGCAAACCCCCTGTCGGTTTTCTTTCATTCGGCAAAAACCTGCTATAGGAAGGTCAAAGCCCGCCAGGCCGCATTTCCGCGGCCTGCCTCCCCATGTTAGACACGCGTAATGAAACCAGCTTTCGCCTTAGACTTTCGCGACAACGCCGTAAGCCTGCACCATAGATCGGGTGCCGGTTGGCATCAGGTTGGCAGCGTGCCTGTCGATGAGCCAGACTTGCCCGCCGCCATCGGCTATCTGCGCTCAACCGCGCTTGGCCTTTCGCCGCAGGGCGTGGCGACCAAGCTTGTGATTCCAAACGATCAAATCCTGTATCTGACCGTGCACGCGCCCGGCCCGGATGCCACCTCCCGGCGCAGCCAAATTGAGGCGGCTTTGGTGGGGCGCACCCCTTATGCTGTTGAAGATCTGGTCTATGACTGGGCCGGCAAAGGCTCTGAGGTGCAGGTCGCGGTGATCGCGCGTGAGACTTTGGCCGAGGCCGAGGGCTTCGCCGCTGAGCATCGCTTCAACCCCCTGGCCTTCGTCGCCGTGCCCGATGATGGGGTTTTCGCGGGCGAGCCGTGGTTTGGTCCGACCGAGCTTTCGACCAGCCTTTTGGCCCCCGGCGAAAAGCTGGAGCGCGACAAGCAGCCGATCTCGCTGCGTGGTCGCCCCCTCCCCTCCGCCACCGAGCCCGTCGCCGAAGCTTTGCCAGAACCGGCCCCTGTGATCGCAGAGACCCGTGTGGCCGCAGAGGCACCGGCGGCCGAACCAGCACAAGTACCTGAACCTGAAACTGATTTTGAACCGGAAGCCGACATTTTCATGTCGGAAGAGCCGGACTTGGCGGCCGAAATTGCCCCCGTCGCAGCGGCTGAACCAGCAGTCGAAGTGCCAGAGGTCGATGCCACGCCCGCCGCGTCTACCATCGCCCCTGCCCCGTCAGCCGATGCCGATATTCCGGCCGATCCAGACCCCGTCGACGAACCCGAAGAAACCGCTGCCGTTGACGAACCGGAAGACCTGCCGCCATCCGCCATAGAACCGGAGGACATCGGCTTCGACGCGCCGCTGTTTGCGCCCCGCGCGGCTGATCCTGAACACGTTGAAATTGCCAAGGCCAAACCGGCCCCGCAACCCACGCCAGAACCGGAAGACCTGCTCCGCGCAGATCCGGACCTTAACCCGCCGACCGAAGAGCCCATCGAAGAAGCGCCTATGGCGCTGGACGTGCCGCACGAAGACCTGCGCGACGATGCCCCTGTGCCCCAGACGGCAAAGCCCGAGGCGCCCAAGCCCGTGAGTGTCACGGCCACGGCGATTGCGGATGACGTACCGGCAATGCCCGCATGGACACCGGCGATGGCCTTTGCCAGCCGCCGCAGTTCGGAAGCGGCAGGGAACGGTAAACCGCTTCCTCCTGTGCCCGGCGGCAAACCGACGTTGCGGGCACCGGTTGAGCGCCCGACCTCTGCCAAACCGCTCGCCGCCAACGCGGCCACCGCGCGCGTCGACAAAACGCCCCCCGCCAAAGAGGGCAAAGGCCTGCGCGGGATCGGTGCGTTTGTCTCTGGCGGTGACAGTGCTGGCGGCAAAAAGCGCAAGTCAGCGCCCCCTCCGGCACCCACGCCCACCACCCGCGCCACAGTCGCACCAATTGCCAAATCCACTATGCCGGCGCAACCGGCTCGGCCCGGCTCTTTTGGGCTAGGCGCGCGCGCGGCCCCGCAGCGCGGAAAACCGAAATATCTTGGCTTGATATTGACGGCCATCTTGTTGATTTTCCTTGCGGTTGTCGCCGCGTGGTCAACCTTCCTTGCGTCTTGGGATGGGGCGCCGACCACGATTGAAACCGCCGATGCGCCCCCGCCAGACAGTGGCGCCGACGTCCCCGCGCCGGAAGACGAAATGCTGGCGGACATGCAAGACCCAGCGGATTATGCCGCGTCAGATGAGGGCGTGGACGGTGACACTCTGCCTGACGCCCCGGCTGAGACGCTTCCCGATGCCGCTGCGGCCCCCTTGCCGGAAGCGGCCCCTGAAACGGTTGTCACGACCGAAGGGGTGACCCCCGGCGCCCCGGGGGACGAGGCGCAGGATGAGATTTTCCTTGCCACGATGGACTCTCCTCCTGATGCGCCGGACCCGCTGGCTTTGCCCCAGTCCACGGCCCAAGGCGACCCGCTTCCCGATCAACAAGCGGCCCCGCCCCCCTTTGGCACCGTGTATCAGTTTGATGCGCAGGGGCTGATCGTGCCGACGCCCGAGGGCATCGTGACCCCCGATGGCGTGCGCATTGTGGCCGGCAAGCCCCCCGTGGACCCGCCCGCGCGCCCGGCAGAGTTGACCGCAGCCGCGGCACCTCTGGCCGCCGAGGCCGTGACAGAGGCGGCGACCGAGGCGCCCTTCCCCTCCGACCCGGCCCTTGCCGAAGCGCGGCCCAAGGCGCGACCCGAAGGGTTGGCCCCCCCCGCCAGCGCAACCCCGGATGATGACGCCTCCCTTGCCCCCGCCGCCGACAGCCGCTTCGCAAGCCTGCGCCCTCGCGCACGGCCCGAAGCGGTTGTCGCCGCCGGGGAAGCGGCCCGTGCCGCCAGCGCCGGGGCGTCGCTTGCTGAGACTGTGGTGGCCGAGAATGCCGTGGCCACGGCGGCCGATGCATCGCTTAGCCCGTTGGCGGTCGCGATCAGCCGCAAACCGGCCGCCCGCCCAGCGGACATGAGCCGCGCAGTCGAAGCCGCTGTTGCTGCCGCGACCCGCGAGGCCCCCCCCGCCCCGGAACCGGAGCCTGAGCCCGCGGCAAAGCCTGCGTCCGGAAAGAAATCCGCCGCGGTGGATGATCAGCTGGCCGATGATGAACCCGAACATACCAGTGCCGCGCCAAGCATCCCAACCAAGGCCTCGGTCGCCAAGCAGGCCACATACAAGAACGCCATCAACCTGTCAAAACTGAACCTTATTGGCGTTTATGGCACACAATCAAACCGTTACGCGCTGATCCGCCAAGAGAACGGTCGCTACAAGAAGGTCAAAGTCGGGGATAAGATCGACGGCGGCAAAGTGGCCGCGATCACCGCAACCGAGTTGCGCTACCAAAAAGGCTCTCGGATGATCACGCTGGCGATGCCCGCAGGCTGATCACGACGCTTTCAGCACGCCCCGGTCGATCTGATCCTGCTCAATGCTTTCAAACAGTGCGCGGAAGTTGCCCTCGCCAAAGCCATCATCGCCTTTACGCTGGATAAACTCGAAAAAGATCGGGCCGATGACGGTCTTTGAGAATATCTGCAACAAGATCCGCGTCTCACCGCCATCAACGACGCCCTCTCCGTCGATCAGGATGCCGTGCTTGGCCATACGGTCGATCGGCTCCTGATGGCCGGCAACCCGCGTGCGGGACAGGTCGTAATAGGCCATTGGGGGTTTGGGCATGAATTTCAGGCCGCGCTCTGCAATCTCATCAGTCGCGGCGTAGATGTCTTCTGCCCCAACGGCAATATGTTGAATCCCCTCACCTTTATAGCGCTTGAGGTATTCCACGATCTGCCCGGTCTCGCCGCGATCTTCGTTGATCGGGATACGAATGCGCCCACAGGGGGAGGTCAGCGCCCGACTGAACAGGCCCGAGTGTTTCCCCTCGATATCGAAGAACCGGATTTGGCGAAACTTGAACAGATCACCGTAGAAATTGAACCAACGGTCCATGTTCCCTTTGTGGACGTTATGGGTGAGGTGGTCGAGATAGTGAAACCCGACGCCCGCCGGCTTTGGCGCGCCCAGCCACTCAAACGCGCTATACGGGTTGGAGTCGCCATACTGATCAACAAAGTAGATCAACGACCCGCCGATCCCCACAATCGCCGGAACATCAAGGGTTTTGCCCGCTTCGGTATAGGCCGTGGCACCTGCGGCGACGGCATGGGCAAACGCATGATCCGCATCGACCACCCGCCACCCCATCGAGGGCGCGCAAGGCCCGTGCTCCTGCACAAAGCGCCACGCATGGCTGTCGGGGTCATTATTCAGAATATAGGTGATGTCACCTTGCTGCCAAAGTTCGATGTCCTTGGTCTTGTGGCGCGCCGTCAGGGCATAGCCCATCCGGCCGAATACGTCGCGCAGGGCTTCGGGTTCCGGATGGGCGAATTCGACAAACTCAAACCCATCCGTGCCAGCCGGATTTTCGGATGAGATCGTTGATTTCGGTGCGGAATGCGGAAATGGTCCCATCTTGGCCTCCTGAACGCTGTCAGATCAGAATACCGCATTTGTGATACGGGTTTCGCGCATTGGCGGGTAGAGGAACCGGATTTTATGCCGTATATTCGCATGAAACCCGCCAATCCCGCAGGAAACCCGCATGCTCGACCCGACCGATTCTCGGTTGCTTGCCGAAGTCCAGCGCAACGCAATGGTCACCGCCCAAGAATTGGGCGACTGCCTGAACTTGTCGGCAAGTCAGGCTGCGCGGCGCCGTCAGAGGCTGGAGCAGGACGGCTATATCACGGGCTATCGCGCGCAACTGGCCCCGCAGCGGCTTGGCCTGTCGGTTCAGGCCTTTGTGCAGGTCCAGATGGCCAGACACGCCCCTGAAAACGCCCGCGCTTTCGGTCTGCTGATCGCAACCTTACCCGAGGTGATCTCAGCCTGGACCCTGACGGGCGAGGCGGATTACCTGCTGCGTGTCTGGTGCGCCGACCTTCCCGCCCTGAACCGATTGATCCATGAACGCCTGCTGCCGCATCCAGCGGTGGCGCGCGTTCAAAGCCAGATTGTCATGGACCAGTTCAAAGCCGACGCCCCGCTGCCAACCTGAAAGGCCGTTATGGAAAGTTTCCTCCTTCAAGCCTCCGTATATCTTGGGGCAGCGGTTCTGGTCGTGCCACTATCGGTCCGGCTCGGGCTGGGCTCTGTGCTTGGGTATATTGCGGCTGGGATCTTGATGGGCCCGATTTTGGGCCTTGCCGGGGCCGAAACGGCGGACTTGCAGCATTTTGCCGAGTTTGGCGTGGTGCTGATGCTGTTCCTGATCGGGCTGGAACTGGAACCCAAGGCCCTTTGGGAAATGCGCCATCGGCTCATCGGTCTGGGCGGGGTGCAGGTTGCCGCGACAACATTGGTGTTGGCGTCAGCACTGCTGATGTTGGGGCAAAGCTTTAGCGTTGCGCTTGTTGTCGGTATGCTTGGCTCGCTGTCTTCCACAGCAATCGTTTTGCAGACGCTTTCGGAAAAGAACCTGATGCGGACCCAAGGCGGGCGGTCCATTTTTTCGGTGCTGCTGACACAGGATATCGCGGTGATCCCGATGTTGGCGATTATCCCGCTGCTGGCCTTACCTGATCTCGGGGGGCCGGATTCCGCGATCTTTGGCATCATTAACGCCGAACCTATCATTGCCGAAGAGGCCAGCAAGGCCGAGCCGATCGTGACGTTTCTTCAACAGCTTCCCGGTTGGGCGGGGGGCTTGGTTACCCTGTCCATCATTGCGGCGATTGTATTGGCGGGCCATTATCTCAGCCGTCCGATCTTCCGCTTTGTCCACGCGGCGCGCTTGCCCGAGATGTCGACCTTTATCTCGCTGCTCATGGTGTTGGGTATCGCGTTTCTGATGATGCTGGTCGGCCTGTCCCCAGCACTTGGCACTTTCGTTGCCGGCGTGGTTTTGGCCAACTCGGAATTCCGCCATCAGTTGGAGGCGGATCTGAGCCCCTTTAAGGGCTTGCTGCTCGGCCTCTTTTTTATGACCGTAGGCGTCGGGATCAACTTTGGCATGTTGGTGCGCGCGCCACTCTTGGTCGCCGGGCTGACGCTTGGCCTGATTGCGATCAAGGTTCTGGTCCTGTGGCCGCTGGCTTCCGTCTTTGGGCTGAAAGGGCAAGACCGTTGGCTTTTCGCGCTCGGGTTGGCGCAAGGGGGCGAGTTTGGCTTTCTGATCGTCAGCTTTGCCCGCAGTGAGGGGGCCATGCCCCTGGCGGCAGGGCAAATGGCGCTTTTGGTGGTCAGCCTTTCCATGCTGCTGACCCCGCTTCTGTTTATCGCGCAAGAAAAACTGGCCAGTCGCCGGGTCCGCGAACCGGAGCGCGCGCCAGATGAGATCAACGAAACCGCACAAGTCATCATCGCGGGAATCGGGCGCTTTGGGCAAGTGGTGAACCGGTTGGTGCGCCATTCCGGGGTGCCGACCGTGGTTTTGGACAGCGACATGACCACCATTGAGACCATGCGCCGCTTTGGCGTCAAAGGGTTCTTCGGTGACCCTTCGCGCCCTGAATTGCTTGAGGCGGCAGGGCTGAGCAAAGCACAGGTGTTGGTCGTCGCGGTAGATGATCAGGAAAACTGCAACCGGATCGTCGCCTATGCCCGCCGCGTGCGTCCCGATATCCACATCGTTGCCCGGGCCCGCGACCGCGTCCATGTGTATGAACTCTACAAGGCCGGGGCCGACGATATCGTGCGCGAAACCTTTGACAGCTCTGTTCGGGCCGGTCGCTATGTGCTCGAAAACATGGGGTTTTCGGAATACGAAGCGTCCAAGTTGTCCAGCGCCTTTTGGACAATCGACCGGGCAGCGATGCGCGATCTGGCCGAGGTTTGGGTTCCGGGCCAGCCCGTTCACCTGAACGAATCTTATGTTGAGCGGGCCAAACAACTGGACCGGGATCTGGAAACCGCGCTGATCGACGAACTCTACGAGGTGCGCCCGATGGCGTCAGATGACCATGCCCCCGCCGTCCCGCCCCCACATGAGCTATTGGAATCAGAGCAAGGGCCTGATCAACCCGCGGAGACGCCAGCCTCGCCAAAAGTGGCCATGCCCGAATGACAGGCAACTGCCGCCTGCACGATGCCAATCGCAAGCGCGGCACCTGACCCTTCGCCAAGCCGCAACCCAAGCGACAGCAGCGGCGCCTTGCCAAGTGCTGCCAACAGGCGCGGGTGCGCGCCCTCAGCACTCTCATGGCCCGCGACGGCGTGATCCAGCGCCGCAGGGTCCAGCTTTAGAAGGACGGCGGCGGCGGCACAGGCAATGAACCCGTCGAGGATAACAGGGACCCCCAAAACCCGCGCGCGCGCCATTGCTCCGGCCATCGCCGCGATCTCACGTCCGCCAAGACAGGCAAGGATGTCCAGCGGGTCTTTGGCTTCGGCGTGCCGGGCCAGCCCGGCGGCCACAACCTGCGCTTTGCGCGCCAGCCCTGCGTCATCGACCCCGGTCCCGCGCCCCACCCAATCGGCTGGAGCGCCGCCGAACAAGGCCGCCGCAAGCGCCGCCGCAACCGTGGTGTTGCCGATGCCCATTTCCCCCACAACCAGCAGATCCGTGGCAGGATTGACGGCTTGCCAACCGGTGGCAAGCGCATGGATCGTCTCGTCCGGGCTCATGGCCGGACCTTGGGTGAAATCGCCAGTCGGGTGATCAAGGTCTAGCGCGTGCACCGACATCTCTGCCCCGAAACACCGGCTGAGCTGGTTGATCGCCGCCCCGCCCGATTGAAAGTTTGCAACCATCTGGACGGTCACTTCGGCGGGAAAGGCTGAGACCCCCTGCGCCGTGACCCCATGGTTGCCGGCAAAAATGATCACCTGCGGCTTGCGGATCACGGGACGCGGGTTGCCTTGCCACGCCGCCACCCAAATTGCCAGATCTTCCAGCCGTCCCAGCGCGCCCGGCGGCTTGGTCAGTTGCCCGTTGCGCGCGGCGGCCCCGGCCAGTGCCGCATGATCGGCAGCCCGCGCGCCCCGCAAAAGGCCCACAAAGTCAGCGAAAGTCTGGAAGGGAGCGGTCATGGCGGCTTTCCGTTGAATTCATCCGGGGTTCTGGCTAGCGAAGGGGAAATGCTTTGACCAGCCCGGAAAGGACGCCCAGTTGATCGACCGCGACATCGTCTCAAAAGGTTTCTCCGATCTGCTTGCAGGTTTTGGGCTTTTGACGCGCCTGCCCCTTCCCGCCTTTGCCCATGCAGCGCCCAAAGCAGACGCGGCTTGGGCGTGGCCCGTTGTGGGCTTTGCGATTGCGGCAGCGGCGGCGCTGGTTGCGGCGTTGGGCTGCGAGCTGGGGCTTACGCCAGAAATCGCGGCGGTGCTGGTGCTGATTGCGGCGGCACTACTGACCGGCGGTCTGCACGAAGATGGCTTGGCCGATTGCGTAGACGGCTTTTTCGGCGGTCGCAGCAAAGAGCGCCGTTTGGAGATCATGAAAGACAGCATGATCGGTAGTTACGGCGCCTTGGCGCTTGGCCTGATCCTGCTTTTGCGCTGGACGGCTTTGACCGCCGTGATCGAAGGGGGCCATTGGGGCGCGATCCTTGCGGCAGGGGCGCTCAGCCGGGTGCCGATGGTGGCGCTCATGGCGGGCCTGGACAATGCGCGCGGTAGCGGTCTGTCCGCCTCCGTCGGAAAGCCATCCGCGGCAACGGCGGGTGCGGCAGCGATGACCGCGCTGGTGCTGGCGCTGCTCGCGGCGGGATGGGTGGCAATCCCGATGGCCTTTGCCACCCTTGCGGTGACCCTGACCGTCGGCGCCGTGGCGCGGAAGAAAATCGGCGGACAAACCGGCGATGTCTTGGGCGCGGCGCAACAAATCGCCGAAGCGGCCGCTCTGGCCATCACACACTGAGCATCAAATGCAAAACGGCGACCGCAGGGGCCGCCGTTTCACCAAAAGTTTAGCGCGTTTAAGCGGCGCGCGAGGTCAGAACGTCACCGACCTTACGCTGAGCGCCTGCCTCGTCCACACCGGACACGGCGGCAACTTCGCGGGTCAAACGCTCAAGCGCGGCTTCATACAGCTGGCGCTCCGAATAGCTTTGCTCGCGCTGGTCATCACTGCGGTGCAGGTCGCGCACGACCTCGGCAATCGCCATCAGATCGCCAGAGTTGATCTTTTGCTCATACTCTTGCGCGCGGCGTGACCACATGGCCCGCTTGACCTTGGCCTTGCCCTTGAGCGTGTCCAGAGCCCGCGACACCACATCAGGGGTCGACAGCGACCGCATGCCGATGTCGGTGGCCTTGTGGGTTGGCACCCGCAGGGTCATCTTGTCCTTCTCAAAGGAAATCACGAAAAGCTCCAGAGAGATGCCCGCAACTTCTTGCTCTTCGATAGAGACAATCCGGCCCACGCCATGCGCGGGGTACACCACGAACTCATTCGGGCGGAACTCAGGCTTCTTCGATTTGGTCATACAGTCGATTCCTCGGCATGAGGCCCGATCCGGCCAAAACCCATAGACCAGAGACAATATCTCCGGGAACCTACGGGCATTGGTGATAAAGAATTTAACTCAGGCGAGCAGTCCAGAGTTGTTCTACGGGCGTCCGTGTTTGTTTGTGCACATTGTATAACACAAATTTGGCCTGATTCCAACTACCCCCCGCAGGGTGCATTTTATCGCATATCGCTGGAATATCTCACTATTCCAGAATGGCGCCGAATCGAGAACGCTGCGTTACCGAATCAGGCCCCGCTTCTGCCGCAGTTTTTGCGTCAGCCGCCTTCGCCGGGTGCTTCGGAGAAATACTTCTCCATCTTGCCCTTTTCGCCGTCGCGCTCTTCGTAGCCGGGCAGCGGATCGCGTTTGGTGGTGATCACGGGCCACATCAACGCATACTTGCGATTGAAGGTGACCCAAGCCTCCATATCCGGCTCGGTATCGGGGCGGATCGCGTCCGCCGGGCATTCCGGTTCGCAGACACCACAGTCGATGCATTCATCAGGATGAATGACCAAGGTGTTCTCGCCCTCATAAAAGCAATCGACCGGGCAGACTTCTACACAGTCGGTATATTTGCAGGCGATGCAATTGTCGGTGACAACATAGGTCATGGCGGGCCTCGTTTCGTTCCCCAGTCGGGTCGGCGCGTCGCATCCCTAGCGAAGCGGCGCGGATCATTCAAGCGGTGACGCAGTCGCATCGGCACCAGGTAGGTCCAGATCGGAATAAAGCAGGCGCGCTTCTTCGCTTGCCCCCCGGCGCAGACCCAGATGAAGCACGCGGACCACGCGAATCTGGTTTTCCTGCGCAAAGGTCAACACGTCCCCGATCCCGACGCCATGGCCGGGCTTTTTGCACCGCTGGCCATTTATCCGCAGGTGTCCGCCCTCAACCACTTCGGCGGCCAGGTCGCGGGATCTGAAGAACCGGGCGTGCCACAACCATTTGTCCAGCCGAAGCTTCGGCTGGACCGCTGGATTGGCTTTACCGCCCGGCCCTGCCATTCAGACCTTGTTCTTCAGGGCCATAAGCACAGCAAACGGGTTGTCTGGGTCGATGGGCTTTTCGGGGCGCGGCGGGCGAGCTTCAAAGCTTTTGCCGCCTTTTGCATCCCGATCACGGTTCGGCTTGCCGTGCTTGCCATCGCCATGCTTGCCGTCATTGGGCTTGCCATCATGCGGCTTTCCATCATGCGGCCTGCCGCCACCGGGTTTACCGCCGCCGGGTTTGCCACCGCGACGCTCGCCACCTTCACGTTTTTCGCCCTCTGGACGGGGGGTCCGCTTTTCGCCTTCGGGGCGCGGGCCACGATCCGCACGCGGCGCGTCACCCTCTTTGCGAGGCGCACGTTCGGGGCGGGGGCCGCGCTCGGGGCGCTGAAACCGCGGCTTGGGCGCCCAGGTGAAGGTATAGAACACCTCCATCTCGGGGGCGACTTCTTCAGCCGCCGGGGCCTCGGGCATAAACGCAGACTCACCTTCGGGGATCGGCTGAATCGGCGCGTCCGGGTCAACCGGCGCGATGACCGGAGCCACCACGGATTTGACCTTCGCGCGCTCGCCCTTTTCGCCCTTGTAGCCAAGGCCGCCCATCAGATCGTTGAACTGCTCCAAAGTCATACCGGTGATCGACAACATCTCCGGCACCGCTTCGAACCCGACGCGGCTGTCTTTGGTGCGCAAAATATCGGCCAGACGTTCCAGCATGTCGATGCGTATCGCCCGCACACCCGCCGGATGATATCCAGCAAGCGTGTAATGCATTTTCGGCACTTCGGCGATGTTCGGGATTGTCACGAGGCCCGGAGGCGGGCTTTCGGGGAATTCGTCCAGCCCATTGGCCAGCGACCACAGCACCAAGCGCAGGCGCGTCGGAGCCGGCTTCAGCAGCAGCGGCAGAAACACCGTGTACTGACCAAAGCGCACGCCATGCTTTCGCAGCGCAGAGCGCGCTTCCTGATCCAGTTCCTTGACCTCCGCCGCGACGCTGTCGCGCGGGATCACGCCCAGACCTTCGACCAAACGGTAGGCAAAGCCCCGGGCAAGGCCCGTCAGACCCTCATCGCGACTCATCGCGGCCAGCGGCTCAAACAACGCGGCCACGCGGCGGTCGATGAAATGCTGCAGACGGCGGCGGACCTTTTCGGCCACCTCTTCGCCCGCTTCTTCGTCGACGAACGCCTCAACTTGCGGGCGCAGTGCCTCGGCACCCTTCACCAGCTTGCCGACGGCAAGGGTCCCCCACATCAGGCCCCCCTGCTCGGTAAAATCCATCTCTGTATCGGGGGAGTTGTAGAACCGATCCCCGCGCAGATGGAATTCCGGGCGCAGCGCCTGCACCGCCGCCTGACGCAGCAGTTGCGCCTCCTCGGGTGATCCGCTGGCATCCTGCCGGAAACGGAACCCTTCAAGACGGCCAACGAACTCGCCGCTGACCATCACTTCGCCCTTGTCATTCACCTCGGCCACGAGGGTCTCCTTCTGCTTCAATCGCCGTAACAGAACGCTGGTACGCCGATCAACAAATCTTTGGGTCAGAGCTGCGTGCAACGCATCTGACAGTCGGTCTTCTACAGCGCGCGTCTCGGCGCGCCAATGACTTTCGTCGTCAACCCAACCTTTGCGCTGCGCGACGTAAGTCCACGTGCGAATATAGGCCAGCCGTTTGGACAAAGTGTCAATGTCACCGCCGGTTTTGTCGATGCGCGCCACCGCATTTGCCATCCAATCGACGGGTATCCGGGTCTGCGAAAGGCCGCGGCCCGTCAAGAAATCGAAAATCCGGGCAAGCAGCGTTGCGTGTTCCGGCCCCGAGGTGGACCGGAAGTCTGGCACCCGGCACACATCCCACAGCAGCCTGACGCGCTGCGGGCTCGTGATCTTGTCGCGGACCTCGGGCATCGCGGACAGGGTTTTAAGCGCCACCACGTCGTCGGCATCGCGCGCACGACTTAGCCACTCGTTGTGGGTCGGCGCCTCCAGCGAGCGGATCAGCCGATCCACCGTCCCGAATTCCAACGCCTCATTCCGCCAGCTCAGCTTTTTGACCGGCTGAAACCGGTGATTCTCGATCGCCTCTACCACGTCTTCGTCAAAGGGCCGCGCCTCGCCCGTGACACCGAAAGTGCCCGACTCGGTATGCCGCCCGGCCCGCCCGGCGATCTGTGCAAGCTCATGCGGATGCAGCGCCCGCATCCGCCGCCCGTCAAACTTCGAGGTCGAGGCAAAGGCGATGTGCTTGATATCAAGGTTCAGCCCCATGCCGATGGCATCGGTGGCCACAAGATAGTCAACGTCACCATTCTGATACAGCGCGACCTGCGCATTGCGGGTGCGCGGCGAAAGTGCGCCCATAACGACGGCACAGCCGCCTTTCGTGCGGCGGATCAATTCCGCGATGGCATAGACGTTGTCCACCGAAAAACCGACGATGGCCGAACGCTCTGGCATCCGGCTAATCTTTTTTGACCCCGCATAGGTCAGCGTCGAAAACCGCTCGCGCTTGTAGAACTGCACGCCCGGCACCAGCGCTGCAATCGCGGGACGCATCGTGTCTGAGCCAAGGAACATCGTCTCGACCAACCCGCGTGCGCGCAGCAACCGGTCGGTAAAGACGTGACCGCGATCAAGGTCGGCACACAGCTGGATCTCATCTACCGCCACGAAATCCGCGCCGATCTCCAGCGGCATGGCCTCAACAGTGCAGACCCAGTATTGCGCGCGATCCGGCACGATACGTTCTTCGCCCGTCACCAGCGCCACCACCGACGGGCCACGCTGTGCGACGATCCGGTCATAGACCTCGCGCGCCAAAAGCCGGAGCGGCAGGCCAATAACCCCTGTCCGGTGCGCCAGCATCCGTTCGATCGCGTGATGGGTTTTGCCGGTATTGGTCGGCCCGAGGACCGCCGTGACCCTGCGGGTCGCGTCCATGTTCCTGCCCTGTCGCCGGTTAGAGGTTCTGGCCTTGGGTATCGGCCTCAAGCCGTTTCACGGCGTCCAATACCTGCGTCATATGCGGATGTATAGCCAAAGCCGCGCGGTAGACTTCCAAGGCCTTCTGAGGCTTTCCCAATTCTTCGAAGATAGAGCCAAGCCCGGCCAACGCGCCAAAATGCCGAGGGTTAAGCCGCAGCACATGGGCGATATCCGAAACAGCCGGGCCGAACTGGCCCAGTTGGAAATAGGCGATGGCCCGCGCATTCCAGCCTTCGGCAAAATCGGGCGCATGGTCAATCAAAGCACTGAAGTGATTGATGGCAACATCGGGATAGCCCTCTTCCATTGCCTGCCGCCCGCGCTGCAAAAGCAAATCCATCGCCGGAGAGCCGGATTTCGACCACTCGATCCAGATTTCCTCTTCGATCCGCACGGAGGCGGTGGCATCTGCCGTCAGCAATTTGCCGAACAAATCGTCAAGCTTTGCCGTCTGTGCCGCAGCAGGCCCGCAAAGCACAAAAAGCAGCACCAGTGCCGCAACGATACGATTGTGAAATGCCTGCCATGCTCTCATAACCAGAACGTAACGCAACGCGCGGGAAAGACCAGCCTTCCTGCGTTCACGAAGGAGTTGACTGATGAGCGATGTGATCAATACGGCCGTTGAGGCGCTTTCGGCCAAAATGGCGAACGGGTTTGATGGCGTGGCGAAATTCGTCATCCCCGGCGAAGGCGCGATCATGGTGGACACGTCGGGCGTGCGCGCCGGAGATGAAGACGCGGATGTAACCCTGACCGCCGATGCCGAAGTCTTTCGCGCAATTCTTGAAGGCGAGATGAACGCGACCTCGGCCTTCATGACGGGCAAGCTTTCGGTTGACGGCTCCATGGGCCTTGCAATGCAGCTTGCCGCGGCGCTGGCGTGAGCGAGGCACCCTTTCACGCAACCCTCGCGGATGGGCCGGTGGGCGGCTATGCCCGCTGGCTGAAGGCGTCTGACGGGGTGCGCTTGCGCGTGGGTGTCTGGCCCTTGCCCAAGGCGCGGGGGACGGTGCTGCTTTTGCCCGGACGAACGGAATACATCGAGAAATATGGCCGCACCGCTGCCGACCTTGCCGCGCGTGGCTTTGCGACGGTGGCCATCGACTGGCGGGGTCAGGGGCTTGCGGACCGCGCCCTCGCCGACAAAATGTCTGGTCACGTTGACGATTTCGCCGAATATCAGCTCGATTTCGACGCGGTCATCGCTTTTGCCCGCGCAGAAGGCTTGCCGCAACCGTTCCATATGTTGGCCCATTCGATGGGTGGCTGCATTGGGCTGCGTGCGCTGATGCGCGGTGCCCCGGTGCAATCGGCGGCTTTCTCGGCGCCGATGTGGGGGATATTGATGGCCGCCTGGATGCGCCCGTTCGCGGTCGCGCTGTCTACCGCCTCTCGCTGGTTTTCCTTTGACAGCCGTTATGCCCCCGGCACTGGGCCGGGCACTTACGTTATCGATTCCCCCTTTGTCGGCAACACCCTGACCACCGATGCCGAAATGTGGGCCTACATGCGCGAACAGGCAAAAGCAGCCCCCGCGCTGACCCTTGGCGGCCCCAGCCTTGGCTGGCTGCAAGCCGCGTTGAGCGAATGTCACGCGCTTAGCCTTATGACGTCGCCATCCTATCCGGTTCTTTGCGGGCTTGGGTCCCAGGAAAAGATAGTTGACGTGGCCCCGATCCACAGCCGCATGGCCCAATGGCCGCAGGGGCGGCTGGAGATTTACCCGGCCGCAGAGCACGAGGTTCTGATGGAACGGCCGTCGACCCGTGCGGCCTTTACCGACCGGGCCGCTGCCCTGTTTGACGGCGCGGCTTAAGAGCGCAACCGCGCCCGTTCCCGCTGCAACCAGAGGGCAGTCAGGATCAAGGGCGCGTTGCCTGCCTCGCCCGAGGCAACCAGATCCATCAGCGCGTCAAAGCCGATCAGATGGCCGCGGATATCCTCGGCCTCGCCTGCGACGCCAAAGACCCCCTCCACCCCGTCCGGCAGATCGCAAAGGGCGAGGTAGGAATACAGGAACTCGGCGCAAATGCCCGGCGTTGGATAATACTGTGCGACTGGCAACAGCGCGCCAAGCGTCAGCCCGGCCTCTTCTGTTGCCTCACGCCTTGCGGCGTCTTCGGGGTGCTCGCCGGGGTCGATCCGACCAGCGATCGCCTCAAGTTGCCAAGGTTGGCGATCGCCACGCGCATAGGGGCCGCTGCGAAACTGCTCGATCAGCAGCACCCGGTCCCGGCGCGGATCATAGGGGAGCACGGTAACCGCATCCCCTGAAATGAACACCGCACGCCGGACCTGATCACTCATCTCACCGTTAAAGCGACGAAAGCGCAGGTCCAACTCTTCGACCGCAAAGAACGCGGCGTAGGGTTCTTGCAATGCCGCGGTCTGGCTGTCTTGCGGCCCAGAGCGGAAGCGCCGGGTGTTGGGGGCAACCGCCTCGGCCCGCACCCGCGCCGCGCCGCGCACCAAAAGTTGCGGCATCCGGTTACGCAGTTGCGACGGCGCCCTCGTCCCGAAAAACCGCATCAAATCGTCGGCCACTGCAAGCGCCTCGGCGGCGAAATGCGCCTCCCATGCTTGCTGGTTCCATGTCGTGGCGTCGTGGCCATCATCGGCCAGATACAGTGGCACCGCGCCCGTTTCTTCGCGCGCAAGCCCGTGACAGGCCGCGTAGAAATCCAGCCGCTTCAGATCCGCCCCGGTCAGCGTGCAGCGCGCGCCGTGCACAGCATGTCCCGGATCAACCCGCGCACCAGCGAAAGCACCGCCCCAAAGCGAGCAAAGCCTGTAGCCCCCCCGAACCTCAGGCTCTAACGCAACCGAACGGCCAATCACGCGGCCCAGAAGCGCTGCATTGGCCAATGGCCCACAAACAAAAAGATCCATGCTCAGGGCCAGCGCCGTCCAACCCATTCCGTGATCCATCCGCCCAGCACCCCGCCGATCAACAGCGCAACTGGCGTGGCCGGGTGGATCAGCAACTGACCGTTCTTAAGCATCAGGTCAAAGATGCCCACCACCGCCTCCATCGGGCCGTCGTAGAGCATCTTCATCGACTTGCGGATCATCTCGTAGATCGAAAAGCCCAAAAGCAACCAAAACAGGATCGCGACCGAGGTTCGGATGCCGGAACCCATCGCCTCTGTGTACCCGCGCCCCGTCAAGGTGCCCATCACGCGCCAGCCACAAATGAACCCAACCGCGGCCGAGATTTCGCGGAAATAGCCGATTTGCGTACCTTCGGGCAGGGTCGGGATGAACAGATGCGCCGCCAAGGCCGCGACAAGCGCGAAAAGCACGGCACCGGTTAGTTTTGCGGCAGTCGGCATGGACGGTATCCTGTTGCTTTGCTGCCCCGCCGTTGTTCAGGGGCGCGTCACCGTGATTTGCGTTACATCACAGTTTCCGCCGTGAAAGGCCCCAGCACAAGAGGTCAGGTAAAAGTTCCACATGCGCCGGAACCGGTCATCAAAGCCATGCCTCGCCACTTCGGGCCAGCGGGCGTTGAAAACCTCATGCCAGCGCCGCAAGGTCTGGCTGTAGCTTTCGCCGAATTCGATCGCGCTTCTTACCTTAAGCCCCGCCCGCGCCACCTCTGCCCGCAGCGCCGTGGGGGACGGCAACATGCCACCGGGGAAGATGTATTTCTGAATGAAGTCAACGCTCTTGCGGTAGGTCTCAAACCGGTCATCGGCCACCGTGATGATCTGAAGCGTGGCATTCCGCCCCGGCTTCAACCGCTCACGCAGGGTGTCGAAATAGGTGGGCCAATACTTTTCCCCCACCGCCTCGAACATCTCGATCGACGCGATGCCATCATAGACACCGCGTTCATCACGGTAGTCCTGCAGTTTGATTTCGACGCGGTCTGCAACACCTTCGCGCCGCATCCGTTCGACGGCGTAGTCATGTTGCGCCTGACTGATCGTCAAGGCGGTCACTTTCAGGCCCCGCTCCTTTGCGGCATATTCGGCAAACCCACCCCAGCCACAGCCGATCTCCAGCACATGATCGCCCGGTTGCGCGCCCATCTGGTCCACCATTGAGGCGTATTTCAGCCGCTGTGCGGCCTCCAGGCTTTCCTGTCCGCTTTGAAACAGGGCAGAGGAATAGGTCATGCTGTCATCAAGCCACAACGCGTAGAAATCGTTTCCAAGATCATAGTGGCGCGCAATGTTCTTCTTGGCTTGCCGCCGAGAGTTGGACTGCATCCAGAAACGCAGACGCTCATAAGCCCGCACCAAGCCCATACCCGGAAAGCTGTCATAGACCCCGCCATTTCCGTCCTGAATCTGGTCCATGAATGCCTGAAGGTCGGGCGTGGACCAGCCGCCTTCGACATAGGCCTCGCAAAACCCCAGATCGCCTTCGCGGATCAGGCGGGCAAAGACGTCGGGGTCGTGGATGGTCAGTTCGGCAACGACGCCCGGCTGCTTGCCCTCGCTGCGAAACCGTCGGCCATCCGGCAAGACGAAATCCAGCCGCCCCTTGTCCATCTTGCGGATGATCTCAAAGACGGCATTAAAATACCGCGGCAACCCGGTCTGGCCTTGGGTTGTGGTCAACACCTCCATCGCCCCCCTCGCGCTTGTCACGTCCGCCATGAAGGTTAAAGATTCCAGATCATCCCGCATCACTCAAGCCTTTCCTTGCGCATAGGCCGCCAGTGCGCGCGCCCTGCCTTCTGCCAGATCCACCAGAGGCAACGGATAGGCCGCCCCCGGTTTCAGTTCCCATGATTTTGGCACCGCCTCAAAGTAGGACAGTGCCTCCGGTCCCGGATTTCGGGACAGTTCGGCCACCCAGCGCCGTCGATAGATCTGATCGCCGTCAAACTTTTCGGCCTGCCCGGCGGGATTGAAGATGCGGAAGTAGGGCGATGCATCCGGGCCGCAACCCGCAACCCATTGCCACCCCATTGCATTCGAAGCCGGGTCCCAATCGGTCAGGCAGTCAGCGAACCACGCCTGACCAACGCGCCAGTCAGTCAGCAAATGCTTGGTCAGATAGCTGGCCACGATCATCCGGGCGCGGTTGTGCATCCGCCCGGTGACATACATCTCGCGCATGGCGGCATCGACAAAGGGCTCACCCGTCTGGCCGCGCCGCCACCTCTCTGCGTCAGGATTGTCGCCGCGCCACGGAAAATCTTCCCACCCCTCGCGCCAGCTGCGGGTCAGGATATGGGGGGTGTGGTGCATGAGGTGATAGGCGAACTCACGCCAGACCACCTCTTTCAGGAAGGTTTCCGCGCCCGGATTGCCCTCTTGCATTGCCCGAAAGCCGGTGGCCCAAAGGCTGCGCGGGCTGATTTCCCCCCAGGCAAGGTTTTCGGACAGGCCCGAGGTGGCGTCCGCCTGCCCCGGAATATCCCGCTCGGCGGAGTAGGCTGCCATCGGGGCAGCGGCAAACGCCTCCAGCCGGGCCAAAGCCGCCGCCTCGCCCACCCGTTGCCAAGGACCGACAACCCCCGCGCCGCGCCGCATTCCGGCCGCCAGCGACCATTCAGCCAAACGCGCCGATTTGGGCCATTCATTGGGCGCAGGCAGGTGGTGCGGTGCGGGTAACGCGCTACCTACGCCCTGCGCCCGACAGGCACGCCAGAAAGGCGTGAAAACCCGGTAAGGGCCGCCCTGCCCCGTCTCAATTGCCCAAGGCTCATGCAGCAACGCCCCGTGGTGACTTTCGGCCCCAAGACCTGCGGCGCGCAGACCCGCCTTAACCGCCATATCCCGCCGCTTTGCCGCCGGATCGTAAAGCCGCTGCCAAAAGACCGCCGCCGCCCCGGTTTCTGCACAAAGGGCGGCAAGCTCAGCCAAAGCCTCGCCCCGGCGCAAGATCAGGCGGCTGCCCATCGCCTCTAAAGCCGCGGAAAACGCCGCAATCGCCAGGCCAAGCCGGAATTTCGCTGCCGCGCCAAGGGCTTCCGTCTCAGGGTCTAGCACAAATACCGGGATAATCGGCCGCCCAAGCGCCAGCGCTGCCGCAAGTGCGGGATGATCTGCCAAGCGCAGATCGCGTCGAAACCAAAGCAATACTGGCGCGGTTGCCATACTCTCCCACCCTTTTCAAAGGTTTACGCAGCAAAGCCGAAGTGGATCACTTTCGGGCCGCGCTTTGCGGAAGAATGCGCGGAGGGCGATTGCGCCCCCCGCCAAGGATCAAGCCGTCACAACACCCGGTCAAGCGCCGCAATCAGGCGGCTGACGTCTTCGGGCGAGGTGTAATGCACAAGGCTCATCCGCAGAACGCCCTTGTTCAGATCGATGCCCATCGCCTCCAACGGGCGCACTGCGTAGAAATCACCGGCCCAACAAGCGATGCCCTCACGGCCCAGCGCCTCGGACACCGGCTCTGCCACACGGTCAAAGGCGACGGCGACAGTCGGGGCGCGGTCCTCGGCCTTGCGCGGACCGATCAGGCGCAGGTCATTGCGCGCGGCCAGATAGTCCAGAAGCGGGCGCACCGTGCCAATCTCGGCGTCGCGCATCAGGCTGTGGACGGCGCGATTGCGGGCGGCAGCATCCGGTTCCGCCCCAAAGTGATGGCCGTGCAAGGCGTCTATGTAATCGGCCATCCCGGCGCAGGCGGCAATCTGGGCGTGGTCCGGCCCGGCGGGCGTAAAGCGTTTGGACAGGCTGCCTGCGTTGAACCAATGGCCCTGGGCCGGCAATTCAGCCCCAAATTCCTCGCGGATCACCATCAGCCCCTGATGTGGCCCGTAGGTCTTGTAGGCGGAAAACAGATAAACATCGCACCCCAGCGCGGGCACGTCGGGCAGGCCGTGGGGCGCATAGGAAACCCCGTCCACCACGGTGCGCGCACCCGCCGCCTGTGCCATCTGCGTAATCGCCGCCACGTCGTTCAACGCGGCCACCACGTTCGAACAATGGGGGAAACAGACCAGCTTCACCCGGCCATCCGCCAAAAGTTTTGCCAGATCGGCAGGGTCCAAAAGCCCGGTCATGGGATCAATCTGCCACTCGCGCACCTCGATCCCTTCGTCAGCCAAGCGCCGCCAGACGCCTGAGTTTGCCTCATGGTCTTGGTTGGTCACCACAATGGCGGCCTTGGCATTGCGCAGCCATTGGCGCACCGCATTCGCCAAAACGAAGGTGTTGGCACTGGTGGACGGGCCAAAGGACAACTCCGCCTCGGTCACACCCATCATCGCGGACAGCCGGGTCCTGGCTTCGTCCATCTCGGCCCCGCCCGCCAGCGCGCCCGGATAGGGGCCGTAAGGCTGGACTTTGCGGTCGACATAGAAGCGGTGCAGCCGATCGACGACCTGACGGCAAGGATACGATCCTCCGGCATTTTCAAAGAAGGCATGGCTGTTCAGAACCGGGCTGGAAAACGCCGGAAACTGGCTGCGGACAAAATCGAGATCAAGTTGGGGCATTTCGAGGCACCTTTGCGTTGCATTTCCATCGCGCCCACACAGGCCGCAGGAAGGCAGGGCCTTCGGTACGGATTGGCGGGCAAGGCAGGTCTTCCCGCCAAGCCGATGGTCCTTCGCGACCGAAGCCCCCTCAGCAGAAGCCCCGAAAAGACCGCGTCCGTTCGGGGGCATCGGCGGCACCCTAGCCAGCCATTTCAGCAAGGTAAAGCATGGTTCTCAGGCCGTTGCCTTGGCCCCCGAGGCCACCTCTGCCCGGTTTTCAGGCGGAATTCCGCGCAGATTTCGGCCTGTTTTGTGGATTTTTCAAACATTTGCTCAAATTATCGCCCCCGCCCTTGCCC
The DNA here is from genome assembly GCA_963815355.1 of uncultured Alphaproteobacteria bacterium. GTDB lineage: Bacteria > Pseudomonadota > Alphaproteobacteria > Rhodobacterales > Rhodobacteraceae > JAPUEK01. The sequence goes on from CAWFGJ010000008.1 coordinate 67,842, forward strand.
AACGGCGGCCCCTTGTCCAAAATAAACCCATCAAAGGGTGTGCCGGGTCAGAACCGTGCGCCCTGAACCAAACAGGCGCCACCGATTGGAAGAGCGTCGAGCCCACAACAGACGAGGACCCATATGAACCGAATTGCCACACTCCTTCTTGCCACAACCGCCGCCTTTGCCTTTTCGGGCGCCGCACAAGCCGCTGACGCCGAACTGACAGTCTTTGACTGGGCCGGTTTTGAAGACCAGTCGCTGATCGAAGATTACGTCGCCAAACACGGCCAGATGCCGACTTATGCGCTGTTTGGCGATGATGATGAGGCGTTCCAGAAAGTGTCGTCTGGCTTCAAGGCCGATGTGGCCCATCCCTGCTCGCAGATGATCGGCAAATACCGAGAAGCCGGGCTGATCGAGCCGTGGGATGTCAGCCGCATCCCTGAGTTTGGCAACATCGCACCGCGCCTGCTGAATTCGCCGACCTTCAAGGACGACACCGGCGTATGGTATATCCCGACCGACTACGCCTATACCGCCGTCGCCTATAATACCAAGGAAGTGCCGGCCGAAGACGTGGCCTCGTTGAACGTCTTCAAGGACCCGAAATATGCGGGCCGTATTTCACTGCCCAACAACACCGATGACGTCTGGTCGCTGGCCTTGCTGGCCACCGGTGTCGGCGATTGGACCGCTGTGACGGACGAGCAATTCGCCGCCGCCGCCGCGTGGCTGCGCGAAGTGCACCCGAACGTGCGGGCCTATTGGAAAGACCCGTCAGAGCTGTCGCAGTTGATGGCTACGGGCGAGGTTCTGGTGGCTTGGTCGTGGAACGATTCCATTGCCCTAATGCGGTCGGAGGGCTTTGATGTGTCCTTCCAGCGCGAAGCCAAGGAGGGCGCCTCGACCTGGTTCTGCGGTTATGTGAATTTCAAGGATGGTCCGGGCAGCGAAGACAAAGCCTATGACTTCATCAACGCTTGGCTGGCCCATCCGTCCGCCAAAGGCCTGCTGGACAACTTTGGCTACGCAAGCGCCAACGAAAAAGCGCTGGCCGAAATTCCCGCCGAAGAACTGGTCAAGGCCGATGTGAGCCCGATCACCGGCACTCTGCTAAGCCAGGTTCCGATTGATCACGCCGTTCGCCAGCACATGCTGGAAGAGTTTGAGCTGATCAAAGCTGGCTTCTAAAACAAGCCGTTAGGCGATAAACTTAACAAAGCGCCCGGTCCTTGTGACCGGGCGTTTTGCTGTGAAATGGCCTCGACCTGTCACGCAAAGACGCGGCCCGGCGTCGGCCGATGACGGCGCGCAAATCCGCTGGATGCCCCCATAGCGATGCAACCTTCACGGCGGCGCCGTCCACGCCAAGCGGCAGCGCCCCCCTGCCTGCACGTTCAGCGCATCGCAGGATTTCGCCGGCACCAACTCACCTGTGTCTGTGTCGCAAGCGGCCTTGCCCCGCGCGGTTTGGCACCCTATATTAGACCTGTCCGGGGCAACTCGGACTATGGCGATAAACGCACCCGTAATACACGGCTCGGACCCGGGGGCGGTACCCGGCGACTCCACCAATACCTCCCGCATTGGGGACGGATGGGGTCGAAATAGGATCGACGAACGTCTAAAGGGGCCAGCTTTTGCTCGGTGAGCTACCACCGTTATCGGTGCAAACGTACAGTTGCCAATGACAACCGTGCTCCGGCAATGGCTTTGGCTGCGTAAGCAGTTCGAGTCGCCGAAACTAAGCCCTTACGCTTAGCCGCGTAAGGCGGGGTTCGCAGGTACCTGGCAACAGAAACCTGCACCTTCCCCCCCCCTCTTGCCTGCTTCTTCCCTCGATCTTCTTTTTATCTTCCCGGCTTGGGTCGACACGGTCTGCGCCCTTGACGGCGGGCGGCCTGCGGGCGACAAACTCTGCATGGGGTTTGCGAACGCCCCGTGAGGCCCCGGCCCAATGATCGCGTCCCCGTCCCTTTTGTCCGGAGGCCCGCGATGCCGCAGCCCAATCAGATTACCCCCGCCCAACTTATGCGCCTTACCGGCCTGCCCGATGCGCCTGTCGTGATTGACGTGCGCCTGCCCGAAGATCTGGCCGCCGATCCGCGCCTGATCCCAGCGTCGCACCACCGGCCCCACGGCAGCTTTGCCACCGTATCGCCAGAGTTGACCGGCAAGCGGGTCGTGGTGGCCTGCATGGGGGGCAAGAAGCTGTCCGAGGGGGTCGCTGCGCAGTTGCGAGCGCAATCGGTCGCCGCCGAGGTGTTGGAGGGCGGCACTTTGGCTTGGGCCGCGGCGGGCTTGCCGATGGTGCCGCTGGCCGCCCTGCCCAAGGCCCGGCTTTGGGTAACCCGTCACCGCCCCAAGATTGACCGGATCGCCTGCCCTTGGCTGATCCGCCGCTTTGTCGACCCGGCGGCACAGGTGCTGTTCGTGGCACCCGCCGAGGTGATGGCCGTGGCGGAGTATTTCAATGCCACCCCCTTTGACGTGGAGGGCACGTTCTTTAGCCACCGGGGCGACAGGTGCAGCTTTGACACAATGCTGGACGCGTTTGGGCTGGTGACCGAGCCTTTGGCGCGCCTTGCCCAAGTTGTGCGCGCCGCCGATACCGACCGGCACGACCTGTCACCCCAAGCGGCGGGTCTGCTGGCGATTTCGGTCGGTTTGTCACGGCAATACCGCGACGATCTGGAACAGTTAGAGGCGGGCATGGCGATCTATGATGCGCTCTATCGCTGGGCGCGCGATGGCCATGAAGAGAGCCACGATTGGCCTGCGGGGCGCGCATGAGGGGCACCAGAACTCTCGTTATCCGAGCTGACCCGCGCCTTTGCACGGATCGGCGTTTTGTCCTTTGGCGGACCGGCGGCGCAGATCGCGCTGATGCACCGCGAGTTGGTCGAGCAAAAGGGCTGGGTCAGCGAGAAGGACTATCTGTCCGCCCTATCGTTTTGCATGCTGCTGCCCGGCCCCGAGGCGATGCAACTGGCCACATGGATCGGTTGGCGGCAACGGGGCACGTTGGGCGGGTTGATCGCAGGGGGGCTGTTTGTGCTGCCCGGCGCACTGGTGATCCTTGCGTTGGCGGCGGTCTATGCGTCATTCGGCGACCTGCCGCTGGTGGCCGCACTCTTTGCCGGGGTGCAGGCGGCGGTCATCGCGGTGGTGATTGAGGCGATGCTGCGCTTGTCGCGTCGCGCGCTCAAGGGGCCGGGGCATGTTTGGATCGCGGCGGTGGCCTTTGTCGCACTGTTCGCCTTTACCCTGCCCTTTCCGGTGCTGATCCTTGCGGCCGGTCTTTGGGGTTTTGTGACCACCGCGCGGGGAACAGAACAGGTTGTGGCCCGCGCATCCCCTTGGCGCGAAAGCCTTAAAGCGGCGGCAATCTGGGGCGCGGTCTGGCTGGTGCCACTGGCCGCGCTGCATCTGCTTGAGGGCGGAATTCTGGCCGAGATCGGTACGTTTTTCTCGCAACTGGCCGTGCTGACCTTTGGCGGGGCCTATGCCGTCCTTGCGTGGATGGCGCAGGCGGTGGTGGCCGACAAGCACTGGCTGGACCTGTCGCAGATGATGGACGGCCTGGGCCTTGCCGAGACAACACCGGGGCCGCTTATTCTGGTGACCGAGTTTGTGGGCTATCTGGCCGCCTATCGGCAGGGCGGGTGGAGCCTTGGGGTTGCGGGCGCGGCGGTCACCCTGTGGATGACGTTTGCGCCATGCTTTCTGTGGATTTTCGCGGGCGCACCGTGGCTGGAGCGGCTGACCCATGCCCCCCGGTTGTCCGGCGCTTTGGCGGCAGTGATGGCAGCTGTGGTGGGCGTGATTGCGAACCTGTCTTTGTGGTTTGCGCTGCATGTGCTGTTCACCCGGCATGTGACCTTTGCCGCCCCGCCCCTGCATCTGACCCTGCCGGATCTGACCAGCCTTGCGCCCTTGCCTGCGGCGATTGCGCTGTTGTCGGGGGGATTGCTGCTTTGGCGGCATTGGCCCTTGGCCGTGGTTCTGGCTGTGGCGGCAGGGTTGTCGGTGGCGGGTTCTCTCTTGCCGTTCTAAGCCCGCCCGATTCGTCGCCAAAGCGTGCCGCCCCGCCCGGTTTGGCGACCACCGGGCAGACGCGAACTGTGCCAAATCCCTACACCTATGGGGTTTCCGCCACCGGAATGCTGCACCTGCGCCCTGCCTCTTTCCTTCGGGGGCAAATCCCCTATGCTGCCCCCATTGACTGCAGGAGTTGGCATGGCCAAATCAATTGATTACGGGACCCTGATGCACCGCGCGATGCGTGGACTTATCCAGACCGTGCTCAAGGACGTCGGCGCGAACGGCCTTCCGGGTGCTCATCATTTCTTTATCACCTTCGACACAACCATGCCCGGCGTGGAAATGGCCGACTGGCTGCGCAGCCGCTATCCCGGCGAGATGACCGTGGTCATCCAGCACTGGTTCGAAAACCTGATCGTCACCGATGAGGGCTTCTCCATCACGCTTAACTTCGGCAACAACCCTGAGCCGCTGGTGATCCCCTTTGATTCGGTCCGCACCTTTGTGGACCCCTCGGTCGAATTCGGGCTGCGCTTTGAATCGCACGAAGATGAGGACGAGGACGAAGAAGACGGGGACGAAGAAGACCCCGATGACGATCCCGATCCGCCCCACCGTGAGGCAGAAATCGTTCGGCTCGACAAATTCCGCAAACAATAGGGCCTCGGCCCGCGTCCGACAGGAAACCCCGGCATGGCACAGGATAACCTGTTGTTTCTCCGTCAATTGCTGACGAACCCCAAGCAAATCTCGGCCATAGCGCCCTCGTCGCGCTGGTTGGCGCGGGCGATGGCGGCGGGGTTGGGGCCGCAGACCGGCCGGGTGGTGGAATTTGGGCCGGGCACCGGGCGGCTGACGCAAGGCATTCTTGCCGCGGGTGTCGCCCCGGCTGATCTGACGCTTTATGAGATGGACCCCGCCTTTGCCGGGCATTTGCGCGCCAGTTTCCCCGGCGTGACCATCCACACTGCCCCCGCGCAAGAGGCCGCCAAGCTGGAGCCGGGCGTGGGCGCCGTTGTCTCTGGTCTGCCGCTGCTGTCGATGCCGCCCGAGTTGCGCCGCGACATCGTCAGTGCCGCTTTTGCCATCCTGCGCCCCGGTGCGCCCTATATCCAGTTCACCTACGGCCCCCGCCCACCCCTGCCGCCCGAGATGATCGATGAGATGGGGCTGACGGTCGAATCCGGTCCGAAAGTCTGGGCCAACCTGCCGCCCGCGCGGGTTTACCGCTTTCGCAAGGGGTGACTTGCGGCGGTATGCGACGGTATGCCAATTGATTTTGCGCCCCCCGCACCGTATGAGGGGCGCGACCGCTTGCAGGAGGCACCCATGACCGCGACCCAATCCGCGACCAGAACCGAGACCGACAGCTTTGGCCCGCTGGACGTCCCCGCCAACAAATACTGGGGCGCGCAGACCCAGCGCTCGATCATCAATTTTCCCATCGGTTGGGAAAAGCAGCCCGTCGCCATCATCCGCGCTTTGGGCGTGATCAAGAAGGCCTGCGCGCTGGTCAATGTGGCGCAGGGCGATATGGACAAGGCCTTGGGCGACACCATCGCCGCCGCCGCCCAAGAGGTGATCGACGGCAAGTTTGATGACAACTTTCCGCTGGTGGTCTGGCAGACCGGATCGGGCACCCAATCAAACATGAACGCGAACGAGGTGATCTCAAACCGCGCGATTGAAATGATGGGCGGGGTCATGGGCTCTAAAAAGCCGGTCCACCCGAATGACCATGTGAATATGGGCCAATCGTCCAACGACACGTTCCCGACCGCGATGCACGTGGCCACGGGGATGATGGCGCGCGATGTGCTGCTGCCGGGTCTGGAAAAGCTGCACGCGGCGCTGCACGCCAAGGCGGTAGAGTTCAAGGACATCATCAAGATTGGCCGCACCCATACGCAGGATGCCACCCCTCTGACGCTGGGGCAGGAATTTTCCGGCTATGCCAAGCAGGTCGAAAAGGGCATCGCGCGGGTCAAATCCTGTCTGCCGGATATCTATGAGCTGGCCCAAGGCGGCACGGCGGTTGGCACGGGTCTGAACACCCGGGTCGGCTGGGATACCCGCGTGGCCGCTGAGATTGCCGCGATCACCGGGCTGCCCTTCGTGACCGCGCCCAACAAGTTCGAGGCCCTTGCCGCCCATGACGCGATGGTCATGTTCTCGGGCGCGCTAAAGACCGTGGCGGCCAGCCTGTTCAAGATCGCCAATGACCTGCGGCTTTTGGGCTCTGGCCCGCGCTCGGGTCTGGGAGAGCTGATCTTGCCGGAAAATGAGCCGGGCTCGTCGATCATGCCGGGCAAGGTGAACCCGACGCAGGCCGAGGCGCTGACCATGGTTTGCGCCCATGTGATGGGCAACGACGCGGCCATCGGCTTTGCCGGCAGCCAAGGCCATTTCGAGTTGAACGTCTACAACCCGATGATGAGCTATAACCTGTTGCAAAGCATGCAGCTTTTGGGCGATGCGGCGGGCAGCTTTACCGATAACATGGTGGTCGGCACGCAGGCCAACACCGCGCGGATCGACAAGCTGATGAAGGAAAGCCTGATGCTGGTGACGGCTTTGGCCCCGACCATCGGCTATGACAACGCCACCAAAGTCGCCAAAACCGCGCATAAGAACGGCACCACCTTGCGCGAAGAGGCGATTGCCCTTGGCTTTGTCGATGCCGAAACCTTTGACCGCGTTGTCCGCCCCGAGGATATGATCGGCCCGAAAGGCTGATCCCAAGGGACGCAAATGGCGGAAATCATCAACCTGCGTAGCGTGAAAAAGCAGGCGGCCCGCAAAGCCGCCCGCGCAACAGGTGATGAAAACGCGATGAAGTTCGGCCTGACCAAGGCCGAACGCACACTGGACCGGGCGCGGGCCGAAAAGGCCGCGCGCGATCTGGACGGAAAAAAACGCGAGACGGATTAACCGTTCCTCAAATCTGTCGCGGCATGGTCAGGGCAAAGGAGTTGCCATGACCGTCCGCGCCCCACCCCCCAAATCCTCGCCCTCGCCTTGCCGGGTGTTCCGCCATGTCCGGGCGCGCAACTAAGGCGAGCGCTTCACGATTCGCTCTACCTGAACGCGAATTTTGCATGAAATGGGCGCGGTCATGCCGCTTTTCCGCGTCAAAACAAGCATATGAGCAAGGATGCCAATCGTTTTTGCAAGAAACTTGCGGTTTTCCGCAAAGTTCAAACAAAAATGACGCCGCCGATTATACAGCGTAACCAAGGAAGGCTATAACCACCCCATGTCAGGCCGCCCAGAAAAACACTCCGTCACCCTTGAAGGTCACCGCACCAGCGTTTCGATGGAGGAGGAGTTTTGGCAGGCATTTCGCAAGCTTGCGGCCGCGCGCGGGCTCAGTCTGAACGCCCTTGCCGCCGAGATTGACCACAGCCGCGCGCCCGATGTCGGGCTGGCCTCGGCGATCAGGGTCTATATCCTGAATTCACTTACAGCGTAATCTGCTGAAACCCCTCGCGCAGGGATTTGGACCACGCCTCCGACATGGCCCGGAATGCGGGATCGCCAGCCTCAATGCGGCGGGTTCGGGTGACCCGGCAGGCGTCGCGTTCGATGATCGCCATATCCAGCGGCATCCCCACCGACAGATTGGACCTCAGCGTCGAATCCATCGACAAAAGCACCGCTTTTTCCGCATCCTGCAGCGTGGTGTCGGGCGTCACCACCCGGTCCAGCAAGGGCTTGCCGTATTTATGCTCACCGATCTGCAGAAAAGGGGTGTCTTCGGTCGCCTCAATGAAATTGCCTTCGGGATAGATCAGAAACAACCGCATCGCCCCGCCGCGCCGCTGCCCGGCCACGATCATGCTGGCCGAGGCCCCTTGGTTCATGCTCGCCATTTTCTCGTCAATCTGGCGGCGCACGTCGCTGAGCATGTTGCCGATGATCGAGGCGACTTTCAGCATGGTCGGTGCCAGCATGATGGAGCTGTCTTCGGTGGCGTTTGGATCATCAATCGCCTCGCCCAGCCGGGCAATGGCGGTTTGCGTGATCGACAAAGAGCCCGCGGTCATGATCGTGATGACCCGCTCGCCCGGCTCTTCAAAATGGAACATCTTCCGATAGGTCGAGATATTGTCCAGCCCGGCATTGGTGCGGGTGTCTGACAGGCAAACCATGCCTGCATTCAGCAAAAGTCCCACACAATAGGTCATGTTCGTCTCCGGCGTTGAACTGGGCTGTCGATCTGGACCGGACCCTATTGTTCCTGCGTTTGGACCGCAACTGTCACCGAAAGGCTTTCTTCGCCAGAACCGCGCGAAACGCCGCGAATGGGCGCGGCTTCGGCGGCATCAAGACCGGAACCCAGGCGGATATACCGCTCATCCGGGCAGCATTCGTTGGCGGGATCGAAACCGATCCAGCCAAAGCCCTGCAAATAAAGTTCCGCCCATGCGTGGGCCGCGTCATGCGACTCACCTTCCGCATCGGCAAAGAGATAGCCCGAGACATAGCGCGCGGGGAATCCGGCGGCGCGGGCGGCGGATATCAGCACCTGCGCGTGGTCCTGACAGACGCCCTCGCCCTGCGCCAAAGCGGCAGCGGCCGTGGTGTGAACATGCGTGGTGCCGGGGCGATAGGCGATGGCCTGGGACACGGCCAGCGCCAGCGCATGGGCGGCGGCCAAAGGCTCCATCCCCGAGACGGCGGCGGCCAAGGCGAGAATCGCCGCATCCGGTTCGGTCGCTTCGGTGTCGCGCACCCAGGCCTCGGGCGGCACGCTTTCGCGGTGGCCCTTCAGGATGCCGGACATATCGGTGGTTTCAACCCGGCCCTGCACATGTACCGAGATGTCGCTGACCGGGCCTGCCACGGTCCAGCTTTGGATCCAGTCGCCCGCACCATCGCGGAACCCGCCCCCTTGCGCGCCCCCCGACACGGTCACCTGCCATTCCAGCACCTTTTGCCCCTGAAAGCTGGCCGGTGTCAGCTTGTGGCTTTGCACCACGCCCCGCACCGGCAGGTCATAGCGATAGCGTGTCAGGTGATCGACGATGAGCAGCATTACAGCATGTCCCCCGAAAGATAGCTGTCGTGGATGATCGCACCAAGGTTTGCCGCCTCGCGGATGAAGCGCGACAGGAATTCATGCAAGCCTTCGTCAAAGATCGTGTCCGGCGTCTGCGCCTCCAGCCCGGCCAACAAGGCGGCGGCGGCGGGTTGGGCGGGGGTCTGGTCGCCATAGGCTTTGGCAAGCCGCCCCAGATGGTTGTTCATCCCCGCCACGCAGGTAATCAGCGAGCGCGGGCATTGCGGGTTCAGGATCAGGAAATGCGCGATCTTGGAGGCGGTGATGTCGCCGCCGTAGGCCCAATGGAACGCCCGGTGCGAGGACAGCGCCCGCAGCAACATCGACCATTGGTCATTGTCGAGACCCGAGCCGACAAACTCGGCGCGCGGCAGCAGGACATAGTATTTCACATCCATCAGGCGTGCAGTGCTGTCGGCGCGTTCCAGATAGTAGCCGATGTTCAAAAAGCTGTAGCCGTCGTTGCGCAGCAAGGTCGCGTCGATTGCGCCGCGCACCATCGCGGTGTGGCGCATGACCCATTCGGTCAGGCGCGACAGTTCCTGCGCCTCGCGCGGTTGCGCCTCTATCAGACGCAATTCCTGAAACGCGGTGTTCAGCGCATCCCAGACCTGCGTGGTCAGGGCGGTGCGCACGATCCGCCCGCTTTCCCGCGCCGCCGTGATACAAGAGGCGACCGAGTTTGGATTGTCGCGGTCAAAGAACAGAAAGCTTTCGATCAGGTGCTGTTCGGCCACGCCGTATTTGGCCATGTAGCCGGTGGCATTGCCCGAGGCACGCAGCAGGCTGTCCCAGTCGTTGCGATAGCCGCTGGCCGAGGGCAGCAACGAGATCCGCGCCCCCACTTCCAACAGGCGCGCGGCGGTTTCGGCCCGCTCCATGTAGCGGGCGATCCAGTAGAGGTTATCTGCGGTCCGGCTCAACATGATCGTTACTCCGCCAATACCCAAGTGTCTTTGACGCCGCCGCCTTGGGAGGAGTTCACCACCAGCGACCCTTCGCGCAGCGCCACCCGTGTCAGCCCGCCCGGCACCAGTTCAATCCGTTCGCCCACAAGACAATAGGGCCGCAGATCCACATGGCGCGGGGCGATGCCCTCTTCGACAAAGGTCGGTGTGGTCGACAGGGCCAGCGTCGGCTGGGCGATGTAATTTCCGGGGTTGGCCACGATGCGGGCGCGGAAATCTTCGATCTCGGCCTTGGTGGATTTCGGGCCCACCAGCATCCCGTAACCGCCCGAGCCGTGGACCTCTTTGACCACCAACTCGCCCAGATTGCTGAGCACGTGGCCAAGGTCATCGGCCTGCGCGCATTTCCAGGTGGGCACGTTTTGCAAGATCGGCTCTTCGCCAAGGTAGAAGCGCACCATTTCCGGCACATAGGTATAGACGGCCTTGTCATCGGCCACCCCGGCGCCGGGAGCCGAGCAGATCGACACCCCGCCAGAGCGGTAGACATCCATCAAACCCGGCACGCCCAGCATCGAATCCGGGCGGAAGCACAGCGGATCAAGGTAGGAATCGTCGATCCGGCGATAGATCACATCCACGCGCTTTGGCCCTTCGGTGGTGCGCATGTAGCAAAACTCACCCTCGACGAAGAGGTCAGCCCCTTCGACCAGTTCCACCCCCATCAGATCGGCCAGAAAGCTGTGCTCGTAATAGGCCGAGTTAAAATGGCCCGGCGTCAGGATCACCACGGTGGGCGCCCCGTTGCACTTTACCGGCGCGACAGATGCCAGCGTCCGGCGCAGCACATCGGGATAGCGTTCAATCGGCTCAATCCGGTTTTCACGGAACAGGGCCGGGAACATCCGCATCATCATCTCGCGGCTTTCCAGCATGTAGGACACGCCCGACGGCGTGCGGCAGTTGTCCTCCAGCACGAAGAAATCGGTCGGCCCGGTGCGCACGATATCCACGCCCACGATGTGGGAATAGACGCCCTTGGGCGGGATGAACCCGGCCACCGCCCGCTCATACGCCGCGTTCTGATAGACCAGTTTGGCGGGGATGCGGCCCGCGCGGATGATCTCACCCCGGCCGTAGACATCGACCAGAAACGCGTTCAGCGCGCGGGCGCGCTGCTTGATGCCGCGTTCCAGTTTGGCCCATTCGCCGCTGGTAAAGACGCGGGGGAACATGTCGAAGGGGATCAGCCGGTCCGGGTCGCCACCCTCGCCGTAGACGGCAAAGGTGATGCCAATGCGCCGGAACAACGCCTCGGCTTCGGCCTGTTTGGCAAGACGGCGGTCGGCGGACATCGCGGCCATCCAGTCGCCCAAGCGCGCATAAGGCGCACGTGCGCTGTCACCGTCAAACATCTCGTTGAAATAGGTGGTCATCCCCGCCCCCCTGGAACCCGTCCTGCCTACGCTAGAGGGGCAGGTCGGGAATGGGAAAGAGAAAGAATTGGCCCGCTGATGATTTTAGCGCATCTGCACAAGTTTTAGGCAGGCCCGCCCAGCGGCTTTCCAACACAGTCGGGTCACCTGCCCTTGCAGCCCCCCCCTGCCTGCCCCTAGATGGAAGCAACAACTGTGATGAGGTTTCCCATGCGCTTTCCCCAGCCGCTTTTCGATGCCAATGCCGCCTCTGGTTCTTTCGGCGACCTGCCGGATTGGGATCTGACCGATCTGTACCCCGCCCCCGACGCCCCCGAGGTCGCCCGCGATCTGGCTGCGGTGCGCGATGAGGTGCTTGCGTTTGAGGCGCGCTACAAGGGCAAGCTGGCCGCCCTTTCCGCCGCCGACTTGCTGGCCTGCGTTGAAAGCTATGAGCGCACCGACATCACCGCCGGGCGGCTGATGTCTTATGCCGGTCTGCGCTATTACCAGAACACGATGGACAGCGAGCGCGCCAAGTTCATGGCCGACATGCAGGACCGCATCACCACCGACACCACGCCCTTGGTGTTCTTCAGCCTGGAGTTCAACCGGCTGGAGGATGCCCATCTGGACAGGCTGCTGGCCGAAAACGCGGTGCTTGCGCGGTATAAACCGGTGTTTGAGCGGATGCGCGCGATGCGCCCGCACCAGTTGTCGGATGAGTTGGAGACGTATCTGCACGATTCCTCGGTGGTGGGGGCCTCGGCGTGGAACAAGCTGTTCGATGAGACGATGGCCGGGCTGATGTTCGACGTGGCGGGTGAGCCTGAAGCGCTGAACCTTGAGGCCACGCTGAACCTGCTGTCCGACACAGACCGGACAAAACGTGAGGCCGCCGCGCGCGCCTTGGCCGTGGTGTTTGACAAACATATCAAGCTGTTCGCCCGCGTACACAACACGCTGGCCAAGGATCTGGAAATCTCGAACCGCTGGCGCAAGATGCCGACGCCCCAGACGGGCCGGCACCTGTCCAACCATGTTGAGCCAGAAGTGGTCGAGGCACTGCGCAACGCGGTCGTCGCAGCCTATCCCAAGCTGTCGCATCGCTACTACCGGCTCAAGGCGAAATGGATGGGGCTGGACAAGTTACAGGTCTGGGACCGCAACGCGCCCCTGCCGGTTGAGGCACCCAAGCTGGTGAACTGGGCCGAGGCCACCAAGACCGTCCTCGACGCCTACGGCGCCTTTGATCCGCGCATGGCCGATCTGGCCAAGCCGTTCTTTACCGATGGCTGGATTGATGCCGGCGTAAAGCCGGGCAAGGCACCGGGGGCCTTTGCGCATCCGACCGTGACCACCGTGCACCCCTATGTGATGCTGAACTACCTCGGCAAGCCGCGCGATGTAATGACCTTGGCGCATGAATTGGGCCACGGCGTGCATCAGGTTCTGGCGGCGGGTCAGGGCGAGATGCTGTCATCAACCCCGCTGACGCTTGCCGAAACCGCCAGCGTCTTTGGTGAGATGCTGACCTTCCGCAAGCTGTTGGATGCAGCCAAGACCCCGACCGAGCGCAAGATCATGCTGGCCGGTAAGGTTGAGGATATGATCAACACCGTGGTGCGCCAGATCGCTTTCTATGACTTTGAGTGCAAGCTGCACGCCGCCCGCGCCGAAGGCGAGCTGACGCCTGACGACATCAATGCCCTGTGGATGAGCATTCAGGCGCAAAGCCTTGGTGATGCGTTCGAATTCATGGAAGGGTATGAGACGTTCTGGGCCTATATCCCGCATTTTGTTCACTCGCCCTTCTACGTCTACGCCTATGCGTTTGGCGATGGATTGGTGAACGCACTCTATGCGGCCTATGCCGACGGTCTGCCTGATTTTCAGGAAAAATACTTCGACATGCTCAAGGCGGGCGGATCGAAGCACCACAAGGAATTGCTGGCACCCTTTGGTCTTGACGCCTCGGACCCGAAATTCTGGGACAAGGGGCTGAGCATGATCGCGGGGTTCATCGACGAATTGGAAGCGATGGAAGACTGATCGCTTCGGGACTCCGGGCAGAACAGGCCAAGGCGCGGGGGCGTGCCTTGGCCTGTTCCCTTTCAAGCCAGCCCCAGGGCCGACAGATCGGCCCCGGCGGCCTGCATGCGGGCCAGCACCTCGGGCAGCATATCGGGGCCCGTGCGCAGGCTTTGCTGGCGCAGGAACCAGAACAGAAACGCCTCAAACGGCCAGTCGCCGCCCTGAGATCGGCGCAGCGCCCGGTCCAGCGCCACAGGAAAATCCTGCGCGCGGGTCACCGTCTCGGCGCAGTGATGCAGGTCTGATCGGCCAAACAGGATCGCGGGCACCCGGTGCAGCATCCCCTCCAGCGCGACCGAGGACGAGATCGACACGCAGGCCACCGCCCCAGCCAAGATGTCGTGCAGGTTCGCCTCGGTCACGATCACGCTGGGCTGGTCTTGCAAGCCGTGGAGCAACAACAGCGTCTCTTCCCCCCGGTTGCGCGGGTGCGGCTTGATGATCACCGGGCGGCCCCCGGCCCCGGCCAGCACCGCCTGCACCATCGCGGCCGCGTCCATGTGGCGGGCGCGGTCCACCGGTTCGGACCAGTCTTGCAGAAACACCGCAATGGCACCGGGGGGAAAAGCCGTCACCGGCTCTGGCTGGGCGTAGCGGCTTTTGCGGGGCAGCACATGGCGCGCGCGCAGCGTTTCATAGAACCGGGCCGCGGGGCGCGGGGGCACCGTCGCCGGATCAAACCGCGCCTCGGTCAGGCTGCTTTCAAAGTAGATGCCCAAAGGGTCGGCATAAAAGAACGGATTAAGATAGGCGATTGCGGTGTTCAGCACCCTTGGCCCGCGCGCCGTGCCATTGTGGACAAAGTGGAAATCCTGCGGCCCGCCGTCCAGATCCGCCGTCCGCCGGGTGATGGCCAGCCTTGCCCCGCGCGCGGCAAGGCCGTCGCGCAGGGTCTTGTAAAAGAACGGCAATCCCGATCCATCCGCCGCCGCCATGTGGCGCGGCATCTGCAACCGGACCACCGCCCCCGGCATTAGAGCGCGATGTCTTGGGCCACCGCAAAGACCTTGTCGATCATCGCCTGCGTGCCGCGCACAAACTCCAACGGGCAAGCATAGGCCGCCCCGCTGCGAACCGAGTGGCTGAACGCCTCTACCTGCAAGACATACTGATTGGCGGTCGGGAAGCGTTCGGTGGTCACGCGGTTGCCGTTCTGGTGCAGCTCTACCTCGGCCAGATCGTTGACATTGGCGTTGAAGCAACCGCCTTCCAGCTGGATCATGCCCTTGTCGCCCTGAAAGGTCACAACCTGACGGTTGTAAAGCCGCATCGAAGTCATCGAGCCATAAGTAAAGCGCCCCTTGGCCCCCTGCATCACACCTGTCACCTGCGCGAACACGTCCACGCCGTTTTCGCGGATCACCCGTGCTTGCAGGTCCACCGGTTCGGCCCCGGTCACGAAACGGGTGGACCCAAAGGTGTAGACCCCGATGTCGCGCAAGCCGCCGCCGCCCGTTTCAGGCCGGTTGCGGATATTGCCCGGCGCGTTCAGCATGGCAAAAGAAAACGCCGCATCAACATGGCGCAGGGTGCCGATCTCGCCCGCATCCAGCCATTGCTTGGCGCGCTGCCATTGCGGGTGGTGGACGATCATATAGGCCTCGGCGGCCAACAAGCCGCTGGCGTCGCGCGCGGCGATCAGGCTGTCAAACTCGCTTTCCGTCATCGCAATCGGCTTTTCGGTCAGCACATGCTTGCCCGCCGCCAGTGCCTTCAGCGTCCATTCGACATGCAAATGGTTGGGCAGCGGGATATAGACGGCCTCAACCTCTGGATCGGCCAGCAGCGCGTCATAGGACAGATGCACCTTCAACCCGGGGCAAAAGGCCTGAAAGGGCGCGGCCTTGTCGGCGCTGGAGGTGGCAAGCGCGTAGAACTCGGCCCCTTTGGCTGCATGGATCGCGGGCGTCATATGCTCAAGCGCGAAATTGGCGGCCCCAAGCACGCCCCATTTGACCGGTTTCATCGGAAGTCTCCCTTGCATGATGCGCGGACAGTAGGCACAGCGCCGCGCGCCCGCAAGCACCTAGACCCGTTTGGCCGTCAGGCTGCGCGCCCAGGCAAACAGCACGACCACGGCATAGCTGAGCGACAGCGCCGACAGCATGGCCCAAGGATAGCTGATGATCACATAGACCACGACAACCCCCGCCACGATGACAAAGGACACCCGGTCCGTCGGCACCCGGATGCGTTTAAGCGAGGGCGTGGGAATCCGGCTGATCATCAAAAAGCCCACCACAACCAGATGCAGCGCCACCGCCAGCGGCGGCAAGGGCAGGATCTGCGGCCACAGGAACCCGAAATACAGCGGCATCAGCGCCAGCATCGCCCCTGCGGGCGAGGGCACGCCCTGAAACTTGCCCTGACGCGCCAGATCTTCGGCCAGCGAATTGCCAACGTTGAACCGCGCCAGCCGCATCACGCAGCACACGACATAGGCCAGCACCGCGCCCCACCCAAGGTTGGAACCGCCCGGAAAGGCCCAGAAATACACGATAAACCCGGTCGCCACGCCAAAGTTCAGGAAATCGGCGAGCGAATCCAGCTCCGCCCCGATCAGGCTCTCGCTTTTCAGAAAGCGCGCCAGGCGGCCATCCAGCCCGTCCAGCACCGCCGCCAGCAGGATCAGCAGCACCGCCTCTACAAACCGCCCCGCCGCCGCCGCCTTGATCGCGGCAAGACCGGCGCAAAGCGCTGCCACCGTCATCAGATTGGGCAAGAGCTGGACCAGCGACAGGTCGCTCCGCGCCCTGCCCCGCCAGCGGCTGCGTTTGGCCACCGGCTGTCCGTCCTGCAGTGCCGTCTCGTCGGCCACCGCATCCGGGTCTGCACCCATCCCCGGGGGCAGATCGGCTGGCAGGTCAGAGGGAAGGTCGGGATCGTCGGACATGGGCTATACCTGCCGCGCCGTCACCCGCGCAGCGCCACCGTCCAGACGGGCAATCACGGTCTCGCCCGCGATCATCGTCTGGCCCAAGGCCACCAGCGGCTCTACCCCCTCGGGCAGATAGACATCAAGGCGCGAGCCAAAGCGGATCAGGCCAAAGCGGTCGCCGGCGCGCAGGGTCTGGCCCTCTTTGCCCCAGCACAGGATGCGCCGCGCCACGAGGCCTGCGATCTGCACTACGGCAATCTTGCGCCCGTCCGCCAGTTGAACGGCCAAAGAGTTCCGCTCATTGTCCGAAGACGCCTTGTCCAGCGAGGCGTTCAGGAACTTGCCGGGGCGATAGGCGATCTTGGTGATCTGGCCGTCAACGGGAAGGCGGTTCACATGGCAGTTGAACACCGACATGAACACCGACACCCGCGTCAGCGCCTGCGGCCCCATGCCCAGCTCTGCCGGGGGAACCGCCGGTTCGATCAGCGAGACCACCCCGTCGGCGGGCGACAGCACCAAGCCCTCGGTCAGCGGCACCGAACGGACCGGGTCGCGGAAGAAGTAATAGCACCAGACCGTCAGCCCGACGCCGATCCAGCCCAGCGGCGTCCAGATAAAGAAAAGCGCCAGCGTGATCGCCGCGAAGATCCCGACAAAGCGCCAGCCCTCGGGGTGCATCGGTTTCAAAAAGGTTCCTAGCATCGTCATAAGCGGCCCCCTGCGTTTGAGGCGGGATACCCTGCCCTGCCCCTGCGGGCAATTAAAAAGGCCGTGCGTGCCGGGCCAGCGCAGCAATCAGGGCTCGAAACTGCCTTCCATGTCCTTGTGGAACAAGACCATATCGCCCAGATCGCCGGGAATTTCCCAAAACCGCACGCGTTGGCCACCGTCTGACGTCGTGATCCGCCAGCAGGTCCATTCTGTCGAGACGCCGAAAATCTCGCAGTAGGTGCCGCGCTCCATCTTCCAGCGGCCCGTTTTGGCGTGGAAGATGGACGGGCCATCGGTGCGGGTGGTGCCGTCTTTGGACCATTCTTGCCACATGGCATCGGCACGTGTGGCCCCCGGATCGCCGTAGATCACGCTGCGCCCAGCCAACTTCTCCGCCGCCGCCGTGCCAGAGGTATTGCCGACGCAGGCCGCCAGTGACAGGCCAAGCAGCAAGGGAAGGATCGGTCGCATGGCCACCTCGGGCGGGAAGATTGGGATTGGGCAAGTGACCCTTTGTGCCGCTGGTCTTGCGAAAAGGCAAATGACGAAGGCAGTCATGGAAGGGGCATTGGTGTGAGGGGCGGGGCTGGCGGTTGCCGGGCCGTGCGGCATCGGGCTGGCGGTAGCCGGGCTGCGACTTGCCCGCCGCGCGAGCGGGGGCGCGCGACAGGCCTGCCGGGCGACCGGGACCGCCCGAAGCAACGGGCGGCAGGGGTGCGCGCCTTTCCAGCGTTCGACGTCGTGCTGGGGGCTGGCCGACCGGGGGTGCGAATTGCGGCACCCGCCGAAACGGCGCGTCTAGGGGATGCTGCGCGATGGCGACGCGCCGCGCAGGCCGCATCGCGGTGCCCGCTTAAACACCGCATCTGCCGAATGCCGCGCCGGCAGGATAGCGGCAGCCGAGGGATGCGGCACCCGCCCTATCGCCGCGCCCGTTGGCGCGCGGCGATCGCGGGAGACGTCTTTATGCCGGCACGACAAGGCCCTTGTCGCGTGCGAGTTCGCGCATCCGGTTTTGCAGCTTTTCGAACGCCCGCACCTCAATTTGGCGGATCCGTTCGCGGCTGACGCTGTAGCTTTCGGACAGCTCTTCGAGCGTGACGGGCGTCTCGGCAAGGCGGCGCTTCATCAGCACGTCCTTTTCCCGGTCATTCAGCACCGACATCGCGTCTTGCAACAGCGCGTAACGGATGGTGAATTCATCCTTTTCCGCGTAGTCGCCCGCCTGATCGCTGTCTTCGTCTTCGAGCCAGTCCTGCCACTGCGACCCACCGTCTTCAGAGCCGACCGTGGCGTTCAGCGAGGCATCTGCCCCCGCCATGCGCCGGTTCATGTCGATCACTTCGGTTTCGGTGACGCTTAGGTCTTTGGCGATGCGGGCCACGTTTTCGGGGTGAAGATCACCCTCTTCCAGCGCGCCCAGTTTTGCCTTGGCTTTGCGCAGGTTGAAGAACAGCTTTTTCTGCGCCGAGGTGGTGCCGAGTTTCACAAGGCTCCACGAGCGCAGGATATATTCCTGAATGCTGGCGCGGATCCACCACATCGCGTAGGTCGCGAGACGGAAGCCACGCTCTGGATCAAAGCGTTTGACCGCCTGCATCAGCCCGACGTTGGCCTCGGAGATCACCTCGGCCTGCGGGAGGCCGTAGCCACGATAGCCCATGGCGATTTTCGCCGCCAGACGCAGGTGGCTGGTGACCAGACGGTGGGCCGCACTGGAATCCTCGCGGTCAACCCAGGCCTTGGCCAGCATGTATTCTTCTTCCGGTTCCAGCAGGGGAAACTTGCGGATTTCCTGCATGTAGCGGTTCAAGCCCTGTTCCGGGCTTGGTGCGGGTAGATTTGTATAGGTGCTCATCTTTTGCCCCCCATTATGGTCCGGGTCTGATTTCAGCCCCCGGCGAACCTGTCTATTTAAGATACCACTGCCAGCGTTCAAGATCGCTGTATCATCTATTCTTTAACGAAAGATGGGCATCAATCCGTCGCCCTGTAAGGATTATGTCAAAGCGGTCACGCAAACGTCAGGCTGCGGGAGCCTCCGGCGGGAGTATTTTGCGCCAAGATGAACGCCGGCCCGACGGGGGGCATTCATCCGGTGACGGCGCGGCGCAGGCCTTGGAGCAGTTGGGCCATGTCGGCGGGCAAGGGCGAGGTGAATTCCAGCATCTCGCCGGTGACCGGATGGGAAAAGCCAAGGGTTGCGGCGTGGAGCGCCTGACGGGGGAAGCTGTTGCCGAGTTCGGCGGTGGCCTCACCAAAGAGTTTGGGCGCAAGGCGGCGCTTGCCGCCATAGGTCTGGTCACCCATCAGCCCGTGGCCTGCGTGGGCCATATGCACGCGGATCTGGTGGGTGCGCCCGGTTTCCAGCCAGCATTCCACCATCGCGGCGGTGCCGTGAAAGCTTTCCAGCACCCGGACGCGGGTGACGGCGTGGCGCCCCTGCCCATCCCAGACCACGGCCTGACGCTGGCGGTCGGTTTTGTGACGCGCAAGGCCGGTGGCGATTTTGAGGATGCCGCCGGATTCGAAGCTGACACCTTTGGTGCCGCGCAGTCTGGGGTCATTGGCCGAGGGGGCGCCGTGCACCAGTGCGATGTAATGGCGGTTGACGGTATGGGCCTCAAACTGGGCGGCAAGGCCGTGGTGGGCGCGGTCGGATTTTGCCACAACGAGAAGGCCCGTGGTGTCCTTGTCGATCCGGTGCACGATGCCCGGACGCCGCTCACCGCCGATGCCTGAGAGTGTGTCGCCGCAATGGGCCAGAAGCGCGTTGACCAGCGTGCCCGAGGGCGTGCCGGGTGCGGGGTGGACCACCATTCCGGCGGGTTTGTCGATGACGATCAGGTCGCCGTCTTCCCAAAGCACCGTCAGTGGAATGTCTTCGGCCAGGGTTTCCACCGAGACGGGGGGGGCGAGGCGGAGGGTGTAGGTCTCGCCCTCGGCAACCTTGGCCTTGGGGTTTGTGATGGGCAGACCATCGCGCAGCACATCGCCGTCGCCGATCATCTTCATCAGGCGCGAGCGTGACAGGGCGGCTTGCTCTGGCACGCAGGCGGCAAGCGCCTTATCAAGGCGGGCGGGGGGGTCTTCGCCGAGGGTGAGGGTCAGGGTTGCCCCGTCGAAGTCTTCGGCCTCATCCGGGCCGAGGTCTTCGCCCGAAAGCTCAAAGGGTGAGCCGGAACTGGAGGACGAGATCATGACGGACGCTCCTGAGGAACCGGGCCTGCCGCCCGCGCTCCGCTTTTTGAAAGGGTTGGTGATCGTGTTGATGATCACCATGATTGGGGGTGTCATAACCATCACCGGGCTGTTTGTCACCCGGATGCCGGATGCGAATGCGCCGCTGCGTTTGCCAGAGACGATCGTGCTGCCGGGGGGCAAGACGGCAGAAGCGGTGACGATGGGCAAAGGCTGGATCGCCGTGGTGACGGCAGATCAGCATATCCTGATTTTCGGGACGGACGGGACCCTGCGGCAGGATGTGTTGATCGGGCCCTGAAGGGGGTTTGGTTTGGCGGGGGTTTGATTTGCCGGGGATTCAGGTTGGCTTCTGGTCGGGTGGCGGAGGGGGCGGAGGGGGCGGAGCCTCCGGCGGGGATATTTAAGGACAGAAAATGGGGGAGGCGCGGGGTTAGGTGGTTTCGGGCCACAGGGCGGCGAGAATGGCGTCGAGGCCCTCGGTCAGGGCGGCGGGACCGGGGGCGAGGATCAGCGGGGCCTTGATTTCATGGATGCGGGCGCTGCGGACGGCGGGGATGTCTTGCCATCCGGGCCGGGATTGGATGCGGGCGGGGACCAACTTTTTGCCGCACCAGCTGGCCGAGAATCACCTCGGGGGCGCGGGGCGGGATGGCCTCGGGCAGCAGGATGCGGTCGCGGGCGAGCGGTTGGCGGGCGAGTTCGGGGAAGATGTCATCGCCGCCGGCCACTTCGATCAACTCGCTGACCCAGCGGATGCCGGAGATGATCGGCGTATCCCATTCCTCAAAGAACACCCGTGGCCGGTGCGGGCGCGGGGTGGCGCGCAAGGTTGCAAGGCGGTGTTCGTAGCTTTGGGCCAGCGCCTCGGCCTTGGCCCCTGCCCCGGTCAGCGCGCCCAAGGTTCGGATCATCGACAAGATCCCGGTCAGGCTGCGCTGGTTGAACGCGTGCACTTCGATCCCTGCGCGGATCAGTTCGGCGGCGATCTCGGCTTGCAGGTCGGAAAAGGTCAGCACCAGATCGGGGGAGAGTTCGAGGATTTTCGGCACGTCGGCAGAGGTGAAGGCCCCCACGCGCGGCTTTTCGCGGCGCACCCGGGCCGGGCGGACAGCGTAGCCGGTGACGCCGACGATCCGGTGTTCCTGCCCCAGCAGGTAGAGCGTCTCGACGGTTTCTTCGGTCAGGCAAACGATGCGGTCATAGGCCATGGCGGTCAGGTTCCGCCCGTGGTCTGGGCCGCGCGTCTGGCGCGTTCGGCGTTGCGCCAAGTCACCCAGTCCGTTGCCGCCTGACCGATTGCGCGGCGCACGGCGGCCCCCGTCGCCTCGCCCACGGCGGTATGCAGGCCAGCGTAGCGCAGATCGCCCGGAACCCATCCCTGGACGACGGGGTCGGCTCACCTGTACACGCGAGAGTTCTTCGAGATCGTTCGCGACCACCTCAGCCCAGAAGGCGTTCTTGTGCAGTGGATCGACTGGTCTCGCGTTCATCGACGAGGCCCTTCTTCGATCGGTGCTGGCAACCCTGGCGGACGTTTTCCCGCATCTCGTCGTGTACCGGCCACCGACCGGGGCCGCGTTGCTTTTCGTCGCCTCGGAAAACCCCTTGGCCCCGAGCCCCAACATCGACAGGGCGCCACCCGCAAGCGGCTCCCCATGCGGG
>CAWFGJ010000009.1:0-96067 GCA_963815355.1 uncultured Alphaproteobacteria bacterium
TGCACAGCGAGAGACGCCCGGCTCCATCGGGTAGGCCCCGCCCGAGACGCCCAACCACGCTATCCGGCGCGCGGCGAGATCGGTGTTCAGCCGCGTGGCGAAATCCAGACGATTGCGGCCAAAGGGGCTTTTCCGGGTCCGCCCCGCCTGCACCGTCAGCAGGCGCGCCACGTCCTCGGACCCGCGCGCCCCATCGGGCCTTGGTCGCCAGAGGTGGCCAGATGGGAGTCGCCTCGGCATCGCCGGGCACAGTGCCCCACGTCGGGCGAAAGCCTGTAGACGTTGCAAAACGCGCTCCTGGGTTGCGCAAGTACCTGATCACGTCCGACCGTCGGCCACGAGCATCCGCGCTGCAAGCCCGCCGCCGCCCCGCCCGAAGACCCGCCCGCCGTGCGCGTCAGGTCATAGGGGTTGCGTGTGACCCCGTGGACCGGGTTGAAGGAATGGCTGCCGGCCCCATTCCGGGCGTGTTGGTCTTGCCGGTGAATAGCCCTCGCCGCCCGCATCCGCGCGGCCAACAGATCATCCTTGTCAGGCACGAAATCGGCAAACAAGGGGCTGCCCCATGTGGTCCGCAAGCCCTTGGTCGCGCACAGATCCTTGACCGCAAAAGGCAGGCCGTACAGCGAGCCCGTTCGGGGGCGCATCATCGGCTGCCTCGCCGCTATCAGCGCGTCCGGGTCGCGCAGGCTGATCACCGCATTGGACCGCGCCATTCACCGCCGCGATCCGGTCCAGATGGGCGGCCATCACCTCGGACGGGGCCGAGCGCCGGCGCCGCAATCGCCCGCGACAGATCCGAGGCTGACGAGTCCGTCAACTCGGTGCTTTGCATCGCTGTTCCTCCCATTTCCACCCCCCTGCAAACGCAATGATCCGGGGCGAAAAGACCCGGGATCATCTCAGATCATCGTTGAAACTGCAAGATTACTTCTGCAGTTCGGTCCAGATCGCGGTCATGTCTTCCTGCGCCTTGGGCGAGCAGGTGGGCAGGGTGGCCCGAGGCCTTGAACTCTTCCGGCGTCACCACTTCGGGCGCGGTCTTCGATGTCTTCGGGCATGAATTCTTCGGACCCGGCGATGCCGTTGGCATAGCCGCAAAGGCCGAGATGATCGCGGCGTTTTCCGGCACCATGATGGAAGTCGAGGAACTTTGTAAGCCTCGTCCACGTTCTGGGCATCGGCCAGCAAGCTCGACCGAATCCATGAACAACGGATAGCCTTCCTTCGGGTAGCCATAGGCCACGCTTGGGTTGGCCATACGGGGCGCGCATGGTGGAGCCATTCCAGTTCACGCTGGCCGCCCAGTCATTGTTGGAACAGCTTTTCCGTGGCGCCGTAATCCATCGACAGCCAGTCTGCTTGGCCGCGAGCAGCACGTCACGCGCCTTTTTCAGACTCCTCGGGCTGTTCGGTGCAGGCTCGCCGCCGACGTAATAGATCGCAAGGTTCACGACGTCGTTCATTTCCGGGACGACGTTGATCTTGCCCTTCAACTCATGCGGCACGTCAAGGAAGATGTCGGATGTGTTGATGTCACCCGAATAGACGGCGGTGTTGACCGCATCCGGTCGACCCACTGCCACGGAATGGTGTGCGTGCGGCCCATGTCCCAAGGCACGTCTTTCCATTCCGGTGCGATGTTGCCCTTGTTGGCCAGCTTGCTGTCGTCCAGCGGCACGATCAGGCCCTTTTCGACCCAGATCGGCACGTAGTTGGCCGAGGGCACCACAAGGTCAAAGCCCGAGCCGCCAGCCTCGACCTTGGCCAGGGCCGCGTCGTTGCTGTCGTAATCGGTGACGGTCACCTTGATGCCGGTTTCGGCCTCGAATTTCGCCAGCAGTTCGGGCGAGGTGTAGTTGCCCCAGTTGAACAGTTGCAGCGCGCCCTCGGCCGAGGCCAGAGGTGCTGGCAAGCAGCAGGGCCGTTGCGGAAGTAGTTTTTTCATTGGGTCGTCTCCCGTTGGTTTGGTCAGTCGTTTTTGCGCGTCAGCAAGAAGAACGCGGTCAGCAGCACCACGGTCAAGGCCAGCAACATCGAAGAGATGGCATTGATTTCGGGGGTCAGCTGGCGGCGCATCTGGCCAAGCATATAGGTAGCAGGTGTCTTGCCCGCCGGATTTCGCGAACTCCGTGATCACCACATCGTCAAGGCTGATCACAAAGGCCAGCATCGCCCCCGCGATCACGCCGGGCAGAAGCAGCGGCAGGGTCACATAGCGAAACGTCTGCCAGCCCGAGGCGTAAAGGTCTGCTGCCGCCGTTTCCAGCGACAGGTCCATCCCCAGCTGGGCCGGATCGGCAGATAGGCAAAGGCAATTGCAGAACCGGCGTGGGCCATGATGACATAGCCCACGCCCAACGGCCGGTGGCCTTCTTGATGATGCCGAAAAAGATCAGCAAGGCCACGGCGGTGACGATTTCGGGCACCATCAGCTGTGGTCGATCATGACATAGATGAAGGTCTGCCCCTTGAAGGCCTTGCGCCGGGTCGTGCCAAAGGCGGCGATGGTGGCCACGGTCGTGGCAATGCCGCTGGCGGACACCGCGATGAAACCGCGACCGCAGGGTTGCGTCCTTTACATGTGGCCATTGGCCCAGGCCTTGCCATACCAGTCAAAGCGTCCCCAGACCGCCACCGACGGCTGGCGTTGAAGGAATAGGCGACCAGCGTCAGGATCGGCAGGTAGCGCCAGAAACACGATCACCGCCGTGGCGGTGACGCAGGGTGGCGACAGAAAAGCTGCGTTCAGCCATGACGGTTCTCCCCGTTGGCATAGCGCACATAGATCAGCAGGGCCGCCATCACCACGATCAGCAGCGCCAGCGACAGCGCCGAGCCGAGCCGCCGTCTTGCCCCGAATTGCAGGTCAATAAAGTTGCCGATCACTGCTTGCCCGCCGCCCAGCACGCGGGGGGTCACATAGGCCCCCAGCGAGGCCCGAACACAAGGATAGAGCCCGCAATGATCCCCGGCTTGACGATGGGCAGAATGATCCGGCGCAGCACGCGGTTCCAGCGGCTGGCATAAAGGTCAGAGCCCGCCTCCAGCAGCTTCATGTCAAACCGGTCAATCGCGGCGAACAATGGCAGCACCATCAGCGGCAGATAGACATAGGCCATGCCGATGAATACGGCGGTATCGGTGTAGATGATGCGGATCGGCTCGCTCATCAGGCCCAGTTTCAGCAAGGTGGTGTTGAAACCCTTCGTTCCGGATGACCTCATTGATGGCATAGGTGCGGATCAACAGGTTGGTCCAGAACGGAATGGTGATCAGGAACAGCCACAGCGCGCGCGATTTTGGCGGCCGGGTGGCAATGAACCATGCGGTGGGAAAGCCCACGGCAAAGGTGATCAGCGTGGTCAGCATCGACAGTTTGATCGACCGCCAAAGTATCGTCAGGTTCGCGTCGGCCAGAACCATCGTGTCGTCGAAGATGTCTTTGGTATACAGGATGCCCCGCCCACCCATCGTACTGAGAAGCCCATTCCACATTGCCGAGATTTGCCCGGCGCAAGAAAAGGAATAGACCAGCACGATCAACAGCGGCCCGGCAGCAAAGAACGTCAGCACAGTCAGCGCGCGGGCAGACAGCAGCCAGCCGTTGCGGGTTGAGGTGGCATCCTTGGCGTTTTCGGCGGCACTCATACCTAATCCTCCAGCGTCTGGACGGAGAAGCCGGGCGCAAGGGGCCGACACCGCCGCCCCCGCGCCAGCCCTGCGTCACCCATCGCGGGGCTTTGCAGGCGGGTGACCACCTCGGTGCCATCGCCCATGACCACCGCGGCAATGCGTGTCGGTGCCGAAATAGACCAACGATGACCGCGGTGGCCGGGATGGCATCTGGGAAATCTCCTGCCGGCTCATCCGCGCGACTCGCGCATGTGTCGGGGCGCACGGTCACGGTGACGGGCCCGGCGCGCGTGCCATCCGGCGGGTCCACAGCACATGGCCGCTGCCAAGGGTCAGGCGCCCATCCGCAGCATGTGGCGGGCAGAAAGTTCGTCTCGCCGATGGCCGCGACAAAGCGGTTCAGGGGCCGGGCGGCGCGCGGGGTGCCGACCTGTTGCAGCTTGCCCGCGCTCATTACCGGCGATGCGGTCGGACATGGTCAGGGCCTCTTCCTGATCATGGGTGACAAAGACAAAGGTGATCCCCGTTGGGTCTAGGCGCTTGAGCTCTATCTGCATTTCCTTGCGCAGCTTCAGGTCCAGCGCCGACAGCGGCTCATCCACAAGCAGCACTTTGGGGGCAGGGGCCAAGGCCCGTGCCAACACGCTGTTGCTGGCCGCCCGAAAGCTGGTGGGTCTTCTTGCCCGGCCTCCGGCGATCGCCTCCAGTTCGACCAGCGCCAACATGCGATCCACCGCTTGGGTGACCTCGGCCTTGGGGCGGCCCTGCATCTGGCGGCCAAAGCCGATATTTTGCGCCACGGTCAGATGCGGGAACAAGGGCAGCGGCTTCGGAACACCGTGTTCACCGGGTGCTTGTTGGGCGGCAGATAGGTGATGTCCTTATCCGTCCCTGCCGTCGGCATCAAACCCCGCGATCAGGCGCAACAAGGTGGTCTTGCCGCAGCCTGGGGCCAAGCAGCGTAAAAGAACTCTCCCTTGTGAATTTCCACCGACACATCGTTCAGTGCCGCACAATGGTTTTCCCCTGTCCAAAGGTCTTGACGGCGTTGTGTGCCTCGATGGCGTATTCTTGCGTCAGACGGCGACTTCGCGCTCCTTTTGATCATATTGGGCGCTGAAAGTGGGACCACCGTTTAGTGCACTTCTTGGGCGAAAAAGCAGCGGTGCATTTCAGCCGTTTTGCCGGAAACTGCCCAAAGATTAACGGCGCGAAAGACCGAGCCTGTGACACTACAAAGGCAGGGCCGAAGCCCGGCTTAGGCTGACCCTAAGCGCGGGTCGCGTGCGCCCGACGCCCACGCCGCGACCACGGTGCGGCGCTTTCCATCTCGGTGCACAACGCGATCAACTCTTCATCCGCGCCGAACGGGGCGGCCAGACGCCCAAAGCAGCCGCCCGCCGACAAGCGCCACCGGCACGCGGCCAGGTGGCCTGAAGTGTTGAACACCGCGCAGAACGGCGAGTAGGCAAGATTCTGTCCCGCTCATCCGGTAATCCAGATAATTGGCGCGGGAATGGTCGAATGCCCGATCCGCGCGGGTGGCTCTGCCAGCGTGGCCGACAGCAGGCCCCGTCGCGAAAAACGCGGCCATCTGGCGACCAAAGGCGTGAATCTCGCCACCTGCAGATAGCGGGTGGCGGCAAGACCCTCGGCATAGGCAAGGGCAGAGCGGCTGACCGGTTCCCACCTCGCCCGCCACCAGATCGCGCCCGCGCAGGCCCGCGCGGATCGACAGTGCGGTGCCGACGGCCACGATGTCGGTCCAGGCCCGCATCATCCCCGCCACATCCGCCCCGGCCGGGATCGCGGGTTCAACCCAATGGCCAAGCCCTTCGAGGAGGCGGCCCGTGGCGCGCACCGCCTCGGCCAGTTCGGGGTGGATCGGCGCGCCGGTAAAGGTGGTGTCGCACAGGCCGATCCGCAACCGGCTGGGCGGGCATGGCGATTGACGGCTTTCTGACCCGGTCGGTGCGCGACACGGCCACCCTGCTGGACGCCTGCGCCGGGCCGGACCTTGGCGCGCCCTATGTGGCCCCGCCCTTGTGGCGCAGCCATGCCGATGCGATCTCACGCCCGCCCCGCCGGTTGCGGATCGGCCTGTGCGACACCACCTTTACCGGCGCGCCGATCCACCCCGAACTGGCCGAGGCGGTGCGCGCCACGGGCCGCCTCCTCGAAGGGCTTGGCCATTGGGTTGAACCCGCGATCCCGGCCGGGGCGGATGTGGCGGGGATGATGCGGGCCTGGACCGACATCGTGGCCGTCGGCACCGCACTGTCGATCCGCGCGGGCCTGCGCGGGCGCGATCTGGTGGCGGGCGAGGTGGAACCGGTCAGCCGCTCTGCCCTTGCCTATGCCGAGGGTCTTGCCCCCACCCGCTATCTGCAGGCGGTGGGCGAGATTCACGCCTTTGGTCGCCAGATGGCCGCGTTTTTCGCGACGGGGCCGGATATCCTGCTGTCGGCCACGCTGGCAGAGCCACCCGCGCGGATCGGGCGGTTTGACCATTCCCGCGCCGATTATCTGGATTACCGGATGGGGCCGGACGGGATCTTTGCCTACTCGCCGTTCTGCGCGGTGTTCAACGCTTCGGGCCAGCCTGCGGCCAGCGTGCCGGTGGCGCTCTCGGCGGGCGGGCTGCCTTTGGGGGTGCATCTGGCGGCCCCGTTCGGCGCGGATGAAGAGTTGATCGCGTTGTGCGCCGAGATGGAAAGCGCCGCACCGTGGTCGCGGCGTGCAGGGGCGTCGGGCGCACGCGACCCGCGCTTAGGGTCAGCCTAAGCCGGGCTTCGGCCCTGCCTTTGCTATGTCACAGGCTCGGTCTTTCGCGCCGTTAATCTTTGGGCAGTTTCCGGCAAAACGGCTAAATCACGCGTCTTTCGCCCAAGAAGTGCACTAAAACATTGCGTCATGCCGCTTTGAGCGCCCAATATGATCAAAACGCAGGGGAGCGAGTCACCGTGACGCAAGAATACGCCATCGAGGCGCGCAACGCCGTCAAGACCTTTGGACAGGGGAAAACCATTGTCCGGGCGCTGAACGATGTGTCGGTGGAAATTCACAAGGGCGAGTTCTTTACGCTGCTTGGCCCGTCGGGCTGCGGCAAGACCACCTTGTTGCGCCTGATCGCGGGGTTTGAGATGCCGACGGCAGGGACGATCCTGCTGGATGGTCAGGACATCACCTATCTGCCGCCCAACAAGCGCCCGGTGAACACGGTGTTCCAAAGCTATGCCCTGTTCCCGCATCTGACCGTGGCGCAAAATATCGGCTTTGGCCTGCAGATGCAGGGCCGCCCCAAGGCCGAGGTCACCCAAGCGGTGGATCGCATGTTGGCGCTGGTCAAGCTGGAGGCGATGGCCGACCGCAAGACCAGCCAGCTTTCGGGCGGCCAGCAACAGCGTGTGGCGCTGGCACGGGCCTTGGCCCCTGCCCCCAAAGTGCTGCTTCTGGATGAGCCGCTGTCGGCGCTGGACCTGAAGCTGCGCAAGGAAATGCAGATCGAGCTGAAGCGCCTGCAGACCGAGACGGGGATCACCTTTGTCTTTGTCACCCATGATCAGGAAGAGGCCCTGACCATGTCCGACCGCATCGGCGTGATGAGCGCGGGCAAGCTGCAACAGGTCGGCACCCCGCGCGATATCTACACCCGGCCCCTGAACCGCTTTGTCGCGAGTTTCATCGGCGAGACGAACTTTCTGCCCGCCACCTGTGCGGATGGGCGCCTGACCCTTGGCAGCGGCCATGTGCTGGACGCGCCAGATGGCACGCGCGCCGGGCCCGTCACCGTAACCGTGCGCCCCGAACAAGTGCGCCTCGTCGGCGCGGATGAGCCGGCAGATTTGCCAGATGCCATCCCGGCCACCGTGCAATCGTTGGTCTATTTCGGCACCGACACGCATTGCCACATGGCGATGGCCGATGGCACCGAGGTGGTCGCCCGCCTGCAAAGCCCCGCGATGGGTGACGCAGGGCTGGCGCGGGGGGCGGCGGTGTCGTTCCGCTTTGCGCCCGGCTCCGTCCAGATGCTGGAGGATTAGGTATGAGTGCCGCCGAAAACGCCAAGGATGCCACCTCAACCCGCAACGGCTGGCTGCTGTCTGCCCCCGCGCTGACTGTGCTGACGTTCTTTGCTGCCGGGCCGCTGTTGATCGTGCTGGTCTATTCCTTTCTGGCGCCGGGCAAATACGGCAATGTGGAATGGGACTTCTCGCTCGATGGCTGGCGGGGCATCCTGTATACCAAGGACATCTTCGACGACACGATGGTTCTGGCCGACGCGAATCTGACGATCTTTTGGCGGTCGATCAAACTGTCGATGCTGACCACGCTGATCACCTTTGCCGTGGGCTTTCCCACCGCCTGGTTCATTGCCACCCGGCCGCCAAAATCGCGCGCGCTGTGGCTGTTCCTGATCACCATTCCGTTCTGGACCAACCTGTTGATCCGCACCTATGCGATCAATGAGGTCATCCGGAACGAAGGGTTGTTCAACACCACCTTGCTGAAACTGGGCCTGATCAGCGAGCCGATCCACATCATCTACACCGATACCGCCGTATTCATCGGCATGACCTATGTCTATCTGCCGCTGATGGTGCTGCCGTTGTTCGCCGCGATTGACCGGTTTGACATGAAGCTGCTGGAGGCGGGCTATGACCTTTATGCCAGCCGCTGGAACGTGCTGCGCCGGATCATCCTGCCCATCGTCAAGCCGGGGATCATTGCGGGCTCTATCCTTGTGTTCGTGCCCTCGCTGGGGGCCTATGTCACCCCGCGCGTGCTGGGCGGCGGCAAGCAGATGATGATCGGCAACTTTATCGAGCTGCAATTCGGGCAGGGGCGGAACTGGCCGCTGGGCGCGGCGCTGTCGCTGGCGCTGCTGATCGTCGTGATGGTGGCCCTGCTGATCTATGTGCGCTATGCCAACGGGGAGAACCGTCATGGCTGAACGCAGCTTTTCTGTCGCCACCCTGCCCGGCTTTACCGCCACGGCGGTGATCGTGTTTCTGGCGCTCTACCTGCCGATCCTGACGCTGGTCGCCTATTCCTTCAACGCCAGCCAGTCGGTGGCGGTCTGGGGAGGCTTTTCGTTGGACTGGTATGGCAAGGCCTGGGACAATGACCATGTAAAGGACGCAACCCTGCGGTCGCTGATCATCGCGGTGTCGGCCAGCGGCATTGCCACGACCGTGGCCACCATGGCCGCCCTTGGCACGACCCGGCGCAAGGCCTTCAAGGGGCAGACCTTCATCTATGTGATGATCAACCAGCCGCTGATGGTGCCCGAAATCGTCACCGCCGTGGCCTTGCTGATCTTTTTCGGCATCATCAAGAAGGCCACCGGCATTCAGGGCATGGGCTATCTGATCATGGCCCATGCCGCGTTCTGCATCCCCTTTGCCTATCTGCCGATCCGGGCGCGGCTGGAGGGGATGGACCTGTCGCTGGAAACGGCGGCGGCGGACCTTTACGCCTCGGGCTGGCAGACGTTTCGCCGTGTGACCCTGCCGCTGCTTCTGCCCGGCGTGATCGCGGGGGCGATGCTGGCCTTTGTGATCAGCCTTGACGATGTGGTGATCACCGAATTCGTGAAATCAGGCGGGCAGGACACCCTGCCTACCTATATGCTGGGCCAGATGCGCCGCCAGCTGACCCCGGAAATCAATGCCATCTCTTCGATGTTGCTGGCCTTGACCGTGGTGCTGCTGACCGCGTTCTTCTTGCTGACGCGCAAAAACGACTGACCAAACCAACGGGAGACGACACAATGAAGAAACTACTTTCCGCAACGGCCTTGCTGCTTGCAGGCACCTCATTGGCCTCGGCAGAAGGCACTCTGCAACTGTTCAACTGGGGCAACTACACCTCGCCCGAACTGTTGGCGAAGTTTGAAGCTGAAACCGGCATCAAGGTGACCGTCACCGATTACGACAGCAACGACGCGGCCCTGGCCAAGGTTGAGGCTGGCGGCTCGGGCTTTGACCTTGTGGTGCCCTCGGCCAACTACGTGCCGATCTGGGTCGAAAAGGGCCTGATCGTGCCGCTGGACGACAGCAAGCTGGCCAACAAGGGCAACATCGCACCGGAATGGAAGGACGTGCCGTGGGACATGGGCCGCACGCACACCATTCCGTGGCAGTGGGGCTCAACCGGGATTGCGGTCAACACCGCCGTCTATTCGGGCGACATCAACACATCCGCCATCTTCCTTGACGTGCCGGATGAGTTGAAGGGCAAGATCAACGTCGTCCCGGAAATGAACGACGTGGTGAACCTTGCGATCTATTACGTCGGCGGCGAGCCCTGCACCGAAGACACCGAGGTGCTGAAAAAGGCGCGTGACGTGCTGCTTGCGGCCAAGCCGAACTGGCTGTCGATGGATTACGGCGCCACGGAAAAGATGTCCAACAACGACTGGGCGGCCAGCGTGAACTGGAATGGCTCCACCATGCGCGCCCGTCTGGCCAACCCGACCGTGGCCTATGGCTATCCGAAGGAAGGCTATCCGTTGTTCATGGATTCGGTCGGCTTGCTGAACGATGCCCAGAACGTGGACGAGGCCTACAAGTTCCTCGACTTCATCATGGTGCCGGAAAACGCCGCGATGATCTCGGCCTTTGCGCGCTATGCCAACGGCATCGCCGGGTCGGAAGAATTCATGCCCGAAGACATGAAGACCGCGCCCGAAGTGGTGACGCCGGAAGAGTTCAAGGCCTCGGGCCACTTCCTGCCGACCTGCTCGCCCAAGGCGCAGGAATACATGACCGCGATCTGGACCGAACTGCAGAAGTAATCTTGCAGTTTCAACGATGATCTGACGATGATCCGGGGTCTTTTGGCCCCGGATCATTGCGTTTCAGGGGGGTGGAAATGGGGGGAACAGCGATGCAAAGCACCGAGTTGACGGACTGGTCGGCCTCGGATCTGTCGCGGGCGATTGCGGCGCGGCGGTTGGCCCCGTCCGAGGTGATGGCCGCCCATCTGGACCGGATCGCGGCGGTGAATGGCGCGGTCAATGCGGTGATCAGCCTGCGCGACCCGGACGCGCTGATGGCCGAGGCGCGGGCAGCCGATGATGCGCCCCCGACGGGCTGGCTGCACGGCCTGCCCTTTGCGGTCAAGGATCTGTGCGCGACCAAGGGCTTGCGGACCACATGGGGCAGCCCCTTGTTTGCCGATTTCGTGCCGGACAAGGATGATCTGTTGGCCGCGCGGATGCGGGCGGCGGGGGCGCTGTTCATCGGCAAGACCAACACGCCGGAATGGGGCCATGGCAGCCATTCCTTCAACCCGGTCCACGGGGTCACACGCAACCCCTATGACCTGACGCGCACGGCGGGCGGGTCTTCGGGCGGGGCGGCGGCGGGGCTGGCAGCGCGGATGCTGCCGGTGGCCGACGGGTCGGACATGATGGGGTCTTTGCGCAACCCGGCGGCGTTTTGCAACGTCTACGGCTTTCGCCCGACGTGGGGCCTTGTGCCCGGCGATGCCGAGGGCGACACCCATCTGGCCACTCTGGCGACCGAAGGCCCGATGGGGCGCACGGTCGAGGACGTGGCGCGCCTGCTGACGGTGCAGGCGGGCGAGAACCCGGAAGTGCCCTTTGGCCGCGAATGGTCTGGATTTCGCCGCGCGGCTGAACACCGATCTGCGCGGCAAGCGGATCGCCTGGTTGGGCGACTGGGGCGGGGCCTACCCGATGGAGCCGGGCATCCTGCCGCTGTGCGAGGCGGCCTTGGCAAGTGATGACCGATCTGGGCGCGCAGGTTGATCCCCTGCCCCCGCCCTTCCCCGCCGAAAAGCTGTGGCAGGCCTGGACCACCCTGCGCGCCATGCTGAACGCAGGCGGCATGAAAGCGCTCTATGACGACGCCGGCCAAGCGCGCGCAGCTAAAGCCCGAAACCATCTGGGAGATCGAACAGGGCCGCGGTCTGACCGCGCAGGCGGTCTATGAGGCCAGCGTGATCCGGTCGCGCTATTACGCCCATATGGCGCGGCTGTTTGACCGGTATGACGCGGTGGTGCTGCCCTCGGCGCAGGTCTGGCCCTTCCCGGTCGAGTGGCGCTGGCCGCAAAGCATCAACGGCTGTGGCGATGGACACCTATCACCGCTGGATGGAGGTGGTGATCCCGGTCAGCCTGATCGGCCTGCCCGCCCTGTCGGTGCCGGTGGGGTTTGGCGCCAATGGCCTGCCGATGGGCATGCAGATCGCGGGCCGGATCGGCGCGGATGCGCAGGTGCTGGCGCTCGGTCAGGCCTGTCATCTGGCGACGGACTGGCCGGGCGCGCGCAAACCAAGGATTGATCCGCCGGGCCCGGTCTGAGTTCCCTCAGATCAGTTCCCACCCCCCGCTGCAGATTAGCGCCAGTCCAGCACGGTCTGGCGGATCGCACGGTCCAGCGCGGCCGGGTCAAGATCGGTCTTGGGCTGAAACACCGCCATGCGGCCCTGCATGGGCGCCTGACGCGCAAATTCGGCAATCCGGTAATAGGATTTCCGGCTGCGGTAATCGTCCACCAACAGCAGGAAATCGCGCCCCGCAAGCGCCCGGATCGACTTGAGCGCACAGGCCACGCGAAAGCGGCCATCGACCAGAACCACCGGACGCTCCATCGGCTTTTGCAGGGCTTCTGCGGGGAAATCCGACATTGCGTCAAACAGCGCCAGCCGCGCCGCATCCGGGGCCTGCAGGATCAGGGGTTGGCCCCAGCGGCGGGTCGGCCCGATATCGCGGTGCAGATAGGTCTGACGCTGTAAGTCCAGCAAGCCCTCGGCGGCAATCCGATCCTTCATCATCGTCAGGAAACCCGGATCACTTTCCACCGACACGAAAGGCAGGCCCAGTTTTGCGGCCAGAAACGTAGAGCCACCGGCCCCGTACTCAATCAGGACCGAGGCCTTGCCAAGACAGTCCCGGAAAAACGCCGTGGTCGTGGCCGCGCCAAAATGCGGCTCGGTCGGGGCGGTGAAGCTGCCCTTGCGCCGGTTCATGCGCCAAAGGTCAAACCGTTGCACCAGTTTGGGCACACGCGGCAGGTAGGCTTCGGCATAGGGAGGTGCGGGCATCAGGACTGGCTCATTTCAGACGCGCCCGAAAAAGCGGGCAGGGATTTCGACAACCGGGGCTCCGGGCATCATGGCAGGCTTGTTCAAGGCAAAGAACGGCCGCACCCAGGTCTGGCGGCGGCGGGCGTTCGCGAAAACGCTGTCACCGGGAAGTGCCTCACCTGTAGTGACATAGTCAAACACCTTCTCGCGGCGCTTGAGATGCCCGGTCCAGCCCGTCGACAACCGATCGACATCCGCCGTCTTGCCGGTGGACAGGGCGTAATCCACCATCCCGAAATGCACATGAAAGAGGTCCGGGTGGATATGGAAGTTCCGCCCCTTGATCCGGTGCATGCCCGAGCCCCATGTCACCGGCAAAAAGCTGACGACGGGCTTGGTATAGCGCGACGACAAATGCGCAAAGCGGCGCTGGCCAAGGAAGGGCTGCGAAATGTCGATCGGGGATTCGCGGTGCAAATGCTGGGCCACATCCAATCCAAGGCCGGACAGTGTCGTGCTGGCCTTGGGCACGGTTTCCAGAAACGCGCGCAGGCTATCGTGGCGTGCAGGGTCGGGCAGCAGGAATTCGTCAACATCGGTGGCGATCACGCAATCCATGAAGCGGTGCAAGGCCCGGCCCAGATCGGAAATCGCCCGCGCCCGTCGCCGCATGGCCGCAACCCGGTCCAAAGGACGGCGCGGCAACCAAAGGAATGTCACATCTTCGCTGTTTTCGGGAAGGGTCTGGTCCAGCCCGTCCATGAACACAAACAGGTTCTTCCGGCCAAAGTTTGCGCCGTAGTAATCAATCCACTTTCGCAGGAAAATCCGGTCGTTTCGGACCGAGGTAATACAAGCAACTTCCATTTCGGGACCTGCCACTCTTGAAAAAAACGCCGGGCCGCGACCTGCGACTTTGACCGGAGTTTTGCACATAGGCACGAGGCCCGGGTAAAACAACCGGGGGTAGAATGGGGTTGGCGAAAAGGCGCAAGTTATTGGTTTGACTGAGCGAAAAGCCGCGCATCAGGCGTAGCGCCGCAGGGGCAACCCGCCGCGCGCCGCGCGCATCACCGCCCCGGCATCCGTGGCCGGTCGGCGGAACTTCCCGGCACCAAAGAACAGCGGCCCGACTGCGGCCACCGCTTTGGGCGTCACGCAAACCTGCCCAACCCCGTTGCCCGCATCCGCCCCGGGTTCCGCCCCGCCAAAGGGGGGCACCGCTATCTGGCAGGCTGCGGTCAACGGGCAACAGCACGCCCACAATATAGGGGCTTTCACCGCGGCCTTTGCAAATCCTCAGGAAATATGTGAAAATTATGATATCAGCTCGTCCCGCGCCAAGACGGGATCAAAGAAAAAGGCAGGCAAAAACCCGATGAATGAACCGCTTCTCCAAGCGCCCGAAACTGCATTGCACGACTGCGCCAGCCAATTGGGCGCGGT
The DNA here is from genome assembly GCA_963815355.1 of uncultured Alphaproteobacteria bacterium. GTDB lineage: Bacteria > Pseudomonadota > Alphaproteobacteria > Rhodobacterales > Rhodobacteraceae > JAPUEK01. Next base: position 14,140 of record CAWFGJ010000009.1, read on the forward strand.
GTGTTGGCGCATGCACCGGGGCCGGGTTGAGGTGTTGTTGATCACCAGCCGCGACACGGGCCGCTGGGTAATCCCCAAGGGCTGGCCCATGACGGACCGCTCCCATGCCGAGGCCGCCGCCCAAGAGGCGTGGGAAGAGGCCGGAGTGCAGGGCGAGATCGCTGCCCTCCCCATCGGGGCCTTTCGTTATGCCAAGGTCTTGTCGGCCAAAAAGGCGCTGGATTGCGAAGTCACCGTCTTTGGCCTGCGCGTCAAAGGGCTGAAGGATCAGTTCCCCGAGCGCAAGCAGCGCCGCCGCAAATGGTTCGCCGCCCCTAAAGCCGCGCGCAAAGTGCAGGAGCCGGGCCTGCGCGAGCTGTTCCTGATGCTGGATCACCAACTGGCTGCCAATGCACCCGGTGCTTCGGATTCGACGCCAACCGCTTGACTTCCCGTCCGAACCTCCCAGTTTAAGGGGGTAGGTTTCCGATTTACGCAAGGCCCTGATCGGACAGGGCGCTCACCTCTTCCAACCCTTGCCCTGATGTCGGGGCGCCCCTGTCACACCGTGGCCCAATATGATCCGCTACAGCCTGACCTGCCCCCAAGACCATGCCTTTGAAAGCTGGTTCCAGTCCTCCGCCGCCTTTGACGGGTTGGTGTCGGCGGGTCATGTCGCTTGCCCGATCTGCGGCACGACAAAGGTGGAAAAAACGCTGATGGCCCCCGCCGTGCAGCAGGGCAAGCAAGCCGCGCCGCTGCGCCAACCCTCTGACGGCAGTAGCAAAGCGGCCGAACTGGAACGCGCCTTGGCCGAATTGCGCCGCAACGTCGAAGAAAACTCGGACTACGTCGGCATGAACTTTGCCGCCGAGGCCCGCGCCATGCATGACGGTGACATGCCCGAGCGCGCGATCTATGGCGAGGTCAAAGCAGATGAGGCCCGCCGCTTGCTGGAAGACGGGGTGCCGGTGGCGCCCCTGCCGTTCCTGCCCAGCCGCAAGACCAACTGATCCCCCGCACGCCTACAGCTTTTGCAACCGCGTAATCGCGCGCTGTTCATCAGACGCCGTCCACCCCGCCCGCAGCAAGGCGATCATCAGGTCAATCAACCGTGGATCGGAATGCTTGATCGCGCGCAGCGTCGCGTCCGAGGCGCGCTCGACATAGGCCACGGTCACATCGTCGCTGTCGGTGACATGCACCGTCCCCAGCCGTTCAAAGATCGGGCGCAAGCGGCGGGTATTGGGGCCGAGGGTGATCAGAAAATCGGCCAGCCCTTCTTCGTCCATGCCCGTCGTCATGCCAAACCCGCCAAAGCGAAAGCGGTTGATGACGAATTCGGCATCCTTGGCCATGTAGGTCTTGAACCCGTGCGCCGCGACAAACCCCACCTTGGACGAGGACATATCGGCCCGCAGATCCAACCATGACACCGGATCAAAGGTAAAGGCGTTGTTGTTGCGCTTGATCTTCGGTGGCCAATAGCGGCAGGGCGACCCAAAGCTGTTCACCTCTACCCCGCTCAGCGCCGAGGTGCCCAAGGCCAGTGCGACAGCGGTCAGCGCGTTTGAGGTGATCAGATTGCCTTGCGAGTGGGAATAGATCGGCGTGATGCTTCGCGCGACGCCGCCCTGACCCACCAAAAGCCCGTAAAGCGAATGGGTGGCCGGGTTTCCGTCGATCATCGTGCCGACGAAATCGGTCTTTTGCAGCATGGGATAGGCCTTCTTGGCCAGCAGATACAGCGCCTCCACGCCAAGAGCCCAGCCCTCATAGCCGGTTTCGCTGCCGCTTTGCACCGGGCTCATCCGCAGCTTATCGGCCACGCATTGCCCCAGATCGCCCCACAACCCGTCCGAGCGGTTGAACACCCCGATCACCGGGCAGCCTTGCAACATCGACAGGCCCAACGCGCTATCGCGGTGGTCGGCAGGCGAGTTGTCCATCCCGTTGACGAAAATCACCCGGCGATTGGTGGAAAACCAACCCTGCGCCGCGGCTTCGGCATTTACATATAGGTTCACATCCCCGTCGGTCTTGGGTAATCCCCCGCCGGGTCTGACAATAGGCGCTTGCATAGAAAGACTCACTCAATGCTACAATCCTGACAGCGTAGCGCGCCCCGCACCGCGCGCAAAGCCCTTCTGCAGCCGTGCGCCTAGCGGCAGGCCAGCGCCTTGGCCAAAGCGGCGGCGCTGAACGGCCCCAGATCGGTGGTTTTGGTCAGGGTGGCGGCGATCAGGCGGCGGCGGTCGGCAGATTGCAGCACCACCTCATCGCCCTGCCCGCAGTTGCGGGTGCCGCTTTGCAGGCTTTTCTCGCCGATGCCGTGGTTGGTCAGCCCCTTGATCCGCCCGACCTCACGCAGACGCGATCCGCGGATCTGCACGAAAACCAACGCTTTTTCCAGATGCGGCCGGTCGACATAGGCGATCTCGATGCGCCCGTCGCCGTCGAAATCCCCTGCCCCAACCGGGGCCAGCCAACGGCGGGGCGTGCCGATGAACGGGGTTGCGGCGATGCGGGTCAGCGCCTTGTTTTCATAGGACCAGACCGTCAGCCTGCCCCCCTTTGTCGCGGTGGATTCGACCACCACCACCTCGGGGATGCCGTCACCGGTCACGTCCCACAGATGCGGGGCCACGTCCTCAAACACCAAACCCGCAGGCAAGGCGATTGCGGCACCCTCAAACCCGTGGCGACAGGCCCCGCAACTGACCGCCCGCACGTCCAACTCGCCAAAGGCCGGAATGCCGCCCAACACGTCATGCGGATGGGCAACCGGATGGGAAAGCCGTGCGCGCACCGGGAATGCGGGTCTGTCACTATCCCGCCCTTGCGGGGCGGAGACCGTGCTTGTCACCTCTTGCACCTGCGCCTGTGAAGGCAGCGGGCCAAAGGCCAGCGCGATCAGCAGGGCAACAAGGGTAGGGTGATGGGTCAGATCTGCTTCTCCGGCATGATCACGCGCAAACCGTCCAGTGCATCCGTCACCTTGACTTGACAGGTCAGGCGCGAGCGGACCGGATCGGGGTTCCATGCGAAATCCAGCATGTCCTCTTCCATCGCGTCCTTTTTCGGCAGCTTTTCGACCCAAGCGGCATCGACATAGACGTGGCAGGTGGAACAGGCACAGGCACCGCCGCAGTCGGCCTCAATCCCGGGAATGCCGTTGTCGCGCGCGCCTTCCATGACCGTCAGGCCATTGGCCACGTTTACGACATGCTCTTTGCCGTTATGTTCCACATAGGTAATTTTCGCCATTCTTCACTTCCTGCCAGCCGGGTATGGGACGTCGCTCCCGGCATAATCCATAGCAAAGCGTTTTGCCAGACCGTGCGGAACACGCCCTTGCGAGCGCGCATATCGCGCGGTCTTTGCAGGGCCGGGTTTTCCCGCTAGGATGGTGCGATCATAAAACCCGAAGCACAATCGGGCCTTACGGGCAGAGCGGCATGGCACGTCTTTTTCTTCTGACCAGCGCCGTGGCGCTCGTTCTTCTGGCGTGCACGCCGGGTCAGGTGACCGCCCCCAGCCGGGGCGCGTTTGGCAGCGAACTGGTGCGCCTGCGCGGCGACGGGCCACCCAAGGGGCCAGAGGGCGCGTGCTGGGCCAACGCCACCACCCCCGCAGTCATTGAAACCCTGACCGAGCAAGAGCTTGTCAGCCCCGAGGTCCGCGACGATGCCGGGCGCGTTGTCGCCCCCGCGACGTTCCGCACCTCAACCCATCAGCGCATGGTGCAAGACCGCGAGGTGGTCTGGTTCCGCGTGCCCTGCCCCGATGTGGTGACCGTGGCCTTTGTCGCCACCTTGCAGCGCGCACTGAAGGCGCGCGGGCTGTATCTGCTGCCCGTCACCGGCGCGATGGACGCCGCCACAGCCGAAGCGATCCGCCGCTTTCAGGCCGAACGCGGGCTGGACAGCCCCACCTTGTCGCTGGCAGCCGCGCGGGAACTGGGCATCTCCACCACCGATCTGGACAAGCTATGATCACCGTGTCCGAAATCCGCGCACGTCAGGCCCGCTATGAGGCCGAAGTCACCCGCCATTGGGCCCATGCCCCCGCGGACGGCGCGCATGACCTTGGCCACCTGCGTCGGGTCTGGGCCAACGCTCAAGACATCGCGGCGGGTGAAGCGGCGGGCGGCAAAGCGGGGGCTGACCCCGAAATCCTGCTTGCCGCCGCGTTTTTCCATGACCTTGTGAACCTGCCGAAATCGGCACCCAATCGGGCCGAGGCCTCGCGGCTGTCGGCGGCGGCGGCGGTAACCTTTCTGCGTGCCGATGGCTTTGCCGCCGACAAGCTGGACGCGACCGCCCATGCCATCGCCGCCCATTCCTTTTCCGCCGCCCTGCCCGCCGAGACGGTTGAGGCCAAGATCCTGCAAGACGCCGACCGGCTGGAGGCTTTGGGCGCCATTGGCCTTGCCCGGATGTTTTCGATCGCGGGCCAGATGGGCGCGCTGCTTTTTGATCCCGAAGATCCCACCGCCCAGCGCCGCCCGCTGGATGACAAGCGGTTCGCGCTGGACCATCTGGAGGTGAAGCTGTTCCACCTGCCCGGCATGATGCAAACCGCCACTGGCCGCGAGATGGCCGAGGCGCGGGCGGAATGGATGGCTTCCTTTCGGACCCGGCTGCTGACCGAAATAGGTTAACGCCCCAAGCGCAAATTTCCTTGTAATTTCGGCTGGATAGCGCCAAATTTTTGCCACGGTTGCATGGTTTTCCACAATACAACCCCGCCGCGCATCACCTGGCGCGTCTCGCTCTGTTCCCATTTCAAAGGTTCCGCAATGCAAGAAGCCATTTTGACCGTTTTGACCATCGTCGCCAGTTTCGGCCTGTTAGTCGTGACCATCATCTTGACGGGCGCAGCGTGGGAAGAGCGGAAGAACGGTGAGGACACACGGGCGGGCGGGCTGATCAGCCTCTCCATGATACCGATTGCGCTGGCGCTTACCTGCCTGTCGATGAGCAGCGTTCTGCGGGTGGTCTTCGCCTATTACACCAGCGGAAAGTGGGACAGCCATTATGTGCTGCACTTTCCCACGGCATCCGATTTCTGGGTGAACTTCGTACCCAATCTCTGGTCCAGCCGGGCCCCGCTGATGGAGGCCTTTCCGAATTTCGCGTTTTGGCTTTATGTCACCGCGGCGGTGGCGGTGGCGCTGGGTCTGTGGCTGATCCGCCGTGCGACGCGCCAAAGATACGCCGCCGCCTATCTGAAGGCGCAAGGCTTTCGCAAGATGATGCGCCGGGGGGCGCTGCATGTTGCGGTCTACACCGCGTTTTTCCACGTCGTGATGTTCTTGCTGGCCTATCTGCTGGCCTCGGTCGTGTTTCTCAGCGGCTATTGGGGTTTGCTTGTGGTCTTCGCTTTTCTGGCGGCTGCTGGCGGGGGTGCCACCTATATCTACGACAGCAACGGCAACAAGATCGGCAAGATCACCCGGTATTAAGGCCAAGCCCAAAGGCAAAGGGCGGCGAGGGTTTCCCCCGCCGCCCTTTGTCATACCTAAATCAGGGTTTCAGACCCGTTCGGATCACTCAATCCCAAGCGCCACAAACCGTGGGTCACCTTCGCGACGGATCAGCAGCAACAGCGACTTGCGCCCGGCATCCTTTGCCTCGGCAATGCGGTCTTGCAGGTCTTGCAGACGCAGCACCTTTTGCTGCCCCGCTTCGACGATCACATCGCCGGGGATAAGGCCCTTGCCAGCGGCCTCAGAGGCCGGGTCCACCTCGGTGATCGCCAGACCCTGCGCGCCTTTGGGCAGGTTCAGCTCGGCCGCGTATTGCTCATCCAGCGGCACCAGCTTTAGCCCCAGCAGTTCCAGCTCTTTCGGCTCAACCGGCTGGCCGGGCTTGGCAGAGGCAGGCTGCACCTCTGCTTCGGCATCTTCGCGGCGGCCCAGCTTGACCTCAATGGACTCGGCCTTGCCCTCGCGCAGAATGTCGACCGGCACGGCCTCGCCAATCGGGCTGTCGGCCACGGTGCGGGTCAGATCCTTGACGTCCTTGACCTCATGCCCGTTGAACATGGTGATCACATCGCCCGCCATCAGGCCCGCGTCCTTGGCCGGACCGTCCGGCACATCGGTGACCAAAGCACCGGATGAGGCCGCAAGCCCCATCGCTTCGGCGACATCCGGCGTGACGTCCTGAATGCGCACGCCCAGCCAGCCACGGCGCGTCTCGCCGTATTGCTTCAACTGGTCCACAACCTTGGACACCACGTTCGACGCCATCGAGAACCCGATGCCGATAGAGCCACCCGTGGGCGACAAGATCGCGGTGTTCACGCCGATAACTTCGCCATCGGTGTTGAACAGCGGGCCACCCGAGTTGCCCTTGTTGATGGCCGCGTCGGTTTGCAAGAAGTCGTCATAGCTGCCGCTCAACTCACGCCCGCGCGCCGAGACGATCCCCGCCGAGACGGAAAAGCCCTGGCCCAGCGGGTTGCCCATCGCCACAACCCAATCGCCCACCCGCATCACATCGCTGTCGCCAAAAGCCACAAACGGCAACGGCGTGGGGCTTTCGACCTTTAGCAAGGCAATGTCGGTCTTGGGATCGGTGCCGACCAGCTTGGCCTTGAGACGGGACTTGTTAAAGAACTCGATCTCAATCTCATCGGCGCCGTCGATGACGTGGTTATTGGTGACGATATAGCCATCTGCCGAGACGACAAAGCCAGAGCCCAGCGCCTGTTCGCGCTGCGGGCCCCGGTCGCCCTGCCCGTTGCGGTCCATGAAATCCTTGAAGAAATCTTCAAACGGAGAGCCTTCGGGCACCATCGGGGCGCCTTCGGTTGGGGCGGCCACGACAGAGGTGGTGGTGATGTTGACCACCGACGGGCTGATCTGTTCTGCCAGATCAGCGAAACTTTCCGGCGCACCGCGCGCCTCGGACCGCAGCGCCGGCGCCAGGGCCAGCGTCATGCCAAGCCCGATCGCCAGCATCAGCCGCGATTGGCGGCGCGCTTGTGGCAGCACTTGAGCAGTGGAAGCAAATTGCACGTCCTAACTCCTTTTGGTTGTGCGGGGGGCTTGCCGCCCCTTCAGAACACTGGGCCATCTTCCGCGAAGATTTGTCTTTTGCAATGCAATCCCGCTCGCGTTGGCTCAACCCCCCGTGAACTTGGCCTGTCTGACGGCATTTGTCATCGGCAGCCCCGCCCTGCGGGGAAAAAGCGGCAGGGTTTTGCGCGTGCGCCGCCTGCCAAGCGCCAGCGGCGGGGGCAGACGACAAAGGGGGGCGCTTGCCCCCCTTTGCCAAAATGTAACGGGCGGGCCGTGGTTACGGCTTGCGCTCGGACGGGGCCACTTCGCTGCCCAGATACTCAAAGAACGCGCTGTCAGGGGACAAGACCATAGAGGTATTGCCGCTTTGCAAGGCGCGCTCATAGGAGGTCAGCGACCGGGAAAAGGCAAAGAACTCCGGATCGCGGCCAAAGGCATCGGCGTAGATCTTGTTGCGCTCGGCATCGGCCTGACCGCGGATCACTTCGGCCTGTTTGCGGGCCTCGGATGTCACCTCGATCACTTCGCGGTCGGCGGCGGCGCGGACTCGCTGAGCGGCCTCGTTACCGCGGCCGATCTCGTCTGCTGCCTCACGTTGACGCTCGGCCCGCATCCGGGCGAAGGTCGATTCAAGGTTTTGCTCCGGCAGGTCGGTGCGGGTCAGACGCACGTCGATCACATCCACGCCAAGACTTGCCGCCTCGCGACGCGCCAGATCGCGGATCTGGTTCATCAGGCTGGTGCGGTCCTCGGACAGCACGCGCTGCGAGGGCACACCGCCCAACACTTCGCGGATGGCCGCGTTGACGATCCGGTCCAGACGCGAGCGCGCCTGATCTTCGCCGCCGGGGCCTACGGCCTCACGGAAGGCAACCAGATCGGTGATGCGCCAGCGCGCAAAGGCATCGACCACCAGACGGCGATCATCGGCCGGGGTGACTTCGATGGCTTGGGTCGGCAGGCCAAGGATGCGGTCTTCATACAGCACAACTTCCTGAATGAGCGGGATCTTGAACCCAAGACCGGGCTCAGACACGACCTGTTTGACCTGACCGAATTGCAGCACCAGCGCCTTTTTGCGTTCATCAACGATGAACACCGACGACAGGGCCAAAGCGCCCACAAGCACGATACCGGGAACGATAAATGTAGCACGCATCAGTTTGACCCTCCTGCAGCGGCGGCAGACGGGACGGCCATCTTTCCAAGCTCATTCAGCGGCAGGAAGGGCACGACACCCTGACCGCCCTCACCCGAACTTACACCGTCCAGAATGACCTTGTTCATGCCGCCCAGAACCCGCTCCATGGTTTCCAGATACATGCGCTTGCGCGTCACTTCGGGGGCTTTGATGTATTCGGCATAGACCGATTCAAAACGGCTGGCTTCACCTTGCGCGTTGTTGACCACCTGGCTGCGGTAGGCTTCTGCCTCTTCGGACAACTGGGCAGCCTGACCGCGCGCGCCCGCGGTGACCTTGTTGGAATAGGCGTCGGCCTCTTTTTCCAGCCGGTCACGCTCTTGTTGGGCGGCCTGCACCTCACGGAAGGCGTTGATCACCTCACGCGGGGGGTCGGCACGGTCAAAGTTCACGCGCACGATGTTGATGCCAGCCTGATAGCTGTCGAGCGTGCCCTGCACAGCGGCGCGCAGATCCGAGGCGATGACGCCGCGATCCCGGTTCAGCACGGGGGCCAGTTCGGACCGCGCGATGATATCGCGCATCGCCGATTCCGACACCGCGCGGATCGTGTCCGCGGGGTTTTCAAGGTTGAACAGATAGATGGACGGATCAGAGATGTTCCAGACCACCTGAAACTCAATATCGACGATGTTCTGGTCGCGGGTCAGCATCAGCCCGTTGTCCAGATCCCCTGCCGCACCGGTTCCGATGTCGGTTGTCCGCTCACCCGTGACCGAGACGATCTCGGCGGTCACAAACGGCCAAGGGGCAAAGTTCAGACCCGGCCCGCCGATCGAGGAAAACTTGCCAAGGAACAGCTCAACCGAGCGTTCTTCGGGCTTGACGGTGTAGAACGACAAAAAGCCCCAAAGCGCCACCAGCGCCAATGCGCCCAGCGCCAGACCCTGCTTGGTCACCGCCGGACCGCCAAGGCCACCGCCACCGGTGCCCCCCGGACCCCTGTTACCGCCGCCGCGACCGCCCATCAGGACACGCAACTGTTCCGTGCCCTTTTTCATCAGGGCGTCGATCTCGGGGATCTGCGGGGCGTCGCCGGGACGCCGCGGCGCATTGCGGCGCCCGTCGCCGATGCGGTCTTCGCCATTGCGGTCGCCGCTGTTCCGGTCCCCGTTGTTCCGATCACCGTCATCCGGGCCGCCACCGCCGCCCCATGGACCTCCGCTTCCTGCCATGTTCGTTCCTTCTTCCTGCTGTCGCTTTGACCGCGCTTGGGCGCGGTTTTCCGGTTAACCTCTGACTTGGGGTTCTTGGGCGTAGAAATCAAGCAAGAACCCGCCGTTTTCGGCGCAAACTCGGCCATCGCTGCGCGCTTTGGCGCCGCAGCCCGGCCCGAAACTCAGACCACGCGGGTCGGTTTGCGCATCGTGACCAGTTCTTCGGCCATGGTCGGATGCACGGCGACGGTGCGGTCAAAATCTTCTTTGGTGGCCCCCATGCCGATCGCAATCGCGGCCATCTGGATCATTTCGCCCGCCCCTTCGCCCACGATGTGACAGCCCAGAACCTTGCGGCTTTCCACGCTGACCAGCAGCTTCATCAACATCCGGTCCTGCCGCCCGGCAAACAGGGTTTTCATGGGCCGAAAGGCGGCGGAATAGACCTCACAAGGGCCAAGGGCCGCGGCTTGCGCCTCTGTCAGACCGACGGTGCCCAACTCGGGCTGGGTAAAGACCGCCGAGGCGATGAGGCTATGGTCAAAGCGCACGGGGGTGCCGCGAAACACGGTGTCGGCAAAGGCATGTCCCTCGCGGATCGCGACCGGGGTCAGGTTGGCGCGGTTGGTGACATCGCCCACCGCGTAGATGGAGGGCACGGCGGTCTGCGACCATTCGTCCACCACGATTTCACCCGCCGGACCAAAGCCCACGCCCAGCGCCTCCAGCCCAAGGCCGGCTGCGTTCGGCTTGCGGCCCGTGGCATAGAGCACAAGGTCAAAGAGCCGGGCCGAGCCATCGGTGGCATGGGCGCAGATGCCCTCGGGCGTCTTTTCCAGCCGCACCACATCGGTATTGGTGTGCACGGTGATGCCATTGGCTTGCATGGCGGCAGCGACATGGGCCTGCGCCTCGGCATCAAAGCCGCGCAAGATCTGTGTGCCGCGGTAATACTGGTGGGTCTGCACGCCCAGCCCGTTGAGAATACAGGCAAACTCGGACGCAATATAGCCGCCGCCGACCACCAGCACCCGCTTGGGCAGCGCGTCGAGGTGAAAGATTTCATTCGACGTCACCGCCAGTTCCACCCCCGGAATCGCGGGCAGGAACGGCCAGCCGCCAGTGGCGATCAGGATATGTTTGGTTGTAAAGCGCGTGCCGTCCGCCAGGCGCACGGTATGGGCGTCTTCGACCACCGCGCGGGCGTCGTGGATCGTGACCCCGGCGGATTTGAGCGTGTTACGATAGGCACCCTCCAGCCGGTCCAGTTCCGCCTCAAGGGCTGTGCGGAAAGCGGGCCAGTCGAAGGCACCCGCGGTCATGTCCCAGCCGTAGGCCCGGGCATCAAGCATGGCTTGCGGGAAGGCCGAGGCGTTGACCATGATCTTCTTTGGCACGCAGCCCCGGATCACGCAGGTGCCGCCCATCCGGCTTTCTTCGGCCAGCCCGACCCGCGCACCACCCTCCGCCGCCGCGATCCTCGCCGCCCGAACCCCGCCAGAGCCGCCGCCGATGACGAAGAGATCATAGTCGAAATGGGTCATGGGGGGATACCTCGGGGTTTGTCAGCGGGTGGGTGTTGCGCGGGGGGCAAACGCCGGGGGGTTTCACACCCCCCGGACCCCCCGTGGGATATTTAGGGACAGAAAATGGGGCGGCGCGGGGAGGTGCGCCTGCGCATTTAAGGTGGTCAGTCGCCCAGGTCGGCAAAGATGTTGTCAGAGGGGGCAAAGAGCAAACGATCGTTCAGTTCGGTGCCGTTGTTGATGTCGCGCACCGTGACACGGCCATCGCCATGACCGATGATCACAATATCGCAGATGTCGATGAACAGGCCGTTTTCGACGACGCCGGGGATCTGGTTCAGCACCAGCGCGAGTTGGCGCGGGTTGCCGATGCGTTTGAGATGCAGATCGAGGATATAATTGGCCTCATCGGTCAACAGCGGCTTTTCGCCGTTCATCCGCAAGGTGACATCCCGGTCGAGCACATCAAGGCCGACAAGCAGTTCTTCGACCAGCGCCTTGGTGGTTTGCCAGCCGAAGGGGATCACCTCTACCGGCAGAGGGAAGGCCCCCAGATGCGTGACCTCTTTAGCCGCGTCGGCAATGACGATCATCTGATCGGACGCGGTGGCCACGATCTTTTCTTGCAAGAGGGCCGCACCGCCGCCTTTGATCAGCGACAGTTGGCTGTCGAATTCATCCGCCCCGTCAATCGTCAGGTCCAGCCATTTGGCGTCGTCGAGCGAGGTGATCGGGATGCCCACTTGCCGGGCCAGATGGGCGGTCCGCGTCGAGGTCGGCACGCCGACGATCCGCAGCCCCTCTTCGCGGATGCGCTCGCCAAGGCAGCGCACCATCCAGGCCGAGGTGGACCCGGTGCCGAGCCCGACTTTCATGCCGTCTTCCACGAAATCAACCGCGCGTTTGGCGGCAATGAATTTGGCCTTGTCGATGGGCGAAAGGTCGGCAGCCATGGGGATTCGCTCCTTTTGATCGCGCCCTTTATAGGCGGTCAGTGCGCGCGCTGCGAGGGGGCTAGGGCGTGCCGGCGCGATTGCCGGAAAAAAGAACGCGGTGGCGGGGCGATTTCGCGGGATTTGCCCGGAAAAGGCGGGATGGCGCTTGACAGTCATGGTGCGGCCCCTACGTTGCGAATAATTCTCATTCACAGAAACGAGCCTGCACATGTCCTCCAACCCTGACACCTTTAACCTGCGTAACGCAGGCTGGCGCGGCGCGCGGGGGGAGGCGGCCCTTTCAGAGGTCAACCGGTCGGTCAAGTTGCCCAAGGGTGTATGGCGGCGGTTCGCGGCCTTTCTGGGGCCGGGCTATATGGTGGCCGTGGGCTATATGGACCCAGGCAACTGGGCGACCTCATTGGCCGGCGGGTCAAAGTTTGGCTACACCCTGTTGGTGGTGGCGCTGATTTCCAACCTGATGGCGATCGTGCTGCAGGCGTTGTGCGCGCGGTTGGCCATCGCGTCGGGCCGCGATCTGGCGCAGGCCTGCCGCGATGCCTTTCCGCGCTGGGTGTCGGTGCCGCTTTGGGCCGGGGCCGAGATCGCGATCATCGCCACCGATATTGCCGAGGTGATCGGCACCGCGATTGGTCTGAACCTGTTGTTCGGCATCCCGCTGGAGATCGGCGTGGTGATCACGGCGCTGGATGTGTTTCTGATCTTGTGGTTGCAGAACAAGGGGTTCCGCTGGCTTGAGGCCTTTGTGATCACCCTGCTGGGGGTAATCGCGCTGTCCTTTGGCATCCAGATTCTGATGGCCGATCCCGATTGGGGTCAGGTGATCCGGGGTTTTGCGCCGACGGTCGAAATCGTGCGCAACCCCGAGATGCTGTATCTGGCCTTGGGGATTCTGGGCGCCACGGTGATGCCGCATAACCTGTATCTGCATTCGGCCATCGTGCAGACCCGCGACTATGGCGACACGCTGCCCGAAAAGCGCGAGGCGCTGCGCTTTGCAACCTGGGACAGCACGATTGCGCTGATGATGGCGCTGTTGATCAACGCCTCTATCCTGATCCTTGCGGCGGCGGCGTTTCATGCGACCGGGCGCACCGAGGTGGCCGAGTTGGAAGACGCGCATCAGTTGCTGGGCCCGATCCTTGGCGAGGGTCTTGCGCCGATGCTGTTTGCGGTGGCGCTGCTGGCCTGCGGGTTGAATTCGACCGTGACGGCGACGCTGGCGGGTCAGGCGGTGATGGAGGGGTTCTTGCACATACGGCTGGCCCCGTGGCTGCGCCGCCTGATCACCCGCGGCATTGCCATTATTCCGGCGGCGGCGGTGACAATCCTCTATGGCAGCTCTGGCACGGGAGAATTGCTGATTCTGACGCAGGTGATCTTGTCGCTGCAACTGTCCTTTGCCGTGGTGCCTTTGGTGATGTTCACCTCGGACAAAAGCAAGATGGGGGCGATGGTGGCTCCGCTCTGGCTTGGGCTGCTGGCGGGGCTGATCGCGCTGGTGATCATCGCGCTGAACCTGAAGCTGCTATGGGATTTCTCGGGGATCTGACGGGCGGGCGCGGGCGCGCGGGCACCTGACCCGTGGCCCTGCGCCGCCCCCCACCGCAAAGCGTCGCTTTTGTCGCTGTCCCCCCGGCCGCTTCCGCGCGATACTGCCCACCAAGAAGGAGCCGCCATGCCCGCCGACACTCCCCCGCTTTTTGTGCTGCACTATTCGCCCGACAGCGCCTCGATGGTGGTGCGCATGGTGCTGGAGGAATTGGGCCTGCCCCACCGTCTGGTGTTGGTGGACCGCGCGCCCGAGGCCCTGCAATCGCCCGATTACCGCGCCCTGCACCCGCTGGGCCTGATCCCCGCCTTTGAGACACCCGACGGCGTGATGTTTGAAACCGCCGCGATCCTTTTATGGCTGGCCGACCGCCACCCGGAGGCAGGGCTGGCCCCCGCCCCGGCAGCCCCCGGCCGGGCGGATTTCCTGAAATGGCTGTTCTTCACCTCGACCAACCTGCACACCGCCCTGCTGCAACTCTACTACCCCGAGCGGATTGCCGGGCCCGGCGCGGTGGCCACCCTGCTGCCACTGGCCCGGGCGCGGGTGACGGCGGCGCTGGCCGCCCTTGACGCCGCCGCAACCGCGCGGCCCGGCTGGCTCAGCCCCGACAAGCCGTCGCTGATGGCGCTCTATCTGGGCATGCTGGTGCGCTGGCTGGCCCTGTTGCCTGACCCGCTGCGCGTGGACCCGCTGGCCACCCCCGCCCTGTGCGCCGTGCTGGCAGCGCAGGAACGTCGCCCCGCCGTGCAACGCGTGGCCGAAGACGAATCCCTTGGCCCGCACCCCTTTACACTGGCGCCGCCAGACCGCCCGCTCTGATCAACTCCCCACTCCCCCCATTTTAGCCCCGAGGCCCCGATGTTCCTTTCCGTCTTCGACATGTTCAAAGTGGGTGTCGGTCCTTCGTCCTCGCATACGATGGGGCCTATGGTCGCCGCAGCGCGCTTTTTGGACCTGATGCGCGCCTCGCCCTTCCACTTTGCCGGTGTGAAAGGCTCTCTGCACGGCTCGCTGGCCTTCACCGGGATCGGGCATGCCACCGACCGCGCCACAATCCTTGGCCTTGCCGGCTTTGAACCCGCCACCTATGACGCCGCCCGCGCCGAAGCCACGCTGGCCCAGATCGCGGCCACCCTTCAGGTCACTCCCGCCCGGCCTGCCGCCCCTGTCCTTCAACCCCAAAACCGACCTCAGCTTTGACTACGGCCCCTCCCTGCCCGGCCACGCCAATGGCATGATCCTGAAGGCCACCGACGCCCAAGGCGACGTGATCCTGCAAGAGACGTATTATTCCATCGGGGGCGGCTTTGTGCTGACCGCGGCCGAACAGGCCGAGGCCGGGGCCGGCAGCGCCAAAGGCAAAGCCGACGTGCCCTACCCGTTCGAGACCGCCGCCGAAATGCTGGAAATGGCCGCCGCAACCGGCCTTACCATCGGGCAGATGAAACGCGCCAATGAACTGAAATTCCGCTCCTCCGCCGAGATCGACCAAGGCATCGCCCGCCTGTGGGAGGTGATGAACGCCTGCATCTCGCGCGGGATGGAAGGCACCGGCATCCTGCCCGGTGGCCTGAAGGTCCGCCGCCGCGCCAAGGGCATCCATGATGCGCTGATGGCCGAACGCGGGCTGAACATGACCGCGCCGCACACGATCAACGACTGGATGGCCTCTATGCAATGGCGGTGAACGAGGAAAACGCCGCCGGCGGGCAGGTCGTCACCGCGCCCACCAATGGCGCTGCGGGCGTGCTGCCGGCGGTGCTGCGCTATTACCTCGACCATGTGCCGGGGGCCTCGACCAGCCAGATCGGGGATTTCCTGCTGACCGCCGCCGCCATCGGCGGGCTGTGCAAACACAACGCCGTCGATCTCCGGCGCGGAATGCGGCTGTCAGGCCGAGGTCGGCTCTGCCGCCGCCATGGCCGCCGCCGGGCTCTGCGCCGTGCTGGGCGGCACGGCGATGCAGGTGGAAAACGCCGCCGAAATCGCGCTTGAACACCATCTGGGCATGACCTGCGATCCGGTGCGCGGCCTCGTGCAGGTGCCCTGCATCGAACGCAACGGTCTGGGCGCGATCAAGGCGGTCTCGGCCGCCAGCCTCGCCCTGCGCGGCGACGGCGTGCATCTGGTCAGCCTTGATGTCTGTATCGAGACGATGCGCCAGACCGGGCGCGACATGCATGAAAAATACAAGGAAACCTCGCTGGGCGGCCTGGCCGTGAACGTCCCGAACTGCTGACGGGCGTGCGGCGCGGCGCGCGCAGGGCCAACCCGCCTGCCCCGCCTTGCCCAACCTCCCCCCGCCCCAGACGGCGAAGCCTCCGGCGGGGATATTTAAGGACAGAAAATGCGCATTTTCTGTCTCTAAATATCCCCCGCGGAGCGTCCGCCATGTCAGCCCATACTGCCTTTTCAGGTCACTTCCGCGCCAAGGCGGTTCCGGCCCCCTCGATGGGGGGCGGAACCGCATTCGGTCAGAAGGTGGCGTGCAGGTCGCAATCAGACGGGACTCGGTGCTGCCAAGCCTGTAGCGCTCGGGCATGAACACAGATCGCACCCTTACCGGCATTGCGCTGATGCTCGCTTTTTGCGTGCTGGCACCGCTGCTCGACACCGCCTCCAAACTGGCCACCGCCACGATCCCCGTGGGCCAGATCACCGGAGCACGGTTCCTCGTGCAGGGCGCGCTCATGTTGCCCATCGCGCTGGCGATGCGCCTGCCGCTGCGGATGGGCGCGCGGATCAGCGGGCTGGTCGCGGCACGGGCGGTTTGTCTTATCTCTGTCGACCTATGGCTTTGTCGCCGGGGTGTCGGTCATGCCCATTGCCGACGCCTTGGCAATTGTCTTTGTCGAGCCGTTCATTCTGCTGGTGCTGGGTTACCTGATCTTTGGCGACCAGATCGGGCCGCGCCGGATCATCGCCTCGGTCGTGGGCTTTGGCGGCTCAATGCTGGTCATCCAGCCCTCGCTTGCGGCGTTTGGGCTGGTGGCCCTGTTTCCCGCTGATGTCGGCTTTTACCTTTGCCTTCTACATGCTGCTCACCCGAGCCATCGCCGCCCATCTGCATCCGGTGACCCAGCAGTTGCATACCTCGCTGGCGGGCAGCCTTATCTGCCTGCCGCTGCTCTGGCTGGCCGATGGCACCGGCATGGCCGACGCTGGACCCGGTGATGCCGCAGGGCTGGGCGTGGCTCTGGCTGTTCGGCGTGGGCTTCTGGGCCGCCGCCATCGCATATGTGCATGACCGTGGCGCTGAAATTCGCCCCTGCCGCCACGCTGGCACCGATCCACTACCTTGAGATCGTCACCGCCGTCGCCCTTGGCTATCTCGTCTTCGACGATTTCCCCGATGCGCTGACCTGGGCCGGGATTGCGATCATCGTGGCCTCCGGGCTCTACATCATCCAGCGCGAGCGGTTTACGCAGCTGCAAGCCCGGCCAAAGCTGCCCGAAGCTGTGTGATCGGCAGGATCACCAGCATCCCCGGCGCCTCAAACCGCAACCGCACCGGCCCCTGCGACACCGCGTTCGAGGTGCCGATCATCCCGTCGGGCGCAAACGCCAGCCCGTCGATCGGCCAGACGCAGACCCTCGCTTTGCCCCCGCACCGCGCGCATCGGGAACAGCGGACAACCGCGTGCCGCGGGGCAGGTCCATCTCGACCTCGGGCGGGGCCAGAAACGTCACATCGCGCGGTGACAGAATCAGGCAGCGCCGCTCTGGATAGCGCAGCAGAGTGTTCAGCACCGCCAACCCGTGATCAATACGGGCGCCTGCAAACCCCAGGCCCAGCACAAACGGTGCCTCAATCGACCGCAACGCCTTGTCGAAATCGGTGGTTGCCTGTTCCGCAATCGGAAACAACCGCCCCGCCAGCCGCGCCCGCGCCCCAGCCGAGATCGAATCGAAATCTCCGATCACCGCCTCGGGCTCCGCTCCCAACCGCAACAGGCGGTCCGCCCCGCCATCTGCCGCCACTATTCTTGGGGCAAAGACCGCTTGCCCGCGCCAGCAAAGACGCGCCGAAAGGCCCGCCTCCAGCCAGTAATACCCCCGCGCGGGATTGGACAATCACGTGATTCATGGCGATACTGTTCATCCAATTGAGGCAAAGCGCCGGTTGCGGGGCCACAATCAATCCTTCAAATTACCCCGGTCTGTCCATGAATTCGAACAGGTGAGCCGTCAGGTTGACCGCAACGTTATTGCAGAAGGCGAGCATCGGATGACCGGGGCGAGTAAAATTCTTACCGTATCTTATGGAACCTTCTCCTGCACTTTGGAGGGGTTTGACGATCCTTTCAACACCATGCGGGCCATTGCAGAATACTTCCGTGATCTGGCCGCCGAAGACCGCTACTTCGGGGCCGAGCCGCCCACCCCCGATGCCGCAATGTTGCACCGGATTGCGGAACGCGAAATCCACCGCCGGGTTGAGGCCAAGATTCAAGACAACGGCGTGATCTTGCGTGCCGGCGATGCCGTGTCGGACGCGGCACCCGCTTCCGCCGATTCGCAGCCCGCGCCGCAGGTTCTGGCCCAACCGGTCCCCCCGGTGACGCCACTGATCACCATGCCCGCTCAATCTGATCGGCAAACCGAGGCTCCGCGCCCCACTTTGCTGGAGGCAGGCCCCGCCTCTGAAAGCGCTGTCGCCAAGCTGCAACGTCTGCGCGCGGCGCAGGATGCGGCCTCGGCCCCGGTGTATCTGGATGATCCCGCGCCGCTTGCTGCCCGCACGGCTCCGGCCGCACAACCGGTCGCACAGCCGATGGATGAGGCTGAGGACATCCTGGCCGCCATCACAGCACAAACCGAAGCCGCGGTGGCCGAAGCCGCAGTAGCCGAAGCCGCGGAGGCAGACGCCCAAAAGGCCGAAGCCGCCAAAGCGCAGGCTGAAGCCGGCAGAATCGATGCCGCAAACCGCGCAGCCGCTGCCGCTGCCGAAACCGCCGCGCAAGACGCCCAGCGCGCCGCCGAGGCCCGCGCAGAAGAAGCCCGTGCGGAAGAAGCCCGTGCGGAAGAAGCCCGTGCTGCCGAGATCCGTGCCGAAGAGGCCCGCTTGGAGGCGGCCCGCGCAGAGCAGGCCCGCATTGACGAAGCACAGGCCGAAATCGCCCGCGCTGAGGCCGCAAAACTCGCAGCGGCCCATGCCATCAGCTACCGCTCTGACGATGCCTTTGACGATCTGGTCCCCGCCCCGGACTTCGACGACGATTTCGCGGAAGCCGCTCCCGCTGCCGAATTGCCCGAAGACATGCCGGAAACTGCGCCCGAAGACTGGGCTGCCCAAGAACAGTCGCAAGCCGATCTTGCCGACCTTGCCTTGCTGGACGGCATTTCCGATCAGGCTGCAATTGCAGAAACCTATGACGCGGCACCACCCGCCGATGCACCCGATGCTGAGGCTGATACCGCTGATTACAATGATGATTTCCTTGACGGCGACGCCTTCCTTGCAGCGCTCAACGATCCGCTGCCCGAGGACAGCGCGGTGTTTGGCACCAAAGACAGTGCCGAAGATGACGCCGCCATGCGGGCCAGCCTTGGCGCTTTGATCGACCCCGAAGGGCTCCGCGATGATGCGGAGGACGAAGCAGAAGATGCGGCGAGCGCACCTGTCGACAGCCTGTTTGCCGATGACGGCGAAGAGCCGGATCTGGAAACACGGGGCGACATGGGGGCAGATTCGCTGTTTGGCGATGATGCGGACGATGAGACCGCCAGCGACGCCGCTGACGGCGCCTCGGACGACACGGCTGAAGACGCAGCAGACGAATCGGGCGCCTCAGGCCGGTTGCTTCGGGCGCGGGCACGGGTCATCCGTATCCGTCGCGCCGATACATCGGAAGTTCCGGCCGATACGACCGAAGTTACCGATCAGCAAGATGCGCGCCCCGAACTGGCCCAAACCGACAGCCCGCACGCCGATTCGGTGCAGCACGCCCACAGCCTTCTGTCGCCCGAGGCCGAGGCCGCTTTGCAGGCCGAACTCGCCGCGTTGGAGGCCGAACTTGCGGACCCCGCAGCCGTTGAGGCGGCCGAGGCAGCCGAAGCAAAACTAGATGCCGCCATTGACGCGGGTCTGACCGCCGCCCTTGGCACGCCCGCTGCCGGTCCTGCACCGACCGCGCATGAAGAGGCCAAGCTGCCCGACCCAAGCCGTGACGAAGATGCGGTGTCCCGCCTGATCGCGCGCACCAATTCGGCAATGGATGGCGAAGATTCGCGCCGCCGCCACTCGGCGATCGCACATCTCAAGGCCGCCGTTGCAGCGACCCAGGCCGAACGTCAGTTGAACGGTGGTGCCGCCGATGCCTCTGGCGCGCAGCGCATGGACCCCTACCGTGACGATCTGGAGCGCGTCGTGCGCCCCCGTCGCCCCGTTTCGGGCGATCAGGGAGAGCGCCCCTCGCCCCTGGTTCTGGTGTCCGAACAGCGTATTGATCGCCCGCGCCCCGCCCCCTTGCCCGAGGCGGCCCGGCCCGCAACCGCGGCCAATTCCGGCCCCGTCCAGCCCGTACGCCCGCGCCGCGTGGCCAGCAGCCTTGCCTTGCAGACCCAGTTGGTCGAAGAGGCCGAAGAGGAAGCGATCAGCGCCGCCGATGCCGTGAACCTGTTCTCGGACGCGCAAGGCTTTGAAGACTTTGCCGAACGTCTGGGCGCAACCCAGCTTCCCGACCTGCTCGAGGCCGCTGCCGTCTACTGCGCCCATGTGCTGCACCGCACCGAATTCTCGCGCCCGCTGGTGATGGCACAGGTCAGCGCCGTTCCCGTCGGCGCCTCGCTGTCGCGCGAAGATTGCCTGCGCAGCTTTGGCACCCTGTTGCGCCAAGGCCGCATTACGAAATTGCAACGCGGTCAGTTTGCATTGACCGAGCGTTCGCCCTATCTGGCGGAAGCGAAAAAGATCGCGGGCTGAGGCTGCCACTCAACCCGATGTCCGGGCGGGCGCCGAAAGGTGGCCCGCCCGTTGATTTTGTGAACGCGGTTTTTGAACGGCAATGCCGATCACTGATCGTGCGTCGCCGCCGGATAGACAGCGCCTATTGATCAGAGGGCGCGTCCGGGTCCACTTGGCCGATACCCTTGAACACCGCCTTGAAGGGCAGCGCCCACACCAGACCAAGCCCCAGATAGACCGCCAGTTCCGCCCAGATCGGCGGGCGGTCCAGCCAGCCGACCACCGTGACCGCGACCACGATGTAGGCAGGCAAGCCCACAAGCAAAATCAACAAAGACAGCCGCTTGCGGGTTTTATAGGACAGGGCCATGGGTCAATCCGCGAAGGGGTCGGTGACAAGGATGGTGTCGTCGCGTTCCGGGCTGGTGGACAGCAGGGCCACCGGGCATTGGATCAACTCTTCGATCCGGCGGACGTATTTGATCGCAGCCCCCGGCAGTTGCGCCCAAGACCGCGCCCCAGCCGTCGAATCGGACCAGCCTTCCATTTCCTCATAGATCGGCGTGCAACGCGCCTGCTGATCGGCGGCGGTGGGCAAATAGTCCAGCCGTTTGCCGTCCAGCTCATAGCCGACGCAGATCTTCAGCGTCTTGAACCCGTCGAGCACATCCAACTTGGTCAAGGCGATGCCCGACACGCCCGAGGTGGCGCAGGTCTGGCGCACCAGCACCGCGTCAAACCAGCCACAGCGCCGCTTGCGCCCGGTAACGGTGCCGAATTCATGGCCCCGCTCACCCAGACGCTCGCCATCGGCGTCTTTCAGCTCGGCCGGGAACGGACCTTCGCCGACGCGGGTGGTATAGGCCTTGACGATGCCCAGCACGAAATCGATCGCCGTCGGCCCAAGACCCACACCCGTCGCCGCCTGCCCTGCAATCACGTTGGACGAGGTGACAAAGGGGTAGGTGCCAAAGTCGATGTCCAGCAGAGCGCCCTGAGCGCCCTCAAACAGGATGCGTTTTCCTGC
Organism: uncultured Alphaproteobacteria bacterium; assembly: GCA_963815355.1. Lineage (GTDB taxonomy): Bacteria > Pseudomonadota > Alphaproteobacteria > Rhodobacterales > Rhodobacteraceae > JAPUEK01. The sequence goes on from CAWFGJ010000009.1 coordinate 35,478, forward strand.
ACGGCGCGCCTCGGTCATCACTTTCCAGACGGGTGAGGCATAGGGCAGCACTTGCGGGGCAATCTCATGCAACAGCGCCAGCAGGGCGGCGCGGTCTACAGGCTCCATCCCCAAACCACGGCGCAGCGCGTCGTGGTGGGCCAAAAGCCGGTCCACACGCAGCTCCAACGTGGCCGCATCGCCCAGATCCGCCACCCGGATCGCCCGACGACCGACCTTATCTTCATAGGCCGGACCGATGCCGCGCCCGGTGGTGCCAATCTTGGCCACCCCGACCGAGCCTTCGCGCGCCCGGTCCAATTCGCCATGCAGCGGCAGGATCAGCGGGGCGTTTTCGGCGACCAGCAGGTTCTCGGGGGAAATATCCACCCCCTGCCCGCGCAGCTTTTCGATTTCAGAGATCAGATGCCACGGGTCCAGCACCACACCATTGCCAATGACCGACAGCTTGCCTCCGCGCACGATGCCGGAGGGCAACAGGCTAAGCTTATAGACCTTGCCGTCAATGACCAGCGTATGCCCGGCGTTATGACCGCCTTGAAAACGCGCGATCACGTCGGCCCGCTCAGAGAGCCAGTCGACGATTTTTCCCTTTCCTTCGTCGCCCCATTGGGCGCCGACGACGACGACATTGGCCATGGCAGATCCTTGCGGTTGGAAAAAACCGACTGACCTATAGCGACCCCAGCGCCGGGGGGAAACCGCTAAATCACCCCTGCGACGCCGGAACGGGTAATCGGGCCACCGATGCCCGCCGGCGCGGCCCCCGCCCCTCCCTTCAGGACGGCCCAAATTGCGCGACACCAGCCGATGATTCGCAGCACAAGGGGACCGGGCTGGACAGAGCCTGCGCGCTCAGGCATCCCTTAGGCCTTGGAAGAGGGGGAGCGTCTGATGGGGATCATCCTGCGGTGGTTCGGGGCCTTTGTGCTGATCTCGACCACCTATAACCCGACCTCGTGGAATTTCGTCCGCTGGGCCGAGGCGAACTGGTCGGGGCAAATGCCGCTGACGGTGCTGTTCGGGCTGCTGCTTGCGGTGGCTTATCTGGTCTATATCCGCGCGACGCTGCATTCGATCGGCGCGTTCGGCATCGTGATGGTTGCAGCCATCGTGGGGGCGCTGATCTGGGTCGGGATAGATTATGGAGTGCTGACGCTGCAAAATCCGTCGCTGAACCTGTGGCTGGGGATTTTTGCGCTGTCGGTGGTTTTGGGAATCGGCCTGTCGTGGAGCATTCTGCGCCAGCAACTGTCAGGCCAGGCAACGGTGGATGAAACGGATGGCTGACATGTTCTTGTATATCACGCTGGGCACCAATGACGTGGCACGTGCCAAACGGTTCTATGACGCGGTGATGCCGGTGCTGGGCCATGTGCTGCGCACCAGCGTCGAAGACGAAGTTGGCTATGGCCAGCCCGCCCCCGCCCGCACCACCCTGTGGATCACACGTCCCTTTGATGGGGCCGCAGCCAATGTCGGCAACGGCTCTATGCCCGCCTTTGCCGCGAGCAGCCGCGCGCAGGTCGACGCGTTTCACGCCGCCGCCCTTGCCGCGGGCGGCACCGATGAAGGCGCGCCCGGTCTGCGGCCTTATGGCGACAGCTTTTACGCCTGCTATGTGCGCGACCCGGATGGCAACAAACTGTCGGCGGTCTGCGAGGGGTAAGGGCGGAGCCTCCGGCGGGAGTATTTGGGCCAAGATGAAGCCGGGCCGTTTCGGGCCTGAGGGGGCGGGGGTGTTGCGGTGCGGCAGCGCAGGATGCGGCCCTTGCTGACGGCTTGGAGGCAAAACCGCCCGAAGGGGTTGCGCCGCCCCTGCCATCCGCCTAGATAGGCGCGTCAGCACCTAAAGGCCCTGCCCCATGGAAAACGTCGTCCTCACCATCCACCTGATCCTTGCCCTGCTTTTGATCGGGGTGGTGCTTTTGCAGCGGTCCGAAGGTGGCGGCCTGATGAGCGGCGGCGGCGCGATGTCTGCACGCGGGACCGCAACGGCTTTGGGCAAGTTGACCTGGATCTTTGCGGCGGGCTTTATTGCCACCTCAATCACGCTGACCATATTGGCCAGCCAGCGCGCGGACAGCGGTTCGGTTGCCGATCAGATCGGTGTCACGAACACGGCCCCGGCGGCTCCGGCCACAGAGGGCGGCCTGCCCACGGGCAGCGAATTGCTGCCCCCGGTCAGCACCGATGCCCCGGCAACCCCGCCTGCTGCGGAAAACTGATACTATCCTTTGTCTACCTTAACCGAACGGCGACAGCATCTTGCGGTCTGGTTGCGCTATGACCAATCCTGGACTATAGATCAAATCCCGTGATGCAGCGATTCCCGCGACCCGAATCGCCGCCCTGAAACCAGCACGGGAGTCCCCATGGCACGCTATATTTTCATCACCGGCGGCGTGGTGTCCTCGCTTGGCAAAGGTCTGGCCTCGGCGGCCCTTGGGGCGTTGTTGCAGGCGCGCGGCTATACGGTGCGTTTGCGCAAGCTGGACCCCTATCTGAACGTCGATCCGGGCACGATGAGCCCGTTTGAGCATGGCGAGGTCTTTGTGACCGATGACGGGGCCGAGACCGATCTGGACCTTGGCCATTATGAGCGTTTCACCGGGGTATCCGCGCGGCAGACCGACAGCATTTCCTCGGGCCGGATCTATTCCAACGTGCTGGAGAAAGAGCGCCGCGGCGACTATCTGGGCAAGACCATTCAGGTGATCCCGCACGTCACCAATGAGATCAAGAACTTCCTGCGCATCGGCGAGGATGAGGTCGATTTCATGCTGTGTGAGATCGGCGGCACCGTTGGCGATATCGAGGGCCTGCCTTTCTTCGAAGCCATCCGTCAGTTCATCCACGAACGTCCCCGTGGCCAGTCGATCCTGATGCACCTGACGCTCTTGCCCTATCTGGCCGCCTCGGGTGAGCTGAAGACCAAGCCCACGCAGCATTCGGTCAAGGAGCTGCAATCCATCGGTCTGGCCCCGGATGTGCTGGTCTGCCGTTCCGAACATCCGATCCCGGAAAAGGAACGCGAGAAGATCGCGCTGTTCTGCAACGTGCGCAAAGAGCATGTCGTGGCCGCCTATGACCTGAAGACCATCTATCAGGCACCGCTGGCCTATCACGGCGCCGGGCTGGATCAGGCCGTGCTGGATTGTTTTGGCATCTCGCCCGCACCGAAACCCAACCTTGACCGCTGGACCGATGTGATGGACCGGCTGACCCATGCCGAAGGCGTGGTGCGGGTGGCGATCGTCGGCAAATACACCCAGCTGGAAGACGCCTACAAATCCATCGCCGAGGCGCTGACCCATGGCGGCATGGCCAACCGCACCCGTGTGAAGGCCGAATGGATCGACGCCGAGATCTTTGAGCGCGAAGACCCCGCCCCCTATCTGGAAAACTTCCACGCCATCCTCGTCCCCGGCGGCTTTGGCGAGCGCGGCACCGAAGGCAAGATCAAGGCCGCGCAATTCGCCCGCGAAAAGAAGATCCCCTATCTGGGCATCTGCCTCGGCATGCAAATGGCCGTCATCGAGGCCTCGCGCAACCTTGCGGGCGTGACCGATGCGGGGTCCGAGGAATTCGACCATGAGGCGGGCGGCAAGCGCTTTACCCCCGTGGTCTATCACCTCAAGGAATGGGTGCAGGGCAACCATGTGGTCGCGCGCAAGCTGGGCGACGACAAGGGCGGCACCATGCGTCTGGGCGCCTATACTGCAAACCTGACGCCCGGCTCTCGGGTTGCGGGGGTCTACGGGGCCACCACGATCGAGGAACGCCACCGCCACCGCTATGAGGTGGACATCCGCTATCGTGAGCAGTTGGAGGCTTGCGGTCTGCAGTTCTCGGGCATGAGCCCGGACGGCAAGCTGCCCGAGATCGTCGAGGTCAAAGACCACCCCTGGTTCATCGGCGTCCAGTTCCACCCGGAACTGAAATCCAAACCCTTCGCCCCGCACCCGCTGTTTGCCGATTTCGTGCGGGCGGCGAAAGAGGTTGAGCGGCTGGTTTAAGGGGGGGCTCTTGGGCCAACGCCTCATGGCGCGGGGCTTCGCCCGTCAGGTCGCAGAATTCAAGGTTCGTGTTGCTGTCCTGAACGGCTTCAGCGCGCTCGGCATCCCTGTCACAAAGGTCACGGGATAGGTCTGACCGGGCGAAGCGGAAGTCGTTGCGTCAGCCGATTTGCGCGACAGAGCCCCCTCTTCCCCCAAGGAAGATCAAAAGAAGATCGACGCAAGACGCCGTCTTCCCCCTTCTTGCCACCGTGCGGCCCGTTCATAAAACACCCCCGGCCCATCCGGACCGGGGGTGTTTTCAACCCGAACTCAGCTGCGGCCAAAGACCTTAGTCCTTGGCGCGTTCCACATAGGAATAGTCTTCGGTGTTAATCACGATCCGGGTGCCTGCGCCGATATGCGGCGGCACCAGAACGCGGATGCCGTTGGAACAAATCGCGGGCTTGTAGGACGACGAGGCGGTCTGGCCCTTGGTCACAGGCTCAGTCTCGGTGATCTCGACAACCACGCGCTGCGGCAGCTCAATGGCGATGCAAACGCCCTCAAAGGTGCGCAGGTAAACCTTGATCCCGTCTTCCAGAAACACCTTGTCGTCGCCGATCACGTCTGGCGACACGGCGATCTGTTCGTAGGTTTCGGGGTTCATGAAATGATAGCCTTCGCCGTCGTCATAGAGGAAATCATATTCCCGCTCATCGACGGTGGCTTTCTCCACCATCTCCGTGGTGCGCCAGCGTTCCGACACTTTCACCCCGTCCGAGATGCGGCGCATGTCGACGGTGGTGGTGGGCGTGCCCTTGCCGGGGTGGAAGTTTTCGGCCTTCAGAACGGCGTAAAGCTTGCCGTCCATCTCGACCACATTTCCTTTGCGCAAGGATGAGGCGATGACTTTCACGGGGTATTCCTTCGTACGTTGCTTGTGCAGGGACGGCCCCTGTCCTAGAGGAGCCCGGCGTATCGTTGACGCCCTTAACGCATCCGCAGGGAAATCTCCAGATGGAAGCCGCCATGACCGAAACGCCGCTGTGGGATAAGACCCGCCACGCCGACCGCCGACCACTGCTGCTGGCGCGCAACCGGATACAGGCAGGGCTGCGGGCTTGGCTGGCCGGAGAGGGCTTTACCGAGGTTGACGTGGCCGCGATGCAGGTCTCGCCCGGCAATGAGGCGCATCTGCACGGCTTTGCGACCGAGGCGATCGGCAACGACGGTCAGGCGCGGCGGCTCTACCTGCACACCTCGCCCGAGTTTGCGATGAAGAAACTGCTGGCCGCAGGTGAGCAACGAATCCACGCCTTCAGTCACGTTTGGCGCAATCGTGAACGCGGCGTCCTGCATGAGCCAGAGTTCACGATGCTGGAATGGTACCGCGTGGGCGAGCCTTATGAAGTGTTAATGCAAGACTGCGCCGAGATGCTGAATCTGGCCGCCGATATTACCGGCGCAACCGAATTCCGCTTCCGCGGCCAATCCTGCAACCCCCGCCTCCCCCCCCACCGGCTATCCGTCGCTGAAGCTTTTGATATTTATGCAAAAATAGACATTTTATCGACAATTCCTTCCGATGGGCCGCCTTCCGTCCCTGCGATGGCGGCGCAAATGCGCCAAGCGGGAATGACACCCTCTCCCGACGACACTTGGTCGGACATGCTGTCTAAAATACTGGTCGCAAAGATTGAGCCCCATTTGGGTCATGGCCGCCCGACTATCCTTGATCGCTACCCCGCTGCAGAAGCCGCCCTTGCCCGGCGCGCAGCGGACGATGCGCGGGTGGCGGAACGGTTTGAACTTTATGCCTGCGGTGTCGAACTGGCCAACGGCTTTGGAGAATTGACAAACGCCCAGGAACAGCGCCGGCGCTTTGAGATCGAGATGTCGGAAAAGGCCAGAGTCTATGGAGAGACCTATCCGTTGGACGAAGATTTTCTGTCGGCGCTTGCCTCGATGCCGGCGGCGTCCGGCATCGCTTTGGGTTTTGACCGCCTTGTGATGTTGGCAACAGGCGCGCCCCGTATCAGCGATGTTATCTGGGTGCCTTCTGCCTGACGCCGTATTTTCTGTCTCTAAATATCCCCGCCGGAGGCTTCGCCCTCACCCAAGAGCGCGCTGGCCAGCATGCGCTTGCCTTCGCCCGCAAGGAAAGTTACCGCTTCGTCATGCTGTCCTATCAACATAGCTATCACGCGGGAAATCTGGCGGATGTGCAGAAACATGCACTTCTGGCGTGGATGCTTGATTACTTCATCCAAAAAGACAAACCGCTGACCTACATCGAAAGCCATGCCGGGCGCGGGCTTTATGATCTGGCCTCCGAAGCCGCGCTGAAAACCGGTGAGGCTGCCTCGGGGATCGCGTTGGCAGAAGCTTGGTTTCCTCCGACACACCCCTACCGGCAACGCCTTGCCGAGGTGCGGGCTCTGCACGGGCCGAACGCCTATCCCGGCTCGCCCTTGATTGCGGCGCTGGGTCTGCGGGAGTCGGACTCGATCCATCTCGCAGAATTGCATCCCCAAGAGCACGAGGCGCTGACCCGCGTTGCGCGGGATTGGGGAGCGCACGTGCAGCGGCGCGACGGATTGGAAATGGCTCTGGCCATTTCCCCGCCAACGCCCAGACGTGGAATGCTGCTGGTTGATCCTTCCTATGAGGTGAAGGAAGACTACCTGACCATCCCGCGCACGTTAGGTCAGATTGCGCGCAAATGGAACGTGGGGGTCTTGGCCTTGTGGTATCCTTTGCTGACCTCAGAGGCACATGTGCCAATGTTGGCAGCCTTGCGGGAAAACTTTCCGGACGGACTTTGCCACGAGTTGCGTTTTCCGCCGGTGCGTGAGGGCCACAAGATGATCGGCACGGGCATGTTCATCGTAAACCCGCCATTTGGCATTGAGGCGGAGGCCGCCCGGCTGACCGAGTGCTTTGCTTCGCTGCGGTGATCCGATAGCGCGGCGTACCGCCGCCAGTTTTTTCCTCGCCGGCGCGGCGCGGCCGCTTGGCTCAAGGGCCTCCGGCGGGGATATTTAGCGGACAGAAAATCTTGCGCTTGGATACCTCTTCCAGGGATTGGCGCGGGGCTTGGAAGCGGCTAGTCTTCAAGGATGTTCGCAGATCTCTTGCGCCGTTTGACGGCCCCCGCCCCCAGCCTTTTGCCCGAACCTGATGCCCGTCTGGCATTGGCAGCCCTTTTGGTGCGGGTTGCTCGGAGTGACGGTCTTTACGCCGCGGAAGAGGTTGAGCGAATCGAACGGATTCTGGCCCGCCGGCATCAGTTGGGGCCATTTGAGGTGGCGCGATTGCGCTCTGATGCTGAGGCGTTGGAGCATGAAGCCCCCGATACGGTGCGTTTTACCCGCGCCCTGAAAGCGGCGGTGCCGTTGGCAGATCGATCTGGACTGCTGGAGGCCCTTTGGTCGGTTGCGCTCGTCGACGGCCTGCGGGATGCCGAAGAGGATCGCATGTTGCGGATGCTTGCAAACCTTCTGGGCCTGACAGATGTAGAGTCGGCTTTGGCGCGGCAGCGGGCTGAAGGCCAATGATCGCGTCATTGGGGATGTATGACCGACCCGAGACGGCAGAAGCGAATGACCGGCTTTGGGCAGGCATCCGTGACAGGTTGCGGTCGGTCAGCAAGGAAGCGCCTGATACTTTGACGCGCGGCGCAGGTGCCTATTGGGCCGCTTGGCAGGCGCCTGACTTGCTATTGTCGCAGACCTGCGGTTTTCCGTATCGGTCTATCCTGCATGGAAAAGTCAAACTTGTTGCAACGCCGGACTATGGCGTAGAGGGCTGCCCACCCGGTTACTACTGTTCGGTCCTGGTCGCGCGCGCTCAGGACCCACGGGATCAGCCCGCGGCATTCAATGGGGCTGCATTTGCCTACAATGAGGCGTTGTCCCAGTCAGGGTGGGCGGCACCGCAAAATCTGGCGGCATCAATGGGCTTTTATTTCCGCCCTGCCCTCGCAAGTGGCGGGCATAAGCTATCGGCCCAAGCCGTCGCCGAGGGCCGTGCCGACATTGCGGCAATAGACGCGGTGACTTGGGAGATGTTGCGCAGGTGGGAGCCCTTCGCCGGCGGGTTGAAGGTTGTTGGGCGCACGCCGCCGACCCCGGGCCTGCCATTGATCACTGCGCCACATCAGGACGCCGGCCTGCTTTTTTCGGTCGTTGAGGCGGCAATCGCCGGGCTGTCCGCTGAAGATCGGGGCGTATTGCAGCTGCGCGGCGTGGTACGAATCGCACCTGAGGCCTATTTGGCTGTGCCGACGCCCCCTTCTCCGGACCAATTCGCGCATTCGTCCTGAGCAAAACGCTAAGTCACATGGCAGATTTGGCCGCAATATGCGTTGCATTGCCAGAAAAACTGCGCCCTATTTGACCATCGACCTTAATCATAAGGCCTCCAGTGACTGATACTCAAACTGATCCTGTAGCGGCAGCCGCATCTGACGTGCCGGTGATTGCCATTCGAGACCTGCACAAAAGCTACGGCCAATTGGAAGTCTTGAAGGGCGTTGATCTGACTGCGCCCAGAGGGCATGTCGTGTCGTTGATCGGGTCCTCAGGTTCGGGTAAATCGACGCTTTTGCGATGCTGCAACCTTTTGGAGGAAAGTCAGCAAGGCGAAATTCGCTTTGAGGGCGAGGCTGTACGCTGGAAGGGTCAAGGGCTTAACCGACACCCGGCTGACCGGGCGCAGGTGACGCGGATGCGGACCAACCTGTCGATGGTGTTCCAACAGTTCAACCTTTGGTCCCACATGACCATCCTGCAAAACGTGATGGAAGCGCCGGTTTCGGTGCTCAAACGCGATCCGGCAGAGGTTGAGGAAAAGGCCCGCATGTATCTGGCCAAGGTTGGCATTGAAGACAAAGCCGACGCTTGGCCGGCAATGCTATCGGGTGGCCAACAGCAACGTGCGGCCATCGCGCGGGCGCTATGCATGGAGCCGCGCGCCTTGTTGTTCGATGAGCCGACATCCGCTCTTGACCCTGAGTTGGAGCAAGAGGTCGTCAGGGTCATCAAGGCATTGGCCGACGAAGGGCGCACGATGATCCTGGTCACCCATGATATGCGCTTGGCGGCGGATGTGTCGGACCACGTGATCTTTCTCCACATGGGCAAGATCGAGGAAGAAGGCCCGCCGGATCGGATGTTCGGAAATCCGCAGACCGAAAGACTACAAGGTTTTCTTTCAGCGACGGCTTGACTAAAATCGGGCTGACTAGAACCGACCGGACGAACACCAGGTCGGCAAACATACAGAACGACCACTAACCAACGGGAAAAAACATGAAAAAACTGCTTCTTGCGACTGCACTGGTCTCACTTGGTGCGGGGATGTCCTCGGCCCAGACCGTTCGTCTTGGCACCGAAGGGGCTTACCCTCCCTATAACTTCGTCAATGATGCGGGCGAGGTCGCGGGGTTCGAGCGTGAATTCGGCGACGAGTTGTGCAAGCGCGCGGGCCTGACCTGCACGTGGGTTACCAACGAGTGGGACAGCATCATCCCGAACCTGCAATCGGGCAACTATGACGTGATTGTTGCTGGCATGTCGATCACGCCGGAGCGTGGCGAGGTTGTCGATTTCAGCCAGCCCTATATCCCACCGGCCACTTCCGCCTACCTGACGCTTTCGGCGGATACCGATCTGATGAGCGGCCCTGTTGCGGCGCAGACATCGACCATTCAGGCCGCGTTTGTGGCTGAGCATGGAATGTCGGTTGTAGAATTCGCAACGCCGGAAGAAACTGTCAATGCGGTCAAAAACGGCGAGGCTGTCGCGGTGTTGGCCGACAAGGACTACCTCAAGCCGATCGCGGCAGAGTTGGGCGGGGCCTTGGTGCTGCTGGAGAAAGAGGAGTCCATCGGTGGCGGCGTCGGCATGGCCTTCCGCAAGTCCGATGCGGAACTTCGCGGCAAATTCGATGCGGCAATCAAATCGATGAAGTGCGACGGCACGCTTGATGCCATGATTGCCAAACCGGAATACTTTGGCCCAGAAGCCCTGACCTGGGGTGATGCTGGCAAAGAAGGCTGCTAACTGGATCACCGGGAGGGGCCGACTGTGGCCCCTCCCATCCATCGGCTGAACCAATGGGGGCCGCATGCTTTCGTCTTGCGCTGATCCCAAGTCGATCGAAGGGCTTTCTTGGCTCTTCTGTTATCTGACCTCGGGCAAACATCTTGATTTCTACTGGTCTTTCGTGACGGTGTTGGTGCTTTTGGCCATCACTGCACCTGCGGCTTTATGCTTTGGCTTTGCCGGTGCGACAGCAGCGCGGTCTCCGTTTTTGCCGGCACGGATTTTTGGCAAGACCTACATCGCGATGGTGCGTGGTGTGCCCGACATCATCTATTTTTTGTTCTTTGTGATCGCGCTAGATCAAGCCATTGAATATATGAAATTTTTGGCTGTTTGCCCGCCGGGGACACCGTCGCCTTGGCAAGGGTTGGAGTTTCGGGTTTGCGCCGACGCGAAAGTGCCACAATCGAGTTCATCGGCGGCATGGCATTCCAGCTATGCCTTCATGCTGGCCGCAACCACATTTGCGCTGGTTTTTGGGGCCTTCGTGGCCAATGTGATCTTTGGAGCCATGCAGGCTGTGCCGCGGGCTCAGCTGGAAACGGGGGAGGCTTACGGAATGAGCCACGCTCAGGTGTTCCGGCGTATTCTGGTGCCGCAGATGTGGACCTATGCATTGCCCGGCCTGTCGAACCTGTGGATGATCCTGATCAAGGCCACGCCGCTGCTGTTCCTGTTGGGGATCAAGGATATCGTCTATTACGCCCGCGAATTGGGCGGCTCCAAGACCCAGGTCTATGAGTTCCCTCATGGCGACTGGCGGCTTTACTATTTCTTGGGGCTATTGGTTTTCTATCTTTGCATGACGCGGCTGTCAGAGATTGTTCTGGGCCGGCTGTCGGCCCGTCTTTCAAAAGGTCAGGCGACGGCAGCAGGCGAAGCAATGCGAAGGGCCGCGGTATGAGCATGACCTGCTGGGAAACCGTTCAAGCCTATGGGTTGCGATCTGTCGGGATCGGGGAACGGCTGTTGCCAAAAACCGATTTCACCTTGTGCCAACAGTTCACACTGATTGGCTCCGGCCTTATCTGGAACATCTATTTCGGTATCTTGGCGCTTACGTTTGGGTTTGTATTCGCAAATCTGCTCGCGCTGGCGAAGTCGGCCCGCAACCCTTGGGTCCGCAAGCCCGCGGAATGGTTCATCTTTGTGTTCCGCGGCTCACCTTTGTTTATTCAGTTTTTCCTTGCCTATGAAGCCTTGGTGATGTTGCCGCGTAGCGGGATTGAGATTTTGGGTATCACGATTGAAACCAGTTGGACCACCCGCGCCTGGGCCGGTGCGTTGTTCGTTATGTTCCTGAACACGGCCGCCTATTCTGCCGAGATTTTCTTCGGCGCGCTGCAATCCATTCCGAAAGGCGACCTAGAGGCCGCCGATGCCTACGGCATATCTGGCTGGCAAAAGTTCCGTCGCATCCAATGGCCGACAATGCTGCGTCTGGGTTGGCCGGGCTATACCAACGAGGCAATCTTTCTGTTTCACGCCACGACGCTGGTGTTCTTTTCCAGCTTTCCGGCGTTTTCGCAGCGCGGTGATGCGCTTTACTACGCAAACTACTTCGCTGATAAAACCTTCAACCCCTTCATCCCCTATCCGATTGTTGGCTTTTACTTCATCTGCATTACGCTTTTGGTGACGCTGATCTTTGGTGCGGTGAACAAGCGGCTGAACAGGCACTTGCCGCAGAATCTCAAGAGCAGAATTCGCTTGCGTCCTCAGGTGATCCGATAGTAATCTTGAATTTGATCAAATTGAAGTCGGATCGTCTTGATCCCTTCGCGTTGATTGAAACACAGGGATAGGATCAAGGGCATGATCCGTAGCCTGCTGGTCAGCTTTTTGAGGGCTGTCTGGGGCTAGTGAGCGCCCTTCCTGACACAAATGATGAAAGATTGGCTTAGAAAACACCCCGACGTTCGCACGATTCGTGTGGCGGCGGCAGATTTGAATGGACAAGCGCGGGGCAAACGTGTGCCAGCCCGCTTTGCCGATAAGGTCGTAAAAGACGGGACGCGGTTTCCCTTTTCGGTCCTGAACCTCGACATCTGGGGCGAAGACATTGACGATAGCCCGCTGGTGTTTGAGCAAGGCGATCAGGACGGCGTCCTGAAACCTACCGAGCGCGGCTTTTTACCGATGCCGTGGCTTGAGGCCCCGACCGCACTCTTGCCGATCTGGATGTTCCGCGAAAACGGTACGCCCTATGAAGGCGACCCGCGCCATGCGTTGCGTGCGGTGGTAGACCGGTTCAAGGCCCGCGGCCTGACCCCAGTCTGCGCGATCGAGTTAGAGTTTTTTCTGATCGACGATAGTGGCAAGACCATGCAAGTCCCTGCGTCGCCACGGTCTGGCAAGCGCCGCAAGGCCGCCGAGACGCTGTCGATTCGCGCGTTGGATGCGTTCGACACGTTCTTTACCGATCTTTATGATGCCTGCGAGGCCATGGACATTCCGGCCGACACCACGACGTCGGAAACCGGTCTGGGCCAGTTTGAAGTGAACCTGATGCATTGTGACGACCCCTTGCGGGCCGCAGATGATGCGTGGTTCTTCAAAATGCTGGTCAAGGGCCTGGCCCGCCGCCACGGCTTTGCCGCCAGCTTTATGGCGAAACCCTATCCGGAATATTCCGGCTCAGGCCTGCACACCCACTTTAGCCTGGTGGACGAACGCGGCGACAACGTGTTTGATTCCGGCGGCCCGAAGGGCACGGCGCTGTTGCGCCAAGCGGTCGCGGGCTGCCTGAATGCTATGCACGATTCCGCGCTGATATTCGCGCCGCATGACAACAGCTATCAGCGGTTGGTTCCGGGCAAACATGCACCAACCTCCATCGCTTGGGGGTATGAGAACCGCACCACCGCAATCCGCATTCCCGCCGGCAGCCCTTCGGCGCGGCGGATTGAGCATCGCGTGGCGGGCGGCGACGTTAACCCCTATCTGATGCTGGCTGCGATCCTTGGTGCCGCATTGGACGGGATCGAAAAGGAAATGGACCCCCCTGCCCCCATTGTTGGCAACGCCTATGCATTGGATGATTTGCCGCAGATTCCCGACAGTTGGGAAGTGGCGATTGACGCGCTGGAGAGTTCAACTATCGTGCCGCGCTTCCTGCATCCCGAATTGATCAAGAATTTGGTTTCCACCAAACGACAAGAGTTGCACTACATCGGCGAGTTGTCTGAACAAGAGCGGGTTGAACTGTATCTCGACACGGTCTGATATAACACACAAACTGCTTGCTCCGGGTGAACCCGGCCGAGCGGCTAGAACACCCCCCTGCATGCCCCCTTGACCGACCCGGGGGGGCCTGCGTTAGCTTCTCTAGCTTCTTAAAAGGTAAATCGGGATCTCTATGCTGATAGGTATTTTGCAAACCGGGCTCGCGCCTGAAATGCTCGCCCCGGAAATGGGCGATTACCCAGATATGTTTATCCGGCTGCTGGATGGCTATGGCTTCACATTCCGGACTTTCCGCGTGGTTGAAGGGGATTTTCCGTCAGGCGTGCATGATTGTGAGGGCTGGCTGATTACCGGCTCTCGCCATGGGACCTATGAGGATCACCCGTGGATCCCGACCCTGGAGCAATTCATTCGTGATTGCTTTGCGGCGCATGTTCCGATGGTGGGCGTCTGCTTTGGCCATCAAATCATTGCGCAGGCCATGGGGGGCAAGGTTGAGCGCTACGACGGGGGCTGGGCCGTTGGCGCGACTGAGTATGATTTTGAAGGCGAGCCGTTGACGCTGAACGCATGGCACCGCGATCAGGTGACAGAGGCGCCCGCTGGGGCTAAAGTGGTGGCCAGCAACGCGTTTTGCGCCAACGCGGCGCTTTTGTATGATGACCGCGCTTTCACAGTCCAAGCCCATCCCGAATTCCGCCCCGAATTCGTCGATGGTTTGATCCGTACGCGGGGCAAAGGTCTGGTTCCCGACGCTGTGCTCGCGGCCGCCGCGCAACATCTGGCGGACCCCCTGCAAGACAAAACCATGGCCGGACGAATTGCGGCTTTCTTCTTGGAGCCCCGAGCTTGAGCGCGCGTCGCGACAGCCGGGGGCAACCCGACAAACATAGTGTGAATCATGTCCAAATGGACCGATCAGCTGCCCGAAGCAGCACGTGAGTATATTGGCGACCGTCGTGTAGATGAGGTGGAATGCGTGATCGGCGACATTGCCGGCGTCGCGCGCGGCAAAGCAATGCCAGCCGCGAAATTTGCCCATCAAGCCAACTATTTCCTGCCGAACTCCATCTTTCTTCAGACCATCACCGGGGAATGGGCCGACAATCCTTTTGACGCCTTCACTGAGCCGGACATGATCCTTGAGCCAGACTTCACAACGGCCACGGCAGCGCCTTGGACGGCCGATGTCACGCTGCAGGTCATCCATGATGCCAAAGACCAACAAGGCAACCTTGTGCCCTATGCGCCGCGCAATGTGCTGCGCCGGATATTGCAGCTTTATGCAGATCAAGGCTGGATTCCGGTTGTGGCGCCCGAAATGGAGTTCTTCCTGACAGCCCGCAACCTCGATCCGAACCAGCCCGTCATCCCACCCATGGGCCGCTCTGGTCGCCGTGCGGCGGGAAAGCAGGCCTATTCTCTGTCGGCAATTGATGAGTACGGCAAGGTCATCGACGACATCTACGACTTTGCCGAAGCCCAAGGGCTAGAGATTGACGGCATCCTTCAAGAAGGCGGCGCTGGCCAGATAGAGCTCAATCTTGCCCACGGCGATCCAATTCGGTTGGCCGATGACGTCTTCTTCTTCAAGCGGCTGATCCGCGAGGCGGCATTGCGACATGATTGCTTCGCAACGTTCATGGCCAAACCCATCGGCGGCGAACCGGGATCGGCTATGCATATCCACACCTCCGTTGTGGACAGCAAAACCGGCAAGAACATCTTTTCGGATAAGAAAGGCGGCGAAACTGAACAGTTCATGCATTTCATCGCCGGGATGCAGAACCACCTGACGGGTGCGATTGCTGTTCTGGCACCCTACGTGAACTCGTACCGCCGCTACGTTCCGGATTTCGCCGCCCCAATCAATCTGGAATGGGGGCGTGACAACCGCACAACCGGGCTGCGCATTCCTATCTCCTCTCCCGCCGGTCGACGCGTTGAGAACCGTCTGCCGGGAATGGACTGCAATCCCTATCTCGGCATCGCGGCAACCCTCGCTTGTGGCTACCTAGGCCTGATGGAGAAAAAGCTGCCCCGCGATGAGTGCAAGACAAACGCCTATATCGACAGCGACGACATCCCCACCAATCTGGGCGACGCGTTGGACCTTCTGGAAGAAGACACCGCCCTGTGTGAGGTTTTTGGCAATGAATTCGTCAAGGTCTATGAATCGGTAAAGCGGAACGAATACAAAGAGTTCCTGCAAGTCATCAGCCCGTGGGAACGGGAACACCTGCTGTTAAACGTATGAACCTTCTGCACGCCAATGACAGGACGGGGGAATATCCTCCGTCTTATTACGCGGCGACGCGGGCCGAGCTTGCGCCCTACGCTCCCTTGCAGGGCGAGATGCGGGCCGATGTTTGCATCGTGGGCGGTGGCTATACAGGGCTATCAGCCGCGCTGCATCTTGCCCAAAAGGGCTTGGACGTGGTGCTTCTGGAGGCGCACCGGGTTGGATTTGGTGCGTCAGGACGCAACGGCGGGCAAGTTGGCTCAGGACAGCGGCAAGATCAGGTCTGGCTGGAAAAAGCCGTAGGGCGCGATGTTGCCCACCATTTGTGGGATCTGTCCCAAGACGCAAAGGCGCTGGTAAAATCGCTGATCAAGGATCATGCGATGCCGGTGGCTTTTCATCCCGGCGTGGCCCACGCCTGTTGGACCGAAGCGGAGGTGCGCGATACGCATGCTTACGCTGCAAAGCTGCACCGCGATTATGGCTATACCGAATTGGAGGTGCTGGATCGGGACGCTATCCGGCGACTGATCGGGTCGGCTGCTTATAAGGGTGGTGAATTGGATCGTGGCGCGGGGCACCTGCACCCGCTCAACTTCGCCGTTGGGTTGGCACAGGCCGCGACCGCGGCAGGGGCCAAGATCTATGAGGGATCGGAAGTTCATCATATTGCGCATGGGGCCAAACCCGAAGTGCGCACTTCTCAGGGTCGCGTTATCTGCGATCACGTCATACTTGCAGGCAACGGCTATCTTGGCAATCTGGACCGCCAGATTGCGGCCAAGGTCATGCCCATCAACAACTTCATCGTCGCGACTGAACCATTGGGCGACCGCGCTGCCGCTATCCTGTCCGAGCCCGTTGCCGTGGCCGACACCAAGTTTGTCGTGAACTACTGGCGCCTGTCGGAAGACAACCGGCTTTTGTTCGGGGGCGGGGAAAGTTACGGCTACCGTTTTCCCGATCTGATCCGCACCGTCCGCAAGCCGATGCTGCAGGTCTACCCGCAACTGGCGGATGTCCGCATCGACTACGCTTGGGGTGGGACGCTGGCGATCACGCTGAACCGGATGCCCTGCTTTACCCGACCTGCGCCCAATATTCTGTCGGCCTCAGGCTATTCCGGACACGGCGTCGCACTGGCCACGCTTGCGGGCAAACTGATGGCCGAGGCAGTCGCGGGTCAGTCGTCGGGGTTTGATGTGATGGCGAGCCTGCCTCAACCGCGCTTCCCCGGTGGCGTGGCGTTGCGCTGGCCGCTTTTGGCGGCCGCGATGACTTGGTATTCGCTAAGGGATCGTCTGGGGTTTTAGCCCAATGAATGGGTCGTTCATCGGCGGTTTTCGCCGGGTGTCGGCGATTGTCACTAGCTTGACGCAATGTCGATGATTAAAGCTTTCCTGAAGAAGAGTTTCAGGAAAGCTTTAATGATGACTGCCGACGGCCAAACCCATGCCCCCAATGTGCACCAAGCCGAACCGATTCCAGAGGCGGCACGTGCCGAGATTGACCGCTTGCTAAGCTCAGGCGACCTGTTCCGATACACTGCAGCGCACAGTGCGCCCGTCGCCCTGCTGGAAGAAGAATTTGCAGCACTTTTGGGCAGTCGCTATGCGCTCGCGGTAGCATCTTGCTCTGCCGCCTTATTCCTGTCGCTCAAGGCGCTGGATCTGCCCCGGGGCGCGCGCGTGTTGATCCCTGCCTTTACCTTCGCCGCCGTCCCTTCTGCTGTGGTCCATGCTGATTGCGAACCGGTTTTGGTTGAAGTCGGGGAGAACTACCGCGTCGACCTGGCGGACTTTGAGGCCAAACTTGAGGGCGCGGCAGCAGTGATGATCAGCCACATGCGCGGCCATACGTCGGACATGGATGCCATCATGGCGCTTTGCGACGCCCGCGCCATTCCGGTGATCGAGGATGCTGCCCATAGCCTTGGCACCGAATGGCATGGCCGCAAGATTGGTACGATCGGAAAAATCGGCTGTTTTTCCTTTCAATCCTATAAGCTCGTGAATGCAGGCGAAGGCGGAATTCTGGTAACAGACGATCCCGAAATTGCCGCACGCTGCGTGATCATGTCGGGGGCTTACGAATCGAACTGGAAGAAACATCCCGGCATGCAAAACAGCTACATGCTTTGGCAAAACAAGCTGCCGCTTTATAACATGCGCATGCAAAACCTTTCGGCGGCTGTGATCCGCCCGCAGTTGCCTGAGGTTGCGAGCCGCGTTGCCAAGGGCCGCGCCGGGCACGACCGGGTGGCGGACCAGATCAACGGGTCGCCCTTTCTTGCTGTGCCTCCTGCCTTGCCCCCTGAAGAGCGCGCGCCGGATTCAATCCAGTTCAATTTGGCAGGCGGCTGGACCGATGCGCAAGCGTTGGCCTTTCAATCCGAAGCACAACAGCGCGGTGTAACAGTTCAGGTTTTCGGCCTGTCTGATGGCAACGCCCGCGCCTTTTGGAACTGGGAGTTTCTGGGCCCTGCGCCAGAGCTGCCGAAAACCCGCGCGATGCTCATGCGGGCATGCGATGTGCGCCTGCCTACACGGCTGACAGATGCAGAGCTGGATTACATCGCGGATGCCGTGATCTCGGCGGCGCAAACCGTGCGAGGTATGCGTGCAGCATAAATCCTGCTTGTGCCGCATTTTTCCCCTTGCGGCGGCGCGCTGGGTGACCTATTTGACCGCCATCCAGACGGTGCGGGCGTAGCTCAGGGGTAGAGCATAACCTTGCCAAGGTTAGGGTCGGGCGTTCGAATCGCCTCGCCCGCTCCAACTGGAAAGCTTAAAGGGCGCTCGCAAGAGCGCCCTTTTGCGTTTCCGCACTCTGCCGGTCCGAGCCAAAAACAGCTTGCGGTTTCCCGCCTCCGGCGACTGTTGAATTTGCCATCACTTGGGCGTGAAATCCGCTTGCACCCATCAGCGCGCCCCGCTAGATAGCCCCTAGGAGCGCGGGCGTAGCTCAGGGGTAGAGCATAACCTTGCCAAGGTTAGGGTCGGGCGTTCGAATCGCCTCGCCCGCTCCAATTTTTCCGCAGCAAAACAGATGGTTGGCCAATTCGTTGGCCCAGGCCCACGGGCCCTGTTTTGCGTTGCGAATGCCGCTTTTGGCACGGGTCACCAATCTACAAACGCACGGAAAAACCCCACGCCCCCTTGCACCGCCCCGCAGTTTGGCCTATTTCACCCTAACTTTGAGGCGGGTGGGCAGGCAGGCTATGCGCTGGATTGCAAATCCATGTAGATCGGTTCGATTCCGATACCCGCCTCCAAGTTTTCCCTAAAGGCGGTTCGGCATCTTGGTGCCATGTGCGATCTGATCCTCGGCTTAGGCGCGTTTCGGGGGCCCGCAGATTAGCCCCAATCCAGAACGACCTTGCCTGACTTGCCCGAGCGCATTGTCTCAAACCCCGTTTCAAACGCCGCAACGGGAAACCGGTGGGTGATCACTTTGCGGATGTCCAGACCATTTTCCAGCATGGCAATCATCTTGTACCAGGTCTCAAAAATCTCCCGCCCGTAGACGCCCTTGATGGTAAGCGCCTTGAACACAATGCGGCTCCAGTCCACAGGGGATTTTCCTGGAGGAATTCCCAACATGGCGATGCGCCCCCCCATGACCATCGCCTCGATCATCTGATCAAGACCGGCCTGATTGCCGCTCATTTCCATGCCGACGTCAAAGCCTTGGACAATCCTGAGCCGCCCCATGACGTCACGCAAATCCTCCGTCGCCACGTTGACCGGGGTGACATCGGCAACCTCGGCGGCAAGGGCCAATCGGGCCGGGTTCACATCGGTGATGACCACGTGGCGCGCACCGACATGGCGCGCAACCGCGCCAGCCATGATGCCGATGGGGCCTGCCCCTGTGATCAGCACATCTTCCCCGACCAGATCAAAGCTAAGCGCTGTGTGCACTGCATTGCCCAAAGGATCCAGTATAGCGCCGATTTCATCATCAATGCTGTCGGGCAGAGGCACGACGTTAAATGCCGGCAGTCGCAGAAATTCGGCAAACGCGCCGGGTTCATTCACCCCAATACCCCGCGTGGCCGGATCAAGATGGAACTTTCCGGCCCGGCTTTGGCGTGACAGCTTGCCGATCAGATGCCCCTCGCCCGAACAGCGTTGGCCAATCTCCAACCCTTCCACCAACGCCCCTTTTGCGACGATTTCTCCGGCAAACTCATGCCCCGTAACAAGGCCCAAGGGGACGGTGCGCTGTGCCCAGCCATCCCAGTTCCAGATGTGGATGTCGGTGCCGCAGATGCCCGTCTTCTTGACACGTATCAGCACATCCTCCGGCCCGATTTCCGGGACAGGGCGCGCTTCCTGCCAGAGGCCGACTTCTGGCCGTGTTTTGACCAAAGCTTTCATCGTAGCACCCTCACTTCTTTGCCTGCCGCTTCAAAGGCTGCGAGCGCCTCGTCCAGATCATCCATGGTAAGTGCTGCATTCATCTGTGTGCGAATGCGGGCCCCGCCCCGCGGCACGACGGGGTAGAAGAAGGCGGAGACCATCACCCCCCGAGCATCCAGAGCAGCCGCGAATTTCTGCGCCAAAGGTGCCTCACCTAGCATCACCGGCACGATGGGGTGCTCACCGGGCAAAAGCCGGAAGCCAATGCTCTCCAAGCCGGCACGCCAATAATCCGTGTTGTGAAAGAGGCGCAAGCGCAAGTCATCCGCCGCTTCCACAATATCCAAGGCCGCCAAGGCGGCCCCCACCACCGCCGGTGGCAGCGCGTTGGAGAAAAGGTAAGGACGGGCCCGCTGGCGCAACAGGTCAATCACTTCCTGAGGACCCGCGATATACCCCCCAAGGGCGCCGCCCAGGGCCTTTCCCAGCGTGCCTGTCAGAATATCCACCTCTACCCCGGCATGCGCCGCTGTCCCGCGCCCCTGTGGCCCCATAAAGCCCGTGGCGTGACAGTCATCAACCATTACCAAACACCCGTAGGCGTCGGCAATCCGGCGGATTTCTTTCAGGTCAGCCAAATAGCCATCCATTGAAAACACGCCATCGGTGGCAATCATCACGAACCGCGCGCCATCCTTGATTGCGGTTAGGACCTGCACCTCAAGATCGGCCATGTCATTATTGGCAAAACGATAGCGCTTTGCCTTGCACAGCCGCACGCCATCGATGATCGAGGCATGGTTCAGGCTGTCCGAGACAATTGCGTCCTGCTCCCCCAAAAGCGGCTCAAACAGTCCGCCGTTGGCATCGAAACACGCGGCGAACAAGATCGCATCCGCCTTTCCCAGGAACGCCGCCAAGCGCTGCTCTAGCTTCCGATGCAAATCTTGCGTGCCGCAAATGAACCGGACCGAGGCCATGCCGAAGCCGTGGCTGTCCATCGCCGCTTTGGCCGCTGCCACCAGACGCGGATCATTGGCCAAGCCCAGATAATTATTGGCGCAAAGGTTCAGCATTGGCCGCCCGCCAACCGTTACGTGCGCCCCTTGCGCGCCCGTAATCAGCCGCTCCCGCTTCATCAACCCTTCAGCGTTAATGCCGGCAAGCGTGTCGCGCAGGTGGGACAGGAATCGAATATCTGTCATAACGGAATGTCCTCCACTTTGGCGGATTGTGCAGCAGGACCGCCGATTAAGTCAATATCCCGGAAAAGAATCCGTTATTTCGGAAATCCGTCCGATCTTAAAGTACGTCTCAATCTTAGAATGGCGCGGCGCCACTATGCCCGACGGCTAACTGTCTTGAACAATAAGCAAGGCCCGCGCCGCCCCTTCGGCTTCAATGGCATGTGGTCGGTCGGCGGGATAACGCGCGGTATCACCCGGCCCCAGAAGGCTATCTTCATCCCCCGAGATTACCCGCATTGCGCCCTCGATGACTGTCAGGTGTTCGCGGCAACCGGGTGAATGCGGGTCACTTTCCAGCTTACCCCCGGCCTTAAAGGTCAGATCATAGACTTCATGTTCTCCGACTGCCTCTGCCGGTGATAAGATGCGGATCGCCACGCCCGTCCCGCGACCAAGGATCACCGGAGCAGAGGCGGCGCGCACAACCATGATCCCCAGTTCCGGCTTGTCTTCCAGAAGGCCGGCGAAATCGACCTGCAAAGCTTGGGTCAGGTTCCAAAGGGTTGCAACCGTGGGAGACGATTTGCCACGCTCTATCTGGCTGACCATGGAGCGGCTGACGCCGGACAGTTTGGCCACCGCATCAAGGCTTAGTCCGCGCGCCTTGCGGGCCTCGCGCAGGCTTGCGGCCAAACGATCGTGAATCTCGGATCTAGGGTTCATGCGACCATAGAACGGCGAACCGGGGCCTGCGTCAACGCAGATACCCGCCAATCGCCCTTAGGTCCCGCAGAATGTCACATAGGGGCCAAAACCCTTCGGGGCCGGCAGCGCATAGCCCTCGCGGCCCTCAGCCGGTGCGTAGGGACGCTGGACCTCGGCCAAAAGCGCCCGGAAGGGCGATAGGTCGCCCGCCGTTGCGGCTTGCAGTGCTTCTTCGACAAGATGATTGCGCGGGATCACGACCGGATTGGCGCAGCCCATCTGCGCCGCCGCCGTCGAAGCAACACGGGCTTTCCAGCGCGTGCACCAATCACTGGCCAGCCATGCCGGCACCGGTGCCGCGTAATCGCTGACAACGGCCGTCAATTGGCGGAAGGTCAATGTCCAGTCCTGCCCCACCATCTGCGCCAGCAGATCTTCGATCAGGGCCAGATCACCCGGATCCTCGCCCGCCAAACCCAACTTTCCACGCATCTGGGCCAGCCATGCACGCTCATAGGCAGAGGCGATCCCTTCTAGGCGCGCATTGGCGAGTTCAAGGCCGCGGGCCTCATCAGGATCAAAGAAGGGTAACAGAGCCTCTGCCAGCCGCGCCAGGTTCCAGCCCAAAATCAGTGGTTGATTTGCAAAGGAATACCGCCCCTGTCGGTCGATCGAGGAAAACACCGCGCCGGGCGCATAGTCGTCAAGAAAAGCGCAAGGGCCGTAGTCAATGGTCTCGCCCGACAAGGCCATGTTGTCTGTGTTCATCACCCCGTGGACAAAACCAACCCCCATCCATTGCGCGATAAGTCGGGCTTGGCGTTCCACCACACCATCAAAGAGAGTCAGGGCCGCATCGGCCGCATTCGGATCTGCCTCGGGAAAATGTCGCCGGAGTGTATAGCGGATCAGGGCCGCCACTTTGTCTTGCTCGCCCCTCGCAGCGAAGAACTGAAAACTGCCAACCCGAATATGGCTGGCCGCCACACGCGCCAGCACCGCGCCCGGCAAACCGCCAGCGTCTCGCCAAACCTTTTCGCCCGTGGTCACGACCGCAAGTGACCGAGTTGTTGGTATTCCAAGTGCGGCCATTGCCTCGGAAATAAGATACTCACGCAGCATCGGCCCAAGCGCGGCCTTGCCATCCCCGCCCCGTGAAAACGGCGTGCGACCTGAGCCCTTTAACTGCAAATCCCAACGCTGGCCGTCAGGCCCCAGAAACTCGCCCAATAAATGCGCGCGGCCGTCTCCAAGCTGAGGCGAGAACCCACCGAACTGATGGCCCGCATAGGCGAGTGCGATTGGGTCCGCGCCGGGTGGCAATTCAGCGCCCGACAGCCAGGCCGCGGCCTTGGGCATCGGTGCCAGGCCCAATGTTTTGGCCAATGCGTCATTGAAGATAGCTACATCCGGCAGGGGAGCGATCGCAGGGGCGAGCTTCAGATAGGTTCCGGGCAATTCGCGGAGAAGGCTGTTGTCGAACTGCAAAGGATATCCTCACATCGGTCTTGCGTGTGCAAAGTTCGCCTGAGCAAACCCGAACACCGCAACGTTCAAAATTTACACATATGTAATAGGAAAAGCCCGCCAAGCAACCGCCGACCCGCGAGCAATTGCACCTGGACTGGTCATAGGATTTCATCGGCACACGCCGCGATCCCGTGAAAAAATTAGAATGGTCGGGGCGATAAGATTCGAACTTACGACCTACGGTACCCAAAACCGTCGCGCTACCAGGCTGCGCTACGCCCCGACTGACGCTTCCATAGCCGAGCCGTTTGGGAATGAAAAGCCGCTACTCGTCAGAACAGTGCCAGGCCGCACCGCTTTGTTCAACTGTTGGGTGGCGCAACTCGGTTCCAGGGGTGACCCCAAGGCTTTTGGCCAGCCCGCCATTGATCTCCAGCACAAACACCACCCCATCGCCACCGTCGATAGGTGTCTCATCATGCGGAATTGCATTGGCATGCACCTGGGTGACTGTGCCAGTCGAATCGGCAAAAATCATATCCAGCGGAATAAGCGTGTTCTTCATCCAGAACTGCGCATGCTTTGGCTTGTCGAACACGAAAAGCATGCCCGAAGATGCCGCCAGTTTTTCTCGAAACATCAAACCTTTGGATTGTTCGTCCGGATCATCTGCCACCTCGACATGAAAGCGCTGAATGCCCGACGGCCCGCGCAGTTCAACCGTCTCTGGCGCGCAAGCGGCAAAGCTCGTGCTTGCCGTTGCGCCCAGCAGCATTGCGACAATCAGACCCGAACCGACGCTTCCCATGATACCACCTGCACCGCCATGCGCCCCCGCTTGCCTTCGATTATCCGAAGACAAATCGCTTCACCGGCTTGCAGATCAGCAAAGCCGGAATGCCGCAAGACTTCAATATGCACAAACACATCCTCTGGCCGACCAAAGACATTGGCAAAACCAAAGCCTTTGCCTTTGTCGAACCATTTCACCCGCGCAGGTTCAAGCGGGAGGGTGTTCATGTCTTCGGGAAGATCTTCAGCGGCTTCGTCCCCCAAAAGGAACATGCCTCCGGGCGGCGGATCAATCTTGAGCACTTCTACAGCTTGCACTCCACGCGCCGTCGCCTGCACTTTTACAGTAATGCCAGCACCATCCGCAACCGAGCCTTGGCCGTAGTTTCGCAACACATTGGCGTGCAAAAGCACGTCCGTCTGCGCGCCTTCCGCAACGATGAATCCAAAGCCCTTGGTGGGATCAAACCACTTCACTCGACCGTGCAGTATTTGCACAGCCTCTTCATTCTCAGTCATATCAGAGCCGTTTCCCCAGATTAAGCCCATTGGCTAGACATGAGGCTTTTCAGACGGCAGTTGCAAGCTGAATTGTGCAGCGTTCTGGCACACTTCCATTCACGAAGCGCGAAACTCAAGGATTGAGGCGCGTAATTTCCCAAGCATCTTCAACAGCTTCCCGCGACCAGCGGAATCGATCATGCAACCGGAAGGCGCCATCGGCCCAGAATTCGATCTCTAAAGGGACAATGCGAAAACCTCCCCAAAACGGTGGCCTTTTCGGTGAAATGCCGTGCTCGGCTGTCACGCGGGCGACTTCCGCCATCAAAGCACCCCGAGAACTTAACGGCTGCGACTGTTGGCTTGCCCAAGCGCCGAGCCGGGATTTTAGGCTGCGGCTGGCATAATACGCATCGGCTTGGGCACCCTCTTCACGGTGAACAACGCCGCGAACCCGTATCTGGCGGCGCAAGCTCTTCCAGTGCAAGACAAAGGCCGCCTTGCCAGCTTGCTCAACCTCCTGCGCTTTCACACTGTTGTAGTTCGTATAGAAGACGAAAGCCGCCGCCTCGATGTCTTTGAGGAGCACCATCCGCACATTGGGCAAACCACCAGAGTCAACTGTGGCGAGCGCGATCGCGTTCGGATCATTCGGCTCGCTTGCCTCGGCTTCGGCCAACCAGCTTTGCGCAATGATGAACGGGTCCTGCCCCGCAAAAATACCGCTTCTGTCCATGATCCAGATCCTTACCGCTTGTCATTGCTGGTGCTGCCTTGATGCAGGCGCACCTTTCGCCTACACGTCAGAAAACACGTCAAGGGTGGATGGGGAAGACCGAATGTCAACCGGACTAATGGCAGGTAAACGCGGACTCATCATGGGTCTTGCGAATGACAAATCCATTGCGTGGGGCATTGCCCAGGCCATAGCGGCGCAGGGAGCGGAAATAGCCTTTTCCTATCAGGGAGAAGCGCTCAAGAAACGCGTGGAGCCGCTCGCAGCCTCGATTGGAATGAAGGAATTCGTCGAATGTGACGTGGCTGATGAAGCCTCTATCGATGCGTTGTTTGAGCGGCTGAAGGTCCTTTGGGGCAAGATCGACTTTGTCGTTCACGCGATTGGCTTTTCGGACAAGAACGAATTGCGGGGCCGCTATGTGGATACTTCGCGGGCCAATTTCCTGATGACGATGGATATCTCTGTCTATTCGTTCACCGCTGTCAGCCAGCGTGCCGCGGCGATGATGAACGCGGGCGGAAGCCTGTTGACGCTAACCTATTATGGCGCAGAGAAAGTCATGCCGCACTACAATGTGATGGGCGTGGCCAAGGCCGGCTTGGAGGCTTCGGTAAAGTATCTGGCCGAAGACCTTGGCAAGGACGGCATCCGGGTAAATGCAATCTCCGCGGGGCCGATCAAGACATTGGCCGCCAGCGGGATCGGCGACTTCCGCTACATCATGAAATGGAACGAGTTGAACTCGCCCTTGCGCCGCAACGTCACGCAGGAAGAGGTCGGCAAGGCCGCGCTTTATCTGCTTTCAGATCTCGGCTCGGGTACAACCGGCGAAAATCTGCACGTTGATGCGGGCTATCATGTGGTCGGCATGAAGGCGGTCGATGCCCCTGATATTGACGTTGTGACCGGTCGCAAGGATTAAAGTCATGACGCTGGCAGGGTTCCTGACGATCTATTTTTTGCACCTGATGGCCTCGATCAGCCCCGGCCCTGCCGTCCTCATGTCGGCGCGCACGGGGCTGACGGAGGGCTTTCGTACCGGCTTCATGCTGGCCATTGGCATCGGTCTGGGCGGCGTGTTTTGGGCGGCGGCTGCAATTTCGGGGTTGGCTTTGCTGTTCAAGGCCGCCCCAGCCCTGCTTTTGGGTCTGAAGGTTTTGGGCGGAATTTACCTTTTGTATCTCGCCTACAAAATGTGGCGTAGCGCGGATACGCCTTTGGATATGACGCAGACAAGCACGATCCCCCGGTCGGGTGCGGCGGCGATCTGGCTTGGATTGGCCACGCAGTTGACCAACCCAAAAACCGTGGCGATGTTCTCTGCAATCTTCATCGGAACCGTCCCGCCCACGACCCCTTTGTGGCAGATCGGAATAGTGCTGTTGGCCGTTTTCTTGAACGAGACGCTCTGGTGCAGTTTTGTCGCCCGCGTGTTCGCAGCGGAGCGCACCCGCCGCAGCTACATCGGTTTGAAATCCATCATAGACCGCTGCTTTGGCGGAATGCTTGCCCTTCTGGGCGTGAAACTTGCCATCACCTGAGGAAAGCACCATGACCGACCGTTTGCCCCACGAAAAAGGCTTTCACGTCAGCTGGGACCAAATCCACCGCGATGCTCGGGCGCTGGCCTGGCGGCTGGATGGCAAGGGGCCGGATGGCGGCGCTTGGCGCGCGGTTGTTGGGATCACCCGCGGCGGCCTGGTGCCTGCGATGATCGTCAGCCGCGAGTTGGACATTCGGGTTGTCGATACCATTTCGGTGAAAAGCTACAGCCATCAGTCGCAGGCGCCCGAGGCAGTTGTGATCAAGTCTCCGCA
Organism: uncultured Alphaproteobacteria bacterium; assembly: GCA_963815355.1. Classification (GTDB taxonomy): domain Bacteria; phylum Pseudomonadota; class Alphaproteobacteria; order Rhodobacterales; family Rhodobacteraceae; genus JAPUEK01. The sequence goes on from CAWFGJ010000009.1 coordinate 62,589, forward strand.
AGTCGACCTGATGGGCGACGGGACCGGCATCCTGGTCGTGGATGACCTCGTTGACACAGGTAAAACGCTGGAACTGGTCCGCCGCCTTTACCCCAAGGCACATTTTGCCACGGTCTACGCCAAGCCGTCAGGAAAACCGATGGTCGACAGCTATGTCACTGAAGTCAGCCAAGACACATGGATCTTCTTCCCGTGGGACATGGCGCTGCAATATGTTCAGCCCTTCCGCGGCACGGACTAAGGCGCATCTGGTGATTTCCTTGATCCGGCGCCTTGGCGCAGAACGCGTGCTGCACTGGATGTTTGAAGCCAGCCTGGTGATTAAGGGACTGTTGTGCAGCGCTGAGTTTGCTGCGGGTTTGGGGCTGCTTTTCACACCGAACCAATTGGTTGCACGTCTTGTTTTCTGGCTAACTCATCTTGAGATATCAGAGCGCCCAACCGACAGCCTTGCAAGTTGGACCCGCCGCGCGGTTGAGCAATTCCCCGTTGGGACTCAGCATTTCTATGGTTGGTATTTGCTGGCACATGGTGGCCTGAAGCTGATTATGGTGATCATGCTTTGGGCTCGGGTGCTTCGGGCCTATCCGGTCGCGATGTTCGTACTCGGCGGTTTTGTCGCCTATCAGTTGAGTGAGTTTGCACAGACGGGTTCTCCCTTTCTGCTGCTGCTGTCGTTCTTTGATCTTGTGATGATTGTTCTGATCGGCCACGAGTATCGGGTCATGAAGAGCCGTGTGGCCGATGGGCCAACGCCGCCCGTTCATAGTTCCTGAGGACAGCGCCACCCCACCTTCTGACCCGCCTCCATGCCGACACCAGACGGGCCGGGCGGCACGAGATTTGAAGGGGGCTTGCAACCTAGTGTGAACTTGGCCCAAATCGGACGAGACATGAAAGGCGCACTATGACCCACCCATTGAACCCTGCTATGGCCGCGACCTTTGCCCCACCTGTTATGGAGGCACGGCGTTGGCTGCAGGGTGTGGTCTTTCCACCCGAGCGACCTTTGATCAACGTAAGCCAAGCCGCGCCGGTGGATAGCCCGCCTCTTGGCTTGCGCCAAGCGCTGGCCGACGCGGCACTGAACGATCCCGATGCGCATCTCTATGGCCCCGTTCTAGGCCTTCCCGCGCTGCGTGCGGAAATCGCCGATCAGTGGTCAACGGCTTACGCGGGCAAAATCGCCAAAGAACAAGTCGCAATCACTCAGGGCTGCAATCAGGCTTTTTGCGCTGTAATGTCCACATTGGCAGGGGCAGGCGATGAGGTCATTTTGCCAACCCCTTGGTACTTCAACCATAAAATGTGGCTGGATATGCAGGGCGTGAAAACTGTCCCTCTTCCGGCCGGCGCCGGCTTGATTCCGGAGGCGGAGGCCGCTGCGCGCTTGATCACCGAGCACACGCGCGCCATCGTTCTTGTTTCGCCCAATAATCCCGGCGGTGTAGAGTATCCGACCGAGACCCTCAGCGCATTTCGCGATTTAGCGCGCGAAAGGGGTGTGGCGTTGATTGTCGACGAAACCTACCGGGATTTTGACAGCCGTCCGGGCCGCCCGCATGATCTTTTCTGCGATCCGAATTGGGCAGATGTCTTCATTCACCTCTACAGCTTTTCAAAGACCTACCGTTTGACCGGTCACCGCGTTGGCGCGGTCATCGCCTCGGAAGACCGATTGACCGAGATTGAAAAGTTTCTCGATACCGTTGCGATCTGCCCCGGCCAACTGGGCCAAATCGGCGCGCTGTGGGGGATGCGCAATCTGAACCAATGGGTTGCGGGCGAGCGGGCTGAAATTCTGGTGCGCAAGGACGCGATGATCCGCGGCTTCGAGGCCTTGCCCGACTGGACGCTTTTGGGCTGCGGCGCCTACTTCGCATATGTTGAGCATCCCTTTTCGCTGCAATCAGACCAGCTTTGCAAGCGATTGGCCACTGAAGCCGGGGTGTTGATGTTGCCGGGAACCATGTTCCAGCCCGAGGGGGCTGAGGCGGGCAAGCGACAGATCCGCATTGCCTTTGCGAACGTGGATTCGGCTGGTATTGGTAAAATGTTCGGCAGACTTGCCGGGTTTACCGTCTGACAGTCTTTCCGGCTCGCTGCAGGATCAGCTTTCCGAGACGCCCATCTTGCCCCTTCTTCCCCGACCGCTTAGACAGGCGGGCAAACCCTTAGAGCGCAGGCGGACCCATGGCCAAAGCACCCGAAACTGAAGACAGCCCGAAAAAGAAGCGCCGTGGCGCATCTGTTATGGTCTGGGTGTTGATGGCTATGCTGATTGGTGGCCTTGGCGGCTTTGGTGTGACCAACTTTGGCGGTAACATCAGCAAGATCGGCTCCGTCGGCGACCGTGAGATCACCACGACCGAATATGCCAGGGGACTGCAACAGCAGTTGAACAGCCTTTCTCAACAGTTTGGCACGCAGATTACACTCGCTCAGGCCCAGACGCTGGGGATTGATCAGCAAGTCCTTCAGGGTCTTGTGACCGGCGCCGCCCTTGACAATGAGGCGGAACGGATCGGTCTTTCAGCGGGTGATGCGGAAGTGGCGGCACGGTTGGCGTCAATGCAGGCGTTCCAAGGTACGTCAGGCACTTTTGACCGGGACACCTATCGGTCCAGCCTTGATCGCAACAACACCAGCGAAGCCGAGTTTGAAAACGGGTTGCGCGGCGATATCGCACGATCCTTGCTACAAGGCTCTGTGACTGGTGGCTTTACGTCGCCGCTACCTCTTACTGAGACGCTCTTTGCTTGGGCTGGCGAGCGGCGGGGCTTCACCGTGTTGCGTGTGACCGAAGCCGGGCTACCCGCGCCGATTGCCTCCCCGACAGACGCTGAGCTTAAGGCCTTTTACGACGCGCACCTCGCCGATTTCACCCGGCCCGAAGCCAAACGCATCGCTTATGCTGCTTTGTTGCCAGACGATTTGGCCAAAGACATGAAAATCGCGGACGAAGACATTCAGAAGGCCTATGACGCCAGAATTTCGGAGTTCATGGTGCCCGAAAAGCGACTGGTTGAACGGCTGGTTTTTGGAACCGATGCAGACGCGGCGGAAGCAAAGGCGCGGATTGATGCGGGCGAGAGCTTTGAGGCGATAGTGGCCGAGCGCAAGTTGACCTTGGAAGATATCGACTTGGGAGATGTCGCTAAAGCGGAGTTGGGCGCTGCAGGCGATGCTGTGTTTGCGTTGACAGAACCGGGTGTCGCTGGCCCGTTTGCGTCTGACTTTGGCCCGGCCCTTTTCCGAATGAACGCAGTGCTTGCAGCTCAGGAAACCACTTTGGAGCAGGCAAAACCGGATCTTCTGTTGCTCTTGCAAATCGCTGCTGCACGCAAAGTCATCGCCGACAAAGTCGAAGGAATTGACGATCTGTTGGCGGGCGGAGCTTCGTTGGAGGATCTGGCCAAAGAGCAGGGTATGACTTTTGCCACGACAGACTATGCTGCGGGCGCCGACGATAATGATCCGATTGCCGCCTATAAAGATTTCAGGGCTGCGGCCGAGAAGTTGGGTGAAGGCGATTTCCCTGAGGCTATTCTGTTGGATGACGGTGGCCTTGTAGCGTTGCGCCTGACCGAAACCGTCCCGCCCACTCCGCGACCTTTTGAGGCGGTGAAGGACAAAGTGACCGACGCGTGGCGTGCCGACACGCTGGCAAAGGCGCTCGCCGACGAGGCCGTTTCGCTGAAAGCCAAGGTTGAGGCCGGCAGTTCGCTTGGCGCGCTTGGCATAGCCGAACATACAGCGTCGCTGGATCGTCAGGGTTCTATCCCAGGTGCCCCACCCAGCTTGCTGGCGGCGGTTTTTGAAATGGCTCCCGGTGAAGTGAGTGTAATCGAAGAGTCGGGCTTTACCGCCTTGGTGCAACTCGACAGCGTGATGCCGGCTGTGGCTGAAAGTGACGACGCCATTGCCCTACGCGACAGCATTGCAACGCAAGTTCAGCAGGCCATTTCTGGCGATGTCTTCACCCTTTACACCAATGCGCTCACGGCAGAGGCGGGCATCCAACTGGATCAAGCCGCGATTAACGCTGTGCATACACAATTTGGCAACTGAAACAGGCTCTGTATGACCCTTTTCCCCACCTTTGATGCGTTTGAAAAGGGTTGGGCCGAAGGCCGCAATCAAGTGGTTTACGCCCGGTTGGCGGCGGACCTCGACACGCCGGTATCGGTCATGCTGAAACTGGCTGAGGCGCGACCGGATACCTTCATGCTGGAATCTGTAACCGGCGGAGAAGTGCGGGGGCGCTATTCGGTTGTGGGGATGAAACCTGATCTGATCTGGCAATGCCACGGCGAGAAAAGCCGAATAAACCGGCAAGCCCGGTTCGATGGGCAGGCCTTCGCTGACTTGGCGGGTCAACCACTGGACACGCTCCGCGCACTTATCTCGGAAAGCCGTATTGACCTGCCCGATGGTCTGCCGGCGATTGCGGCCGGACTCTTTGGCTATCTTGGCTACGATATGATCCGGTTGGTTGAGCATTTGCCCAATGTGAACCCTGATCCGCTTGGCCTGCCAGATGCTGTCCTCATGCGCCCTTCGGTGGTGGCTGTTTTGGACGGGGTAAAGGGCGAAGTAACCGTGGTGGCCCCCGCTTGGCACGGTTCGGGACTTTCGGCGCGAGCAGCCTTTGCGCAAGCGGCCGAGCGGGTCATGGATGCCTTGCGCGACTTGGAGCGCGCCCCGGCAACGGGCCGCGATCTGGGCGAAGTCACCGGCGTTGGCGAACCAGTCTCCAACTTCACCCATGACGGCTACAAAGCAGCCGTCGAAAAGGCAAAAGACTATATCCGCGCGGGCGATATCTTTCAGGTGGTTCCAAGCCAACGTTGGGCGCAGAGGTTTGAATTGCCGCCCTTTGCGCTTTATCGGTCGTTGCGGCGAACCAACCCGTCGCCGTTCCTGTTCTTTTTCAATTTCGGCGGGTTTCAGGTAATCGGCGCGAGTCCAGAAATCCTTGTTCGGCTCCGGGACGGCGAGGTCACGGTCCGCCCGATCGCGGGCACCCGCAAGCGTGGCGAAACTCCGGAAGAAGACAAGGCATTGGAACTGGAGCTTTTGGCCGATCAAAAAGAGCTTGCCGAACATCTGATGTTGCTGGATTTGGGTCGAAATGACGTGGGACGGGTCGCAAAAGTTGGGACCGTGCGTCCGACTGAGAAGTTCATAATTGAGCGTTATTCCCATGTGATGCACATCGTCTCTAACGTGGTCGGCGAGATCGCCGAGGGGGAAGACGCATTGTCGGCCCTGTTGGCAGGGCTGCCGGCGGGCACCGTCTCGGGCGCCCCAAAAGTGCGTGCAATGGAAATCATTGACGAATTGGAGCCGGAAAAGCGGGGAGTGTACGGCGGCGGCGTCGGTTACTTTGCAGCCAACGGAGAAATGGATTTCTGTATTGCGCTGCGAACTGCGGTCTTGAAAGGCGAAACGTTGTACATTCAGGCCGGGGGCGGCGTGGTCTATGACAGTGACCCTGAATCAGAATATCAAGAGACGGTCAACAAATCGCATGCGTTGCGGCGTGCAGCGGCGGACGCGGGCCTTTTCGCGCGCCGTGGTAATACCTGACGCACGTCCAAACTGAACGGTTGGGCGGCGCTCCTTGCGAACGCGCGCCCAGCATGGTTGCCCCAGTTCTTGAACGTCACTCAACCCGCAACACGGCTGTGGCAGGGGCGAGGGCGACGGAAGAGGCGCGGCCTTCGACTGTCCACTCAAGGATTGCGGCTACGGTTTCCAGTCGGACTGTCCCGATGACCAAGACGCGCCCATCCTGAGCTGCCTTGAACGCCGCTCGGTCTAGATAGCGGCGGATCACAGCCGCCTCTTCGTCTTCGGCATCTAAATTCCGGAAGATGACAGCGGCGGCTACATCTTCGCGGCGGGCGACCTGATCAGCCGCGTTGAGACCCCTATCAAAGGTAATGAGCCCCCTGCCCTCCGCTTTCAGGATCGGCACAACCTGCGTGGCAAGTGGGCGATCGTCCTGAAATCCACCTTGCGAGAGGTCGATGACGGCGACTGTTTCCGGCAGCACGTTTGCGTTGCTTTGAAAGGTTTGCTCCAAATCGCTGGCCGTCGCGCCTTCGGGAATGCCCGTAGCCAGCATGACGACTTCCTTCCCGGCAGCGCGGTAGGTCGCCGCCGCCTCGGCGGCGTTGGCAGCCTGTGGGTCCAACACAAAGGTCACTGGAAACGGAAGTGCCGCCAACTTTACGCGATCAATATCTGCCGTGCCGGGATCTACCAACAAGATCGCAAAGGTTGGTTTTCCGCCGGGATTGTCGAATTTGGCCGCGAAGCGCGCAATTGGGCGAAGATCAACAGGCACGACGTCAGTCGCGGCGGCGGGAGCGTCGCCAATTGAAGGTAGGCGGCTGCCCTCGCCGAGTTTCAGCGCCGGATCGGGCGCAAGTCTTTGCCCACCGTCGGGAACAATCAACGAGGGTTTGGGTGCTATTGGTTGGGGCTCTATCGCTTTGGACTCCAGCGGTTGGTCGGGCAAAATCTGCGGCAACGGCGCGGTGTCCGGCACGATTTCCGCCGGAAGCGGTGGTTCGGCCATTGGGGCTGCAGGCACAAGCAAGGTGTCATTGGGCGCTTGCTTGGGCGGAAGTTCGGCTATCTGAGGGAGCGGCTCTGCGGGCGCATCCATTGACACGGGCCCGACCTCAGGTGCGGGCGCGGGTTGCGTCTCTGATCCGGGCGGGAGGGGTGGGGCGATAGAAACCTCGCTGTTTGATGCTATTGGTGCCGGAAGATTGGCGGTCAGGCCCGCGGGTGCGGGCGGCACAGTCGAGGCAGGGGCCGCATCAGACGCTGCCGCAACCGATGCTTCGGCCGATTGCGGCAATACCGGAGCGTCGCTTGACGCGCCGGGCAATACCGGAGCGGGATCAGCGGCGGCCAACTGCGTCTGAGGTGCCACAGTCGTCGGCGGGGTCGGGACGGGATCGGCTTCAACAACCGGGGCAGCCGGGGCGGCAATTTGCGGCGCCGGTTCCGCTAAGGGCTGTTGTTCCGTAATTGTCGCGCTTTCGCCTTCGGTTTCAGCAATCGATGCGGTTTGCTCAGCGATTTCAGCGGCGGGGCTGGCGGTAGGTGGCAAGGTCGACACCTGAGAGATCACCCCAAGTCCGACTGACGCAACAACGCCCCCCCACAACACCCCAGCAACGAAATCCCGGACCACGCTTCCGCCTCCCCGATGCGCGACATTCCGCGCGTGTTGGTTTGCGCACGAACGGCGCTATTTGTCCGCTTCTGTATAGCCCGTCAGAAAGTCCGCTTCATCCCCTTTCCGCCCGAATGCCGCAAGTTGCTGCATTCGTGGCAAAGGAGCGCCTAGACGAGCCGTGACAGCCTCAATTTTCGTCATTTGCAGGCCGAAGCTGCCCGCGGCGCGAGCCACGGCCTTTGGGGGTCAGGCCAGATTGCTCATCCGCTGTCGGATTGTCTGGGCGGTTTTGTTGTAATGTTCGGCCAAAAGCCGCACCGCTGCATCCGCATCCCGCGCCAATGCAGCGTCCGCGAGTGCGCTGTGTTCAGCCTGTATATTCCGCCCTGCCTGCCCTGAAAGCTTTGACTCAACGAGGATCGGGATACGATACCGCTCCGTCGCGGCATAAAGGCGCTCAAAGAATTCCATGCGCCAGGCAGACCCGCAGGCAGACAGCAGCGCACGATGAAAGGCGTAGTGGCGGGATTCGAGCTCCCAGACATCAACCGAACCCGCAACCGAACGGTCCGCCTGTAACCGTAAGGCATAGAGCGCCGCGACGATCGCGGAAGACCAGTCATCATCGCCATTCCGGATCGCCAGCCGCAGCGCATCACTTTCAATGACAATCCTAGTATCGACGGCATCTTGCATTTCGACGACGGAAAGAGACGCGACTTTGAAGCCGCGCAAGGCCTCTGCCGTGACCATTCGTTCGACCCGAAGCCGGCTTAGCGCTTCACGAAGCGGGGAAAAACCCATGCCATAGCGTTCGCTAAGGTCAGCCATGCGAAGTGGCTGCCCCGCCGCCAAGACGCCTTGGATGATATCGAGGCGGATCGCAAAATAGGCCTTTTCCGAAAGCGTCATGCGGCTACATTCTCCTTTCAAAAACTATGTCCTGCCGTTCCTGACAAGGCAATTCCAATATTTTCGAAAATCTGCCTTGCTTTCGAATATTTTGGCCTTCATGTTTGAACAGTCAAAGGAGCCTGATCATGTCCAAGGTCCATGAAAACCACCGCGAAGATGCCGTCGGTCGCGCCAATGTCGAAGATACTCCGGAACTGCTGGCCTATTATGACGACTTGAGCAAATTCGAGGCCGGTGCGCTTTGGACCGTGGCCAACAAGATCGAACCTTGGCAGCCAAAATCGCAATCGGTTCCTGTGGTTTGGCGATACAAGGATCTGCGCAGCCACGTGCTGCGGTCGGTCGATCTGGTCACGCCGGAAAAAGCGGGACGGCGGGTGATCTACCTCAACAATCCGGGCCGTACCGACGTCCATGCAGCCGTCGGCTGGCTTTACGCGGGGCTACAGGTGATGAACCCGGGCGAGAAAGCTGGCGCACATCGCCATTCTGCCTCGGCCGTGCGGTTTATCATGGAGGGCACCGGCGCCTATACCGTCGTGGATGGACACAAGATGACGCTTGGCCGCAACGATTTCGTTCTGACACCGAACGGAACGTGGCACGAGCACGCGGTGGCCTCGGATGGGACGCCATGTATCTGGCAAGACGGGCTCGACATACCTTTTGTCAACGCGATGGAAGCCAACTTTTACGAAGTGCACCCCAATGGGACCGAACCGGTGGCCCACCCCGTCGATGATGTGACCAAGACCTGGGGTAACCCGGGCCTCACTCCCAGTGCAGTGCCATGGAGCAAGCCTTATAGCCCGATGTACAAATACGAGTGGGCCGCGACCTACAGCGCCCTGCTGAATTATGCGGCGGTTTCAGACGGATCGCCATTTGACGGGATATTGCTGGACTACGTAAACCCAGTGACCAACGGCCCGGTAATGCCAACAATGGGCGCGTCCATGCAGATGCTCCGTGCAGGCGAGCACACCCTAGCGCATCGCCATACCGGCAGCTTTCTGTACCATTGCGCCAAAGGTGCAGGGCATTCCATCATAAACGGAAAGCGGTACGACTGGGCAGAGCGCGACATTTTCTGCGTCCCGTCATGGGCTTGGCATGAGCATGTGAACGGTTCAGCCTCAGAAGATGCTGTCTTGTTTTGCTTGTCGGACCTCCCGGTCATGCGCGCGCTTGGCCTTTATCGCGAAGAGGCTTTTGCCGAAAATGCTGGCTACCAGCCGCTGAAATAAGGACCAATCATGAAACTTGTTACCTTTCGCGCTTCGGTTGAGGGCGCAGCCCGTCTGGGCGTGTTGCACGGCGATCTTGTCGTTGATGTCGAAGCTTTGGGCGACGCATTTGGACAGGTCATGCCCGCCAGCATGTTAGGGTTGATCGACGCCGGGCGGCCGGGCCTGGCCGCGCTTGCCATACTGCTGGAAGAAGCGGGCGACATCCCTCCCATCGGTACAGCAACCGCACTTGCCAACGTCACGCTGCTGGCGCCCATTCCACGACCGCGGAAGAATATCTTCGGTATCGGTCTGAACTATCTGGACCACGTCGCAGAAAGCGCCGTAGCTCTGGACACTGACGCCGCCTTGCCAAAACAGCCCGTGATCTTCTCAAAACCGCCGACTGCAGTCATCGGCCCGGACGCACCGATTGCGCACAACAGAAAGCTGACCCAGCAACTGGACTGGGAGGTCGAACTCGCGGTGATCATTGGTACGACTGCGCGGCGTATCAATCGTGAGCGCGCCCTGGACCATGTCTTTGGCTATTCAGTGATGATCGATGTTTCCGCCCGTGATTGCCGCAGAGCCGGTCAGTGGATTTACTCCAAAGGGCAAGACACGTTTGCCCCCTTCGGACCCTGCATCGTGACGGCAGACGAAATACCAAACCCGCAATCGCTTGAACTTTGGCTGACCGTCAACGGGGTAGAAAAGCAGCGATCGAACACATCGCACATGCTGTTCAAAGTGGCTGAATTGATTACTGACATCTGTCAGGCCATCACGCTTGAACCGGGCGACATCATCGCCTCTGGCACCCCCGCCGGTGTTGGAGCAGGCATGAAACCGCAGGAATGGCTGTGGCCCGGTGATGTTGTTGTGGCTACGGTTGAGGGAATTGGCACGCTGCGCCATAGCATTGTCGACGTGACCCCGGAGTAACCTGATGACTTTCACCGCCGCTGTCGTCCAAATGGCGTCAAACCCGAATGACTCGCTTGCGACCGCAAAACTTGCGGCGGCACGTCTACGAGAGGCCGCTGCAAAAGGAGCGCGGCTTGTGGTATTTCCCGAGGCCTTGATTGGTGGCTATCCCAAGGGCGCCAGTTTTGGCGCCCCGATCGGGATGCGCAAACCCGAGGGGCGAGCTGCTTTCGCGCGCTATCACGCCGCGGCAATAGATCTTGATGGACCGGAAGTGGGCCATCTTGCCGAAGCCGCGTCAGAAACCGGGGCGTTTGCGGTTGTCGGCGTAATCGAACGTGACGGTGCGACCGTCTACTGCACCGCGCTTTACTTTGACTCCAGCAGGGGGCTGGTCGGCAAGCATCGCAAGCTTATGCCCACGGCGGCAGAGCGGCTTATCTGGGGCTTTGGCGACGGCTCAACCTTGCCCGTGTTCCAAACTGATTTTGGCACCATCGGCGCTGTAATTTGCTGGGAAAACTACATGCCCGCCCTGCGCATGCACATGTATCACCAAGGGGTCAGCCTGTATTGTGCGCCGACTGCGGATGACAGAGACACGTGGCTTCCAACCATGCAGCACATCGCGATGGAGGGGCGGACCTTTGTGCTGACTGCTTGCCAGTATATCACCCGCGCCGCTTACGGGCCCGACCATGAAAGCGCACTTGGCGATGCCCCGGAGACAGTGATGATGCGGGGTGGTTCGGCGATCGTGGGACCTTTGGGCACAGTTTTGGCCGGGCCGGATTTTACCGGCGAAACGATCCTGTATGCGCAGATCGACGCCTCTGAAATCCTTCGGGCCAAGTATGATTTTGACGTGACTGGCCACTATGCGCGCCCTGATATCTTTCAGTTGACGGTCGATACCAAAGCCAAAAAGGCTGTGAGTGAAATCTGATGCGCTGGGACTTGGATCGAGTGGAAGCCGCGATTGCATACAAGCTCTTGGCTGCAACCGTGATGCCGCGACCAATCGCTTGGGTGGTCACGCAGGATGCCGATGGCCTCGTCAATGCCGCGCCCTATTCGTTCTTTAACGTCATGGGGTCTGCCCCCCCGACTGTTGCGATTGGAATCCTTGCAGGTGACAGCCGTGGGCTGAAGGACAGTGCACGCAACATCCTCGACATGGGAGAATTCGTGATCAATCTAGTTCCTGAGCGCTTGGTTGAGGCGATGAATATTACCGCCATTGACGCACCTCGCGGGGTGAACGAACTTAGTTTGGCCGGGCTTGCCACGACCCCATCGGTCCACATCACCCCCCCCAGGATCACCGAAAGCCCTGTAGCTTTCGAATGCAAAACCCACACATGCGTTGAAACAGGTCCAGGACAACACGTTGTGATAGGCCAGGTACTCGCAGTGCACATTGCGGACCAATTTGTCCTGAATGCCGACCGGGCACATATCGACACACCAGCACTGGACCTTGTCGCTCGGTCCTTTGGCTCGGACTATGTTCGCAGCCATGATACCTTTCAGCTTACCCGACCGAAGTGGGCGGATTGGGCTGAGAAATAGCGCCGTCGGGCCATTCCTTCCGATAACACCAAGATTTTCGAAAATCCAATTGACAAACTCACGCCCGCCCTAAAGACTTAACTAACAAGTAAAGATTTCGCGCAAAGGCGAATCGATCTGGGGGGCGCATTTTGCAAGAACGTATCGAAGGCAAGTGGCTGGCGTCGTTTCGGCGCGTGCTAACGCTGAATGGCATTGAGAAAGGTACGCAGGTCGCCTTGGTGTCCGAGACCCAATCTCGCCCCGTTCTGGTGCATCTGGCAGAGCTGGCGCTTTATGATCTGGGCGCTGAATTTTGTATGATCCAGATGCCAACTCCCCCGCAAACCGCGCCGGTGCCCGTAAAGTCCACGGGCACAAGCTGGGCCCTGCAAGGCAACCGGGCCGTTATCGAAGCACTAAAACGGGTGGATGTGATCGTCGATTGCACGGTTGAAGGCATGATCCACGCCCCCGAGTGGCCCGAAATTGAAGACGCGGGGCGCGCACGGCTTCTAGTGATTACGAACGAACATCCCGAGATTTTGGAGAGAACCGAACCCAAAGCAGAAGATGCCGCTCGCCTCGAGATCGGCATCCAGATGTTGCGCGACGCTTCAGAAATGCGGGTGACTTCTGCCATTGGTACGGACCTTTCCATCGATTTGCGCGACGCACCCTGCGGCGGGACGGCGGGCTTTGGCACGAAACCCGGGGCGGTTGCGCATTGGCCGGGCGGCCTGTGTCTCGCATTCCCCGGCAAAAACGCCGTCAATGGCCGGATCGTCATGGGCGTTGGTGATATGAACCTGACGTTCAAAACATTTCTCACGAGCCAAATCGATTTCACGGTCGAGAGCGACTTTGTCACTTCGATCAAGGGCGACGGAATCGATGCCCTACATCTTCGCGAGTATATGGACGCCTGGGGTGACAAAAACGCCTTTGGAATGAGCCATGTCGGCTGGGGTATGAACCCGGCTGCCAAATGGGTTTCGGCAGCAATGTACGACAAGCATGACATGCAGGCGGTTGAGTTCCGTGCGGTAGCCGGGTCGTTCCTGTGGTCAACCGGCGCAAACCAATATGCCGGGCGCTATACGCTTGGCCATTTCGATTTGCCGATGCGCAATTGCACCATCGCTCTGGACGGTCGCGTGGTCGTCAAAGAGGGCGTGTTGCAGGGCGAACTGGCCTCTTAAATCCACGAAAGGACCGAACATGAGCAGCCCCGCCGACTATTACAACCTTTCCCAGGTTCGCCCAGAAGTTCTGGAGGTTCTGAATAAGATCAACGCGCTCGGGCCCGTTTTTGCGGAACGCGCCGTAGGAATCGACCAAGACGCCAGCTTTCCGGTTGAAAACTACAAGGATCTGGCGGCCTTGGGCTACTTGACCTTGACCGTTCCCAAGGAATTCGGCGGCCACGGATTCAGTCTTGGCGAATACGCAATGGTCGGCGCCGAGATCGGTAAATATTGCGGCGCGACGGCACTCACCTTCAACATGCACAATTCGTCGATGATGTGGTCGCGGTTTATGTATGAACTGCCCAATCTGACCAACGAAGACCGAGAAGCCTTCGCACCCTTGCGCGAGCGGCAATTTCGCCGGGCGGTCAAAGAGCAGGGCATCTATTCGCAGCCAATCTCGGAAGCGGGCCAGAACTGGACCTCACGACCCGCGCAGACCAACTGCCGCAAAGTCGAAGGCGGCTGGGTTATCAACGGGTTTAAGAAGTTCGCGTCCCTCGCCGGCTATTGCGACTATTATTCGATCGTATGCACCGAACATTTTGATGGCATCGAGCCACGGCACGAAGACACAATGATCTTCGTTGTGCCAAAGGAAGCAAAGGGATTAAGCGTTCAGGGCTCTTGGGACCCGCTCGGGATGCGGGGCACCAACTCGCGCGATCTGGTTTTGAAAGATGTGTTTGTCACGGACGACGATCTGATGATGCCTCGCGGCCTGTTCATTAAGACTTTGCCACATTGGCCGCATATGATGGCCACGCTTTCCCCAACTTACATGGGTGTTGCGCAGGGGGCCTATGACTTCACAGTCGCCTACCTGCGGGGGGAAGTTGCGGGCCAACCCGCGGCAGACCGGCGGATGTTTGGAACAAAGCGGATCACCGTTGGCAAAATGTATGCCCGGCTTGCCTCCATGCGCGCGCTGTGGTGGCAGGTTTTCATGGAGGCCCAAGGCTTTCCCACGAAAGAGCAAGTCCTGCGCATGTATGCCGCGCAATACAACGTCATGGAAGGCGTACAAGAAATCGCCGCTTTGGCTATTCGCACCTGCGGGGGGCAATCGATGCTGAAGTCTCTGCCGCTAGAGCGGATGTATCGGGACAGCCGGTGCGGCGCTCTGATGCTTCCTTATACCTCTGAAATCATGGAAGATTACCTATCTGTTCTAACTCTTTACGATGTGGCCGACCTGGATTCCGCGCCCGGAGATCAAGACGGTGCCCGCTCGTCGCTTTGGCGCGGCAATTCCGGCACCCTAAAGGGCCTGCGGTAAGGCTATGGCCCGCGAACTGGTGCAGATCACCGGGCTATCGAAGGCTAAGCCAGCCGAGGTCTGGGCCATTGCGCGCGATTTTTGCGCGATGTGGCACCCGGCAATCGCGACTATGGTCGCAGAGCGCGACGGTGAGGGGCATCTGATCCGCGCCTTCACTGTCAGAGGGGAAGGCAAAGTCTATCGCGAACGGCTGACTTATTTCAGCGACACTGACAAAACACTTGCTTACACCCACATCGAAGGAATCGCAGGGGCAGAAAGTTACGACGCCCGCCTGACCGTCTCGGCTATTGAGACGGGTGGAAGCGTGATCAGCATGTCGGCTCAACTTTTCGCTGCGGCAGGGCGAGCCAAGGAAATCGCTCAAGGGACCGAGGTGATCTTCCGCGATGCGGTTGCAGCACTTGGGCGCATGGCCGAAAGTCAGCCGGCGGCAACTCGCTCGGCGGTGCTGCCTGCAGGTGCACCGTCAGAAACGCTACTGCTCGATACCCTGCCCCGGCTTGCCATTGATGTAACGCCTGTGAGGAGTGGCCCGCTGTGCCTTTTCTTGCACGGGATCGGCGGCGGGCGATCAAACTGGCGGACGCAACTGGGCGCAGTCGGGGACCTGACCCGTGCCGCCGCACTTGATCTGCGCGGTTATGGCGAAAGCACGCTTGGCGCTGAGCAATCAACCGTAGATGACTATTGCGCCGACATCTTGCGCGTTCGCGAAGTTCTGGGCGCAGACAAGTTGATCTTGGTTGGTCTGTCCTATGGTTCTTGGATCGCCACTTCCTTCGCCATGCGGCACCCGGAATTGCTGGCTGGCCTTGTGCTTTCAGGCGGTTGCACCGGCATGTCGGAGGCCGGCGCGGCAGAGCGCGAAGCATTTCGCGTAAGCCGTGAGGTTCCCTTAAACGCTGGTCAGGTGCCCGCCGACTTTGCGCCCGCAGTTGTAAATGTCATTTCCGGACCGACTGCCAGTGATGCGGTGCGCGCGGAACTGCTGGCATCAATGGCCGCCATTCCACCCGCGACCTACCGTGACGCCCTGCTTTGCTTCACTAATCCACTTGAGAAATTTGATTTCTCCAAAATTGCTGTGCCGGTTCTGCTGATGACGGGCGAATTTGACCGATTGGCACCCCCTGCTGAAATTCGTGCCGTCGCAGAGCGGATCTTTGATGCCTCCCGCGTTCCAGACGTGCGGTTTGAGATCATTGCCGGGGTGGGACATGTCTGCAATGTCGAGGGCCCCGACGACTATACGCGCCACCTGACAAACTTTGTGGCCAAGGTTGCCACATGACCCAAATGCCGCGCCGTCAGCTCAACCGCCTGATGAACGAAAAGCGGATCCTTTCGGCGGCACTCAAGGTCTTTTCAGAAGGGGGCTATTCCGGGGCCTCAATGGACAATGTGGCGCAGGCAGCTGGCCTCTCTAAACCCACGCTCTACCAGTATTTTGACAGCAAAGAGCAGCTTTTCGCCAGCATGATGCTTCAAAAACGCGACGACATGTTACTGCCTTTCCGCGAACCAGGGGACGGCGACATGGTGGACCAATTGTATCACTTTGCCTGGTCCTATGCCGATACGGTTTTGCAGCCGGAGCTTCTGTCGCTCGCTCGACTGATCATAGGCGAGGTGCAGCGCTTTCCAGAAATTGGAACGGCTTATCAAGCCGCTGGGCCAGATCGGGTTTTGGAAGGGCTTATGGGCTATCTGGCGCAGCATCGGTCTGCGGGACGTTTGGCCTTTGACGATGCGGAACTGGCGGCGGAGGACCTTTGGGGTTTGATCTTGTCCGCCCCGCGAAACCAAGCACTTTACAACCCGCGCATTGTGCCGACTCGGGCCAGCCTTATGCGCTATGTCCACAACGGCCTGCGTGTCTTTTTACGCGCCTATTCGACCCATCCCGACGCCGATCTTGCCAAACTAGAAGGGCTTGCCGCCCCAGACACTCAACAGGTGACTTCATGACATTGGACGACTTTCTTTCAGACACTGCCAGCCGTTTTGCCACAGTTGCAATGACTGATACCAACGGGCTCTTGCGGGGGCAGATGGTGTCGAAAAGCAGCCTCAAGGGCATCGTCAAGAATGGCATGGGCATGGCGCCAGCTCAACTTGCGCTGGATCCAACGGACCAAATGCTGACTATTCCCGGCGTTAATGATGACAGTGGCGACTTTCATGATGACCCGCTGGAAGTGGACCCGTCTTCTGTCCGGCGCATTCCCTGGGCCAAGGCAGGTTACGACCTGCTTGTACTGTCAAATTACACTGGTATTTCTGCGCAGATTTGCCCGCGCTCGATCCTTAAGTCGGTTCTGGGCAAGGCGCAGTCCGCTGGTCTGGTGCCCAAGTACGGGATGGAATTGGAGTACACGCTTTTTGACGAAACCCCCGAGAGCGCGCGCGCCAAGGGCTATCGCAACCTGAGAACCGCGACGCCGCATGCCAGCCATGATCTGATTATCTATCAGGCGCTTCAGACTGAATGGTATGAAGCGCTTGCTGAAATGTGCGAGCCATTGAAAATCAACCTCGCCAAAATGCATGAAGAAATCGGTGCAGGGTTCATGGAAGCCTGCATCGGGGCCGGCGAAGGGATAGAGCCTGCCGATCAACTGGTCCTGCTCAAGAACTTTATCCGTGCTCTGGCATTGCGGCAGGGGCGCTCGGTAACGTTCATGCCGAGGTGGAGCGAAGAGGCAGACAGCCAGTCCATTCACCTCCATGTCAGCCTCAAGGACGACGCAGGAAACCCGCTCTTTTACGATCCCACACAAAAGAACAATGTCAGCGAGACCTTCCGTTTCTTCCTTGGCGGGCTGCAAAAATACATCGGGGATATGACGCTTGTCTTTCAACCGACGGTCAATTCTTACCGCCGCTTCGCGCCTGGGACCTTTGCGCCGCCGGGCCTCACCTGGGGGTATGAGAACCGCACGACGTGCTTCCGACTTGTGGGGCATGACGCGGGTAGCCTGCGGGTTGAAAATCGCCTTCCGGGCGCGGATTGCAATCCCTACCTGAGCGCCGCGGCCACGATCGCCGCGGGGGTCGCCGGCATAATGGAGAAGATTGAACCGGACCCCGAGACAATTG
Organism: uncultured Alphaproteobacteria bacterium; assembly: GCA_963815355.1. GTDB lineage: Bacteria > Pseudomonadota > Alphaproteobacteria > Rhodobacterales > Rhodobacteraceae > JAPUEK01. The sequence continues at coordinate 80,049 of CAWFGJ010000009.1, forward strand.
GTTCCGGCTATGCCCAGCCCTCAACCCGCGATTTTGCTCGCTCCATGCCTGAAGCAATTGAGCGGTTGAGGGGGTCATCCTTTGCCAAGAACTGGCTCGGTGAGCGTTTTGTGGAGGCCTTTTCGGCAACACGGCAATGCCAATATGACGAATTTCGCAAGAAGGTGCCGGATGTCGAACTTGCCCGCTTTTTTGACCTGGGATGAGTGTGATGGATGAACAAGACCTTCGCGCCCGGTTTATGGAGGGCATGAGCCGTGCGTCGACCTTTGTGGCTGTGGCGACCACCGACGGCGAGGGGGGGCGATTCGGCGTAACACTGTCTTCGCTCACCTCCGTGTCGGCAGATGGAGAGCATCCTTCTCTGCTAGCCTGCATCCATCACCTAAGCCCCGCGGCCACCGCAATTCTAAAAAACCGGGCTTTTTGCGCCAATTTGCTGCACGAAGGGCAGCAGGCACTGTCCGATCTTTTCGCGGGCCGCACCAAGCCAGATTCGCCTTCACGTTTTGACGTCGCCGACTGGGCACCTGGCCCGGCCGGCCAACCCGCGCTCGCAGGGGCGACAGCACAATTCGAATGCAAGCTTGCGACGGCATTGCTGTGGGAAACCCACTATATCATCGTTGGCAAAGTAACATCGATTGCTCTGTCAGATGATCCATCCGCCTTGCTTTACGGTCAACGCGCATATCGTCGCGCTGTCCAGTTGATCGAAAGGACTTAACTCGTTAACAATCAAAATTATGCGCCCCAGATGCCCCTTCATTCTGGCCGCAGTCGTCAAAAGAGCTGCTCAAAGTGGCCGTGCAAACAAACAAGGAGAATGAAGTGACAGATCAATCATCTATCGGAACAAATAAGCTCCGCAAGAATTCACTGGGCCTTCTGGCGGTGACGTTCATGGTGGTCTCAGCAGCTGCCCCGCTGACCGGGGTGGCGGGCGCAATGCCGCTGGCCTTCCTTTTAGGCAATGGCACGGGCGTGCCACTGACCTTCGCCCTGCTTACCCTCGTGATGCTGGCGTTCGCCGCGGGTTATGTCGCGATGAGCCGGCATGTCACCAACGCCGGCGCCTTTTATGCATACGCTGCGCGTGGCTTGGGTGGCAACGTCGGCGGCGCGGTGTCTATCGTTGCTGTCGTGGCATACAACGCCATGCAGTTCGGCTTGATCGGCCTGTTCGGCGGGATCACTGCGGGCGTGATGGGAAGCATGGGGATCGATCTGGCTTGGTATATCTGGAGTTTGATCGCTGTCTTGCTCGTCGGCTTTCTTGGTTACCGCCAAGTGGATCTGTCGGCAAAAGTGCTCGTGGTGCTCGTCGCTCTCGAATACCTGATTGTGCTGATTGTCGACGCCGCCATCCTCATCAAGGGCGGACCGGCTGGCACGACCGCGCCAATGTTTGATTTTAGCGCGCTCAATTCGGGCTCGCTTACGGCGGCGGTTCTGTTTTGCCTTGGTTCGTTTATCGGGATTGAGGCAACAACAATCTATGGCGAAGAGGCAAGAGATCCCGAAGTCACGATTCCGAAAGCCACCTACTTGGCAGTGTTGCTGATTGGCATTTTCTTTGTCTTTACGACCTGGCTTTTGGTTAAGGGCGTGGGCGCCGAAAACTTGCTGCCGACACTCCAGGGCATGCCTGACCCGACGGCTTTTTTCTTTGACCTGACAGGGCAATATGTGGGTGGGACTGCGGCGATGATCGCAGGGCTTTTGCTTGTGTCTAGCCTTTTTGCTGCGCTTTCAGCCTTCCACAACTACGTAGCCCGCTACACTTATGTTGCTGGCCGCGAAGGCTTGTTGCCGGCTGTGTTCGGCAGGACGCATGATGACCACCAAAGCCCGCACATTGGCTCGGTTTCCCAATCGATCGGGGCGTTGATCGTGCTGGCGATCTTTGCAGGTCTTGGACTTGACCCGATCCTGCAAATGTTCACTTGGGTATCTCAGGTTGGGACGTTGGGCGTTTTGGCAATGATGGCCGTGACGTCGTTGTCGGTCATTGCCTACTTCCGCAAAAACGGTGGGGGCTCGGCAGTTTCAACGGTGATCCTGCCGATTATCTCCGCTGCGATCATGGCAGTGCTTTTCGTCTACATCTTCCTTAACTTCGGCGATCTGACTGGTACGACGGGTGGAATGTTGGGGTGGATCCTTCCCGGGTTGATCCCGGCGGGCGCAGTGGTTGGCTGGATTTTGGCTGCTCGCCTCAAATCAGTTGATCCCGTTGCCTTCGACAATCTGGGACAAAACCAGAACTGATCTGAACAAAGCAAAAGAGCGGAGCTAGGGCTCCGCTCTTTTTTGACTCTCGCCAAAAGTGCGATTGCGTCTGGCACAGTTTACACCCCCCCGCAGATAGGCAATAACTCGTCAAAAGGCTTCGACGCGTTCGTTGACGGCAACAGGCCAATCCCGTCCCAACGGACAGCCTGCCCTGCAAAAAAACGGAACCGTTTCAACGAAGTGCCATCGAACCAAACGGTTGTGCCCGATATGCTGCTTCTGATCGATAACTACGACAGCTTCACCTACAATCTCGTCCACTATCTGGGGGAGCTTGGCGCAGAGGTGCACGTAGTGCGTAACGACGCGATTTCGGTTCAAGAGGCCGTGTCACTGCGTCCGGAACTGATCGTGCTTTCACCAGGCCCCTGCGATCCTGCTACAGCAGGAATTTGCCTGCCACTGACCAAAGCCGCAGCAGCGCAGGACATCCCGCTTTTAGGTGTTTGTCTTGGCCATCAAACAATTGGTGAGGCTTTTGGCGGCAAAGTTGTGCGCTGTCATGAGATCGTGCACGGCAAAATGGGATCCATGCATCATGCGGGTCAGGGCGTTTTCGCGGGCCTGCCCTCCCCGTTTCAGGCGACGCGTTACCACAGCCTCGTTGTGGAACGTGATAGCTTGCCTGCCTGCCTAGAGGTAACTGCGTGGCTTGAAGACGGCACGATCATGGGCCTGCGACACAAGGAAAAACTGATCGAAGGTGTTCAGTTCCACCCAGAAAGCATCGCTTCGGAACACGGGCACCATTTGCTTCGGAATTTCCTCGACGCCGCACGCGGCAACAGCATTAAGGTCCCGGCATGAGTGACGTCCTCCGCCCCTTGATCGGCATTGCAGCATCGAGACCGCTGACTCGCGCCGAAGCCGAACTTGCTTTTGAAGCGCTTTTCGAAGGCCAGGGCACCCCCGCCCAGATGGGTGGTTTTTTGATGGCACTGCGCACGCGGGGTGAAACCGTCGATGAATACACGGCCGCGGCTTCGGTCATGCGATCCAAATGCCATGCTGTGCGCGCTCCGGCCGGGGCAATGGACATTGTGGGCACTGGCGGCGACGGCAAGGGGACACTCAACATTTCGACCGCCACGGCATTTGTGACGGCGGGTGCAGGCGTTGTGGTCGCAAAACATGGCAACAGAAATTTGTCGTCCAAGTCCGGTGCCGCCGATGCGCTCACGGAACTGGGCCTCAATGTGATGGTTGGTGCCGACGTCGTTGAACGCTGCCTGAGTGAGGCGGGGATTGGTTTCATGATGGCTCCGATGCATCATCCTGCCACACGCCATGTGATGCCGGTGCGGGCGGAACTCGGGACCCGGACGATCTTCAATATTCTCGGCCCTCTTACCAATCCTGCCGGGGCCAAACGCCAATTAACCGGCGCATTCTCGGCTGATTTGATCCGACCAATGGCAGAAACTTTGCTGGCGCTCGGCTCTGAAAAGGCTTGGCTCGTACATGGCGGGGACGGAACGGATGAAATTTCAATCGCTGCGACGACAGAAGTCGCCGCCCTGGAAGGCGGCACTGTGCGGTGCTTTACATTGCATCCAGACGACGCGGGCCTGCCGGTCCATCCATTTGAAGCAATTATGGGTGGCTCGCCTGCGGACAACGCTGCCGCTTTTCGCAACTTACTCGACGGAGCACTTGGTGCCTACAGGGACGCCGTGCTTTTCAACGCTGCCGCCGCCCTCATGGTTGCGGACAAGGCCACGACTTTGCCCGAGGGCGTTGAAATGGCGCGTGAATCCATCGACTCCGGTGCCGCAAAAGCCAAGGTCGAAGCCCTGCGTCGCTTGACACATGCCTGACCGGCTTTTCTTTACGCCAAGCGAAGGCTAAACCGGATATCAGTTTTGGGGGCCTATCCCTTGGCCATAGTCCGGCCAGATGTCGGGTTTCCTAAATTTCTTGTGCGATTTCGATATGCCGGCTGCTGCCAGAAAGAGTCCTGATGTCAACGATCCTTGACCGCATCAAAGCCTACAAACTTGAAGAAATCGCCGCTAGAAAGGCTGTCCGCTCACAAGCCGACCAAGAAGATCTGGCGCTTTCGGCCCCTGCCCCGCGCGGCTTCGCCGCGGCCTTGAAAGATGCCGCAAGTGCAGGATACGGCCTGATCGCGGAGATCAAGAAGGCGAGTCCTTCAAAAGGTCTGATCCGCGCCGATTTCGATCCGCCAGCACTTGCCCGTGCGTATGAGGCGGGTGGTGCAACGTGTCTGTCCGTGCTGACAGACGGGCCTTCTTTTCAAGGAGCGGACAGCTTTCTGACCGACGCGCACACGGCGACTAAGCTTCCCTGCCTGCGCAAAGATTTCCTCTACGATACCTATCAAGTGACTGAAGCACGCGCGCTGCACGCCGATTGCATCTTGATCATCATGGCATCAGTGAGCGACATGCAGGCGGCAGAACTTGAAGACGCCGCTTTTGCCTTGGGCATGGATGTTCTTATCGAGGTGCATGATCGGGCCGAATTGGACCGTGCTACCTTACTCAAGTCCCCTTTAATCGGCATCAACAACCGCAATCTCCACACTTTTGAAGTTACCTTGGAAACCACCCGACTGCTGGCGCGCCTGGTGCCAGAAGACCGGTTGATCATTTCGGAATCCGGGCTCTTTACGCCTGCCGATTTGGCGGACGTTGCCCGCTACGGTGCACGCTGCTTCCTGATCGGCGAAAGTCTGATGCGCCAGGAAGATGTCGCGGCTGCGACCCGCAATATCCTGTCACGCCCGCTGACCTCAGAGGGCGGCGCATGAGCGGCCTTTCCCACTTTGACGATCAGGGCCAAGCCCACATGGTGGATGTCTCAGGCAAACCGACCACGGCCCGGATCGCGGTCGCGCGCGGCCAAGTGGTGATGACGGCAGAAACCCTCGCGCTGATCACCGACGGCCGCGCCCAAAAGGGCGATGTTTTGGGAATAGCACGCATCGCCGGCATCATGGGCGCAAAGAAAACCGCTGACTTGATCCCGCTTTGCCACCCTCTACCGATCACCAAAGTCGCGTTAATCCTTACGGCCACGCCAAGCCTGCCGGGCATCGTGGTTGAGGCGACAGTCAAGACGGGTGGCCAGACTGGCGTAGAGATGGAGGCTCTTACGGCCGTCTCTGTCGCTTGCTTGACGATTTATGACATGGTCAAGGCGGTCGAAAAGTCGATGCGCATCGAAGGCATACAGTTGATTTTGAAAGATGGCGGAAAGTCTGGGCGCTACGAGGCTGAGGCATGATCACCGTTGAAGAGGCCCTGACCCGCTGCTTCGCCCTTGTCACCCCGCTTGGGATCGAAGAGGTGCCGCTTCGGACCGCGGCAGGGCGTGTGCTGGCCGCTCCGGCGAAAGCACGCCTTACGCAACCACCTTTTGATGCCTCGGCAATGGACGGCTATGCGCTTGGCAGCACCGGCACCGCAGGCGCTCGCTTTACTGTCATTGGTGAGGCTGGGGCTGGCCACGCATTCGCTGGAAACCTCGCGCACAATCAGGCCGCGCGGATATTTACTGGCGCTCCCATGCCCGTCGGTGCCGTCGCCATCGCGTTGCAAGAAAATGTAACCGCAAAGTTCGACGAAATCACCCTGGAGTCCAGCGTCGCCCTAGGCGACCATATCCGGCCCCGCGGGCAAGACTTTGCCGTCAGCGATACTTTATCGGCGCCGCGCCGCCTAGGCGCCAACGATCTCGCACTGATTGCTTCAATGAATATTCCTCGGGTCCAAGTATCGCGCCGACCAATAGTTGCGATTATCGCAACCGGCGACGAATTGGTCATGCCTGGTCAAGCGTTGGGACCGGATCAGATCGTTGCTTCCAACCTCTTCGCGCTCGCAGCAATGGCGGAGGCGGAAGGCGCAGAAGTGAGGCTCTTGCCAATTGCTCGGGATACCGAAGCCGATTTGCGCACTGTCTTTGGCCTTGCAGCCGGGGCAGATCTGGTCCTGACAATTGGCGGGGCTTCGGTCGGGGACCACGACCTTGTTGGCAAAGTGGCCGCCGATTTGGGGCTGGAACGCGCTTTTTGGCGTATCGCCATGCGCCCAGGAAAACCTCTTATGGCCGGACGCCTTGGACAGGCAATAATGCTCGGCCTGCCGGGCAACCCGGTTTCCGCAATCGTCTGCGGCCATCTTTTCTTGCTACCGCTTTTGCGCGCAATGCAGGGCCTGCCCGCCGAGCCGCCAAAGACCGCCCGCGCCATACTGGGAATGGACGTTGATGCGGCAGGTTCGCGCACCCATTTCATGCGCGCAAAACTGAGTGCAGGAGAGTCGTTGCCACGCATCGTCCCATTTGACCGTCAGGATTCCGCCCTCTTGTCGATTTTAACCCAGGCGAATGCGCTTTTGATCCGGCCCCTTGGCGACGGTCCCCGCTCAACCGGAGACATCGTCGAATATCTGCCGATATAGGGCTCTTGGGCAAAATGCTTGACACAAACCGGGAACGCGGGCAGAACATTGTGTTAACAGGCTTGAGCGAGGGACCAGAATGCTGACGCGCAAACAACTTGAGTTGTTGGAATTCATCAAACAACGCATGGATCGTGATGGCGTCCCTCCGTCATTTGATGAAATGAAAGATGCGCTGGATCTGCGGTCCAAGTCGGGCATTCATCGCCTGATCACGGCATTGGAAGAACGGGGCTTTATTCGCAGGCTTGCGCATCGCGCGCGTGCGCTCGAAATTATAAAGCTTCCGGACGCGATGGAGCGTCCCGGTTTTAGCCTGAAAGTCATTTCAGGGGACAAAGTCGCGCCGCCTCCGACTCCACGTGGGGCGATGTCTGTTGAGGGTGTCTTTGCTCTGGAACTGCCCGTGATGGGGCGCATCGCTGCGGGCGTGCCGATAGAAGCAATCAGTCATATTTCGCACCACATCGCCGTGCCCGGCTCGATGATTTCCGGAAAAGGTCAGCACTATGCCCTTGAAGTTAAGGGAGATTCCATGATCGAGGCTGGGATCAATGACGGCGACGTTGTTGTTATTCGAGAACAGCAATCGGCAGAGAATGGCGATATCGTTGTGGCGCTGGTCGAAGATCATGAGGCTACGCTGAAACGTTTTCGCCGCAAGGGAAACATGATCGCACTTGAAGCGGCGAACCCTGCCTACGAGACGCGGGTGTTTCCGGACCACATGGTTAAGGTTCAGGGTCGTTTGGTTGGCCTGATCCGTAGCTACTAGCGCTATGGTTGGATGACTGGCGTGCGAGCCAATAGTTCCGGTGGCTTCTCCAATCATTTATGGGTGATTGACGTTCTTGCTCTTTCGACCGTTGTTTCAAGGTGAATCGGCTTTGAGCCTGTCCACATGCGCGTGTAAGAGCGAACTGGAACCATCCTCACTCTTCCTTCTTCCTGCGGCCAGAACGCTATTGCACCCGTTTGTGAAAGAAGTTCGCGATCAATCAATAAACATGGGCCGATTGGCACGGTTGGCGGGGCAACCGCAGCCGCGAGTATGACAATATCAGTGTCTGAACAGGTTTGCGCGACTGCCTCGCTCGCCCCTTTCCCGCTTAGAATTGCCCAGCGAAGCCCACTTATTTCAAAACGACGCGCACCGTCCGGCCCCACAAAACCCACGCGCGCGGCAGCCAGTTCCTGCGTGGCCAAATCCCCGTCTTTTTCCATCCACACTTCTGCAGAAAATCCCGCACCACGGGCGGATGACAATGCTCTTCCCTCTGGCCCCATCAGGCCTGCCAACCTGCCATCAGAACTGATCAACAAAGGTGGCCGTTCGGTCGTTATCCAGAGGACTGCGCCTGCCAATGCGGGAACGACCGCGACATAGCGCAGCGTGCCGCGCCAAAGTACAAACCAAATCCCGGCCACCGCGATGACTGGTATAGCCGCGGGGCTAGGCGCAAGCACAGGAGTGACTGAACCATCCAGCCCGGCAACCCAATGTGCAATAAACAAAATCCATTTTGCAGCCAAACCCATGACCCAAAGAGCTGGTGTCGCCAATCCTAGGGGGGCTAAAAGTGCAGCGATCGCCCCGGCCCCCATAAGCAACGACATAAATGGCACCGTCAATAAATTGGCAACCAGCCCATAGTCTGTAAAACGGTTGAAATAGGCAGCGGCAAACGGCGCAGTCGCGGCACCAGCCAGAACGGATGAAAAGAACAAAGTGAAAAACGGCATGACCCAACGCGGAATACGACCTGCAAGAATTTTGCGGTCTAACATGCCAAATCCTGCGATGAGGACCACAGTCGCCGCAAAAGAAAGCTGAAATCCCGGCTCCAACAGGCTTTCGGGAAAGATCGTTAGCAGCCCTGTGCCCGCGATCGCCACGCTGCGCAGAGTAAGCGCGCGGCGATCAAAAAGCACGGCGCCTAGCATGACGCACACCATCACGAACGCCCGCTCGGTCGCGACGTTCGATCCAGACAAGAGCAAGTAGAACAGAGCCACTCCAAAGGCCAAAACGGCGGCAATTTTCTTTGCGCTAATCCTTAGCGCCACCGAAGGCACAAGTGCAGTGCCGTATCGGACGAGCATGAAAACAAAGCCCGTCAAAAAGGCCATATTCATTCCTGAAATAGCAAGGAGATGAGCAAGGTTGGAATCCCGCAGAGCCTCGACTGTGTCGCGGCTGATGCCCGATCGATCGCCTGTCATGGCACCTGACGCAAAGGCCCCTGCATCGCCCGGGATTTCTGCCATGATTGCGCGCGACAATTGACTTCGAAGGCGATTGATCCTTTGCTCCCCGATGCTTGGTTCAGCCCATAAGACCAATGGATTGCGGGTATACCCCACAGCACCCAGACCATCGAAGTACGCCATCCGCCGGAAATCAAAGCCCCCTGGTTCCACTGGACCATCTGGCGCAGCAAGGCGGGCGGTAACTTGTATGACTTGTCCGGGAGCGGGCACGGCTTGTTCAAATCCAAAACCCTGCAAGCTAATCCTGACAAGCATAGGAGTGCGGGCTGGAGAAACATCTTCAAGCACCACCCGATCCAAAGTCAGGCGCAATGCGTCCGACTGCGATCGGTCAATTTCAACAACCCGGCCCAGAACTGGACCGTAGTAAGAAAAGCTAAGGACGGGCGCAGCGACAACAACCAAGCGCAATCCGCATGCAAGAACGCCTGTGGTGGCTGCGGCCACAGCGAGCGCTGGAGCATGATAGATTTCTTTCCCGAATGCCCGTAGTGCGCTGGCAGCAATCAACAAACCTGCCGTCCCGAGATAGAACAGCAATCCCGGCTCAAACGGCAAGGAAAACCAAAAGCCTATTCCGCAACCCAAAAACACGGGCAACCACGGAAAGAGCAGACCGCGCGCATTCAACAAACCTTGCAACGGTCTTAGAACTGCAGCGCGCACGCCCGCCACCTTGTTTCCCGCCCCATGATTGCCTATTGCTGCATCGATCCTAATCCCGTTCTGGTTTCTGAAAGGTTAATCCGATGACCTCCGCCCAAGATCCGCGTCCAGTCGTCACTCGATTTGCGCCTTCACCAACGGGGTATTTGCACATTGGGGGGGGAAGAACGGCCCTCTTCAACTGGCTCTACGCCAGAGGCCGCGGCGGGAAATTCCTGCTGCGGATCGAAGACACCGATCGCGAGCGGTCCACCCCAGCGGCGACCGCGGCCATTCTAAAAGGCCTGACATGGCTGGGGTTGGATTGGGATGGGGATGTCGTCTCGCAATTCGACCGCAAGGACCGCCACGCTGAGGTCGCATATGAAATGCTGAGCCGCGGCACCGCCTACAAGTGTTTTTCTACCGCTGAGGAAATCGCGAAATTCCGGACTGATGCAGAGGCAAAGGGGGCCTCATATGCCGCGTTCCAAAGCCCGTGGCGAGAGGTCAACTCCGCAAACCATCCGGACGCCCCCTTTGCTGTCCGCATGAAAGCGCCGCGTAGCGGGGAGACAATCATCGAAGATCAAGTGCAGGGTCGCGTCAACATCCGCAACGAGACGTTGGACGACATGATAGTGTTACGTTCGGATGGCACTCCAACCTATATGTTGGCAGTGGTGGTCGATGATCACGATATGGGCGTGACGCACGTTATCCGGGGCGACGATCACCTGAACAACGCGGCCCGCCAACAAATGGTTTACGCGGCGATGGGTTGGGAATTACCTGTTTGGGCGCATATTCCGTTGATCCACGGCCCGGACGGCAAGAAATTGTCAAAACGCCACGGGGCGACGGGGGTCGAGGAGTATCAGGCGATGGGTTATCCTGCAGCCGGGATGCGAAACTATCTGACGCGCTTGGGTTGGGCACATGGTGATGCCGAGATATTTACGTCCGAAGAAGCCATGAAAATGTTTGACCTATCGGGCATTGGACGCGCTCCGGCACGGCTGGACTTTAAGAAATTGGAAAACACTTGCGGGCATCATATGGCGATGAGTGATGATGCTGCACTGCTGCATGAACTGGAGGGGTATTTGACCGAGGCTGGACGCCCTGCCCTTACTTCAGCACAACGCGGCCTGCTGTCGCAGGCAATGCCATTGGTCAAGAAATCGGCAAAGACCTTTCCGGAACTCCTTGAAAAATCACACTTCGCGCTCACTTCGCGGCCAGTCATTGCAGATGAAGTTTCGGCAAAATCGCTGGATTCGGTATCCCGTGGTATACTGAAATCATTGACGCCGCGCTTGCGAAATGCTAGCTGGACAAAGGAGGCGCTTGAGCCGATCCTGACCGATGTTGCTGCAGCAAACGGGTTGGGCTTCGGTAAGCTCGCAGCGCCACTTCGCGCGGCGCTTGCCGGGCGAAGTGCAACGCCAAGCGTTTATGACATGATGCTGATCATCGGTCAGGACGAAACGATCGCTCGGTTGGAGGATGCGGCGGCCTGATCGCCGCGCCTTAGGCCGAACCACCACAGACGGCCCCCTTTTGCCCAGGGGTGCCGCTACCATGACCTGGGGGATGAGAGATGGCCGAACAAACCAAAACTGCGACGCTGAGCCTTGAAGGTAAAACCTTTGAGTTGCCAGTTTACACACCCACTTTGGGTCCCGATGTCGTGGATATCCGCAAGCTCTATGCCGACGCCGATGTGTTCACGTTTGACCCCGGGTTTACTTCGACAGCCGCTTGCGAGAGCGCGATCACTTTTATCGACGGTGACAAAGGTGAGTTGTTGCACCGCGGTTATCCGATTGAACAACTTGCAAAAAACTCCTCACATTTGGAACTTTGCTACTTGCTGCTCTATGGTGAACTGCCCACCCAAGTCCAGCTGAGCGATTTCACCTCGCGTGTCACCCGCCATACGATGGTACATGAGCAAATGCACATGTTTTTCCGTGGCTTCCGCCGCGACAGCCACCCTATGGCAACCATGGTGGGCGTTGTCGGCGCGATGTCAGCTTTCTACCATGACAGCCTGGACATTACGGACCCGTGGCATCGCGAAGTTAGCGCCATCCGAATGATCGCCAAGCTGCCAACAATAGCAGCGATGGCCTACAAGTATTCGGTAGGGCAGCCGTTCGTATATCCCAAAAACTCGCTGTCTTATGCGGGCAACTTCCTGAATATGTGCTTTGCCGTTCCAGCGGAAGACTATGTTGTCAATCCGGTGCTGGAAAAGGCAATGGACCGTATCATGATGCTGCACGCAGATCATGAACAGAATGCGTCAACGTCGACCGTTCGGCTCGCCGGATCTTCTGGCGCGAACCCCTTCGCGTGCATCGCAGCAGGCATTGCTTGTCTTTGGGGTCCGGCCCACGGTGGCGCGAACCAAGCTTGCCTTGAGATGCTGCGTGAGATCGGCACTGTCGATCGCATTCCGGAGTACATCGCAAAAGCCAAAGACAAGAATTCTGGCTTCCGCCTGATGGGTTTTGGACACCGGGTCTACAAGAACTTTGACCCTCGCGCCAAGGTGATGAAGGAAAGCGCCGATGAGGTGCTGGAATTGCTGGGCGTTCACAATAACCCGCTCCTCCAAGTGGCCAAAGAACTGGAGCGGATCGCGCTTTCTGATGAGTACTTCGTTTCCAAAAAACTCTATCCGAACGTCGACTTTTATTCAGGCATCATCCTGGAAGCGATGGGTTTCCCAACCTCCATGTTTACCCCGATTTTCGCAATCTCTCGTACGGTTGGCTGGATTTCCCAATGGAAAGAAATGATTGCCGAGAAAAACCAGAAAATTGGCCGTCCCCGTCAGCTTTATGTCGGGCCCGAGCGTCGGGATTTCATTGATATCCGGCACCGTTAAGCACGGGCTTTACTGTCAGTTAGGGCGGCCAATACAGGCCGCCCTTTGCTATTACCCGCAGGCCCGGCAAAAAGGCTTTGTCTCATCCATGGTAGCTATGTCGTGAATCGCTCTCGTATTCTCGCATTGGATATTGCGCGCACTATCGCTTTGGTCGGGATGGCCACCTATCACTTCACCTTTGACCTTCAGATGTTCGGTCTTGTACCGCCCGGCTTTGCGGTCAGCGGTTGGCTCTATTGGCACGCACGCATCGTTGCCTCTAGCTTTTTAGGCTTGGTCGGCGTTGGCTTATGGCTGGCACACGGGCAAGAAATTCGTTGGCCGAACTTCTGGCGGCGCCTCTCCAAGGTGACCGCGGCGGCAGCCCTGGTTACCATCGGCACCATGATCGCGCTACCGGACTACTACATCTTTTTTGGAATTCTTCACTGCATTGCAGTGTCCAGTCTGCTGGCCTTGCCCTTCCTCAGACTGCCCGCGGTTGTGTCTGTTGCTGGCGGAGTGGCAGTGGTTTGGGCTTCCTACGCCCTCGCTGATCCCATCTTCAATGCGCCCATGATCCGCTTTATCGGGTTACACACTATCCCGACGATGACGGTAGATTTTGAGCCGCTCTTGCCTTGGTTCGGTCCCGTTCTCATTGGTCTTGGGCTGGCCAAGCGATTGGAGGCGACAGGTTTTTGGGGTTGGTTGGCACGATGGCCGAAAAGTGTTTCTCCTTTGACTAAAGCCCTCGCTTGGCCTGGCCAGCACAGCCTTATCGTCTATCTCGTCCATCAGCCTGTGCTGTTCGGTCTCATCTGGGCATACACCCACATCGCCGGTTAGATCCGGCCGTCAAACGTAGCAAGTGCGCGGTAGGTCTCTAATTGACGATCCCGGAATAACCCCCATGACGCGCGCAGATCAGCGAACGCGTCCAGATCGAGAGGCGCGACGCGATCCTCTTCAACCTCACGCCCAACTTTTTCCATAGCTTTTCCCGCATTGTCGAAAAATAAACGAAGAGCCATAAAGTGCCTTGGGGTGGGTAATCCCCCCGGAAAGTAAGGGGCTGCGGAAGTAGAATTTTCTCGGCAAGATGAACGAGGAGATTCAGATGAAGATGACCAGATATAGCGAACCCCAAATTCTTGCGATCCTTCGGCAAGCCGAAGGCGGCGTGCCGAAGGATCGCCCCTCTCGGCCGATTGCCTTGCAATCGCCTGCCGGGCAACGGATGATCTGCGCCTCAGTGTATCTGCTTGTCTTCATTCGGAATCTCCTCATGCATCTTGCCGAGAAAACTCTACTTATCCAGCCCCTTACTTTCGGGGGGGATTACCCAAGGGTCTTGGCCCTTGCGATGGTCCAATACTGTTCAAGCGCCTTGGTGACTGTAACCTCCGGTTCACCTAGCAGGCCCAGCAGCGCATCGGCTTCAATCAGATCGACCTTGCCGCTTGGCGTCACGATACGTTCAGCGCGGTCAAGGAGTTCCGTCATGGGAAGCTGCGCAACAGAAGCGACTGGCAGGTAGCGATACCCCCGCTTGGCCGCCAAGTTTTTCGCTGCCGTTATCCGCCCATCTGCATCCGATGTGTCACCGGCAAGTTTGGCCTCCCAAGCCTCGATCATTTCGGCCCAGATGATTGGCGCCTTCAGGCGTGCCACCGCTTTCGCTATCCGTGTGAAGCGAAACCCAAAAGAACTCGCGTTCCTCGACGCTGCGATAGCGCCGTGGAACGCGCTTCCGAATGTGCAGGATTTGATTGCGGCGATAGGCTTCATATTCGCACCTTGCGACAAGTCCGAGAAAGATTTCGAGGAGGCATGTGACGCGGATTGTGTAGCGCGATGTGCAGCAAAACTGGTGGAAAACTTAGACGACCGACTTCCGGGGATATAAGTTTCTTTGCATTTCAAAGCTTTAGGCTGATTTTTCTTGTGGAGAAGTTGGCGGACAGAGAGTCAGCCATATCGTCTTCCTTTCTGTTCCTGAGCGTGCTGCATAGCCCAATGAAATATGAATATTTTCATACTAATCGTTCCCTATTGTGCCGGGTGATTCCCGTGATATCCTGAACATGGTGGGGGATATTATGGGGGATAAGACTTTGGCGACCACGGGGCTGCGCAAACCCGAAAAGGCACTAACCGCGAAATTCGTGGAAAGCGCCAAGGAGCCGGGCAAGTATTTTGACGGGCACGGTCTCTTTCTTCGGGTGCAACCTAACGGAGCGCGGCAGTGGGTGCAGCGTATCGTCGTTCGCGGCAAGCGGTGCGAACTTGGCTTGGGCAACCCGTCGCTGGTGTCGCTGGCTGAGGCACGGGCGAGGGCGCTGGCCAATCGGAAGATTGCGCAATCAGGGTGGCGACCCAAAGGCGAAACGCGAGGCAGAGGCGGTGCTGTCCTTTGAGGAGGCCGCACGGAAGGTATACGCCCTGCACTTGCCAACTTGGCGCAGTGCCAAACATGGTGCGCAGTTCCTGTCGACGCTGGAAACCTATACCTTCCCTCGTATCGGCAAATTACGGGTCGGGGACGTGAACGACCGCCGATGTTCTGGCAGTTCTGTCGCCGATTTGGACGGACAAGCCGGAAACGGCGGCACGGGTGCGGCAACGTATCGGAACGGTTATGAAATGGGCCGTCGCGCAAGGCTGGCGGCAAGACAACCCCGCCCTATCGATCACCGAGGCTTTGCCCAAACGCGACAAAAGCAAACAAGAGCACCGCAAGGCTTTGTCCTATGCCGAAGTGGCAGATTGCATTTCCGCTGTGCAGGCGTCTCGGGCGGGCCTTACCACGAAGCTGGTTTTTGAATTTCTCGTGCTGACCGCCACCCGTTCGGGCGAGGCACGCGGCGCGCTGTGGGATGAAATCGACCTAGGCACGCCAGCTACTCCGCTACTGCCGCTATCGCGGCAGTGTGGACCATTCCCGCCAGCCGAATGAAGGCAAAGCGTGACCATCGCGTACCGTTGTCGACACGGGCGGTTGAAATCTTGCGGACGGCGAAGGGCTTAGGCGATGGCACAGGGCTTGTTTTCCCCGGCACGAAGACGGGCAAACCGCTTTCGGATATGACGGTATCGAAGTTAGTTAAGGAATTGGGCTTTGACGCTGACGTTCACGGCTTCAGGACCTCGTTTCGCACTTGGGCGCTGGAACGTACGAATTTCCCACGCGAAGTGGCTGAGGCGGCGCTTGCCCATACGATCAAGGACAAGGCGGAGGCGGCTTATGCACGTTCGGACGTGTTTGAGAAGCGGCGGAAGATGATGGAGGCATGGTCCAAGTATCTGAAACAGAACGCGAGGTAGAAGCATGAAGAGGGAAAATAAGAATTTGCCAACTCGTACGAAGAAGTTGACCGCGCGAGCAGAAGCCAGAGACCAACCCCAAGACACATCGAGTGCTTATTTTGATTTTGATTTTATCCCCTTCAAAGAAGACCACATCGCCAAGTTAGAAGGTGCGGTCAAGCAACGTGCTA
>CAWFGJ010000010.1:0-189115 GCA_963815355.1 uncultured Alphaproteobacteria bacterium
TAGGCGAACGGAATAGCAATGTTCCTTCCATTCTGCGGACATCTCCCTGACGCGATAAGACAAGACCACCGCGTCCAACCCTGCCGCCACGAATATTTCTCCAATGGCCTTTTTGTTGCAGTACCAAGTGATGGTTTTGATTTGCCCCGGCACCAGCACGCCTTCCCGATTGAGCCAACGCACATCTAGCATCCGATAGTCGTCAGTCGTGTTGCGTGCAGCCCGGTTTGATTCGTCCGCTTCCTCGTCCGCCCACAGCTGCCGTCCTTTTTTCTCGAAATCATCAGCCAAACCAAACATTTTAGGGGTCGCTGATGTTTGATATTTCTCTACATAATCTGACCACTAGCTTGGGTTTTCGCGTTTCTTGTTCCGCTTGATTTCGGGTTCGCTTTACCCTCAAGCTGCATCTTTGGGGAAATGTCGGATTTGCTATGAAACTGGGTGGCGCTTTGGACCTGGCCTTTTCGTTGACTTTGACGGCATGCCCGCCACACGCTTCAGGTCATTTGCGATGAAAGCGATCACAGCGGCGGGCGGTGCCTTCGATCTTGCCCTGTGAGATGTCGGACTCTGTCCGGATAGGTTCCGCCAAAGCGCACACCCCGGACGGGCTTTTTGTCGTTATCGACCAGCTTGCCGCGGGAAGGGGCGCTGCGAGGGCTCTCCCTTGCCAAGATAGGCGGCGAGATAGTAGCCGGTGCTCAGGCCGGGTATCCCGAGCCAGATGCCAAGAACCAAGCTCTCCCCGCGCAAATTCGCCATCGGTCGCCTGGACCTGATTGCGGTGGCGGAGTTTCTCCTCGCCGTCAGCTTTTCGATGTACTGTGCCAATGCCTGTTGGCGCCGTTTGGGGGAAATGGAAGGCGATGTGCCAATGCTCCCCCACGCTATCCGCGTTCTCCCGAACCCAGATGTAGAACGGCGGCGCGTCATTGCGGATAAGCCATTTCCGCAAAAGCTCGACGAGGCGATCGATGCGTTCTGGGGTAGGGAACGGGCGCAACGCGTTGACGTCGTTGTCACTGAAGAGGCTGCGCCAGCGGATCGTCAGAAGAACGTTGAGGGGCTTTTCGACGCGCGGCAGCGGCAGAGGCTGCGGCGATGAAGGCCGCCTGGGTGCCGACCGGCAGATCAGCAGTTACCATCCGGGTTGCGACTTGGCGGACATACGGCAAATGCGTCCCGTGTGCCTCTATACGGGACCATTTCCGTAATCCGTCGTTTCGAAGGGAAGAGAAAACTGCATGATAAGTGCCGCCATTGGGGATAAAGCGTGAAGAGGCTGACGCCAGCCCCAAGAAGGTGTCGGAGGCAGGGCAAGTGGGGGGGTCCGACTGCTCGCGTTGACAGCATTGTCAGTGCGACTGGCCCCTGACACCGTCAGTTAGCTTGGCTATTTAGGGATAGATGCTCAGGTTTTGCTCGGAACGCTGCCGCGACTAGGCGTTGCCGGGTTCCACGCGATGAGCATTCGCCCATGCATTGAGATCGGCACCGCGGTAGATGATCTTGCGGCCGAGGCGGTAGAAAGCAGGGCCGATGCACTTGTGGCGCCACTGGGCAAGCTTGTCGCGGTCCCCGATCAGATCAAGGTCAGGGTCGCCAAGGACGTAGCTGCGGTTTTGGTCAAACAGTGTCGGCATTTTCGATCCTTTTTGCTCTATTTGAGCAAAGACTAGGTCGAGAGGATGCCTCCAGAAAGTCGCAGGTGAATGCAGTAAGGTTGCGGACGAGGTGACTTACTTGGGTGTCAGTGGCATTTTGGCTGAGCCTTCCACCGCTCGGTCAACGAGGTCTTGTCGGCATGCGCCCATCGAAAATTGGCGAGAATACTCTTTCGCATCCCTTTCCTCTTGCTCCCGGCGCTCTTTGTCGAATTGCGCGATTGCCCCCTCGGCTGGCAGCCTTATGTCCCGCTTTATCTCCAGGATTTTGAATATATCTTCCAAAACGAGGCCGAATTTGGTCGATGGGTGACCACCCTGACTGGATGTGCCAAGGGTAGGTCTATTGCCAGTGCACTTATAGAACAAACGCGCAAAGCGAAGGGCGATGATGTGTGCGAAATGGTCAGGTGGGCGATGTGACATGCTCCAGAACATTTCCTCTTGGGCTGTCAGTTGCTTTCAAGATTGCCTGATAGGCGAGAACCATATCCTGTAAGATTTCACGGGAACCTTCAAAGAAACCAGTTTCTCTAATGTTCTGAATGGCCAGATCCCGCGATGAACCGCCGCGAAGCTTTCGGCGTCGGGTTCCGTTGCGAATTGCTTTGTCCACAGCTTCCTGAATACGACCGTTCGTCTGCGGCGTCTCACCGCCATCATCGTTGATCAATTCCAGAATGGCGTTCAGGGACTTTACGACTTTTTTACGACTCTCAGTTCGTCTAGGAATTCACGCTTAGTGCTGTGTGCGGCCTCCACTGAAAGATCGAATGGTGGATCTTCGCGACCTGCGCGCTTTGGTTCGCTTGGTGACAAGAGTCCATCCACCAAGCTATTTAGCTGATCAATCTTGTCACGGTCGTGCATTAAGTCGCCTCCACGTAGACCTTACTGCATTTACTGTCTGCCAAATGGCGCTGCCGTTGAGCGCCTCAATTTCCGGTGCAGTCGGGCACCGGCCACCATCTCAGTCGATTCTTGAGCCAATCAATATGACAGACGGGACCCTGCTACGTATTTCGACCATTGTTCCATCAGCTCTCGCCGTCGGTCCAAGAGGTCAGACCGCGCGTAGGCACGCTCCACAACCGAGCCAACTTTATGGGAAAGGCTCATCTCGGCCACTTCGTTTGGGACTTTTGCGACCTCAGATGCCCAAACGCGGAAGGTGGAGCGAAACCCGTGAACGGTGACACCCTCGACCTCCATACGACGAAGGAGCATGAGCATAGCCATGTTTGACAGGGGTTTGTTCCGTTTCTGCCCTTCGAAGACAAATTCAGACTGAATGTCACGCAGGGGCTCGACGATCTCCAGCATCTCGGCAGTCAAAGGCACCCGGTGCGCATCGTCACCCTTCATGCGTCCCGCTGGGCAGGTCCAGACCCGCGCGATCGGATCGAACTCCTCCCACCTGATGCCTAACACCTCACTGGTCCGCGAACCGGTAAGGCACGTGAACATAAGGGCTTTGGCGGCCATGGCGTTTCTCTTCTGCAAATCTGCAAAGAATGCCGGCGCATCCTGCCACCGCATCGCGTCGTGATGCTTGGGCTTCACTTTGACCTTCGGCATGACCTTCGCATCGTGGATTGCGGTCACGGGGTTTTCGCCGGATCGAAACCCTTTTGACTTTGCAACACCCAGAACGGATTTGATGCGTTGTGCCACGCGACGCGCCGTTTCATGCTTTTCCGTCCAGATTGGCAAGAGGCACATCATGACCTCAGGCTGGCCAATGCAGTCGACTGGCATGCGGCCGATCTTTGGAAAAGCGTAGTCTCGCAGTGAATTGATCCACTGATCGCCATGTTTGGCATTCTTCCACGTCGGCAAGCGTTCAATGTGAACCTGGCTGGCCACCTTTTGAAACGTCGGGATCTCACGACTGGCATTGAAGCGGGGATTAAGCCCTTGCTTAGCCATCCGGCGGTAGTCCAGCGCCCGATCTCTGGCTTGGTTCAAGGTCACAATACCTGCCCCGCCCAAACCGAAGTCGGTCCGGAGTGGAGCGCCTTTGGCATTCCTTTGCCCCTTGACCACCACCCTCACAATCCACCGCCGCGCCCCCGATGGATCGACAACAAGGTACAACCCACCACCATCGCCATGCCGACCCGCGCCGAGAGTCTCGACAAGCTTCTTGGTCAACTTTCCGGAAATGGCCATGAAACCTACCACACTTCATACCACTCATTGGGATGGAGCTGGCGCAATCGAGAGAAATTCAGTGCAAAGACGCAAGACTGGCAAGGCGATGAAATGTAGAAAGAAAAGCCACTCAAAGCCATTCGATCGAACTTGAGATGGTGATATTATGGCGGAAGCGGTGGGATTCGAACCCACGGTAGGGTTCCCCCTACGCTCAGTTAGCAACCGAGTGCTTTCGGCCTCTCAGCCACGCTTCCGACAGAATTTATTTAGCGAAGCGGGGGGGCGGGAACAAGAGGGAAAGCGGCGGAATGCGCTGATTTTCGCGGAGCCTTTGGGCGAGGGAACAGTTTGCTGCAAGAAGGCATGGCGGCCTGATGAGGCGGATCACGACTGTCGATCCTTTGTGCCGATATCCTGCTAGTTCTTTGATTTTAGTTATTAAAAACTCAGGTCCGTAACGCTTCGGCCCGATCACGGCAACACATCAGCCGCTGAACAGGAAATGCAGGACATCGCCATCTTTGACCTCATAGGTTTTGCCCTCGACCCGGAACTTACCGGCCTCTTTTGCGCCTGCTTCGCCTTTGCCGGCGATGTAGTCGTCATAAGCGATGGTTTCAGACCGGATGAAACCCTTTTCGAAATCGCCGTGAATGACGCCTGCGGCTTGCGGAGCGAGGGTGCCTTTGTGGATTGTCCAGGCGCGGGCCTCTTTCGGGCCGACGGTGAAATAGGTCTGCAGGCCCAAAAGGGCGTGACCCGCACGGATCAAGCGATCCAACCCGGCCTCATGCAGGCCCATTTCTTCGAGGAACATCGTCGCCTCATCATCGGGCAACTGGCTGATTTCTTCCTCAATCCGAGCGGAGATCACGACCGTGCCTGCGCCCTGTGCTTTGGCCATTTCGGCGACACGGGCAGATTGGCTGTTGCCCTCGGCGGCACAGGCCTCTTCGACGTTGCAGACAAACAGGACCGGCTTGGCGGTAAGTAATTGCAACATGCGCCACTGTTTCAGATCGTCTTCTGCGATCTTGATCGTCCGAGCGGGTTTGCCAGCCTCAAGCGCTGTTTGCGCCAAGGCAAGCAGGCGATCCTGATCAAGGCTTTCCTTGTCACCCCCCTTTAGCTTGCGCGCAAGGTTGGCGCGGCGACGCTCAACCGAGTCCAGATCGGCAAGCATCAGTTCGGTCTCAATCGTTTCGGCATCGGCGATCGGATCAATCCGGCCTTCGACATGGGTGATGTCGCCGTCTTCAAAACAGCGCAGCACATGCGCAATGGCGTCACATTCGCGGATATTAGCAAGGAACTGGTTGCCCAAGCCTTCACCCCGCGAGGCGCCGCGCACAAGGCCCGCGATGTCGACAAAGGTCATCCGGGTCGGGATGATCTGTTTTGAGCCGGCAATGGCGGCCAGTTTTTCCAACCGATGGTCTGGCACGGCGACCTCACCCACGTTCGGCTCAATGGTGCAGAACGGAAAGTTGGCTGCCTGTGCGGCAGCGGTGCGGGTCAGCGCGTTGAAGAGAGTCGATTTGCCGACATTTGGCAAACCCACGATACCCATACGAAAGCCCATCATCACACCTCTGGCAAGTTTGGGCCGCTTTTATGGGGGAAGGCGCAAAGGTTCAAGCTTTCCTGATGCAGGGGGGCGTGGCAAGATCAAGTCAGGCAATGGAAGGAGCCGCATGATGAGCTTTGATCCCTATTTGCATTTCCAAGGCAACTGCCGGGCTGCCATGCAAGATTACGCCAAAATCTTTAACGGAGCATTACAGGTGATGCCCTATTCCGAAGCGCCTGATCCTTCACCGGAAATGGCGTCGTCAGACATGGTCATGCACGCAGCACTGAAGGTTGGGGACCGGGTGCTGATGGCATCGGATTTCCCACCGGGGCAGCGGGGCGATCCGCAGGCGGCTTGCTCCATCAGCCATATCGCGGCGGACCGGGCAGAGGCGCAGCGGATTTTCACGGCACTGAGCGAGGGGGGCGCGGTGATCATGCCCTTTGGCGATGCCTTTTGGGCGGACGGCTTTGGGATGCTCAAGGACCGGCACGGCACGCATTGGATGGTCTCAGGCCCGTGGCAGGGCTGAGACGTCTGCGCCCCATGATGGCCCGGCTTGCGCTGGGCCATTGATTTTCCCTGCCGCCCCGTGCAAACCGCAATCCAAGGGATGACCGGGGATTGCCATGACCAGAATTGACGCCAAATTCGCCGAACTTCGGGGACAGGGCCGCAAGGCGTTTGTGTCCTATATCATGGCGGGCGATCCGGATGTGCCGACAGCGCTTGCTGTGATGAAGGGGCTTCCGGCGGCCGGGGTCGATATTATTGAACTGGGCTTGCCGTTTACCGATCCAATGGCCGATGGCCCGACCATTCAGCTTGCCGGGCAGCGCGCCTTGGAAGGCGGGATGACCGTCGACAAGACGCTGCAAATGGTCCGCGATTTCCGCAAAGGCGACGCGGCGACCCCGATCGTCTTGATGGGGTATTACAACCCGATCTATTCGCGCGGCGTGGACAAGTTCCTTGCCGAGGCGACCGAGGCGGGGATTGACGGGTTGATCGTTGTCGATCTGCCACCGGAAGAAGACGCCGAGTTGTGCCTGCCAGCCCAAGCGGCAGGGATGAATTTTATCCGTTTGGCGACACCCACAACCGATGCCAAGCGCTTGCCCAAAGTGCTGCAAAATACGTCTGGTTTTGTCTATTACGTCTCAGTGACCGGGATCACCGGGGCAGCGGCGGCCGAGGCTGATACGGTCGGGCCGGAAGTTGCGCGGATAAAACGGTCTACCGATTTGCCGGTGATTGTGGGTTTTGGCATCTCCACACCCGAGGCCGCCAAGACCATCGCCGGTGTTGCGGATGGATGTGTGGTGGGCTCTGCGATCGTCAAGGAAATCGGCGCGGGCAAGAGCGTAGAGGAGGTTCTGGCTTTTGTGGCCAGCCTTGCCGCGGGTGCCCACGCGGCCTGAGCCGCAATTGGCGGAAAATGCCCCGCAGATCGCTCTAACACGGATTGCGTTAAAACCGCGGAATTGGTAACAACAGCTTACCAAATCCGCGAGGTTTCCCAATGGCCGTGATTACCTGCATCGACGATCTAAAGGCGGTTTACAAACGCCGCACCCCGAAGATGTTTTATGACTATTGCGAAAGCGGTTCCTACACCGCGCAAACATTTGCTGATAACACGAATGATTTCAGCAAGATACGCCTTCGCCAACGGGTTGCCCGCGATCTGACCGGGCGCACGACAGAGACGACGATGATGGGCGAAACCGTGGCGATGCCAGTGGCGCTCGCCCCCGTAGGGTCCACCGGGATGCAGCACCCGGACGGGGAGATCAAAGCGGCTCGTGCCGCAGCGGCGTTTGGTGTGCCCTTCACCCTGTCCACCATGTCGATTTGTTCGATTGAGGATGTGGCCGAACACAGCCCGACCCCGTTCTGGTTCCAACTCTACGTCATGAAGGATGAAGATTTCGTTGATGCGATCATCGAGCGGGCGCGCAAGGCCAATTGCTCGGCTTTGGTGCTGACGCTGGATCTGCAAATTCTGGGCCAGCGGCATAAGGATCTGAAGAACGGGCTGACCTCGCCGCCACGGCTGACGATCCCCAACATGATCAACATGGCCACCAAGCCTTCGTGGTCCTTGGGAATGCTGGGCACCCCGCGCCGATCGTTCCGCAACATCGTGGGCCATGTCAAAGGCGTCACCGATCTGGCCGATCTGACGCGCTGGGCCAACGAGCAGTTCGATCCGAAACTGGATTGGGGCAAGGTGCGCCGCATTCGCGACCAATGGGGCGGGAAGTTGATTTTAAAGGGTATTCTGGACGCCGAGGATGCACGGATGGCGGCAGATGTGGGGGCGAATGCGATGATCGTCTCCAATCACGGCGGGCGGCAGTTGGATGGGGCGCTGTCGTCGATCCGGTCTTTGCCGTCGATCGTTCGGGCGGTGGGCGACCAGACCGAGGTCTATATGGATGGTGGCATCCGCTCAGGTCAGGACGTGCTCAAGGCGCTGGCGATGGGGGCAAAATCCACCTTCATCGGGCGCAGCTATATCTATGGGCTGGGGGCGGGCGGTCAGGCCGGGGTGACCAAGGCGCTGGAACTGATCCAAAAGGAAATGGACATCACCATGGCGCTGTGCGGCGTGCAAAAAGCGCGCGACTTCGGGCGGGAGCATGTGCTGGTGCCTGAGGATTTTGAGGGCCGTTGGGCCTAAGCGCCAAGGCCTTCAGAACGCTGCATTTCACGGCATTAACCGGCAAGAGCGGCGTCTTGCTGCGATCTTCTTTTGATCTTCCTGCGTTCTTGCTCCACCACGCCCCGGTTGCGGGACCACCCGGTGCTGCGTCCGGTTGGCGGCATCTTCTTTCTATCTTCCCGCACCGCGCCTCCGGTGCCGCTAACGCCCCAGCAACCGCAGCATCTCGGCGGCGGCATTTTCTGGTCGTTGCCGCCCGGCGGCGACCTCATTGCCAAACTGCGCCATCAGGCCAAGCGCAGGTTCCCGGCTTAGCGCGGCCAGCAGCCCCTGCCGCACCTCTTCTTCAAACCAATGGCGGGCCTGACCGGCGCGGCGGCTTTGCCAGTGGCCGGTCTCGCGGCGCCAGTCGGCCAGGGTCTGCATCTGGCCCCAGGCGGCGGTGATCCCGTCGCCTTCGACCGAGGACACGCTCATCGCCTTGGGAAAGCCCTCGGGGTCTTGCGGGCGGCGACGCAGCAAGCGCAAGGCACCGGCATAGTCGGCCATCGTCCGCATCGCAGCGGGCTTCAGATCGCCGTCGGCCTTGTTCACAAGGATCAGGTCGGCCATCTCCATGATGCCGCGCTTGACGCCCTGCAACTCGTCGCCCCCTGCCGGAGCCAAGAGCAGCACGAACAGGTCGCACAGTTCGGCCACCACGGTTTCGGATTGGCCCACACCCACCGTCTCGATCAACACCACGTCAAAACCCGCCGCCTCGCAAAGC
Source organism: uncultured Alphaproteobacteria bacterium (assembly GCA_963815355.1). Classification (GTDB taxonomy): domain Bacteria; phylum Pseudomonadota; class Alphaproteobacteria; order Rhodobacterales; family Rhodobacteraceae; genus JAPUEK01. The sequence continues at coordinate 8,835 of CAWFGJ010000010.1, forward strand.
GCCACTGCCTCGCGGCTGCGCCGGGCCACGCCGCCCATTTGCGCCTGACTGGGCGAGGGCCGGATAAACGCCAACGGATCGCGGGTCAGCCGCTCCATCCGGGTCTTGTCGCCAAGGATCGACCCGCCTGACCGCGCCGAGGACGGGTCGACCGCAAGCACCGCCACCCGCAGACCTGCACCCGTCAACTGCAAACCAAACGCCTCAATAAAGGTCGACTTGCCCACCCCCGGCGTGCCGGATAACCCGATCCGCAGGGCCTGACGCGCCGTGCCTGCGCCCAAGGCCTCCAGCAAGGCCAGGGCTTGCGCCCGGTGATCGGCCCGCGCGCTTTCCACCAAAGTGATCGCCCGCGCCAAAGCGCGCCGCTCCCCCGCCCGGATCGCCTGTGCTACCGCTTCAATATCCATGACGCCTCCGCTTTCCCCGCTCTACTTGCCAAATCCCAAGGGCGCTGACCAGCCACCTTACCTGTCTTCAAATATCCCCGCCGGAGGCATCCGGAGCGCAGCGACTAAAAGCAGTGCGCCGCAGGCGCGCAATTGGATTGGAAAGCGCGGGGCGGCGGGTGATAAGGGCGCTATGAATGCTCTGCCGATTGATGATGCGCTTCCCGCCCTGCGTGCTGCCCTTGGCGCGCGCGGCATGGCGGTGTTGCAAGCCCCGCCGGGGGCGGGAAAGACGACGCGGGTGCCGCTGGATCTGTTGGCCTCGGGTCTGGTGACGGGGCGGATCGTCATGCTGGAGCCGCGCCGCCTTGCCGCCCGCGCCGCCGCCGAGCGCATGGCCGAGACGTTGGGCGAAGCCCTGGGCCAGACCGTCGGCTACCGAATCCGGGGGGAGGCTAAAGTGTCCGCCGCGACCCGGATCGAGGTGGTGACCGAGGGTATTCTGACCCGCATGATCCAGTCTGACCCGGAACTGACGGGTGTGGGCGCGTTGATTTTCGACGAGTTTCACGAACGCTCTTTGAACGCGGATCTGGGCTTGGCGCTGGCCTTGGAAATCCGTGGTGCCTTGCGTGAAGATTTGCTGCTGGTGGTCATGTCGGCCACGCTGGATGCCGGGCCGGTGGCGGCGCTGATGGGGGATGCGCCTTTGGTCACCTCGGCCGGGCGGGCCTTTGCGGTCGACACGCGCTGGCTTGGGCGACCGCTGGAGTCCACGTTGCGGTTTGAGGCGGCGGTGGCGGGGTTGGTCGTGCAGGCGGTGGAGGATTGTCCCGAGGGCGGGGTCTTGGTCTTCCTGCCCGGAGAGGGCGAGATTCGGCGGGTTGAGGCGGCTTTGTCGGGGCGTCTGCCGGCGGATTGCGTCATCCGGCCGCTGTTCGGCGCGATGGATTTTGCCGCACAGCGCGCGGCTCTGGCCCCGGTTGTCGGGCGCAAGGTGGTGTTGGCGACGGCGATTGCGGAAACCTCGTTGACCTTGCCGGATATCCGGGTGGTCGTGGATGCGGGCCGCGCCCGGCGGGCGCGGTTTGACGCCAGTTCCGGCATGTCGCGGCTGGTCACCGAGCGGGTGACGCGGGCCGAAGCCGAGCAGCGCCGGGGGCGCGCGGGCCGGGTGGCCGAGGGCACTTGCTTTCGGATGTGGACCAAGGGCGAGGAGGGGGCCTTGGCGGGTTTTCCGCCTGCCGAGATCGAGGCGGCGGATCTGGCCCCGCTGGCGCTGGAGTTGGCCCTGTGGGGCGATGACCGTTTGCCGTTCCTGACCGCGCCCAATCCCGGCGTCTTGGCAGAGGCGCGCAGTTTGTTGGGCGCACTGGGCGCGCTGGAGCCGGGCGGGCGGATCACGGCGCATGGTCGCGCCTTGGCCGCGATGCCGCTGCACCCCCGGCTTGGCCATATGTTGCTGCGCTGCGGGCCAGAGGCGGCCCCTTTGGCGGCGCTGATGGCCGAGCGCGATCCTTTGCGCGGTGCGCCGCCGGATTTGGGATTGCGGGTCAAGGCGTTGACCGATCTGCGGCGGTATGAGGCGGATCACCCCTGGCCGGTTTTGCGCCCGGTGTTGGAGCGGGTGCGCGATGAGGCGCGGCGGTTGACCAAAGCGCTGCGTGGCCCGTCGGTGTCTGCGATGCCCTCTTTGCCGGGCGGGCTGTCGCTGGGCCAGATGGCGGCCTTGGCCTATCCCGACCGGGTGGGGCTGCGGCGCAAGGGAGAGGCGCCGCGCTGGTTGTTGTCGGGCGGCAAGGGGGCGGCGATGGAGCCGGGCACGCCTTTGGCCGGGGCGCGGCTGATCGTGGCAACCGATCTGGACGGCGACGCGCGCGAGGCGGCGGTGCGGCAGGCGGTGGCGCTATCCGAGGCCGAGTTGCGCGCGGTGCATGGTGACAGCATCGCGTGGGCCGAGGTCTGTGAGTGGTCGCGGCGCGAGGGCAAGGTGCTGGCGCGGCGGCAAGAGCGGTTTGGCGCGCTTGTGCTGACCGATCAGGCCTGGCCTGAGGCGCCGCCCGAAGCGGTGGCGCGGGCGGCGCTGGAGGGGGTGCGGTTGATTGGTCTGCCGCTGACCCGCGCCGCGCGCCGTCTGCGGGCGCGGATTGAGTTGGCACGGGGCGAAGGCAGCGGGGATTGGCCGGATTGCTCGGACGCGGGCCTTTTGGCCGCCGCCGAGGACTGGCTGTTGCCGCATCTTGCAAAGTGCCGGACCGAGGCCGATCTGCGCGCGCTGGATCTGACCGAGCCATTGCGCGCCCGTCTGGACTGGGCGCAGGCACAAAGTCTGGAGCGGTTGGCCCCGTCGCATTTCGAGACTCCGTTGGGGCGCAAAGTGCCGATCGACTATGACGGCGATGCGCCGGGCATCGAGGTGCGGTTGCAAGAAATGTTCGGGGTCACCGTGCATCCGGTCGTGGGGGCCAAGAGGTTGCCGTTGCGGGTGGTGCTGACCTCACCGGGGCAGAAGACCATTCAGGTGACGATGGATCTGCCGGGGTTCTGGACCAGTTCCTATGCCGATGTGCGCAAGGACATGCGCGGCCAGTATCCGCGCCACCCTTGGCCCGAAGATCCGACCGTGGCGGAGCCGACGCTGCGCGCCAAGCCGCGCGGCACGTAAAGGCGCCTCCGGCGGGGGAGTATTTGGGCCAAGATGATCGCGCGGCGCTTTTGGGGGCAGGGGCGGGCCTAGGGGCGTTTGTGTTTCGGCTTTTGGATGGTGCGGATGGTTTTGCCGAGGGTTTTCTGCATCACCTTGCGCTCATAAAGGCTGGCGGTGTTGAACGCCTCTTCGTGGAGCAGTTTTTTCCAACGGGCGAGGCGGCCTGCGTCGAGGGTGCCCGCGGTGATGGCGGCCTGGACAGCGCAGCCCGGTTCCTTGTCGTGGACGCAATCGCTGAACCGGCATTCGGTGGCCAGTGCGCCCAGATCGGAGAACACCTCTTTGACACCTTCGGCGGCGTCAGCCAGTTGCAATTCGCGCATCCCCGGCGTGTCGAGCACGAGGCAGCCTGTGGGCATCCGGTGAAGTTGGCGGTGGGTGGTGGTGTGGCGACCGCGGGCATCATCGGCACGGGCCGCTTGGGTCGGGATTGCCTGATCGCCGGCCAAGGCGTTGGTCAGGGTGGATTTCCCCACGCCCGAGGTGCCAAGGAAGGCCACGGTCTGGCCGGGTTTGCACCAAGGGGCCAGTTTGGCGCGCGGCTCATCGCTGCGGGCATCAAGGGTGAGCACGACCAGTTGGTCAGAGATGACGCTGGCTGCCGCGACATAGGCGGCGGGGTCGGCGCAGAGATCCGCTTTGGTCAGCAGCAGGACGGGGGGGATGTCGGCCTCGAGCGCCAGAGCGACAAAGCGTTCCAGACGCGCGACGTTGAAATCCTTGTTGCAGGACGAGACGATGAACAGCGTCTCTATATTCGCGGCGATCAGTTGCACCTGACGGTCCGAACCGGGGGCGCGGCGTTTGATCAGGCTTTTGCGGTCCAGAATGCGGCTGATGCGGGTCGGGTCGTGGGACAAGAGCAGCCAGTCGCCGACCGTGGTTGCGGCATCGGGCGGCAGTGTTGTGGTGATCGCCTCGCCCATCACGTGCAATCCGCTGCGGTGGATTTCGGTGATGCGGACCGGGGTGGTGGTTGCGGCTTCGGCCTCGGTGATCTGGTTGGCGAAGAAGGGTTGCCAGCCGAGCGTGTCGAGGGTGGAGGGGGGCAGTTCGGCGTTTTGGGAGGGGAGATCCCGGTTCATAGGGGCTTTCCTGTCGGGTCCGAACGGGTGTCGGCCTGAAGCGTCAAGTCTGGGTCAGACGGCAAGCCGACCCCGAGTTTGGGATTTCGCGGCGGGTCTTGCAACGGGAGCACGGTTATTTGCGCGCCTTGGCGGGGTAAGGACACTCCCTGTTCGGGCCATCAGGATAGGCTGAAACGGGCGGCTGCGCAACAGGTGGGGGAGGTTTCTGGGGCGGCCGGTGCGGGGGCAGCGCAGCGGGGGCAACCGGATCAGGGCGGGGGGGCAGGGTCGGGGGCAAACGGTTCGGGGGCTTCAGGTTCGGGCGGGGGTCAGCTGTCCTGACCGCCCCGGCCCGCCATCTGGAACCACAGCACGATCGCCTCACGCTCTGCCGGTTCCATGTAGCTGACGTTGGCGGGGGGCATGGCGTGGGTCAGGCCCGCTTGCAGGTAGATGCGTTTGGCCTCGGCGGCGATCTGGGCGGGGGTTTCCAGCACGACGCCTTTGGGCGCCCAGTGGATGCCCTCCCAGCCCGGCTCGGCCGCGTGGCACATGGCACAGCGGCCCTGGATGATGCTGACCACATCGTCAAACCCCTGGGCCGAGGCATAGCGAAGGGCAGGGCCGTTCAGGCTGGTTTCCTCGGGGCGGTGGCGTTGGGGGGCGGTCGACAGCCACGCGATCAGCACAAAGAGCAGGGCTGTCAGCGCCCATGTCCAGTGCGGGTTGCCTTTGCGCGCGTGTTTGGAGTTGAACCAGTGGCGGATCGTGACGCCCATCAGGAACACAAGGCTTGCGATCAGCCAGTTGTATTCGGTCGCAAACACCAGCGGGTAGTGGTTGGACAGCATCAGGAACAGCACGGGCAGGGTCAGGTAGTTGTTATGTGTGCTGCGCTGTTTGGCGATCTTGCCGTATTTGGCATCCGGCACCCGGCCCGCTTGCAGATCGGCCACCACGATGCGCTGGTTCGGCATGATGATCACGAACACGTTGGCCGACATGATGGTGGCGGTAAAGGCCCCCAGATGCAGCAGGGCCGCGCGCCCGGTGAAGACTTGGGTATAGGCCCAAGCCATGCCGACAAGGATCACATAAAGCCCGACCATCAACCGGGTGTTGTCATCGCCAAAGCGGCTTTTGCAGATCAGGTCATAGGCGACCCAGCCAAAGCCGAGCGATCCGAGCGAGATCAGCACTGCCTGCCATTGCGTCAGATCGGCGATTTGCGGGTCGATCAGGTAGAGATCTGAGCCGAGGTAATAGACCAGCACCAGCATGGAAAACCCGGTCAGCCAGGTCGCATAGCTTTCCCATTTGAACCAGGTCAGATGCTCGGGCATCATGTCGGGGGCGACGAGGTATTTCTGGATGTGGTAGAAGCCGCCGCCGTGGACCTGCCATTCCTCGCCATGCGCCAAGGGGGGCAGGCTTGGCATCTTGCGCAGGCCAAGGTCCAGCGCGATGAAGTAAAACGACGATCCGATCCAGGCGATGGCGGTGATCACATGCGTCCAGCGCATGGCGATTTCCACCCACTCCCAAAGCACTACCCAATCATACATCGTGCCGATCCCCCGTCTGGCTTTGCCTTTGGATACGCTATACCGCGTTCGTTTCTTCTGTTAATCCAGTAAATGCCGGATCACTTTCAAACTGAGCGCGAAAATCAGGTGGGAAAGACCGGAAAAGGCGGGCAGGGGCAGAAAACATGTCTTATGTGAACAATCTGAAGATGTTCGTGCGGGTGTATGAGTTGGGCTCCATGTCCGCCGCCGCCCGCGATCAGCGCACCTCGCCGGCGGTGTCCTCGGCACGGATTTCGGAACTGGAAAAGCACCTTGGTGTTCGGCTGTTCTCGCGCACCACCCGCAGCTTGCAGCCGACCGAGAACGGCCGGATCTTTTATGACGGCGCCAAGAAGGTGCTGGAATCAATCGATGAGGCCGAAGCGGCGGTGATGGATGTCACGCAGAACCCGCGGGGGACAATCTTTGTCTCGGCCCCTTTGGGGATCGGGCGGCGGTTCATCGCGCCGCATGTGCCGGCCTTCAAGGATCTGTATCCGCAGATCGATGTGCGGCTGCGCCTGTCGGACCGGGGGGTGGATGTGACCGCCGAAGGATTGGATGTGGCGTTCCACCTTGGGCTGTTGGATGATTCCACCCTGAAGGTCCGCCTGATCGCCGATTGCCCGAGGGTGCTGTGCGCCTCGCCCGACTATGTGGCAAGACGGGGCATGCCGGTGGATGGCGCCGCTTTGGTGGCCGAGCGGCATGATTGCCTGAACCTGCGCTTTCCCGGCGCGAAAGAGTTCCAATGGGCGCTGCAAACCCCCGAAGGCATCCGCCGCTTCGAGATCGCCGGCCCCTTTGAAAGCGATGACGGCGAAGTGCTGACGGGTTGGGCGCTGGATGGGCGCGGCATCGTGATGAAGACCACATTCGAAGTGGCTGACCATCTGCGCGAGGGCCGGCTTGTGCCGGTAGCGCTGGCCACCCCACCCGTGGCCACGCAACTGTCCTGCCTGTCCCAGCATCGCCGCCTGAAAGACCCCAAGGTGCGGCTGTTCACCGATTTCATGGCCTCGCATATCCGAGACGCGATCCGCCGCGCGATGGAGGTGCGGCCCGCAGCACCGGATGCGTCCTGAGGCTGCAGCGCCCCGCCCCGGCAAGAGCCTCCGGCGGGAGTATTTGGGCCAAGATGAAAGCCCATTTTCTGTCCTTAAATATCCCCCGCGGAGCGTCCCCACGTCGCCGCTGCGCGCCGTTACAGTCTTGCGCTCAGGCCCCGTCGGCGCGCAGGGCGCTGCGTAGGCGGTCAAGGAACAGATCGACATGGGCGCAACTGAACACCAGCGGCGGTCGGATCTTCAGGACGTGGCCCAGAGGTCCGGTGGCGGAGATCAGCACTTTGGCCGCTCGCAGCCGGTTCACGAGGCGCGCGGCGCGGGCCGGGTCGGGGATATCGGAGCCGGGGGACACGATGTCGGCCCCCAGAAACAGCCCGGCGCTGCGGATCTCGCCCAAGGCGCTGTGGGTTTTGGCAAGGGCTGTCAGCCCGTCGCGGAAATAGCCGCCGACGCTTTGCGCATTGGCTTGGAGGGCTTCGCCTTCGACCACCTCCAGCACGGCCATGGCGGTGGCCGCAGCGACGGCGTTGCCGCCAAAGGTATTGAAATAGCGGCCTTTTGCACCGAACTCTGCCACCACTTCGGGTCGCAGCACCAAGCCTGCGACCGGATATCCGTTGCCCATTGGTTTGCCAAGGCTGACCATATCGGGCAGCACGTTGTGGCGCTGAAAGCCCCACATGGCTTCGCCGGTTCGGCCAAAGCCCGGCTGGACCTCATCCGCGATGAAGAGGCCCCCGGCAGCGCGGATGGCTGCGACGGCGGGTTGCAGCAGGTTGGCGGGCCCGGCGATCACCCCGTCTGAGGAAAAAATCGTGTCGGTGATCAGTGCGGCGGGGCGGATGCCGTGGCGGATCAGGTCGGCGGCGGCGGCGGCGACATCAGCGCCAAAGCGGGTGGCGGCGTCGGGGCCGTGCGGGGCGGGCACGGTGCGGACATGTTCGCCCAAGGCCACGCCCGCGCCAAGGCTGGGCGACAAGCCTGCCACGGCCAGCGTGACACCGTGGTAGGCGTTTTCGGTCACGATCACCCCGGTGCCGCCGGTATGCGCGCGGGCGATCCGCAGGGCGAGGTCATTCGCCTCAGACCCGGTGCAGGTGAACATCACATGCGAAAGCTCTGGCGGAAAATGCCCCAGCAGCTTTTCGGCATAGTCCAGCACCGTATCGTGCAGATAGCGGGTGTGGCTGGACAGCAGTGCGGACTGGCGCGCGGTGGCGGCAAGCACATGCGGGTGGCAATGGCCAACGGAGGCCACGTTGTTATAGCAATCCAGAAAGGCCTCGCCCGCCTCATCATAAAGCCAGACGCCTTCGCCGCGCACGAGGTGGACGGGTGTTTCATAAAACAGCCGGTAGGCCGGGCCAAGCAGGCGTTGGCGACGGGCGACGCGGGCTTGATCTTGCACAGACAGATCCCCGTGGCCGGGGATATAGGCGTTCGGCATGGCACCGGGGAAAGGGGGCATGGTCACTCCGTTGCGCGGGCAAGCGCGGATTGGACGGTGGCGCGGGGCAGGGCGGCAAAGGCGTTCAGCCCGGCGCGGGCCGAGGGCAGGTTGCGCAGGATATAGGCGGCGTTACCTGGGTAGCGGGCGGCGCGCCAGCTGGCAATTGCGATGGTGGTCAGCATCCGCGTTGCGACGAGGTCAAAGATCAAGGCGGTCTCAACCGGCAACAGCGGCAGGGTCTGGTGATAGGCGGCGGTGAAGGTCACGAGGCTGTCCAGCGGCGCTGCCGGGTCAATCTGGTAGGAGGCCGCAACCGCAAGGTCGCAGACCAAGGCCGTGCGCACCATATCGCCAAAATCCAGCACGCCCGCGATCTGGTCGGGGCGGGCGGGATCGGCCAGCACGTTGTGCGGGTTCAGGTCGTTATGGACAACTTGCCAGCGGCAGGCGGGAAGGGCGGGGGCGACGGCGGTTTCAAACTGGTCGAGCGTGGCTTCGGCGCGCGTGCGCAGGTCTGTGTCGGCGATCGCGGTCAGCAGGGGGCGCAGGCCGGCGGCTTGGCGGATATCCCACAGCAATGTGTGATCGGCGGCAGGGTGGCTAAAGCCCGCAAGCCCTTGCGACAGGGCCGCGGCCATGCGCCCCATGGCGGCGCGGCGGGGTGCGGTGTTGGGCGACAGATGCAGCGGCACACCTTCCAGATAGCTAAGCACCCGAAACAGCCCGCCGGGCAGCGCCACGGCATCGCGCCCGTCCAGGCTGCGCAGGGCGCGGGGCACGGGCAGGGTGGGGGCGTGGGCTTCGAGGTGGCGCAGCGCGGTGATCTGGAAATCGGTCTGGGCGGCGGGCTCGGCCAGATTGGCGAATTTGAGCACGTAGCCACGCCCATCCGGCGCGCGCAGCAGAAAATTCGCATCGCGTTCGGAGGTGAGCGGTTTCAGCGTGCCGCGCAGGCCGAAATGGGTTTCGGCAAGCGACAGCGCGTGCTCCGGCGGGATCACCGGGGGCGGAGAGGTCAGGAGGTCGCCCAAAGCGGCGTGCGTCTGATGGTGCGCGGTCATCGGGCGAGCCTAGCCTTGCGCGGCAACGGGGGGAAGGGGGTGGAGCCCGCGGCGGCTCAGTTGGTGCCAGACGTGCTGGCCGTGGACGCGCTGCCAAGGACCGCCAGCCCCATCAAACCCGTCAGGGTCAGCGTCAGCGAGCTTGTGGCACTGGGCGCTTTGACGGTGCGGATCGGGGTTTGGCCAGACAGCTTTTCGGGCTTGCAGGTCACGTGCAGCTGGTTGGCCGTGTCGTACCAAAAGGTCGAGGCCCCCACCCAACCGTGGGCCTGACAGGCGGTATCGGCACGCAGCTGTGCCGATGCGGCATGGGCCGCGGGGGCGTTTGTGACGGTGGCAAGGCAGGCCAGGACCAAGATCGCGCGCATGAAGGGTTCCTTTATCCGTGGGCAAAAAGCTGTGGGTCAGTCTTTGGCAGGGCCCGCCTTACGACGTTGTTGCATAAACCCTCGCTGCCCGTAGAAGTATCGCAGATAGGCGCGGGTGCCAAACCAAAAGGGCGGCAGATCGTACAGAAACGACGTGAATGCAGGCGGGGGAAAAGATGCATATTCGCAGGCCAGTGGCCGGGGATCGTGCGGCATGGGGGCGGCTTTATGCGGGCTATGCCGCCTTTTATGAGGTGACCCAGACCGAGGAGATGCGCGACCGGGTGTGGGACTGGATCCACGATCCGGCCCGCGAGACAGAGGCATTTGTGGCGGAGGCAGGTGGGCAGTTGGTGGGGTTGGCGCATTTCCGGCCCTATGCCCGGCCCTTGTCGGCCAGCACGGGTGGCTTTCTGGATGATTTGTTCGTAGACCCGGCGGCGCGGGGGTCTGGTGCGGCCCCTGCGCTGATCGCCGCCCTGGAAGCCGAGGCCCGCCTGCGCGGCTGGTCGGTGCTGCGCTGGATCACCGCCGAAGACAACGCCCGCGCCCGCGCGCTTTATGATCGGTTGGCCCAACGCACGAAATGGGTGACCTACGACATCAAGATTTAAGCCCCTCGGCGAAATGTGGCGGTGGGGGTTGTATTTCCAGACAAAAAAGTGCATATAGGCGGTGCGAAACGCGACACGTCGATCTTCTGTTCCCTTGCGGCTTCAGACACTCGATCTTGGTGTGACTAAGCCGGGCCATCGCATGCTGCGGATGGCGAACAAGACAGGAGTACACACGATGGCCAATGGCACCGTGAAATGGTTCAATGCTACCAAAGGTTTCGGCTTCATCGCTCCGGCGACGGGCGGCAAAGATGTGTTCGTGCACATCTCGGCTATGGAACGCGCTGGTATCCGTCAGTTGAATGACGGTCAGGCAGTGACCTTCGACATCGAATCCGGCCGTGACGGCCGCGAATCGGCGATCAACCTCGCACTGGCATAATCTGCCTTTCGTGATGTGATACGGACGGGGGTGGCGAAAGCCGCCCCTGTTTGCGTTTGGGGCTGGTGTGGCGCGCGCCGCCCCGTTTGCGTTCAGGGCTGGGGTGGACCTCGGCGGGGGAAGCGGTGAAAGTGCGGGTCTGTTCTGCAAAAGGCTGCCCTTATGAACCGCATTGACCTGATCCGCCCCGATGCCCCGGCTTTGGCCGCTTTTGGCCCCCATCCGGTGGGGGTAGAAACGCGGGCCTTTGTAAACCCGGACCAGATTGATGTGCTGGACGCCAGCCTGCCGCGCCGCGACAGGCGGTTGGTGGTGGAAATCTGGTATCCGGCGGAGGCCGGCAGCGCGCAGGGCACCACCTACCGGACGATCCTGCGCGACGGCGCGCGGCCTGTCACCTTGCAGGGCCGGGCCAACCGCGATGCGGTGCGAGCGGCGGGGTCGTTTCCGTTGGTGATCTTGTCGCACGGCTATCCCGGCAACCGGATGTTGCTGGCGCATTTCGGTGAAAACCTGGCCTCCAAAGGTTATGTGGTGGCCAGCATCGACCACAAGGACAGCACCTATGACGACAAGACGGCCTTTGCCTCAACGCTGCTGAACCGGCCGATGGATACGCGCTTTGTGGTGGATGCGCTGGAGGGGCTGCCGGAACTGGGGGCCGATACGACAAGCGTGGCGATCATCGGCTATTCGATGGGCGGGTATGGCGCGCTGATTTCGGGCGGGGCGGCGGTGTCGCCACGCGCGGTCAGTCTGGAGCCTGTGGTGCCGGGGGGCCTTATCGCGCGGCATTTCGCGCCAGAGGTGGACGGGCGGCTGAAGGCCATCGTGCCGATTGGCCCTTGGGGGCGGCAGCGCGGCTATTGGGACGCGGAAGGTATGGCCACGATGCGGGTGCCCGCGCTGATCATGGCCGGATCGCTGGATGAGGTTTCGGGCTATGAGACGGGGATGCGCGCGATCTTTGATGAGGCGCAGGGGGCCGCGCGGCATCTGTTGACCTTTGAACATGCGGGCCACAATGCGGCGGCGCCGCATCCCGCCCCGTCGGAGGCTTGGGAGCCGTCTGAGCGGTTGGCGTTCTCACCCTTTGAGCATTACGCCGATGTGGTGTGGGATTCCGTGCGGATGAACAACATCGCGCAGCATTTCGCGACGGCGTTCCTTGGGCTGCATCTGAAGGGGCAGGCCGAGATGGCGGGCTTTTTGGCGGGCGACTGGGCGGGTTTTGGGCCGCAGACGGCGCGGGGTTTGCGGTGGGAAAGCCGGGGGGAAGGCCAATAAGCGGGCCCCGGCGGGGGTTGCCCGAAGCCGCAGGGGCCTCGGGCAAAGGTCGGGGTCAGTGGTCGGCGTTGGCGGCAGCGGCCTTCAGCTCGTCGGCCGTGCCTTTTGCGCCGTTGAAGAACGCGTTCAGCGCCACGGCGGAAATCGAGGCCAGCAGGATGCCGCTTTCGATCAGCGGGTGGATGTCATGCGGCATCCATTGTTTGAAGTTTGGCGCGATCAGCGGGATCATCCCCATGCCAAGGCAACCGCAACGATGAACAGGTTGTTGCGGTTGGATGAGAAATTCACCGCCGCAAGGATGCGAATACCTGTCGCGGCCACCATGCCGAACATCACCAGACCCGCGCCGCCCAGAACCGATGACAGGCAGCGATTCCACCAGCGCACCCATCTTGGGCATCAGCCCGAAGACGATCAGGATCACGCCCGCCCGTCACGCAGACAAAGCGCGACTTGATCCCCGTGACGCCCACGAGGCCGACGTTCTGGCTGAAGGAGGTATAGGGGAAGGTGTTGAAGATCCCGCCGATCAGCGTGCCCAGACCATCGGTGCGCAGGCCCGCCGACAGCATCGGCTGGGTGACCTTGCTGCCCGGTCATGTCGCCAAGCGCCAGAAACATGCCGGTGGATTCGATCATGACCACGATCATCACCAGCGTCATGGTCACGATCATCACCGGATCAAAGATCGGCATGCCGAAGTGGAAGGGCGTGATCAGGCCGAACCAAGCCGCATCGGCGACCTTGCCAAAGGTCATCATGCCCAAAGCGGTGGCAATCACGCCGCCGATCACGATGCCCAGCAGCACCGCGATGTTGGCCACAAAGCCTTTGCCAAAGCGCGCGATCAGCAGGATCGACACCAGCACCACGGCCGAAAGCGCCATGTTGCCCGGCGCGGCATAGGCGGGGTTGTTCACCTTGGCGGCAAGGCGCCAGCCCTTCGGGCACGGCGGTGCCTTGGCGCGGCGGCGCGCCTCGGTCACCGCTTTCAGCCAGTCGGCATGGGCGGGGTCGATGATCTGCGGGGCGGTGGGGCCGACGGGGTTGCCGAAGATCCAGTTGATGCCGATCCGCATCAGCGTGACGCCGATCACCAGAATGATCGTGCCGGTCACCACGGGCGGGAAAAAGCGCAGCATGCGGCTGACCAAGGGGGCGAGCAGCATGGCGATCAGCCCCGCCGCCGATGATCGCGCCAAAGATCAGCCGCGCGCCGTCTGGACCGGGTGTCTGGCCCGCGATGGCCAGCATCGGGCCGACCGAGGCAAAGGTGACGCCCATCATCACCGGCAGGCGGATGCCGAACCACTGGGTGACGCCCAGGACTGGATCAGCGTGACAATGCCGCAGACAAAGAGATCCGCCGAGATCAGAAAGGCCACATCGGCCGGTTCGAGTTTCAGCGCGCGCCCGACGATCAGCGGCACGGCGATGGCGCCGGCATACATGACCAGCACATGCTGCAGGCCAAGAGTAAAAAGCTTGGGAGGGGCGAGGATTTCGTCCACCGGGTGGGTTGTTTCGCTCATGATTGCAGTTTCCTGACGTTCTGTTTCCCTAGGGGCTTTTTATTCGCGCCGTCTCTGCCTCGCCCCTTTGGGGCAGTCCGGTTAGAGCGCCCGTCTTTGGGGGCGCTAGCCGATTACGGTGTAAGGGTCCGCATATCGGTGTTCTTCAAGGTTCGGCGTCGGGCCGATGCGGTCGACGACGGCAAAGAGCCCCGGTGCGTGCAGCGGGGTCAGCACGCCGTGCCATGTGCCGCGGTGCAGATTGATGCCCTGCGCGCCATTGGTCAGAAAGGCGCGCGGGGGCGACTGCAGATCGGGTGCGACGATGACAAGGAAGGGGTGCTGTGTCATCGGCAGGAAGGCTTGGGAGCCTTCGGGGTGGCGTTCAATCAGATCAAAGAGATAGGGCAGCGCGCGGGGCTGGGCCTCAAAGATCGACAGGCCGGGGCGGGCATCGCCGCAGTCGATGCGCGCGCGGTCGTGGTGGCGGCGGCACAGGCCCGCATTGATCAGGCGAAAATCACCCGAGGCCTCCAGCACATCGCCAAAGGGGGCGAAGGCCTCGGCGGTCAGGGGTTCTGCGACCAGGTCGCGGGGGGTGGCTGCGCGCGGGGCGCTCATCGGCCAAAGGCCCCGACGCCGCGCAGTTTGGCGTGGCGGTTCACGTCCTTGTAAAGCAGATAGCGGAAGGGGCCGGGGCCAGCGGCATAGCAGGCTTGCGGGCAATAGGCGCGCAGCCACATGAAATCGCCTGCCTCGACCTCGACCCAGTCGGTGTTGAGCTTGTAGACCGCCTTGCCCTCTAGCACATAAAGCCCGTGTTCCATGACATGGGTTTCTTCAAACGGGATCAGGCCGCCGGGCTGGAAGGTGACGATGTTGACATGGGCGTCGTGGCGCAGGTCATCAGGTTCGACAAAGCGGGTCGTGGCCCAGCGGCCCTGCGTGTCAGGCATGGCCGAGGGGGCAATGGTTTTCTCATTGGTTACAAAGGCTTCCGGTGCGGGGATGCCGGGGGCGGGTTCATAAATCTTGCGCAGCCAATGAAAGCGCGAGGGCTGCGCGCCTTCGGCATGCAGCGCCCATTTCGCGCCGGCGGGAATATAGGCGTAGCCGCCCTCGTCCAGTTCATAGCCTTGGCCGTCGATGGTCAGCGTGGCCAGACCGCCGGTGAAGAACAGCCAATGTTGCACGCCCGCCTCGGCATCGGGTGCGTCCGAGCCGCCGCCGGGCTGCACCTCCATCACATATTGGCTGAAGGTTTCCGAAAAGCCCGACATCGGGCGGGCGATCAGCCAGAGTTTGGTTTTGGTCCAGCCGGGCAGGTTGCTGGTGACGATGTCGGAAAAGCAACCCTTGGGGATCACGGCATAGGCGGTGGTGAACACCGCGCGCCCGGTCATCAGCGCGGTTTGCGGGGGCAGCCCACCTTGCGGGGTGTAATACTGGCTCATGGTAGCAAATCCTTCAGGCGTAGTTCGGCGATGCGTTCGACCTGCGCGCAGGCGGTGAAAAATTCGGTGTCGGTGTCGTTGCCCAAGCGGGTGTGGAAGGCGGCAAGGATGCTGTCTTTGCTGTTGTCGCGCACAGCGATGATGAAGGGAAAGCCGTGCTTGGCGACATAGGCCGTGTTCAGGCGTTGAAAGGTCGCGCGTTCGTCATCGGTCAGCGCGTCGAGTGCGGCGCTGGCCTGTTCCAAGGTGCTTTCGGCGGTCAACCGTTTGGCCGCGGCCAGCTTGCCCGCAAGATCGGGGTGTGCCGTCAGAACCCCCAGTCGTTCGGCGCGGGATGCGCTGCGGAAGATGCGCGACAGGGCCGAATGGATGCCCGTCGCACAGTCATGCGCGGGGCCAAGTTCCAGATCCCACGCCCGATCGGCAATCCAGGGGGAATGTTCGAAAATGCTACCAAAGCGTGAGACGAACTGCGCACGATCCATCTGAGAAGGGCGATCTAACCGCTTGTGTGGATGGGCTTTTGCCCAATGTTCGGCAATGTCGATGCGGCGGGGGAACCAGACGCCTTCGTGGGATTTTGCATAGTCGAGGAAACGCTTCAGCCCGGCGATCTTGCCCGGACGCCCGATCAGGCGGCAGTGCAGGCCGATGGAAAACATCTTGGCGCGGCCCTCTTCGCCCTCGGCATAGAGGGTGTCAAAGCTGTCTTTGAGATACTGAAAGAACTGCTCGCCGGTGATGTAGCCGGGGGCGGTGGCAAAGCGCATGTCGTTTGCCTCAAGCGTATAGGGGATCACCAGTTGGTCGCGCGCGCCCAGTTCCAGCCAATAGGGCAGATCGTCGTCATAAGTGTCAGAGATCCAGTCAAGCTGGCCCGTCTCGGCGGTCAGGCGGACGGTGTTCATGGAGCAGCGCCCCGTATACCAGCCGCGCGGCGGGGTGCCGACGACCTCTTGGTGCAATCGGAAGCTCTCGGCGATCTGGGTGGCCTCTTCCTCGGGCGTCATGTCACGGTGATCGACCCATTTCAGCCCGTGCGAGGCGATTTCCCACCCGGCGGATTTCATTGCGGCAACCTGTTCGGGGTTGCGGGCAAGGGCGGAGGTGACGCCAAAGATCGTCACGGGGATGGCCTGTTCGGTGAACAGGCGGTGCAGGCGCCAAAAGCCCGCCCGTGCGCCGTAATCGTAGATCGATTCCATGTTCCAGTGCCGCTGGCCCGGCCAAGGGGCTGCGCCGGCGATGTCGGACAGAAAGGCCTCGGACTGCGCGTCGCCGTGCAAGAGGTTGTTTTCGCCACCCTCTTCATAGTTGAGCACCACCGAGACGGCGATCTTGGCCGCACCCGGCCAGCGCGCATCGGGGGCTTGGGGCCCGTGGCCTCGGAAATCGCGCGGGTATCGGTTCATGCTGGCTCCTTAACTTTCGCAAAGACTATGCGGGAAATCGGCTAGGGTTTATCAAATTATTCCCGAAAGACCTGTAGGCAGGAAGCCCGGCAAAGGGCGGGCAGATGGGGTAAGGTGGGGCAGGCATTTGGGAAAGGGCAAGATCATGGCGGCAGGCAGGATAACGACGCATGTGTTGGACACCGCGCGGGGCAAGCCCGCAGAGGGGGTGCGGATCACCCTTTACCGCTTGGCGGGCAGTGCGCGCGACAAGATCGCCGAAGCGGTCACCAATTCGGATGGGCGCACCGACGCCCCGATGCTTGCGGGTGAGGGTTTGGCGGCGGGGGTGTATGAGTTGATCTTTGAGGCGGGCGCGTATTTGCGCGCGACCGGGCAGGCAGGGCCGGGGCTGGCGTTTCTGGATGAGATTCCGATCCGCTTTGGCGTGCCGGATGCGGGGCAGCATTACCATGTGCCGTTGTTGATTTCACCCTTTGCCTATTCGACCTATCGCGGCAGCTAAGAAGCGATCTGGCTTTCCCCGCGCGCAGAACAGCTTAGATAGTGTAACTGCGACGGAAATCGCGCGCCGAGACGTTTAACGGGCAAACGCGGGACCCAGGCAGGAAAGCACATCATGGCCCAGTCGGCAGAAGACATTACCCGGATGCTCCAGCAGGGGCGTCCGCGCGGGCGGCGTTGGCTTTGGGGCGGGCTGGTTGTGCTGGTTTTGGCCGGGGCTGCGGGGTGGTATGGGCTTTCCGGCAGCGGCCAGACCAAGCAGCTGCGCTACATCACCGAAGCGGTCAGTCGGGGGCCGATGACGGTGACGGTGACCGCGACCGGAACGGTTGAGCCGACCACGCAGGTTGAGGTGTCGTCTGAGTTGTCGGGCACGCTGGCCTCGGTTGAGGTGGATTACAACGATGCGGTTGAGGTCGGTCAGGTTCTGGCCAGGCTGGACGACACCAAGCTGACCGCGCAATTGGCCAATTCAGAGGCGTCTGTGGTTGCGGCCAAGGCGCGGCTGGTGTCGGCGGAGGCCTCGGCACGCGAAGCCGAAGCAAATTACGCCACACAGACCGCGTTGGATGCGCGCGGCATCGCGGCGCGCAGCGGTCTGGTGGGCGTGCAGGCCGCTGTCGAGCGGGCGCGGGCATCGGTGGACATCGCGGCGGCGGATCTGACACAGGCGCAGGCCAATCTGACCTTGCAGCGCGCTGATCTGGACAACGCGGTGATCCGCTCGCCCATCAAGGGGATCGTGCTGAACCGGACCGCAGAGGCGGGGCAGATCGTAGCGGCCTCTTTGTCGGCCCCGGTGCTGTTCACCTTGGCCGAGGATCTGGCGCAGATGGATTTGCTGGTGGATATTGACGAGGCCGATATCGGGCAGGTCAAGGTGGGGGCGCGGGCGGAATTCTCGGTGGATGCCTATCAGGGGCAGGTGTTCCCGGCGGTGATCACGCAAGTGCGGTTCGCGCCGGAGACCACGAATAACGTGGTGACCTACAAGGCGGTCTTGTCGGTGCAAAACCCCGACGGGTTGTTGCGCCCCGGCATGACGGCCACCGCCACGCTGATTGTGGCCGAGGTGCCTGACGCGCTGAGCGTTGCCAATGCGGCCCTGCGCTATGCCCCGCCAAAAGCGGCAAGCGGGGGGTCTGCGCAGGGGTTGGTGGGGTTGATCCTGCCTGCGCCGGGCAGTCGCAGTGGGCAGGCGGGCAGTGCGACGGGCAAGTCGCTGTGGGTGTTGCGCGACGGTGTCCCGGTCGAGGTTGCGGTGGTTTTGGGCGAAAGCGACGGGCGGCGGACGGTTGTCACCTCTGACGACTTGTCCGAGGGCGATCTGGTGATCAGCGACCAAAGCACGACCAACTAGGGGGCGATCATGGCAAAGGGCGATCCGTTGATCGAGTTCCGGGGCGTGCGGCGCAGCTATGGCAGCGGCGAGGCCGAAGTGGTGGCGCTGGACCACGTTGATCTGATGATCCGCGAGGGGGAGTTCGTGGCGATCATGGGGCCGTCTGGGTCGGGCAAATCGACGGCGATGAATATCATTGGCTGTCTGGACCGTCCGACGGCGGGGCAATATCTGTTCCGTGGCATTGAGGTGCAGGATCTGGACCGCGACGCGCGGGCCTTGTTGCGCCGCCATGCCTTTGGCTTTGTGTTTCAGGGATTTAACCTGCTGGCCCGGACCACTGCACAGGAAAACGTCGAATTGCCGTTGATTTACAAGGGCATGCCTTCGGTGGAGCGGGGGTTGCGATCTCGGCTGGCCTTGGCGAAGGTGGGGTTGCAGGGCCGTGAGGGCCATGACCCGGCGCAGCTGTCGGGCGGGCAGCAGCAGCGGGTCGCGATTGCGCGCGCCTTGGCCAGCGAACCCACGGTGATCTTGGCCGATGAGCCGACCGGAAACCTCGATAGCCACCGCAGCCATGAGATCATGCAACTGTTGCAGGCGCTGAACCGCGACGACGGGATCACGATTGTGATGGTGACCCATGAGGAAGACATCGCCGCCTATGCGGCCCGGCTGGTGGTGTTCACCGACGGAAATCTGACCCGCGACGAGCCTGTCGCGCAAAGGACCACGCCATGATCTTTGAAGCCGTGCGACTGGCCCTGACCGCGATCATCCGCAACAAGCTGCGGTCGTTTCTGACCGTGTTGGGCGTGGTGATCGGGGTGGCGGCGGTGATTGCGATGGTGACGGTGGGGCAGGGGTCTTCGGATCAGGTGCAGGCCTCTGTCGCGTCGCTGGGGACCAATGTGCTGATCGTGCGGCCGGGCCGGCAGCGGATGGGCCCCCCGAGTGGCGAGGCCGCGCCGCGCTTTTCGGTCAAGGATGCCGAGGCGATTGCCGAACTGTCGATGGTTGCCCATGTCGCCCCGATTGCCACAACGGCGCAGACGGTGGTGGCGGGCAATGCCAATGCCTCGACCCAGATTTACGGGACCACGGGCGATTATCTGACGGTGCAGAACTGGGGCCTGTCGCTGGGCCGCAGTTTCGCGGATGGGGAGGTGCAGGCGGGCAGTGCGGTCTGTGTGCTGGGCCAGACGGTGCGTAACACCTTGTTCGGCACGGCAGACCCGATTGGCCAGACGATGCGGGTGAAGTCGGTGTCCTGCGAGGTGATCGGGGTTTTGGCGGCCAAGGGGGCGGGATCGTTCGGGCAGGATCAGGACGATCTGGTTCTGATGCCGATCAAGACGGTGCAGCGGCGGTTGGAGGGCAATCAGGATGTGGACAGCCTTTCGGTCGCGCTGACGAAATCGGCCAGCTCTCAGGACGGCATTCGTGCGGTGTCATCGCTGCTGCGTGAGTTGCGGCGGATTGGCGTGACGCAGGCGGACAATTTCTCGGTGACGGATATGAAAGAGATCTCGTCGATGCTGTCGGGGGTGAATTCGGTGCTGACGGGGCTTTTGTCATCGGTAGCGGCGGTCAGTTTGCTGGTGGGGGGCATCGGGATCATGAACATCATGCTGGTGTCGGTGACCGAGCGGACGCGCGAGATTGGCATTCGGCTGGCGGTGGGGGCGACCTCGGCGCAGGTGTTGACGCAGTTTCTGGTGGAGGCGGTGGTTCTGTCGGTGCTGGGGGGCACACTGGGGATCTTTCTGGGGCTGGCGCTGGCCTATGGCGGGTCGATTTTCATGTCGATCCCTTACAGCCCGTCGGTGTCGGTGGTGGTGCTGGCCTTTGGCTTTTCGGCGGTGGTGGGGGTGGTGTTCGGGTTCTTTCCCGCCCGCCGCGCAGCCCGTCTGGACCCGATTGAGGCGCTGCGACACCAGTAGCGGGGCTGGCGCGCGGTGGGCTTCGTGCTAGGCTTGCGCCCGGATCGGCACGCGGCGGATCAGGAGGACGGCATGACCGAGCTACCTTTGCTGGGGGCAGCGCTTTACCTGCGCGAAGTCACCGATCTGCCGGGGATGGAGCGGTTTATCCGCGACCCCGGCCGCGATGTGGAGATCCGCGATTTTACCGAGCTGGGTGCCTTGTCGGGCAATGCGTGGCGCGACCGGGCCGAAGCGGCGCGGGTGTTGTTTGCGGGGCATGCCGGGCGGATCGGGATACACGGGCCGTTCTGGGGGCTGGCCATCGACACGCCGGATGCGGATGTGCGTCGGATCACGCAAGAGCGGTTGGCGGCGGCGCTGGCGGCGTTGATCCATATTCTGGATGGGCGCGGCGGGGGGCATATGGTGGTTCACAGTCCCTATACCACATGGCATTGGTATAACCGTGGCACCTATCACGATGATTGCGCAGGGATTTTGGAGCGCACCCATGCGACGCTTGGCCCTGCGGTGCGGCTGGCCGAAGACCATGGCATAGAGATCGTGCTGGAGAATTGCGAAGACAAGGACCCGGCAGAGCGGGTGGCGCTGGCGCAGTCTTTCAACTCGGCCGCGGTGCGGGTGTCGGTGGATACCGGGCACGCGCATTACGCCCATGGGGTCACCGGTGCGCCGCCGGTGGATGTGTTCTTGCGTGCGGCAGGCGAGATGCTGACCCATGTGCATCTGCAAGACGCCGACGGATTTGCGGACCGGCACTGGGCCGTGGGGCAAGGCACGATCCTGTGGCCGTCGGTGTTTGCGGCCTTGGCCGGTTGCGCGGAGCGGCCCCGCCTGATGCTGGAGATGGCGGACGCCCGGGATGTGCAGGTTTCGGCCCGGTGGCTGGCGGCGGCGGGATTGGCGCGCTGAGGCCGCAGGTCCGCCGTGCCCCCTAGCCCCGCCCCCCGGATTGCGGGTATGTTGGGGGTCTTGGGTTAAAAGAAAGTCTCCTATGACGACCGACCAGATCATCCTGTTTTCGTTGTTCTTTGTGTTCTTCGCGATGCTGTTGTGGGGGAAGTTCCGCTATGACGTGGTGGCGTTTTCGGCGCTGTTGATCGCGGTGGTGCTGGGGGCGATCCCGGCCAAGGATGCGTTTTCGGGCTTTGGCCATCCGGCGACGCTGGTGGTGGCGCTGGTGTTGATCGTCTCGGCGGGGTTGGTGCGGTCGGGCGCGGTGTTCCTGATCACCCGGACGCTGGTGGATGCCGGGCGTTCACTGGGGATGCATATCGCCCTTTTGGGGGCGGTGGGCGCGCTGCTGTCGGCGTTCATGAACAACGTGGCGGCGCTGGCGCTGTTGATGCCGGTGGATATACAAACCGCGCGCAAGGCCGGGCGGTCGCCGGGGTTGTCGCTGATGCCGCTTAGTTTTGCGACGATTTTGGGGGGCATGGCCACGCTGATCGGCACGCCGCCGAACATCATCATCTCGGGTATCCGCGAGGACATGTTGGGCGAGCCTTACGGCATGTTCGACTTTACCCCGGTGGGGGCGGTGGCGGCGATTGCGGGTCTGATGTTTGTGGCGACGATTGGTTGGCGGCTGATCCCGGCGCGGGGCAGTGCGACCTCGGCGGTAGAAAACCTGTCGCAATATATCGCAGAGCTTACAATTCCCAAGGATAACAAGGCCATCGGCAAGCGGGTGGACGAATTGTCAGAGGATGCCGAGAAGGCAGACGTGGCGATCCTTGGCCTTGTCCGGGGCGGCAAGCGGCGCTACGGGCCATCGCGCAACACCGTTTTGCTGGAAGGCGATACGCTGGTGATTGAGGCCACGCCCGCGGCCTTGGACGAATTCCGTGTCGCAATGGGCCTGACGGTGGCCGACAAGGGCCGCACGGACCGGCTGAACGCGGCGGGCGACGGGGTGGAGATCATCGAGGTGGTCGTGCCCGAAAACACCCGGATGGTCGGCAAATCAGCGCTTTCGGTCGGGCTGGCGCGGCGGCAGAACGCGGTGCTTTTGGGCATCTCACGCCGGGGCAAGAAGATCACCGAGCAGCTGCGCAAAACCAAGATTGAGACGGGGGACATTCTGCTGTTGCTGGTGCCGCGCGACACGGGGCCGGATGTGACCGAGTGGATGGGCTGTCTGTCGCTGGCCGCGCGGGGGTTGGTCGTGACCGATGATCGCAAGGTCTGGCTGGCGATCGGTCTGTTTGCAGCGGCGGTGGCGGCGGCGAGTTTCGGGCTTATCTATCTGCCGATCGCGCTGGGGCTGGTGGTGATGGCGTTCGTGTTGACCGGTATCCTGCCGTTGGCCGAGCTCTACAGCCACATCAACTGGCCGGTGGTGGTGTTGCTGGGGTCGATGATACCGTTGGGCACGGCGCTGGAAACCTCGGGCGGGACAGAGTTGATCGCCGGGGGATTGGTCAGCCTGACGCAGGGTCTGCCCGCATGGGCCATTCTGACAGTGCTGATGGTGGTGACGATGACGCTGTCGGATGTGCTGAACAACACGGCCACGACGATTGTCGCGGCCCCGGTTGGGATTCAGATGGCGCAAAGCCTTGGGGTTTCGCCTGATCCGTTCCTGATGGCGGTGGCGATTTCCGCCTCGGCGGCGTTTTTGACGCCCATCGGCCATAAGAACAACACGTTGATCCTTGGGCCGGGGGGGTATTCGTTCAACGATTACTGGCGCATGGGCCTGCCGCTTGAGATTGTCGTGGTGGCGGTGTCGATCCCGAGCATCTTGCTTTTCTGGCCGCTGTAGCGCGCCCGGCCTTAGCTTGGCGCGGCGACCAGATGCCCCGGTGACACCTCGTGCAGCGTGTGCCGGGCGATGATTGCTCCGCTGCGGTGCACGGGGCTGGGGGTGTCTTCGGTGAGGCGCAGGTTTGTGGGGCGCTGATGGGTCGGGTCTGCCACAGGAACGGCGGACATCAGGCGCTGGGTGTAGGGGTGGCGGGGGGCGCCGAAGACCTGCGCGCGGCTGCCCATCTCTACGATCTGGCCCCGGTGCATGACGCCCACCCGGTCCGAGATATTTTCAACCACCGCCATGTCATGGCTGATGAACAGCATCGCGATGCCGAATTCGTCTTTCAGCGCGCGCAGCAGATCCAGCACCCGCGCCTGAACAGAAACATCCAGCGCCGCCACGCTTTCATCGGCGATCAGCAATTTGGGGGTCAGGGCAAGGGCGCGCGCGATACAGATGCGCTGCCGCTGGCCGCCGGAAAACTCATGCGGGTAGTTGTCGAGTTGCGCCGAGGTCAGGCCGACCTTTTGCATCAGTTCGGCCGCGCGGGCGCGGCGCGCAGTGGCGTCATGGTTGCCGTGGATCAGCAGGGGCTCGGCGATCTGTTCGCCCACGGTCATGCGCGGGTCAAGCGAGGCCATCGGGTCTTGAAACACGATCTGGGCGCTGGCGCTGAGGCGGCGGCGCAGGCTGGCCGACAAGGTGCCGACCGCTTGGCCTGCGATGGTGATTTCCCCTTGGTGGGGGACCAGCCCGACGATGGCGCGGGCGATGGTGGATTTTCCGCAGCCCGATTCCCCGACCAGTGAAAACGTCTCGCCCGCGCGGATTTCAAAGGAGACGCCTTCGACCGCGTGGACACGGTGGGTGACGCGGTTAAGGACCCCGCCGCGGATGTCAAAGCGCACTTTCACGTCGCGCAGCGCGGCCACGACGGGGGTGTCGGGGCGGTTGAGGGCTGGGCCGCCGTCGCCCATGCGCGGAACGGCGGCCAGCAGGTCTTGGGTGTAGGGCTGGGACGGGGCGGCGAAGATCTGGCGGACATCGCCCGCCTCAACGATGCGGCCTTTGCGCATGATGACAACGCGGTCGGCCATCTCTGCGACCACGCCCATGTCATGGGTGATCAGCAAGATCGCGGTTCCATTGACCTTTTGCAGATCGCGCAGCAGTTCCAGCACCTCGCGCTGGACGGTCACGTCCAGGGCTGTGGTGGGTTCGTCGGCGATCAGCACCTCGGGCTTCAGGGCCAGTGCCATGGCGATCATCACGCGCTGGCGCATGCCGCCGGACAATTCGTGCGGGTATTGGCCCATGCGCCGCGCCGGGTCTGACAGACGGACGGCGGTCAAGGCGGCAAGCGCCTCGGCCTGGGCGGCTTTGCGCGACAGGGGGGAATGGGCGCGGATCGCCTCGGTCAGTTGCGCGCCGACGGACATCATCGGGTTGAGCGAGGTCATCGGTTCTTGAAAGATCATCGCCACGCGGTTGCCGCGGATCTGGCGCATGTCGCCCTCGGCAAGGCTGGACAGCGGCTTGCCATTCAGCGCGATGGTGCCGGCGGTGATGCGGACGGCGGGGGGCGGCAGCAGGCCCATGATCGCCAGTGAGGTGATGGATTTACCCGAGCCACTTTCGCCGGCGATGGCCAAGGTCTCGCCCCGGCGCAGATCAAAGCTGATCTGTTCGACCAAGGGATGCAGCCCGGCTTCGGTACGGACGGACACCGTCAGATCCTGCACCGACAGCACGGCGGGGAGGTCCGGCGCCACTGCGGCGCCGGGAGCGGGGTTCAGGGCAGGATTCATTCGAAGACGCAGCGCGGGAAGTAAAAGCTGACAACCCAGTTGGGCATGTCCACGATTTCCGAGATGCGCAGGTCTCCGCAGGTGCTGACCAGCATATAGGCATCGACCGCGGCCATGCCGCGCGTGGCGCACAGAAAGTCGACCATATGGGCCACCGCATCGCGGCTGGCGGTCATCAGGTCGGGGCCGATACCGGTTGTAACCTCGTATCCCTTTGCATCCAGATGCCGTGTGACCGGCCCCGGCGTGGTAAAGCGCGGGGTTTTCAGATGCGCGCCTTTGACCAGATCGAGGGTCAGGATCACATCCATCGGGCTTTCAATTGCGGTGCCGCAGACCTCGCCGTCGCCTTGGGCCGCATGGGTGTCACCGACACTAAAGAGCGCCCCCGCCACCTCAACCGGCAGGTAGAGCGTGGTGCCAGCGGCCAGATCGCGGATGTCCAGATTGCCGCCGACGCGCCGGGGCGGCACGACGGAGTGCAGGCCCGGTTCGGCCAGCGCATTGCCGATGGTGCCCGCAAAGGGTTTCAGCGGCACGCGCCCCTCTTTGCCAAAGAGCGCCGGGGTCAGCGCCTCGGCGTCGTAGGTCCAGATGTGCAGCGCGGGATCGGTGAACTGATCGGCCAGCAGGCCAAAGCCGGGGATGTTTGCTGTCCAGCCCCAGCCCTTGCCGCCCTGCGTCTGGGGGGCAAAGCTGTCGAGCGTGATTTTCAGCGCGTCGCCCGGTTGCGCGCCTTCGACCCAGATCGGGCCGGAGACCGGGTTGATCTTGCCAAAATCAAGCGTTGTTACATCGGCCACGGTGGACGACGGGCCAAGCTGGCCCGCCGAACTGTCGTGGCAGTGAAACCTGATCGTCTGGCCGGGTTCCACCCGCTCGGCCGGGGCAAGCGCATTGTCCCAGCCGAAGTGATGTTGCGCGCCGTGGATCGTGTAGTCACAAGCCTTGCACATGCGGCTTACTCCGTCACGTAAACGTAGTCGTAGTTCACCGGGATCGACACCGGATCAACGTAGAGGCTGTCGGCCCCGCCCATGCGCGCCGATTTCATGGTGTAGCGCTGTTCGTTGAACACCGGCACCCAAGGGGCCTGTTCCATGACCTTCATGTAGACGTCGGACCACATCTTCATCCGCTCGGGTGCGGCGGGGTCGATCATGCTGTCGGCGGCGGTTGCCTCGGCATCAATCGCGGCGTCGCAGAATTTCGACCAGTTCCAGCCGCCCTCAACCGCGCCGGCGCAGCCAAGGATGGGGCCGAAGAAGTTGGACGGATCGGGGAAATCCGCGATCCACGCCATGCCGCCGGACCAGATCATCGGGGCGGTGCCCGCGCCGCCTGCCTCAATCACATTCGCCTGAGCGATGGACTGGATCGACACCTTGACGCCGATGGCCGCCAGATCTTGCTGAATGGCTTGCGCGATCCGCGGGTTCGGGTCGGTGTTCATCACGTAGAGTTCGGTTTCAAAGCCGTCCGGCAGGCCCGCGTCGGCCAGCATCTTTTTGGCCTCTTCGGGGTTGAAGGCATAGCCTGCGTAGCCCTCGGTATAGCCCGGCATCGACGGCGGCAGGGGTTGGGTTGCGGGAACCGCGCGGCCGTTGATGATCTGGGTGATCCGTTCCTTGTTGATCGCCATGTTGATGGCTTTGCGGACCTCAACATTGTCCAAGGGCGGGATTGTGACGTTCAAGGTGATGTAGCCGGTTTGCAGCTGACCGCCCTCGACAACCCGGGCCGCTTGCGCAGGATCGGCCATGACCTCTTGGAACTTTGCCGGAGGGATGCCGTCACCGGGGACGTCCACTTCGCCATTTTGCAGGCGCAGGAGGGCGACGATCGGCTCTTGGCCGACCTCAAAGGTCACCGTGTCCAGATAGGGCAGGCCCGCGCGCCAGTAGTCAGGGTTTTTCTCAAACACGAGGCGCTGGCCGATGGTCCATTCGCCCAGCTTGAAGGCCCCGGTGCCGACCGGCATTTTTCCGAAATCGCCGTTGGCGGCCTCTACCGCCTCTTGCGGGACGACGGCGGCAAAGTTCAGCGCCATCACGTGCAGGAAGGTGGCATCGGGACGGGAGAGTTTGATCTCGACCGTTGCGGGATCAAGCACCGTGACCCCCGACAGAGTGGTCGCCGTGCCATCGGTGACCTCTTGGTACCCGGCGATCGAGCCGAAAAAGCCCGCGCCCGGCGATTGGGTGGCCGGGTTGGTCACCCGGTCGAGTGAGTATTTCACGTCCTGCGCCGTCATCTCGCGGCCATTGTGGAACTTGACCCCAGCGCGCAGGTGGAAGGTGAAGGTCATCCCGTCGGGCGAGACATCATAGCTATCGGCCAGACCGGGGCGCAGCACGGTGGTGCCGGGTTCGTAATCCATCAGCCCGTCGAACAGGGATTTGATCATGGACCAGTTCTGCCAGTCATAGCCGATGGCCGGGTCCAGCGTGGCAACATCGTCTTTGTAGGTCACGACAATTCCGCCGCCGGACTTGGCGTTGGGGTCCAGCGTTTCCTGCGCGAAAGCGGGCAGCGTAAGGGCGGCGATCAGCGCGGTAGAAGCGAGCAGTTTTTTCATTGCGTTCTCTCCTGTTGGGTTTTGATGTCAGCGAATGCGGATACGGGGATCAATCAGCGGAACCACGAGGTCGGCGAGCAGGTTGCCCAGAACAATGGCGCAGGCTGAGACCAGCGTGACGCCCATGATGATCGGGATGTCGACGCGCTGGATCGCCTGCCAGGCAAGCTGGCCGATGCCGGGCCAGCCAAAGACGCCTTCAACCACCACGATGCCGCCCATGAAGATGCCGATGTCGATCCCGATCATGGCGATCACCGGCAGGATCGCGTTGGGCAGGGCATGGCGCAGGATGACCCGGCTGCGCGTCAGCCCCTTGGCGCGGGCGGTGCGGATGAAATCAGTCCGCAGCACCTCTATCATGCTGGAGCGCATGATCCGCGCATACCAGCCCGACCCCAGAATGCCCAAGGTCAGGGCAGGCAGCACCAGATGGGCCGCCGTGCCGTAGCCCCCGATCGGGAACCACCCAAGCTTGACCGCGAAGACATAGAGCAACAGCAGCGCCACGACGAATTGCGGGGCAGAGACCGTGATGAAAGAGGTCATCATCAGGCCGTTATCAACCGCCCGCCCGCGCCAGAGGGCGGCGGCGATCGCCCATGGCAAGGCCGATCACCAGTTCGGCCCCGATGCCCGCCGCCATCAGCAGCAAGGACGCCGGAAGCCGCGCCATGATCAAGGTCGCCACATCGGTTTTCTGCAAGTAGCTGCGGCCCAGGTCGCCCTGAAACAGGCCCGCCAGATAGCGGCCATACTGGATGACAAACGGCTGATCGAGACCCAGTTGTTCGCGGATATTGGCCACTGTTTGCGGCGTGGCCGAGCGGCCAGCAATCTGGCGGACCGGATCGGCGGGTAGAACATAGAGCAGGAAGAAGGTGATGAACGACACGCCCAGCAAGATAAGGGCGGCCTGAACCAGACGGCGGAGGATATGGGCGGCCATCAGTCGGACCCTCGCAGTGTCGGGTCCAGCACATCGCGCAGCGCATCGCCCACAAGGTTGAAGGCCAGCGCCAGCACGACGATCGCAAGGCCGGGGATGAACACAAGCCAAGGCGCGGATTGGAAATAGGTCTGGTTTTCAAAGATGATGTTGCCCCAGCTTGGCGTCGGCGGCTGCACGCCCACACCGAGGTAGGACAGCGTTGCCTCTAGCAGCACGGTGGTGGAGATGCCCAAAGTGCCCCAGACAATGATGATCGGCACCAGATGCGGCAGGATGTGCCGGAACAGGATGCGGGCGGTGCTGGCACCCAGTGTCCGCTCGGCGGCGATGAAATCACGGGCGGCAAGGGCGGAGGTTTCGGTATAGATCACGCGGGCGGTCTGGACCCAGTTCACCATCGCGATGACAAAGGCCACGATCCACAGCGAGGGTTGGAAAATCGCGGCAAGGCAGATCGCCAGCAGCAGCGCGGGAAAGGCCATCATCAGATCGGTAAAGCGCATCAGGACAGCCCCGATCCAGCCTTGAAAATAGCCCGCTGTCAGCCCGATCACGGTGCCGATCATCAGGGCGATCCCATTGGCCATCACGCCGATGATCAATGAGGTGCGCGCGCCATAGAGCAACCGGCTGAATAGGTCGCGGCCCAGCAGATCGGTGCCCAGCAGATAGGCCCCGCCGGGTGGCAGCGGTTCACCCACAAGGGACAGGCCGTCGAAGTGTTGCTCAAAGGGGTCATAGGGCGCGATCAGTGGCGCAAGCAGGGCGGCGCCGACGATAAGCGCGACAAGCGCCAGACCGAGCAGCGCCATCTTGCGTTGCAACAACCGTGCCAGCGCGCTTGGGGTGGCGCGCGTGGTGGGGGCGGCGGTGTCGGTCATGCGACACCTCCCTTTGGCCGGGTGTCGGGGGTGGCGCTGGCGCGGCGGGCCAGAACGCGCGCGGCGGCCTCCTCCAGGCTGATGCGGGCGTCCATCGCGTCTTGGCGCAGGGCCGCATAGGCGGCGGCTTCTGATCCGGTCTGTTCGATCAGCACGACCACGGCGCGGACGACGGTTTGCCGCTCACCAATTTTCTGGCGCAGATCGGCGACCTCGGCCGACAGCGTGCGGCGCGCCTCAAAGGCGTTGCGCGCGATCAGCAGGGCGCTGTAGACGCCACTGTCGCCCACGGGTTTCAGGATCTGCGCGGTGGCCCCGGTCGACAGCGCCCATTCGACGCGTCCGGGGGCCTCGGACCCGATCAGGGCGATGAGCGGCATCGGAGCAAGGCCGGGCTTCCACGGGAACTGTTCGTCAAACCCCATATCCGCGTCGAAGAACACGAAATCTGCCGCAAGGGCATCGGCCTCCAGCGTGGGCCAGCAGGCGGTGACCCGCAGGCCTACGGCCAGCAACTGGCGGCTAAGGGCTGCCACCGTGGGGTGAGGGCGGTGCAGGATGATCGCCTGCGCGCCGCCCAGATCGACGATCCGGACGCCGCGCTTCATGACACCACCCGCAAGCGCCGGGGCGGGTTGGGCACGGGTTGGGTCAGGTAGGGGTCGCCGGGCAAAAGGCCGCCGGAGTGAACGACCCTGAACGCGCCCTTTTGCACCTTGGCGATCAGGATGGGTTGGTGGGTGTGGTGGGTCTTGGCGTCGATCCCGCTTTGCACGCCCGCGGCCGTCCGCAACAGCGCCGCGATGTTTGGCGCGTCGGCGTCGGGCGCGTGCTCTAGCAGATCGGCCAGCGCACAGACCGCGCGGTCGGCGGCGGCTTCATGGCTGCTGGCGAAGGGTTGCGTGCCGTCGTAAAAGTAGGGACCGGCGGCGATCAGCCCTTCGGCCGCCTCGCCAATATCGGCCAGTTCACATTCAGTCAGATTGCACGACAGAACCGGGCAGCGATCCGGGCTGAAGCGCGGGTTTTGGGCCCCCAAGGCGGCATAGGCCCGCAGAAAGGCGTAGGATGAAGGCCCGATCAGCGAGTTCAGGATGAAATCGGGTTCTGTGGCGCGGACTTCGTCGATCATGCGGTCCACATCGACGGAACCGATGGGCAGGTAGCGTTCGCCCAGCACTTCGCCGCCCGCGGCGTGGATCGTCTCACGGGCGAGGCGGTTCATTTCCCAGCCCCAGATATAGTTGCTGCCCGTCAGGTAGGCCCGCCGACCGTAGGCCGGAAAGGTCCAGTCCAGCAGGGGCAAGAGGTGCTGGTTGGGGCAGGCATGCAGGTAGACCACGTGGTCAGAGGCCTCAAACCCCTCATAGGGCACGGTGTACCACAAGGTGCCGCCGGACTTCTCCAGCGTCGGGATCACTTCCTTGCGGCTCCAGGATGTCACGCAGCCGATGATGTGACGGGCGGCGGTGTTGCGCAGGATGTCGTCGCACAGCGGGCCGTAGAGGTCGACATTGCCTGCCGGATCACGCTCTACCGCGACAAAGGCGATGGAGCGGTTGGGGTCTGCGTTAAGCCGCGCAATGGCATTCAGCGCGCCCGTCCGGCAGGCGTCGCTGATCCGCGCATAGCTGCCGCTGCGCGAGTAGAGAATTCCAACTGCGACGGTGCGTTTCACGGAGCCCTCAAACAAAAAAGCCCGCCCCAACGCCCTCTGGATCGAAGGAGTTCGGGTCGGGCGTGCATGCCACTCGGCGTTAAGCCGGATTTGGGTTCAGCATGTTCTGAGAATTCCGATTGGTCAAGGGTGCAAAACCGGGCGGAAGGATGCGGCGCGCAATTCCCGACTTTGCCTGCGAAAGCGGCGGTTTTTTTGGGGAAAGTGCAGTTTGCGGGCGGTTTTGGGCGCGGGCGCCGGGCAGGGCGGCGTCAGCCGGCCGCGCGATGGTGCGCGGCCGGCCGGATTCTTGCGGCGGGTTATTGCAGGTCAGAGGCGCGTTCTGTGTCAACGATGCTTTGGGCCTGCGCGACCGAGGCCTCAAACGAGGCGAGCACTTCCGGCCCGCCTTTGACGTTGGTTTTGAACCAATCCATCACCGGGGCGACGGCGGCCTTGAAGGCGGCTTTTTCCTCGGTGGTGGGGACATAGACCTCGCCGCCTGCCGCTTTGTAATCGGCGTAGGCCTGGATTTCCTTGCGCTTGGGGCTGGCGAAGGTGGCTTGTTGCAGGGCGGCAAAGCCATCCACGACAACTTGTTTTTGCGCATCGGTCAGCGAGGCAAAGCGGTCCTGCCCCATCCACCAGAAAGCGCCCATGTAGGAATGGCCGTCCAGCGTCAGATATTTCACCCCGGCATCGGTGAACTTCATCGACATGATGTCGGTGATGCCATTGGCGGTGCCATCCACCACGCCGGTTTGCAGCGAGGTGAACAGTTCCGGCCACGGAATCGGCGTCGGTGCCGCCCCGAGGGTGGTGGCAAGGAACTGCGGCAGATCGGCAGGCACGGTGCGCATCTTCATGCCTGCAAGGTCGGCCGGCGCGGCAACGCGCTGTTTGGTGTTGGCAAAGTTGCGCCAGCCGCCGGTGTTGCCGATGGTCATCAGGCGGATCTTGTCGCCGGAATCCGCCAGCGCCATGCCACGCAGGGTTTTGGTGAAATCGGTCTGGGTCAGCACGGTTTCGGCCACCCGGTCATCGGACATCAGGTAGGGCAGGTCGAGCACCTGAATGTAGGGGAACAGGCCCGCAGCCCCGCCGCTGGTCGAGATGTAGATGTCGATCGACGCCATCGGCCACGCCAGCCAGACATTCATCGCCCTTGGCGCAAAGCTGGGTGCCGATGAACAACTCTACCTTGATCGCGCCGTTTGACGCGTTCTCGACATAGTTCTTGAACACGACGAGCCCGTCGTAGTCTTCGTCATTTTCGTTGGAGTTGGCCGTTGCGCGCAGGGTGATTTCCTGTGCCAGCGCCATGCTGGCCGAGCCCGCCAGAAGTGCGGCCATTACCGCGGATTTGAGTGTTTTCATTAACATTTTCTTCTCCCTTTTGGTTTGGTCGTTGGTTAGTGGACGAAGCCGAAAAAGCGCGGCACCGTCAGGCTTAGGCTTGGGAAATAGGTGATCAGGAAGATCACGGCGATTTCCACGGCAAGGAACGGAAGGGTCGCGCGGGCGATGGTTTCCACCCGCAGCCCCGAAACGGAGGAGGTGACAAACAGCACCAGCCCCATGGGCGGTGTCAGCAGCCCCACGGTCAGGTTCACCGCCATGATGATGGCAAAATGCACTGAATCCACGCCCAGTGAGGTAAAGATCGGCCCAAGGATCGGCCCAAGGATGATGATCGCAGGGCCGGCATCCAGAAACATGCCGACGATGAACAGCAAGATGTTGATCAGGAACAGCAGGATCAGCGGGTTGTCCGACAGGCTGAGGATGATCTGCGCCAACAGTTCGGGCGTGTGGCTCAGGCTGGCGACGGTCTTGAACGCCATCGCCGCGCCGACCAACAACAGCACCACCGCCGAGGTCATGCCCGCGCGGGTCAGCACATCGGGGATGTCGGCCAGCTTCAGCGTGCGCAGCACGAAAAAGCCGATCAGCGTGGAATAAGCGACGGCGACGGCGGCGGCCTCGGTCGGGGTGAAGACCCCGCCAAGGATGCCGCCAAGGATGATCACCGGCGTCAGCAGCGGCCAGATTGCCTTGAGGCTGGCCTGTCCGCGCTCGCCCCAGGTGGCGCGGCGGGTGCGTTGGGGCAGGTCGTAGCGGTCGGCCAGAAAATGGATCATCAGCATCAGCCCGGCCCCGATCAGGATGCCCGGCACGATGCCCGCGAGAAACAGCGCGGCGACACTTTCGCCCATGACATAGGCGTAGATGATCATGATGCCCGAGGGCGGGATGATCGGGCCGATGATGGAACTGGCCGCCGTGATCGCGGCGGCAAAGCTGCGGGTGTAGCCCTGCTTTTCCATCGCCGGGATCAGCATTGATCCCAGTGCTGACACATCTGCCACCGCCGAGCCCGAAAGCCCGGCAAAGAGCATCGACGACAGCACATTCACATGCGCAAGCCCGCCGCGCAGATGCCCCATCATCGCTTGGCTGAATTCCACCAGCCGCAGGGTGATGTTGGAGCGGTTCATCACCTCGCCCGCCAGCATGAAGAAGGGGATCGCCATCAGCGGAAAGCTGTCCATGCCGTTGTAGATGTTGCGGTAAAGCAGGACGATGTCGCGCTCTTGGCCGTTCATCCACAGCAAGATCGCGGGGGCCGCGATCAGGCCGAAGAACACCGGCAGGCCGAGCAACAGCAGCACAAGGAACAGGGGCAGGAAGAAGGACAGCATCACTCACCCCCTCCGATTGCGGTTTCGGGGATGGTCATGAGCCGGTCTTCGTTCCCGGTCAGGCGGGCGAAGGCGCGCAGGATCAACTCGACACTGACCGAAATCAGCAGGCCCAACCCGACCAGCAACGAGGCCATCATCCAGGATTTGGGCACCTTGACCCAGGTGGAGAGATCAAGCGTCGGCACCGACAGGCTGTCGGTGGTAAAGCGGCCGCCAAGGCCTGTCACCTCGGACCAGCTGATCTGGATACCCACGACCAGCACCAGCAGCGACAGCCCCAGCAGGACGATGGTCAGAACGGTCGCCGGGCCACGCGGCAAGAACCGCACCAGCATTTCGATAGAGACAAACCCGCCGCGCCGAAACGCGGATGGCGCCATCAGGCCCGTCATCCACAGCATCAAGAAGCGCGCGGCCTCTTCTGGCCAGGCGAGGGCGTCATTCAGGACATAGCGGAAAAACACCTGCAACAGGATGATCACCACCATCAGGGCGACGCAACCCGCACCCAGCCAGCGCCCAAGCGCCAGCAAGGCGGCATTCACCGACCCCAAGCCGTTGGCGAAGCTTATGAAAAAGCCCACTCACGTTCCTCCCTTCACACCGCGCCGACATGGCGGGGTGCCCCCCTCTGCGGTCAGCCGGCCGCAGAAAACCCTCCGAACCGGCCTTTGGAAAAGACCAGTGGTGCGCCGTCGTGACAGACGACGCGGTGCACCCGGCCCACGACGATCAGATGATCGCCTCCCTCGTGGGTCGCGTGTTGTTCGCATTCCAACCGCGTCAGAGCGCCCGCCAGAAGCGGCACTTTTTGCGGGCTAAGGTCATGGTCCAGCGCGGAAAAGCCCGTGCCGGTCCGGTGAAAGCGTTGAATCAGATCGGATTGGCCCTCTGCCAGAACATGGATCGCGAAGTGACGGGCCCCGGCATAGTGGTGAAAGCGCCCAGCCGATTTGGCCAAGGACCAAAGCACCAGCGGCGGGTCCATCGACAGGCTGGAAAAGCTGTTGGCGACAAAGCCCAGCGGACCCTCGGGCCCGGCCACGGTGATCACGGTGACGCCGGTTGCAAAGGTGCCCAAGGCGTCGCGGAAGGCGCGGGTTGTCTCGGCGCCGGGGGTGAAACCGCTGCTCTGCATCGCGCCGCCGTCAGCCATCACGCCACCTCATGTCCAAGGGCAAGGCTGTAGAGGTCGAACCATGTCTGGCGGTCCATCTTTATGCGCAGCGCGTCGCCAAGCCGCGCGATGCGCGATAGGGTGTTGGTGCCCATGACCGGCAGGATCTGCGCGGGATGGTGCAGCAGCCAAGCGACGGCCACCGCCGTCCAGTCGGTGCCCTGCGCCGCAGCGATCCCGGCAAGGCGGGTGCGCAGCGGTTCATCCGCTTCGGCCAGCAGGCGGCCACCGGCCAGCGGGGACCAAGCCATCAGCGGGGTGGCGCGTTCCTGATGGTAGGCGACGTCGCCATTGGTAAAGCCCTGATGCGCGGGCAGGCTGAGTTCGATCTGGTTGGTGGCGATCCGCGCCTTCATCGCCGATTGCAACAGGGCCGCATCCCACGGGCGGAAGTTCGACACCCCTACGCTGCGCACCTTGCCAGAGGCCACCAGCGCATCCAGTGCCGCACCTGTCTCGTGGTGGTCCATCAGCGGGTCGGGGCGATGGATCAGCAAAAGGTCAATGGTTTCAATGGCCATATCGCGGAGAGACGCCTCAACCGAGGCGTTGATATGCGCGGCGGTGGTATCGTAGTGCTTGACCCGCGCGGCAGAGTGGCGCCCTGCCGGGGCCACGATGCCGCATTTCGTGACGATCTGCATTTGATCGCGCAGGGCCGGGGCTGCCCGCAAGGCGGCACCCAGAATAGCCTCTGCCGTATAGCCGCCATAAATGTCGGCCTGATCAAACGAGGTGATGCCTTGGGCCAGACAGGCCTCTATCTTGGCCTGAACATGGGCCGGGCTGGTGTCGGGATCATCGCCGATCCGCCACATGCCGTAGACCAGTCGGGACAGGCTGATATCGCCCAGAGAAATCCGTTCCATCAGTGTCGTACTCCTGTGCCAAGCGGTGTGGCGGGTGTCTGTGCGGGGACGCGGCCATAGGCCACCGGCAACGAGCAGGTTTTCAACTGGGGCAGCACCTTGGTGCCAAAGTGGTCGGCCTCGTCCAGATGCGGATAGCCTGAGAAGATGAACGCCCGGATGCCCATTTTCTGATAGGCTTCGATCTTGGAGAGAACCTGATCGGTGGACCCGACAAGGGCCGCCCCGCAGCCAGAGCGTGCCCGCCCGATACCCGTCCACATGTTCGGCTCTATATAGCCGAACTGATCGGCCAGTTCACGGGCGCGGGCCTGATGGGCCACGCCAAGGCTGATGCTGTCATGGGCGCGCTCGCGGATCAGCTTGCCGTATTCGTCATCCAGTTTGGCAACCAGATGCTCGGCGTAGTCCTTTGCCTCTGCCTCGGTGTCGCGCACGATCATGTGCACGCGCAGGCCGTAGTCGAGGGTGCGGCCATGTGCTGCGGCGCGGGCGTGCACGTCGCGCATGCGCTGGGCGAGTTGGTCCTGCGGTTCGGGCCACATCAGGTAGACGTCGCATTGCGCGCCGCACAGTTCCAGCGCATCGGGCGAGTAGCCGCCGAAATACAGCAGCGGCCCGCCGTTTTGCTGGTAGGGGCGGGCGGGTTCGGTGGGCACGCCTTTGAACTGGTAGACCTCGCCCTGATGGTCGATGGTCTCACGGGTCCAGGCTTGGCGCAGGATTTCCACCACCTCGTGGCTGCGTTTGTAGCGGAAGGCCGAGGTGGCAACCTCGCCGGGGAAGTCAGAGCTGATCACATTCAGCGTCAGCCGCCCCTTCAGCATATGGTCCAGCGTGGCCACGGTGCGGGCCAGCATGATCGGCTGCATCTCGCCACAGCGGATTGCGGCGAGAAAGTTGATGTCTTGGGTGATCGGCGCGCATCCGGCGACAAAGGACAAGGTGTCTTGCCCGACCTGATAGGAGGACGGGCACAGGATGTTGCGAAAACCGTGGCTTTCGGCGCGTTTCACGATGGCCGAGCAATGTTCCCAACTGGATCGCAGCGCCCCGTCCGGCACCCCAAGATAGGCGTAATCATCCGAGCAAAGGGCTGCAAACCAGCTGACTTCGGCGGCCCCCAGATCGGGTGAGGTGATCGGCACGACGGTCATTGATTCTCTCTCCCCGAGATTCATCTTTTCACTTGCGTAGCATCCACTATGATGTAGATCAATACTGTATCAATTTAGGGTATGCCGCCGATGGCCGCTCCGGGTTCCTTGCCGCTCTACCTGCAGATCAGTGAATTGCTGATCCGTGATATCGCGGCCGGGCGTCTGATGGAGGGGGAACGGCTGCCACCAGAGCGCGACATGGCGGCCGATCTGGGCATCGCTGTGGGCACCCTGCGGCAGGCGCTGAAAGAGCTGACGGCAAAGGGATTGCTGGACCGCGTGCAGGGCTCGGGCAACTACATCCGCGCCAAGGCCGATCCGGCCTCCGTCTATGCGCTGCTACGGATAGAGCTTGCGACGGGGGGCGGGCTGCCGACCGCGCGCGTGCTGTCGGTGGACCGGTTGCCGAAAGACCCGCGCTTGCCGGCCTTTGGCACCGCTGCCGAGGGGCACCGCATTCGCCGCCTGCGGTTCTTGTCCGGCACCATCGCAGCGGTTGAGGAAATCTGGCTGGACGCCAGCTATATCCCCAAAATCGCGATCACGGATCTGTCGGAATCGCTGTACCTTTACTATCGGCAAAGCCTTGGCCTGTGGATCGCGCGGGCCGAGGACAGCGTCGGGCAGGGCCCGCTGCCCGATTGGGCACCCGCCGAATTCCCCCATGCCGCCGGAACACCGCTGCCCATGATCACCCGTGTCAGCTGGGATCAAGAGGGCCGCCCGGCGGAAGCCTCATGGACGTGGTATGACCCCGAAACCGTGCGCTATGTTGCGCGTTTGAAATAGGACGATCATGAAATCAGTGCGTTACGGCTTTATTGGCTGCGGCATGATGGGGCAGGAGCATCTGCGCAACATCGCCCTTTTGCCCGAGGCCGAAGTGGTCGCGATCTATGAGCCGGATGCGGGGATGCGGGCGCGGGCGCAGGCCTTGGTGCCGGGCGCGCGTATGGTGGGATCTTTGGCCGAGGTGCTGGGCTGTGAGGCGGTGAACTGCCTGTTGATCGCCTCGCCCAACCATCTGCACCTTGGGCAGTTGGAACAGATCGCGGCGATCCGCCCGCTTCCGGTGCTGGTTGAAAAGCCGCTGTTTACCGATGAGGCCGACGTGGGCCGGCTTGCCGCTTTGCGCGCGCAGTATCCCGCGCCGATCTGGGTGGCGATGGAGTATCGCTACATGCCCCCCGTCGCGCATTTGTTGCGCCAAGCCCAAGAGGCGACGGGCGGCATCAAGATGCTGACCATCCGGGAGCATCGGTTTGCGTTCCTGGAAAAGGTGGGCGACTGGAACCGGTTCAACCGGAACACGGGCGGCACTCTGGTGGAAAAGTGCTGCCATTTCTTTGATCTGATGCGGCAGGTTGCGGGCTGTAATCCGGTGCGGATCATGGCGTCGGGCGGGCAGGCGGTAAACCATCTGGATGAGGTTTATGACGGCCAGACCTCTGATATCTGGGACAATGCCTATGTGATCGTCGATTTCGAAAACGGCCTGCGCGCGATGTTGGAGTTGTGCATGTTCGCCGAGGGCGCGCGCTATCAGGAAGAGATTTCTGCCGTGGGACCCAAGGGCAAGATCGAGTGTCTGGTCCCCGGTCCGGGGCGGTTCTGGCCCGCCCATCTGGGGCCAGCGCCAATGCCGCAGGTGATTGTCAGCCCGCGCGATCCCGCCGGGCCGCGCGTGCTGGAGGTGCCGGTTGATCCGCGATTGCTGGACGCGGGCGATCACAACGGATCAACCTATTATCAGCATCGCCACTTTGCCGATGTCGTCGCAAAGGGGACGGTGCCGCAAGTGAGCCTTGACGATGGCTGGTGGGCGGTGGCGATGGGCAAAGCCGCGCAGCAATCTGCCGCGACCGGTCTGGCGATCTCTGGCGCGGAACTGCGGGCCTTGGCACCCCCGGCTGGTGGCATTTAGGCGCGCCCGAGCGGCCCGCTAGCGTTCCCGGAAGGCGTGGGAAAACTGGTCGATCATGGGCTTGAGCAGGTAAGAGGCAAAGGTGCGCTCACCCGTGGTGATCAGAACCTCAACCGGCATGCCCGGCAGCAACTGGCTGTCGCCCAGACGCGCCAGTTGGTCGGGCGCGATTTCGACGCGGCCTTGGTAGTAGTGTTCCCCGGTCGCGGGATCGCGCGAGGTGGCGGGCGAGATGTGGGTGACCACGGCGTCCAACTCTGGCGTGGTGCGCTTGTTGAAGGCGGGAAAGCGCAGGCGCGCGGCCTGACCCATATAGACCTGCTCGATCGTGGTCGGTGACAGGCGGATGTCGATGCTAAGCAGCGAGTTCTTGCGGAACGAGGGTCAACAGGGTCTCGCCGGGTGCCACGACGCCGCCCAGCGTATGGACGTTCAGCTCATTGACGATGCCCGAGGCGGGGGCCGTGACCTCAATCCGCGAAAGGCGGTCCTTCAGGGCGATGTTGCGCTCGCTCAACTCGGCCAAGCGGGTCTCAACGGAGCCAAGTTCGCGCTGGGCGTCGGTGCGGGACGTATCGTCAACCGACAGAATTTGCAGGCGAATTTCGCTGATGCGGGTGCGGGCGCGGGCCATGCCGGAGACGATTTCCGACAAATCGCCCTGCGCGCGGGCGCGTTCGCGTTCGATGGCGTTCAGGCGTGAGACTTCGGTGAGTTTATGCTCGACCATTGTTTTGGTCCGGGTGTATTCGGCCTCGATCAGTGCGACCTCTTGGAGTTTGGAGACGCGCTGGCCTTCCAGCCCTTCGACCTCTTTGGCGATCTGTTCGATGCCGAGATCCAGTTGCTGTTTCTGGCTTTCGCGCGAGCCGCGTTGGCCTGTGAACAAGCGCAACTCTCCTTGGGCAATTTCGTAAGCGGTGGGTTGCGATGGGTCATAGCCGACTGGAAAGCTGATCTGGGCCGCGCCATCGCGTTCAGCCTCAAGACGGGCGCGTTTGGCGTTCAGCTCAACGATCTGCGCCTGAACGATGGAGGCTTCGGCTTGGGTCTGGGCGTCTTGCAGGCGCAACAGGACCTGGCCTTGGCGCACGAAATCACCTTCGCGCACTGCGATTTGCGAAATGATACCGCCGTCGCGGTGTTGGATGTTCTGGACGCTGTCGGTCACGACGACGACGCCCTGAGAGATGACCGCACCCGACAAGGGCACGGTGACTGCCCAGCCGCCAACGCCGCCGATCAGCCCCGCACCAAGGATCAGGCCAGCCAGAACGCGGGGCCAAAGGCGGAAGGGGTCGGCGGTGCCTTGCGGAGCGGACATGTCAAAATTCTGGACCATTGTCATAGCGGATTTGCCTTGTTGTTCTTGCGCGCCCGTCCACGGAGGGGTCAGACCAGCTCATGAATGACCAAAATGTGGTGGCCGTTGAAGGTGATGATGCCCGCGAGGTGGTCATCGGCGTCGTCCAGTTCCAGAACGGTGCGCTCTTCGCCATCCGAGTTCTCGAACGTGACGCGCAGCTTTGAAAGGCTGCCCGCTTGGGTCACCTCGGGTTCGGGGGCGTCGAGACGGTCGGGGTCGTGTTGTTCGGTTGTTTCAAAGAGTTCGTATTTCAGCGTCTCTATGATGTCGCCGGGCCGGAAGTCGCGGATCTGGAAGTGGGAAATGCTGGTATTCCCCTCGGTCTGGGTGCCGATAAAGTTGAAACGGTCGTCACCGTCGCCGCCTTTAAGCACGTATCCGGCGGTGCCGAGGATGAAAGTGTCATCGCCCGATCCTGCGATTACGACTTCAAAGCCGTCGATGCTGTCTGTTCCGACCTCGGCACTTTCAACCTGACCGGTGGCCAGATTGAGGGTCAGCGAGAGGGTCGCGGCGGAGTAGTCGAGCGTATCGGTCTCCGTGCAGGCCATGCCGTGGAAAGGGGGCGTGCCGTGCGGCCCGGCGTCGTCATCGGTTTGGCTGGCCTCGCTGGGGTCATCTTCGGCGCCTTGGACGGGGGCATGGGTCGGGCCACCGCCCGTGAACACGTCATTCGCGCCGTCGAGAGCGGCAAGCACCGTATCGCTGCCCGCGTCGCCGTTAAGGGTATCGGCCCCTGCGGAATCCAGCAGCCTGTCATCGCCAGCACCACCCGAGAGGTGGTCGTCGCCCAGGCCGCCGTCGAGCAGGTCCGCACCGTCGCCGCCGTAGAGGTGATCGTTCCCGGCATCGCCGTGCAGCAGGTCGTCGCCGTCTTCGCCGAAGAGCGTATCATCGCCCGCGCCGCCATACAGCGCGTCATTGCCTGCGCCGCCAAAGATCACGTCGTTGCCAGCGCCGCCTTGCACATGGTCTGCGCCGTCGCTGGCCAGGATGATATCGCTGGCCCCGGTCCCGTTCAGATCATCGTCAAGCGTGCTGCCCAGCACGATGCCGGGAAGAACAGCGCCCGCGGGCGTGTTGGGTTGCACGGTAAGATGCGCCATTTGTCTTAGGCTGAATTCGCCGTCGGTGATCTCATAACTGATCTGCACGGGACCGATGGCCGAAGGGTCTGGGGTGAAGAGGTAGCCTTCGGCTGTCAACTGAAGCTGGCCAGAGCTGACACGCAGGTTGCGCAGCGTCAGCGTGTCGCCGTCTGCATCCGTGGTAAAGGCCAAAAGGCTGGCGATGGAGATCAACAGCGTATCGCCCAAGGCAATATCGGACAGATAAACGGCGCGCGATTTGGAGGGCGCGCGGTTGCGCCGTTCGGGTGGGGTGGGGGGCGTGCCGGAGCCGCCGTTCGTGTCATCATCGTCGGTGTTGACCTTCTTGATGCCGGCGCTTTTGGCGGACCCAAGAGAAACCGGCGGCAGTTGGTCGGGAAGCGCGAGGGGGCGCTTGGGGGGTTTGTTGGGGAAAAGGGTGACGACGTTGTCCGCGGCGGACATCTTTGAATATTCATACCAACCGGTGCTTTGCGCGCGGTGCAGGGTATTGTGCCGCGATCCGGGCGCCGCTGCGTCGTCGATTTTGGCGGCCTCGGCGGACAAGGGCGTGTCCGGCAGGCACTGGCCTTTGGCGACAACCTCGGCATCGGAATCGACGTGCTCAAGCGGCTGTTCCGCCTTGGAATGCGCGATGTTGGGCGTGTCGTCGATCACATGCGCGACGGCTTTGACCATGGATTTCACGTAGAGCGCGATGGACACGATAGCGGTGCCGATGACAAACGGCAGGGTCGAGCGCGGATTTTGGGGTTTGGGCGCATAGGGATCAGAAGGGTCCGGGCTGCGGTCTTGCGCCTTGGCGGTTTTGATGGAGATTGTCATGCCGTCACCGCAAGCTTGAGGCCAGCCGCCACGGGTTGTTCGGATTTGGCGGGCTGGGCTGCGGGCATCGCTTTGGGGCCGAGGATTTCGTCTTTCGGGCCGAACCCGACCAGCCGCCCGCTTTGCACGACCGCAATCACATCGACGGCGGCCAGCGCGCTTGGCCGGTGGGCGATGACCACGGTGATGCCGCCGCGCTGTTTGATGGACTCTATTGCGACGGTCAGGGCGGTGTCGCCTTCGCTGTCGAGGTTGGAATTCGGCTCATCCAGCACCACAAGGAAGGGGTTGCCGTAGAGCGCGCGGGCCAGACCGATGCGTTGGCGCTGACCGCCCGACAATCCCATCCCCGAAGACCCGACGCGCGTGCTGTAGCCTTCGGGCAGGCGCAAGATCATGTCGTGAACGCCTGCCGCGCGGGCAGCGGCCACGACGGCGGCGGAATCCTTGTTGGCAGAAAAGCGCGAGATGTTTTCTTCGATGCTGGCGTCCATCATGCTGACATCTTGGGGAAGATAGCCGATGTGCGGGCCAAGTGCTTCGTCGCTCCATTGGGTAAGCTCTGCCCCGTCAAGCCGCACCGCGCCGCGCAGCAAGGGGATGACGCCGGTCAGCGCCTTGACCAGCGTGGTCTTGCCGCCGCCGCTGGGGCCGATCACGCCAAGCGCTTCGCCCGCCTTCAATTCAAGGCTGAGATCGCTGAGCAACACGCGGCCCGATCCGGGGGCGGCAACGGTGATCGCCTCTACCCGCAGCGATTGCACGGGGGCGGGCAGGTCCATCGGGCTTTCCACCGACGCAAGCGTTGCGACAGTGTCCTTCAGGCGGGCGAAAGCGCCGCGGGCGGCCAGAACGTGTTTCCAGTTGCCGATGGCCATGTCGATCGGTGCCAAGGCACGTGCCGACGACACCGAGGCCGCGATGATCGCGCCCGCCGAAAGCTCTCCCTTGATGGTCAGATAGGCGCCAAGGCCCAGAACCGCCGATTGCAGGATCATCCGCAGCACGCGCGAAATCGCACCGAACGTGCCGGTGATGTCGGTTGAGCGCGTTTGCAGCGTAAGGTGGTCGGCATTGGCGTTGCTGTAACGGGCCACGGCGCGATGCGCGAAGCCCATTGCCTTAAGCACATCGGCGTTGCGCGCGTTGGAATCCGCGATGGCGTTGCGCTGGATGCCCGCCTGATGCGAGGTGCCAGCCAGCTTGCGGGTCATCAACTCTGTCGCGACGGTCAAAAGCGTCAGCACGACAGCCCCGGCCAAGGTCAGCGCGCCCAGCAGCGGGTGCAGGGAATAGGCAAAGATCAAGAAGATGGGCATCCAGGGCAGATCGAACAGGGCGATGGGCCCTTGGCTGCCCAGAAAGCTGCGCAGGGTGTCCACGTCGCGGCCCCGCTCCAGCGCCTCGGCGGTGGAATAGCCATAGCGCGGCATATCCACGGCGACCTTATGGGCGAGGGGGGCAAGTTTGCGGTCCAGCCGCCCGCCGATGCGGATCAGGATTTGGGACCGCAGCATGTCAAAGAGGCCCTGAAAGCAATAAAGCCCGATGGCCAGCACCGAAAAGCCGATCAGCGTCGCGACGCTGCCGCTGCCCAGCGCGCGGTCGTAGATTTGCAGCATGTAGAAAGAGCCGGTCAGCGCCAGCACATTGATGATACCGGAAAGGCCGAACAGGTAGATCATGATCGCCCGAAGGCCCTCGGTGAGATGCGCGACGTTCTTTTGCTTGATGTGTTCAAGGTGGTCTTTGGCACGCATAATCTCAAACTCCGTTTAAAAGGGCAGGGACGGGGGCGCGCGTAAATTGCGGCGCGCCCCCGTTTGAAATCAGAGCGTGAAATCCGTCGCCGTCAGGTGGTGCGAGCCGCGAACCGCGATGGAGAAGTCATCGGTTGCGTCGGCATCGGTGGTGCCGTGGATCACCGTGTAGATGCCG
This sequence comes from uncultured Alphaproteobacteria bacterium, assembly GCA_963815355.1. Lineage (GTDB taxonomy): Bacteria > Pseudomonadota > Alphaproteobacteria > Rhodobacterales > Rhodobacteraceae > JAPUEK01. The sequence goes on from CAWFGJ010000010.1 coordinate 52,675, forward strand.
TCGGCACGGGTTTCCTCGGTGATCATCAGTTGGCCGGCCCCTGTGAAACCAGCGCTGACAAGCGTGAAAGCCTGATCGCCGGCCGCCCCACCATTTGCGTCGATGCCAGAGAGGTCGATCTTGTCGCCAGGTTCAAAGCTGGCGATGGTGTCGCCCTTGGCGGCCTCGACAGAGGTGAAGCGGTAGACGTCATTGCCGCCGCCGCCATCCATCACGTTGGCGGTATCGCCTGCCGTGATCATGTCGTCACCCGAACCGGTGATGACATTCTCAATCGACCAAAGCTGGTCCAGCCCCGTTTGTGCCGAATAGGCCGAGCCGTGGCTGAACGAACCGGAACTTAGGTTGACCGTGATATTTGCGGTAATCGCCGCCATATCGAGGGTGTCAGAGGCCGCATCGGCGGCGCGCATGTCGCCGAAGTAGTTGTCGTTGCCGTCGCCTTGTTCGGCAACAAAGCGGTCAGAGCCTGCGCCGCCAAAGGCGTAATCGTCGCCCGCGCCTGCCACGATGAAATCATCGCCGTCTTCGCCAAAGATCCGGTCCGCGCCGCCGTCGCCAAAGACCGTGTCCGCGCCGCTTCCGGCCATGACGATATCCGCGCCGTCGCCGCCAAAGATCGCATCCGCACCGCCTCGGCCAAGGAAGGTATCCGCGGCGGCGGTGCCGGTCATCACATCGGAACCGTCGCTGCCTTCTGGCCCCGCGGCCAAAACCCAGTCGTCATCGGGCGTCGGCGTCACGTCGTCGTCGTCGTCATCGCCAGAGGTGCCGCCGCCCGGGTTGGTTGGGCCAGAGGCCAGCGTTCCGTTCACCACGTCTTGCGGACGAAGGGTGCCGATCACCACGTCATCGCCGCCGTTCGTGTCAAAGACAACACGATGCGCCGATTCAAGGTGGCTGATATCAACCGTATCTTTCGCCGCAGAGCCGTTCACATGGATCGTGCTGTAGTTCAGGCTGGTCTGCGTAAAATTGCCGAACACTGCGACCGTATCGCCAGCCGTCGTCCCGACATCGAGGCCGCCGCCGTTGTTTGCGGTGACATTCAGCGTGTTGACCACCATCTCTTCGATATTGTCGAGTTCGGCGATGATGGTTCCGTTGCGGGTGACGACGATTTCGGTGTTTGCATTCAGGTTGGCGGTTGTTGCGATTCCGCCAGTGATGGCGGCAGCGCGGGTGTAGATGTTGAAGACCTCGCTGCTGGCATCGCCGTTGATGATGTAGGTGTCGGTATTGGCACCGCCATCGACCTGATCGCGGCCGTCACCCACGAACCAGACCGCCGTGTCATTGCCGTTGCCGCCAAAGACCGTGTCATTGCCAGCACCGGTAAAGATGATGTCGTTCCCGTCGTTGGCAGTGATGATATCGGCGTTGGCACCGTCGACGATGATATGGCTTTGGTTGCTGTCGGTCAGCGTGTTCGTGGTTGCGGTGCTGCGGGAGACGCTGACCTGTGCTGTGTCCGACGCCAGACCATCTGTGACGGTGTAAGAGATGGTCCGGTTGCTTGTCGTGGCCATCGTCACGTCAATGGCCGATGTTGTGGCGTTATGGGCAGCGGTAAAGCCGGTGCTGGTGCCACTGACCGAGGCCGCAGAAATACGCAGCGGGTTCGGGCCATCCGGATCGGTATCGTTGGCAAGGAAGGCCCAATCCGGGACCGAGAACGCGGTGGCATTGGTGAAGATGCTGTCGCCGCCGGCATTCGGGGTTGCGTTGGTATCAACCACGTGAACGGTCGCGGTGGCCACGGCGCTGTCCGATTTGCCGTCGTTCACCGTGACCGCGATGTGACGATCCGCGTTCGTCGGGGTGAAGGTAGAGTTGTAGAAGCGGATTTGCGCCAGCGCGTTTTGATAGGTGCTCAACGAGCCGTTGCCGGTGATCGTCATGGTGACCTGTCCGGCCACAGAAGTATCGACGGCGTAGTGCAGCGAGGTGCCTTGGATCGTGCCGGAGCTGCTGTTCGAATTGCCGATCCGCAGCAAATCCCCCGCCAGAGCATCGGTCACCACAGCCCTGGCCGAGGTGATGAGGTTCTTGTCGTCCAAGATCAGCGGATTAACCGCAATCGCCGCCCGTTGCTGGTTCTCGGTATAGGTGGTCACAAAGTTCGGGTTGGTATCGGGCCGGGTCATGTCGATATTGACATCGTCGACCGAGATATAGCCGCCGTTAAGGCTTTGCGTCACGTTGTCTAGCCGGTGGTTTGTGGTCGAGCTGACCACTTCGAACCGCAGGACCGCGTTGGCACCAAACGTCTCGCCTACACCCAGAACAGAGGCAAGGTTGACCGAATAGTTGCCGGTCCCTGGGAGGGAGTAATCATTGGTCGTCAGCGGACCAGCGATGGTTGTCAGCTCATGCATGGCCCCCGTCGCGCTGGAGGCGAAATACACCTTTACATAGTCGCCCGCGTCCAACGAGTTGGTATCGAACCGGAAGGACAGGGTTGCATCCGTGGCGCCGGCAAGATCGACGCTGCGCTGGATCGAAGCGGTGCCGTTCAGGGCGTCGGAGAAGCGCAGCTCGTTGCCGCCACCGCCACCTCCGCCGCCACCACCGCCACCGCCACTGACGTAGATGTTGCCACCGCCGCTGCCGCTGGTGCCGTCGCCAGTTTCCACCCAGTTGCCTGTCCACTGGGCGCTGCCATCATTGCCGGAGTAGTTTGCGGGGCTGAAGTTGTCCGCCACGTTGGTCACGCCCGTGTAGGAAAGATCCAAGGTGGGGGGGATGCCGACCACTTCGCGCAGGGTGTGGGTGCCGTCCGCAAAGCGGAAGTTTTCCACACCAACGATCAGATCGCTGCCATCGGTTGGTGCGCGCACCAAAAGCGGGTCAGAGTTGGGCGTGCCGTGGTCCGTGACAATCACGCCATAGACATTGGCAAGATTGGTGGTGTCGGTGACGACATCGCCATGGATGTCGACCGCAACGACGGAATAGTCGTCAAAGTTGCCGGTAAAGGCGACGGTGTCCTCCCCTGCCGAGCTGAGGGTATCGGTGGCATCCCCCCCTAGCACCAGATCTTGGAACAGTCTGGATGTGACCATCGCGGTGAAGTGGCTTTCAAAGAGATGAACGCTGTTCACGATCATCGCCGTGCCGTTCAGCAGACCGCCGATCAGGCTGTTGCTTTGCGCGTTGAAGGCACCGATCAGGGTATCAAGCCGGATCGAACCACCGATGATCACATCGTTGCCACCGCGTTCGGCCAAGACTTCGCCTTGCAGGCCGCCCAGACGGGGGGCGATGTCTGCCTCAAACAGGTCATTGCCGCGGCCGCCGATCAGCCAGTTGCCGGTCACGTCGCCCATGATGGTGTCGGTCGACTGGGTTCCGATGATGCCGTCCATCTCGAACATGGTTGGCAGAACCTGATTCTGGTCGATCAGGGTCAGCGGGTTCTGCTGGGCGTTCAGGTTGATTTCCAACGTGTAGGCCAGCGTGTTGTCGGACAGGTCAAGCAGGTCAAATCCGGTATCGACCTCGTTGGAGTTACCCATGCCGCCGACCACTTCGTCGGGGCCAAAGACCGTGTTTCCGGTGTTGCCGCCGCCCGGATTGGCCGAGCCTGCCGGGATGCCGGGGCGCAGGATGTCGTCGCCTTCCTGACCAAACAGAATGTCCTTGTCCGCGCCGCCGATCAAAAGGTCATCGCCGGTGTTGCCGTAGATGTTGTCCTGTTCATCGCCGCCATCCACGATGTCGTTGCCATCGCCGCCGAACAGGAAGGGGTCGGTGTCGGTGCCGCCGTAGATGACGTCATCGCCTTCGTTGCCATAGATCTTGTCGATGCCGACACCGCCAAAGATGGTGTCATCGCCTGCGCCGCCGATCAGCTGGTCAAAGCCACCAACGCTTGAGCCGGAATCGCCGCCGTAGATCAGGTCATTGCCGGCCCCGCCATCAACCACGTCTGGCGCATCATCGCCGTACAGCGTGTCGTTGCCCGCGCCGCCGTACATGCGGTCGCCGCCGCCGCCGCCATACATGATGTCGTCGTCACCATCGCCATAGCCGGTGTCATCTGAGGCACCAAGGTAGATCAGATCCTTGCCTTCGCTGCCTGCGATGACTTCGTTTGAGGCCGCGCCGGAAACCGGAACCCCGTCGGTGTTGGTCACGCCGGGCTGCATGTCAGGGCGGATGTCGGAGACATAATCAATGCCGTTGATCGTGATGATCTGGCCGTTGCCCGCAACCGATGTGCCCCCGTTGGAGTAGACCCCAATCACCGCGCCCGAGTGGTTTGCCGCGTAGTCTGCGATGATATCGCCGTATTTGTGTTGATCGGCTGCAGTGCCGTTGATGTCGTAATATTGCACGGACGGATCAAAGGTGCCGCCGACGGCAACAAGTGGGGTTCTGGTCCGGTCGCCGTTGGCGTTCAGATAGAGGTTGATCGCGGCAAAGCCATTGGCATCCAGCGGAACCGAGGCCAGCTCTGTGCCATTGGCGTCAAAATAGGTGACACCAACGCTTGGCGCAGCGCCATGGGCCAGAACCGCCGCATGCACCAATGCGCCGCCGCCAGAGGCGTCATAGAGACGTTCGCTGGCCGTTTGCGCGTCGGACAGTTCATAGTAGTTGTCGGCATAGCCAAAGATGTTGCCGTTCAGGTGGGTCGCGCCGGTGTTCCGCTCAACGATATCCTTGAACTGCTCATTGATGATTTCATCGCCGAACTGGGTGCCTGCAAGGCGATAGAGGTAGTAGAAGCGGTCGCCGTCCATCAGGCGCTGGATTTGGTCGACGAAGACCACGTTGAAGGTTTCACCCAACAGACCGCCCGAGATGTGGGATTCCGCCAGACCGCCGATCCAGAGATCGATCCGCTGGAAGCCGTCATCCGCGCCGTTCAGGAAGGCGACATCGGCCGCGTTGCCGTTATGGGCACCGTCAATCACGGCTTGGGCGGCGGCCACGTCGCCATCAAACGAATAGGCGGCGATAAAGTTGACCAGCGATTCCCCGTGATAGAGGTTCTGCCCGAAGTCGTTCCAGCTGGTGTAGACCGTCAGATCCAGCAGGGCGCGGGTCTGGTTCAGCGTGGGCAGGCCCACGTCCCGGCCCCTTGCGATGTTGATCGCGGCCAGATCCATCGGCAGGTCCAACAGGCCTTGCTGCAAGGCCGGGGTCACGAATTCGTCGATGTCGTTCATCACCTGACGTGTCATGCCCATCACGATCGAGGACGCGCCAAGTTCGCTGTAAAGCTCTGGGTTCAGGAAGGCCTTTTGCAGAGCATAGCTCATGATCTGGCCCGTCATGTCGCCGTTCGGGTCCAGCACGTCGATGGTTTCCCGCAAGGTTGAGTGGCCAAAGCGGAAAGCGCCTTGCGAGTAGGCCATGCTGACGGTGGAATCGAGGCTGCTGGAATAGGCGGAGAATTCCGGAATGTCGGGCGATACCGCGCGGGCGTATTGGTCAACCGCGGTATGCTGATATTCCATCTCGACGACCAGCTTGACGCCTTGGAAGATCTTTTCTTCGTCCCACGAGACTTTGCCCTGGCTATCGGTATAGGCGCCGGTTGCCGAAACCGGCAGGCCATCGCGGCCATTCACGATGCTGTGGCCCTGCGGCAGGCTTGCATTCTGCATGCCCGTTGCCACGACATAGAAGTCGCCGTTTGCATCACGGGCGAGGATGCCGCCGGTGGCCTCCCAATGCCCGCTGGTGGCCGCTACAAGGGCATTGTCGCCCAGCGTGCCTGTCGCCGCCGAGGTGTTTACCGCCTGTTGCCAGTCGTGAAGCACCGTGTTGCCGGCGCTGGCGGCATCCGTTGCGTTGTGTTGGAACAGCGCGATTTCAAGGTTCTGGACCTGATAGTCATGCTCCATGTGGAAGATGTGATGCACAGAGGTGAGGGCGATATTCTCGTTTACGCGACCATCCCCTGCAACGTAGTGATCGCCGACGGCATCCATAAGGATCTCACCGACCGCCGCGTGTTGGTCGGGGGTCAGGGCGAAGGCGGGGTTGTTCATACCAAACAGGTTGCCTTGGATGCCGAAGCTGGAAAAGTCGACCCAGGGGGCAAGTGCGGACACACCGGTATAGGTGCCTGCGCCGGGGATGCCTGCACCGATTACCAGTGTCACAACCCCGTCCACGATCCCGAAGGAGCTGTCGGGGCCAAAGCTGGTCTGCAGCCCCGTGTTCAGCGTAGAGACCGCCGCCAGCGCCGCCGCAGACGACAGATGCGCGCCGTCGACATGGGGGTTCATGTCAAGGATCAGCGCATGGCCCGAGTTGCCGGCGCTGACATGGCCTGTCGCATCGCGGTTGCGCAGGTTCAGCACGTCTTCCCATGTCAGCGCGTCGCGCTCGGTAAGGATCACGTGGTCACGCAGCTCATTCAGCGTCGGCAGGGTTGAGGTGGTCACGTTGCCAAAGGCATCGGTCCAGGCTTGGGTCTGGTGGCCGTCAAACAGATGCGACCCGGCGATGTAGTCCGTGCCGTTGGGGTTGAGCACCCATTCGCGCAGCAGGTCTGTGATCTGCCCCGAAGAGCCATAGGTCTGGCTTTGATCAATGAAGGGCGAGGTATGGTTGACGTATTGTGCGACGCCGTTGTCAAAGTGATCGACCAGCGCGCGGGTGATGGTGATGGAATGGGTCGGATTGCCGTCTTGGCCGATGACGCCATAAAGCGGGTCTGTGGTTGCCAGAGGGATGGTGACCTTCAGGGTCTGTTCCACGCCACCTTTGGCAATGAAATCAAGGCCATGATCAAAGAATTGGCCAAAGACGGCGAAGAACCCGTTGGTCGGTGCCACGCCGGGGTTTTGCGATTCAAGAAAGAATTCGCCGTTGTTCTGGTTCTGCTGATCCTGCACGCCAGAGGCGGCTAGGAACCCGTAAGGCGAGTCAGAGATGTCGATCAACTGATCGCCATTGACCAGCGCAGAGGTGTCGATGCCGTATTGCGCGATGACCTGTGCCAGATTGGCCGCTGCCGCCACATACTCCAGATGGAGCGGGACTGTGCCAATGACCACGTCCACCGGGTTCCCATCGGTGACGCCGTAGGCCTCCATCAGTTTTCCGTAGGCGTAAAGCCCGGCGTCCCATGTGCCAAGGCTGGCTTGGAACGTGTTCACGATGGCCACGCCTTCGATCAGCTTGGAGGTGTCGATGCCATTACCGTCGATCAGGGCGGCATAAGCCGGGTTGGTGGCGTATTGCACCGGGTCCCAGTGCACGATGTGATTGTCCGCATCGAGCAAAAGCCGCACGCCGCCGGTCATGATCGTCTGGGTGATCATGCGGGGCGTGTAGTCCACCACAGACTGACTGTCGCCCGCCGTATAGGCCACATTCTGGCCCAGCCCGCCGCTTGCGACGACGGAATAGCTGCCCGACGTCATGTCGACGAGGGCATGATCCGTGGCGACATTGCCTTGCACCTGTGTGCCGGTTTGCGCGCCGTAAAAGCTGCCATTGCCGACAAGATAGTTGCCATAACCCAGTTGATTGGTGTCGGCCCCGGTCAGGAACGGCACGTCCGCCGCCCCCCAATGGAAATTAGCCGGATCAAGGTTGTTGCCCAGACCCGACACATCGCGCACGCCCGCCGCATCGGCGATCGAGTAATAGGACGCCCCGAACTTGGCCACCGCCTCTGCCGGTGTCAGTGAACCTGCAACGAAAAGCGGGCTGCCGCCAGCGGCCCCTTGGCTTGTGGCATAGACCGTCGTGTCACCGCCCCAGTTGAACACCAGATGCCCGTCCGCAGAAAAAAGCGGCACTAGATTGACCTGATCAAGCAGGAATTGGATGTCACCAATAGTGATAACGAAAGGCTTGAGTTCGGTTGGCATGAGAGGTCCCCCCCGGGGATCGAAACGTTTCTGTTGAGTAAAAATCATCGGCTGCGCAAACGCAGGGAATGCCGCCATCTTGGCGGTCATTGTTTTCTCGATGTTTTTACCGGTTACGCAGGCTCACCGGCCCATGGTGGTTTCACTGGCAGAGTTGGCGGCGCGGCTTGCAGGGCGTCTTTCAAAAACACTGCATTCTGGCCGCGCCAAGCACCGTTTGGCGTCGCGAATTCATTTTCGAGAATCGCCGGCACATGATTAAGTGTGCAGGCGCCCATCATTCTATTTGCCCGTCAGGTTGGGCGGTGGGGCGGGCTTGTCCCTTTGGCGCCACGATGTCGCCACAAAATAGCCTTGCCACGCCTTGAAGTTGCCACAAACGCTGACGCCCCGTAATACGAGAAGGTCTAGTTAAGAATTCGTTAATAATTATACCATCTGCTTAACCGCTTGGGAGGAGAGGATTATACTATCGTTTAGGAGCGTTGGACTTTCGGACATATCCTTGACGCGCAAGGTGTTGTTAGGAGTTGCGCTGCTGTTCCTATTGCTTGTGGTTCTGGTGGGAAACTGGATCGTTCGTAGTATCCAGGAAGCGGTGCTTATTAAGAACTCAGAGTTCGCCGCTTTTTACATGGACAGTTTTCTTGAACCCAATATTCAAAGCCTGAAAAAAAGCGCGACTCTGTCGGCGCAAGATTACGCGGCGCTGGAGTTGGTGAGCGCGGACGAAACGCTGCGCCGTCATGTGGTGTCGATAAAGATCTGGCTTCCCGACGGGACAGTGGTCTTTTCAACCGACAAGACGATTGAGGGGCAGCGCTTTGATCCCGAAGAGTTGGTCGGGCCGATGAAGGGTGAAATCGGTGCCTATCTTGATGATCTGGGGTCGGAAGAAAACGAACATGAGCGCGGCTTTAACGGCCCGATCTATGAAGTCTATATTCCCCTGCGCGACCTTGAGACCGATGAGATCATCGCCGTGGGCGAGTTCTACGAAAATGCCTCGGGTTTGAAAGGGCAGCTTTTCCAATCTTTTATCGGCAGCCTGGCAGTTCTGGGCAGCGTGGCTTTGCTGCTTTGGATCGCGGTTTCGATCACGGTGACCCACGGCATCCGGACAATCGAAAACCAACGGCGCGAGGTGGACAGGCTAAGCCAGAGCCATGATCATCTGGAAAGCCAACACGAAACGCTGAAGCGGGATGTGGAAAGTGCGCAGCGCAGTTTGGCCGAAATTGACCGGCAGTTCCGCCGCCGCGTCGGGCTGGAGCTTCATGACGGCCCGTCGCAATTGCTGGCCTTTGTTCTGATGAACCTTGATGAAATCGCCGAACTGGAGCAGAGCGCAAACGCCGCGTCGGCGAAAGGTGAGGAAAAATCGGCCGAACTGCGCGCGCAGATCGAACGTGTCAAACACGCTACCGCAGAAGCCCTGCGCGACATCCGGGCAATTTCGACCAGCCTGTTCAGCCTGCAGCGCGAAGAAGAGGCCGCCCCTGCCGGATCGCTGGCGCAGGCCGTGGCAGCCTTTGAGACGCGTACGGGACTTGCGGTGCGCAAGGCCGGTCTGGATCTGGCCGACGATCTGCCGCCGCTGATCCGCCAAAGCCTGAAGAGGGTGGTGATCGAAGCGCTGAACAACAGCTTTCGTCATAGCGGCGCCAGTGAAACGGCGCTGGTGCTGCGGCGCGAGTCGTCAGATGGCGCACAGTTGATCGTGACGATTTCGGACAACGGCAAGGGCATGGGTTCGCAAGACGCCGCGCAAGAAGCGGCGCAGGCAGGGCGGTTGGGCCTGCTGGGGATGCGGCACAGGATCGAAGCGCTGGGCGGCATATTTGAGATCAAAAGCCTGCCAGAGCAGACGACGGTGATCCAGATCGTGCTGCCTATTCCAACCTGAACCGCGCAAAGGTGCTGTCAGGCCGCCCTAATGGGTCGCGTGCTTTCGGTGTTCCAGAACCGCAAGCGTGCGGTTGCTGACACCGTATTTCTGCATCAAGCTGGTCATGTAATACTTTACAGTCTGTTCGCTGATCTTCAGGCGCTCGGCGATCTGGCGGTTGGTTAGCCCCTTTTCAACACCTGAGATCACTTGGACTTCGCGCACGTTCAAATTGGCGTCCGCCGCAGAGTCTTTTCGGGTGTTGGCCGCCGTGACAAGCTTCATCGCGAATTCGGGCGAAACATAGGATTGGTCATTCAAGACGGATTTGAGGGCGTTTACCAATTCGTCTGCCCCGATCCCTTTCAAGATGTAGCCTTTCGCCCCAAGCGACATTGCAGCGATGGCCGACATTGGATCTTCGCTGGCGGTGAAAACCACGCAACGTACCTCTGGCGCATGTTCGTAGATCTGACGGATCGCATTCAGGCCGCCGCCCTCCATTCCCAAATCGACGATCACCAAATCGGGTTCATGAAGTGCCGCCAGCCGCACGGCGTCGGCGGAATTTTTTCCTTCGAACACAACGCGCGCATTGGGAATTTTGCGCAATACACGAACGAGGCCTTCCCGGACGATACTGTGATCATCTGCAAGACCAATGCGAATTTCATCTCGGCCAATCGTCATAATTTACTCCATCGAAATAGATAGCGTAGACAAATCAGTTTAGCAGAAAAAAACGAATATAAAGGATCAAAAAGGCGCGGCTGCTTTTGCAGCACCTGTATAAATAGATAGGTCATGACTGCCAGAAGTTGAAATCCTGCAAGATTCCTGCATTTGGGCCGACTTGTGGTTTAGTGACTTGATGTATGTTCAGCCATGAAGGGAATGGGATGCGCTGATTTATGGAAGTTTTGCGATAGAGAAGAATCAACAATTGTTTCCCATTTCAGGGCAAACCTTTGGTGAAAAGCGATAATCCCGGTGGGAGTGCGGCGGGGGATATCGCAGGGCCTGCGGGCACGGGTGCCCCATCGGCGCGCTGGGCGGTTTTGCCCGCGACGGGCTGGGGGGCTTGAAAGCTCACCCGATCCCCGGCTTTGATCGCCAAAATCTCGCGCGCTTCATCGGGGGTTGCGGCGGTGCTGCCCAGATCCTCGACGAGGCGACGGATCTTGGCGACTTGCTGAGCATTGCTGTCGGCCCGCTTGCCACGGCTGATGAACAAACGGTCCTCCAGCCCCGCGCGACTGTTGCCGCCCATCTGGCTGGCACCGGTCGCAAGCCCCAGTTGCGCCCCGCCCGCACCCAGCTCGGACCAGCGGTAGTTGTCGCCGAAAAGCCGGTCTGCCGTGCGCTTTATGAAGATCAGGTTGTCAATCTCAGGGCCGGTACCACCCAGAATACCAAAGATGAACGGAATGAAGATCGGCGCTTTGAATAGCCCGGTATCATTTTTCAAAGCCGTCCGATGCAGCGGTGGCTCTATAAAGCAATCCCAGCCATGCACATGCCACACGGAGGCCTCTCCGGGTTCCAGTTCAAGTGTCGCCAACATGTCCCTGTATAGCTGACCCGATAGGGCAACGGTCTGGGCAAAGGGCAGCGGTTCAGGCTGTTTCCGATATCGTTCCCAGGTCATCGCCTGCCTCTGGATATCGAAACGTTGCGGAGTTTTGCCTGTTCCATGTCCTTGGTCCACAGAGACCGGCTGACGATCTTGTCGCCGCGCAAGGGCCGCAGGTCCGTCGGGACGTGCTACCTGAAATAATAGGCGCCAGATTGGGATGCTTGTAAGGACGCGCCATCTGAAGGACCAAAGTGTAGCACCTCGGTGTAGCACCGAAGCCAATCTAAACCCTTGATACAGCGTATCTTCTTGAACTGGAAGGAAGATAAATGGTGCTGCAAGAGAGGATTGAACTCTCGACCTCTCCCTTACCAAGGGAGTGCTCTACCACTGAGCTACTGCAGCGCCGGTGCCTTTTCAGTCGTAACCGTCTGGCGTGGCGGCTGATTAGACGCATTCGGCGGAGGGCGCAAGAGCAATTTCGGGGCGAGTCTGGACCCTTTTTGCGACCTGCGCTATGGAGAGCCATGCAAGACCAGCCCGAAAGCCATAAGCCAGAGCCGCCCGGTGCGCGCGCCAAGCCGCCCACGGCGGCACAGCGCCGGGATGACCGTTTGAAAGCGGCGCTAAAGGCCAATATGGCAAGGCGAAAGTCTCAGGCAAAGGCGCGGGCGACCGAAGACGGGCAGGATGCGGCGTCGCAGGCTGGGGCTGCGGAAGAAGGCCGAGTTGCAGGTTCCGATGCAACGACAAGACACAACGATAATGACACTTTGGGCGAGTAGGGCAACGGCATGGATTCGATTCTGGTAAAAGGTAATGGGGCACTGAACGGGGTGATTCCGATCGCAGGGGCAAAGAATGCCTGCCTCACGCTGATGCCCGCGACGTTGCTGAGTGAGGAGCCGCTGACGCTGACCAACGCGCCGCGCCTGTCCGATATTGCGACGATGACGCAACTGTTGCAGTCGCTGGGGGCCGAAGTGGCCAGCCTTCAGGACGGCCAGGTCTTGGCGATGTCCAGCCACCGGATCGATAACCATACCGCGGATTATGACATCGTGCGCAAAATGCGTGCCTCGATCCTTGTGCTGGGCCCGATGCTGGCCCGCGATGGCCATGCGATTGTCTCGCTGCCTGGCGGCTGCGCGATTGGTGCGCGCCCGGTCGACTTGCACCTGAAGGCGCTGGAGGCGATGGGGGCAGAACTGGACCTGCGCGATGGCTATGTGCATGCCAAAGCGCCGGGAGGGCGGCTGAAGGGCGCTGTGGTGGAATTCCCCTTCGTCTCGGTTGGTGCCACGGAAAACGCGCTGATGGCCGCCACCTTGGCCAAGGGTACCACGGTGCTGAAGAACGCCGCGCGGGAACCAGAGATCGTGGATCTGGCGCATTGCCTGCGAAAGATGGGTGCCCAGATTGAGGGCGAAGGCACCAGCACGATCACCGTGCAGGGCGTGGATCGGTTGAACGGTGCCACGCACCCCGTCGTGACCGACCGGATCGAACTTGGCACCTATATGCTTCTGCCAGCCATTTGCGGCGGCGAAGTGGAGTGTTTGGGTGGACGCTTGGATCTGGTCGGCGCCTTTGTCGAAAAGCTGGATGAGGCAGGGGTAAGCGTCACTGAAACCGCGCGCGGGCTGAAAGTCTCCCGCCGCAATGGTCGGGTCTCGGCGGTCAATGTCACGACTGAACCCTTCCCGGGTTTTCCCACTGACCTGCAAGCGCAGATGATGGCGCTTTTGTGCACCGCGAACGGGGTTTCGGTGCTGGAAGAAAAGATCTTCGAGAACCGCTTTATGCATGCGCCTGAATTGATCCGCATGGGCGCGCGGATCGACGTGCATGGCGGCACGGCAACGGTAACTGGCGTGGACAAGCTGAAAGGCGCACGCGTTATGGCAACCGACCTTCGCGCCTCTGTCAGCCTGATCCTTGCCGCTTTGGCTGCAGAAGGGGAGACCGTGGTAAGCCGGGTCTATCACCTTGATCGCGGCTATGAGCGGGTTGAGGAAAAGCTGCGGGCTTGCGGCGCGCTGATCGAACGGATCAGCGCATGACCGACGCCCGGTTTGAAGACGGCGCGGAAACCCCGCTGCGGTTGATCGCTCAGGATGCTGAAGGTCTGTCGATCATGGCCGCTCTGGTCCAAGACGCGGTGTTTCCGATAACCGAGATGCGCTACGACCGCCCGCGCCGCCGCTTTGCTTTGCTGGTCAACCGGTTTCGCTGGGAAGATCGCGCCGCCGCCGAAGCCGCGGGCCGCGCCTATGAGCGGGTCCGAGCCCTGATGGTTTTTGAGGGCGTGCTGGCTGTGCGGTCCCAAGGGATTGACCGCGGCGACAAGGACATGATCCTGTCCCTGCTCGATTGCAACTTTGCGGGTGCTGAGGACGGCGCGGGAACGATCACGCTGACCCTCGCGGGTGATGGGGCCGTGGCCCTTGACGTTGAAGCGCTTGACGTCGCACTCAACGACGTAACCCGCCCCTATCGCGCGCCCTCTGGCAAGGTCCCTGACCACGGGGCCTAAGACGAAAGCCTACCATTCTTATGGGTTGGCTCGGCGTCAACTTCGGATGCCTCCGGCGGGAGTATTTTTGCCAAGATGAAAGCACTTTGTTAAGGTTTTCATCTTGGTGCAAATACTCCGGGGGTAGCGCCGCAGGCGCCAGGGGGCAGGCCCCCTGCTCTTTCTTCTCCTGACGCTAAGCCGCGGCGGCCCAGCCGGCGCGAATATGGTGCAGCCCGTCACGGTAGACCGCAGCCGGCCCTTCCGAAAAGTCACGCCAGACCTTGGTGGCGGCGGCCAGGGCGGGCAAGCCGCGGCCGAAGGCTTCAATCGTCAGCCAGTCATCATAGCCGCTGGTCCGCAGGGCGTGGAAGGTCGCGGCCCAGGGGATATTGCCGCGCCCCGGCACGCCGCGATCATTTTCCGAGATATGGACGTGACTGATCAGGTTGCGGTGCTTGGTGAAGGCGCCGATTGGGTCGGTTTCTTCGATATTACAGTGGAAGGTATCATACATGGCACGGATTGAGGGCCGGTCGACTTCGGCCACATGGGCGCACAGATCGGCCATTGTGTTGAAGAGGTAGCATTCAAAGCGATTAAGCGCCTCAAGCCCGATGGTGACGCCGCGCGTCCCTGCGTGATCGCCGATTGCGCGTTGGCTGGAGAGGGAGCGGGATTTCTCAGTCGCTGTTGGCCCCTCGCCGGTGAAACCGCCGAGGGTGGAATGGAGCGGGCCGCTCAGCCTGTCCGCACCGAGGGCTGCCGCGCAGTCGATGGTGTGGCGCATGTAGGCCAGCCCTGCCGCACGGGCCTGCACGTCGCCAATCAGGTTCATCGCCGGATCACCCATGGCGGACACTGCGGTGCGTTGCAGGCCGATCCGGTCCAGCAGCGCACCGAGGCGTGCGTAGTGATCCGGATCGCCTTCGAAGATCGGCACTTCGACCCCGTCGAACCCGGTGGCCTTCAGTTCCCGCAGCAGGGCTTCATGCTCTTCGGTGACATGGGTGGTCCACAGGAACAGGCACATGCCGATCTTCATGGTCTCAGAGCCCCATCAGCCGTTTGAGCAGGGCCGGGTCGGTGCCGCCGCTGGCAAAGTCGTCAAAAGCTTTCTCGGTCACCCTTATGATATGGGCATCGATGAAGGGTGCGCCCTCTGCCGCGCCGTCTTCTGGATGTTTCAGGCAGCATTCCCATTCCAGAACCGCCCAGCGATCGTAGCAATATTGCGCCAGCCGCGAGAAGATGCCGGTGAAATCCACCTGCCCGTCGCCAAGGCTGCGGAAGCGGGCGGCGCGGTTCATCCAGCTTTGATAGCCGGAATAGACGCCTTGCTTGCCGGTCGGGTTGAACTCGGCGTCCTTGACGTGGAAGGCCGAAATCCGTTCGTGGTAGATGTCGATGAAGGCCAGATAGTCGAGTTGTTGCAGCAGGAAGTGGGAGGGGTCGTAGTTGATCGTGCAGCGCTTGTGTCCGCCGACCGCATCGAGGAACATCTCAAACGTCGCGCCGTCGAACACGTCCTCACCGGGGTGGATTTCATAGCCGAGATCGACGCCCGCGTCCTCATAGGCGTTCAGGATCGGCAGCCAGCGGCGGCCCAGCTCTTCAAACGCGGTCTCGATCAGGCCCGTGGGGCGTTGGGGCCAAGGGTAGAGGTAGGGGAAGGCAAGGCTGCCGGTAAAGCTGACCGAGGCTTGCAGGCCCAGATGTTGTGAGGCCTTGGCCGCCCATTTCATCTGTTGGACCGCCCATTCCTGCCGGGCCTTGGGGTTGCCGTGCACCGCTGCCGGGGCAAAGCCATCAAACTGCGCGTCATAGGCCGGATTCACCGCGACCAGTTGGCCTTGCAGGTGGGTGGACAGTTCCGTCACCTCAACCCCGGCGTCAGCGCAAATGCCTTTGACCTCATCGCAATAGCTTTTGGAGCTGGCGGCCTTTTCCAGGTCGAAAAGGCGTCCGTCCCATGTGGGGATTTGAACGCCCTTGTAGCCGTGGCCCGCCGCCCATTTGGTGATCGCGGGCAGCGAGTTGAAGGGCGCCGCGTCCCCGGCGAATTGGGCGAGGAAAATCCCCGGACCTTTCATTGTGGCAGCCATAGTTTCCCCCGTGCTGAGCCTGACGCGGCCCTGCGTCATGCGGGCGGCGGCTTTCGGGTGCATCGTCGGGGAAGGCAGGTGTCTCGTCAAGGTGGTATTGCCAGATTCGCGGCCCTTGGTATGACCAATAATGTGCGGGTGTTGGTTGCAGTTGTTGGGCTTGCGCAGTAAATTTGCGAAAAATCGGAAAATGGGCGCTCTTGCTCCACCATTTCATACTGTTTGGCCCGCAGATACCCGCTTGACAAGTTCATCTGGTCTAACCAGTTTGCTGAATGTGGCCAACAGCCCCGGAGTGAGGGGGCGTCGGACTCTGTCATTGAACGCACCATAAGGGGGGATGAAGATGCATCTTTCGACGCATAACTGGATGCGGGCCGAACCGTTGGAGGTGACGCTGCGCCGGATCAAGAAATTCGGCTATGAAAGCATCGAAATTTCCGGCGAGCCCGCGCAATATGAGGTCAAAGAGACCCGCCGCCTGCTCAAAGAGCACGGCATCCGCTGTTGGGGGGCCGTGACGCTGACACTGGGCGAGCGCAACCTTGCCGCCAAGGACGAGGGCCAACGCGCGCGCTCTGTCGATTACGTCAAGTCGGTGCTGACGATGGTGTCCGAGCTGGAGGGCGAGATCATCACGCTGGTGCCCGCCACGGTGGGCAAGGTGGTGCCGGATGCCACCGAAGAAGAGGAATGGAAATGGGTGGTGGAGGCGACGAAGGAATGTTTCGCCCATGCCCAAAAGGTCGGTGTTCGGGTGGCGATCGAGCCGCTGAACCGGTTTGAGACCTATTTCTTCAACCGTGCCGCCCAAGCGCTTGCGCTGGCCGAGGCGGTTCACCCGGATTGCGGGGTCTGTCTTGACGCCTATCACCTCAACATGGAGGAAAGTAACGTCTATGACGCGATCCGGCTGGCGGGGAAAAAGCTGTTCGATTTCCACGTTGCCGACAACAACCGCTTTGCCGCCGGTCTGGGCCATATTGATTGGGCCAAGATCGTCGCGACCCTGCGCGAGATCGGCTATGACGGGGCGCTGACCAATGAATTCGTGGCCCCGGTGGATCGCACCCCCGCCGCGATGTACCCGCATATGGTGGAACGCAACCCGGTCGATATCTCGCCCGAGCAGTTGAAGTTCATTCAGGACCACGGCTCCAGCCTGCTGACGGAAGAGTTCTACTCTGACCAGATGCGGATTACCGCCGAAACCATTCTGCCGCTGATCAAGTAACCCCTGCCGGTCCAGCCAAGCGCCGGACCGGGCCGTTGAGGAGAGTGACATGCGGATCAAAAGCGCGCAGGCGTGGTGGGTGTCCATCCCGATTGAGACCAACCGCCAGCATCGCAGCGATTTCGGCACCCTGACCGCGTTTGACGCGGCCATTCTGCGGATCGAAACCGAAGATGGGCTGGTTGGCTGGGGCGAGGGCAAGAATGCCGCGGGCAGTGCCGGGCACTACGCGGGTCTGGTGCATTTGCTGAACCATGAGATTGCCCCGCAACTGATCGGGCGCAATGCGGGCGACATCACCGCGATCTGGGAGATGCTGTACAATGGCGTGCGCGCAGGCTCGGCTGCACGTCAGGGCCATGCAATGCCGGGCTTGTCGCGGCGGGGGCTAACGTTGGCGGCGATCTCGGCAGTGGATATCGCGTTGTGGGACATCTTGGGCAAACATCTTGGCCAGCCGGTCTGGCAGTTGCTGGGCGGGCGCAAGGCGGACCGTTTGCCGGCCTATGCCTCGGGCGGCTGGGCTTCGGCGGCCGAGATCGGCGCCCAGTTGCAAAGCTACATCGACCTTGGCGGATTCAAGACGGTCAAGATGCGGGTGGGCGCAATGGACGGCGCACCCCATCTGTCGGCCGAACGGGTCCGTGCTGCGCGCAAGGCGTTGGGGCCGTCGGTGGAAATCGCCGTGGACGCGCATGGCACTTACACTGTAGCCGAGGCAAAGCGATTTGCCCATCTTGTGGCCGATTGCGATCTGGCCTGGTTTGAGGAGCCGGTGATCGGCGATGACAAGCAAGGCATGGCCGAGGTCCGCGCGGCGGCGACCATGCCAATCGCGGCCGGGGAAAGCGAATGCAGCCGCTTTGATTTCCGTGACCTGATTGCGGCGCGGGCGGTCGATATCCTGCAACCCGACCCGGCCTTTTGCGGCGGCATCACCGAGGCCATGCGGATCGCGGCGCTTGCCTCAACCCATAACCTGCGCTTTGCCCCGCATCTTTGGGCCGGTGCGCCATGCTTTTTCGCCGGTCTGCACATCTGCGCGGCCAGCCCTGCCAGCTTTATCATCGAGTATTCCTGCGGCGCCAATCCGATGATCCATGATCTTGCCGCCGCCACGATTGCGGCAAAAGAGGGCATGATCACCATTCCCGATGGACCGGGGCTTGGGTTTTCAGTATCGGAGGCTGTGCTGAAAGCGAATGTGAAACCCCCTGCGTCATGACCGAGAAAAACCTGCTCCCAGACTTGGCTGCCCATCTGTACGCCTCATCCAGCGGTGAGGCGGGGCGGACCCCGTCCGAACGTGAGTTGGCCGAACATTTCGCGGTCAGCCGGGGCCAGATCCGCGAGGCGCTGGCGATCCTTGAAGCGATGCGGATCGTCGAGCGGCGGGCGAAATCGGGAATTTTCCTGACCACGCGCTTTGCTTCGGTGGATGCGATGGCGCTGTTTGCCAAGGCCGGATTGCCGCTGGACCCGATCCAGATCTATGAGACGGTTGAATTGCGCAAGATCCATGAGATCAAGGCGGCCGAACTTGCCAGCAGCCGCGCAACGGAAGAAAACTTTGAACGGCTGCGTGAGATTCTGGACCAGTCTGAACAGCGTCTGAGCCGCGGGGAACATCTGGGCGAGGAAGATCGCGATTTTCACTTGGAAATCGTGCGCGCCACGCAGAACAGCATCTTCTACAACATTTGCAGCGTTTACTACGCGATGGGTGTGCGCCGCTTGCCGATCTATTTTTCCGATGCCGCGCGCTGTGTGCAGTCGCACGCAGAACACATCCAGATTTATGAGGCCCTGCGCCGGCGAGACGGCAACCTTGCCCAAGCCTTGATGAGCGCGCATTTGCAAGGTGCCGAGGGCTATTGGAAAGGCCTTCTGACGGCCAAGAAACCGGTCGACGGTGACAGCGCGGGCACCGGCACGTGATCTTCTCCACCCACGATCTGCACCCCGAGGTGACGGCCCGGCTGCAAGCGGCGGGTGACTACCGCGTGGCAAGCAGCCCAAGCGCTGAGGCGATCCTTGCCGAAGGGCAGGGGGCCGAGGTGCTGATCGTGCGCGCCCCCATCCCGGCCGCCTATCTTGCCGCCGCCCCGGGCTTGCGCGCTTTGGTGCGCCACGGGGCCGGGCTTGATATGATCCCGATGGCCGAGGCCACAGCCTCCGGCGTGCTGGTGGCCAATGTGCCGGGCGTCAACGCGGCGACCGTCGCCGAACATGTGCTCTTTTCCGCCATTGCCCTGCGCCGCGGTGCCCGACGCTGCGATACCACCCTGCGCGGCACAGGCTGGGGTGCCGCACGCGCATTGGCCGACACCAGCCGCGATCTGGGCGGGGCCGTGGTCGGCATCGTGGGCATGGGCAATATCGGCACAAAGGTGGCCGCCTTGGCCACCGCCTTCGGGTGCACCGTTCAGGCCACGACGCGGCGCCCAGCCACGCTGCCCGCCTCCGTCGCGTCCCTGCCGCTTGACGCGCTGATCGCAAGCTCCGACCTGCTGGTCCTGTGCTGCCCGCTGACGCCAGAGACAACCGGCCTGCTTTCGGCCGCGCGCCTTGCCCGGATGCCGGCAGGGGCGGTCGTGATCAACGTCTCGCGCGGTGCTGTGATCGACGAAGCTGCACTCATCACGGCCCTGCAAAGCGGTCACCTCGGGGGGGCAGCACTGGATGTCTTCACCCAGCAACCCTTGCCCAAGACCAGCCCGCTCTGGGCGATGGACAACGTGCTCCTGACCCCACACATCGCCGGGATCACCCAAGACAGCATGTACCGCATGGGCAGCGGTGCCCTGGCAGAGGTGCTGCGCATTCTCGCCAATAAATTACCGGAAAACTTCTGCAACCCGGCGGTCGAACCGGCTTACCGCACCCGCTTCCCCGCCTGACACCTGCCCCTTCATCTTGGCCCAAGTACTCTGGGGGTCCGGGGGCAAAGCCCCCGGCTTGGGAACGTGGCCCGTCAGCCGCCGTGGCGCAGGCTCCGCCCACTGCCCGCGTCGAATAAGGCCACGCGCTCGGCGTTCCAGCCCAGACGGACCTCTTCGCCCAAAGTCAGCCGTTGCGTCACCGGGGACGTAAGGCGAAGCCGGTGGCCACCGGCCTCTAACGTCACAATCTGCTCCACCCCGTGGTTTTCTATATCGCGCACTTTTGCCGCCACCGGAGCCCCCTCGGCGATCTGCAGATCCTCGGGGCGGACCCCAAAGATCAGGTTGCGCCCGTCGGCCCCCGTTGAACCTGCATGCGGCAGTGTCACAGCCTCGCCAAGATGGGCGGCCCCAGACACCCACTGCCCCCGCAGCAGGTTCATTGCGGGCGACCCCACCGCTCGGGCCACAAAGGTGTTGCAGGGGTTGTTGTAGATCTCATGGGGCGTGCCAACCTGAACCAACTGGCCTTTGTTCAGCACTCCGATCCGGTCGCCCATCGACATGGCCTCGACCTGATCATGGGTAACGAACAAAAACGTCTCGCCCAAGGACATCTGAAGATCTTTCAACTCGGCCCGCAGCGCCTCGCGCAGTTTGGCGTCGAGGGCGGAAAGCGGCTCATCCATCAAGAAGACCTGCGGCGTGCGCACGATCGCCCGCCCGATAGAGACGCGCTGCATCTCGCCGCCCGACAATCGGTCGGTCTTGCGGTCCATAAGATGTTCGATCCGCAGTGTCTTGGACACTTTGGCGATGCGGGCGTCGATATCGGCCTGCGTGGTGGGACGGATGGGGGATTTCAGCGGAAATTCAAGGTTTTGGCGCACCGTATAGCGTGGGTAAAGTGAGTATTGCTGCAAGACCAGTGCCACATCCCGCTCTGCCGCCCCCCAGCGGGTCACGTCTTTGCCATTGATCAAAATCTGCCCGGAATCGGGTTTTTCCAGACCCGCGACCAGCCGCAAAGTGGTGGTCTTGCCGGCGCCCGTCTCTCCCAGCAGCACAAAGAACTGACCGTCTTCGATATCAAGGTTCAGATCCCGCAGCGCTGCGACGCCGCCGAAGGTTTTGGTTACTCCGCGAAGTTCAATGTGCGCCATCAGAGCTTGATCCCCAAGGAGGTGCCGGTTTCACTGTCAAAGAGATGCGCGCGGCCCGCATCCAGCCGCAGCCAGACCGGGGTGCCGGGTTTGGCCACCAGTCCGGGTTTGGACCGCGCCCGCAAAAGCGTGTCCCCCACACGGATATCCACGATATCATGGGAGCCCAAGGGTTCGATGATATGGGCCTCGGCGGCAAGGTGGCCTTCGGCGGCGGTCAGAGAGACCTCAATCGCCTCTGGCCGGATACCGAGCTTCAACGCGCGTTCGGGTTGGCGCACCTGTGCCAATAGGGCCGCAGGAAACACAAAGCCTTCGCCCGCGCCCGCAACGGTCACCCGCGCTGTATCGCCTTCGCCCGAGACGGTCACATCGGCCACGTTCATCACCGGGCTGCCCACGAATTGCGCCACGAACAGGTTGACCGGATTGGCATAGACCTCTTCCGGGGTGCCCACCTGTTGCAGCACGCCCGCGTGCATGACCACGATCCGGTCGGCCAGCGCCATCGCTTCGATTTGGTCATGGGTGACGTAGATCGTGGTGGAGCCTTGCTCGACATGCAGCCGTTTAAGCTCCACCCGCATTTCTTCGCGCAGTTTGGCATCAAGGCTGCCGATGGGTTCGTCCATCAGCATGGCCTTGGGGTTTCGGACCAAGGCCCGGCCAATGGCCACGCGCTGCAGATCCCCCCCCGACAGCGCCGAGGGGCGGCGGCGCAGCAGGGGTTGGATCTGCAACACCTTGGCGATCCGTTCGACGGTGGCGGTGATTTCGGCTTTGGCCGTGCCCACCGCGCGCAGCGGAAAGGCCATGTTTTCAAACACGGTCAGATGGGGGTAAAGCGCGAAAGACTGGAACACAAAGGCGATGTCGCGCGTTTCGGGCCGGGTATCCTGCACGGGAACGCCGCCGATCAGAATTTCTCCCGAGTCGATGGTTTCCAGCCCGGCAATTGCGCGCAAGGTGGTCGTCTTGCCGCAGCCGGATTGGCCAAGGAAGACGACGAATTCCTTATCCTTCACGGTCAGGTTCACGTTGTTGATGACATGAAAGTTGCCGAAGTGTTTGTTGATGTTGCGCAGTTCGATCTGGGTCATTCTTCGGCCTCTCCCGGTGGCGGGGCGGGGATCTTGGTGGTGACCATGAAGCCCACCAACCCGATCAGGGTCAGTGTGATGCCGTAACGGTGCAGGATTTCAACCCAAGGCTGGCAGAGGGCGATGATGCCAAAGATCATCAACCCTTGGGCCAGTGGGATCAGCAGGCGCTGGTTTGTCTGACGAAAGCTCATTTGCGGATTGCTCCGAAGGACATGCCGCGCAGCAGGTGGTTGCGCAGAAGGAAGGTAAAGATGGCGACGGGAAGCAGGAACAGGAAAGTCCCCGCCGCGATCACCGTCCAGTCGGGCAGGCCAGAGCCCACCTGTGACGGGATGAAGGGCGGGGCGGTCTGCGCGCGGCGGTTGGTCATGATCAGCGCAAAGGCGTATTCGTTCCACGCGGTGATGAAGCAAAAGACCGCCGTGGCCGCGATGCCTGTGGCTGCCTCGGGCAGCACGATCTTGAAGAAAGCCTGCATCCGGGTGTAGCCGTCGACAAGGGCCGCGTCCTCGTATTCCTTGGGGATCTCGTCGATGAACCCTTTCATCAGCCAGACCGAGAAGGACAGGTTGAAGGCCGTGTACAGGATGATCAGCCCCAGATGGCTGTCGTTCAGACCGACCGCCCGATACATCAGGAACATCGGGATCGCGACGACCACGGGCGGCAACATCCTTGTGGAAAGGATGAAGAACAGCCAGTCATCCTCGCCCGCGATCTTGAAGCGGGAAAATCCATAGGCGGTGATCGTGCCCATGCTGACCGCAAGCACGGTAGAGGTGATCGCCACAATCAGCGAGTTCAGGAAACGCGACGGATAGCCCGAGGCTTGCACCTCGCCCTTGCCTGACCGCACGACCTTTTCGCCGCCGTCAAAGACCAGCCTTTCCCACCAGGGCGCTGCCGCGTAGACTTCGGGATCGGGCGCGGTGCGCAACTGGCTGCGCTTGGTCATCAGTTTGACGAAGGGTGAAATCTCGGGCTCAAAAAACACGGTCGGGGGGACGGTGGTGGCCAGATTGCGCGGCTTGAAAGCGGTGGCCGTGATCCAGAAGATCGGTGCCAAAAAGATCAACAGGACCAGAGCAAGGGTGACAAGGGCGGTGCGATGCCGGAAAACCTCGCCCGCGGTGCGAACGGCAGCCATCTTAGCGCTCCTTCACTTTGTTGAGGTATTTCACATAGATATTGGTGATCGCCAGCACCATGATCAGCACGATGTAGGCCAAGGCACAGCTCATCCCGGTTTGCCATTCCTGAAACGCCATCTTGAACAGACGGATCGAGATGACCTCGGTCGTGGGTTGGCTGGCAAGGATGTAGGCGATGTCAAAGGTCTTGAACGCCTCCATCGTGCGGAAGATGATCGCAATCATCAGGATGGGGGCCACCAGCGGCAGGGTGATGCGGAAGAAGGTGTAAAGACCCGACGCGCGGTCAATGGCGGCGGCCTCATACAAATGCTTTGGCACCGCCGACAGACCCGCGAGGCTGAGCAGCATCACAAAGGGCGACCACATCCAGATATCGGCGATGGCGATGGCGTAAAGCGCCATGTCCGGATCGGCCAGCCATTCAAAAGTGCCAAGGCCAAGGGCGTAGTTGATCACGCCGAAGTTCGGGTCATAGAGCAGCTTCCAGAACAGCCCGACAACGGCCATCGACAGCATCATCGGCAGCAGCAACAGCGTGGTCAGCAGCCCCTTGAACGGAATTTCGCGGTTCAAAAGCATGGCCACGCCGAAGCCCACGATGACCTGCCCGGTCACCGAGACGATCACGTATTTGGCCGTGATGGTGAAGTTCTTCCAGATGAACGGATCGGCCAGCAGGTTGCGGTAATTGTCCAGCCCCACAAAATTCGCCGGCGCGTTGGTTGAGGCGCGGAAATCGGTAAAGGAATATCCCAAGGAGTAAATTAGCGGGAAGATATTGAAAACGATCAGGAAAATGATCGTGGGGATAATGAAAAGGTTGCGGATCGCCAGATCTGACAGGCCGCGGGAACGGGGCGCTGAGCCCTCTGACGCTAGCGGGGGATTTGCCAATCTGGCCTCCGGTAAGCAATGCGGGATTTTGGGGTGAAAAAAAGGGCGCGCGATTGCCCGCGCGCCCTTAAAGCCGTTTTGGAATTACATCTTGCCGCGGCCATACTTGGCAAAGGTGGCTTTCCAGTCCGCTGCCAGCGCGTCCAGCGTTTCCTTGGCTGTGCCTTCGCCGCCCACGATATGCGGGTAGATCCGGTTGTTCAGTTGGCCCAGAAGTTCGGCAAATTCCGGCACCGCCCAGAAGTCTTTGACGATAAACATCGTCTGATAGAAGGCCTCGTTATAGGGCGTGGCGTTGCGGAATTCCGGGCTTTCCAGAACCTTGGCCGAGGCGGTGTAGCCGCCCAGTTCAGCCCAGCGTTTCTGGGTTTCGTCCTTGATGAACCACTGGAGAAACTTGAAGCTCTCCTCTTGCTTGGACGAATAGGACACGATCGAGATGCCTTGGCCGCCCAATGCCGCGTAACGATCGCCCGAAGGCCCGGCCGGGTTGGCAAAGAAGCCGGTGTTGGCCGCGTGCGGGTTGGTGCTTTCGTTCAGCAGGGCCGGGAAGAAGGCAAAGTAGTTCATCGACATGGCCGCGAGGCCCTCGGTGATCGCCTGGTTGTCTTCGACGAAGAAGGTCTTTGCCCAGCCGGGTGGGGTAAAGCCGTAAAGCTCACGGTAGGCTTCCAGTGCGGCGACGGCCTTGTCGGAGTTGATATAGCCTTCGACCTCATAGGTTTCGGGATTGCCCAACTCGCCGCCAAAGGAGAACAGCGCGTTCTCGAACCCCATCGCCATCGCGTCGTAAGAGTTGTCGGTATAGATGGCGATGCCATAGCGGCCCTGATCGGGGCGATGGAAGAATTCTGCGATGTCGCGCAGTTGCTTCCAATCAGCGGGAGGGGCAAGATCATAGCCGTATTTGGCTTTGAACGCCTCCATCTCGGCGGGATCTTCGAACCAATCCTTGCGATAGGACCAGCCTACGGCATCGCCTTCGGCCGGGATCGCCCAATACTTGCCCGAATTGCCGGGGTATTCGGCGTAGTATTTCACCGTGGCCGGGGCCATGATCTCACCGACTTTGTTGTCGTTGAAGAACTGGGTCAGGTCGACGTAATGGCCCGCCTCGGATGCAGCGCCCAGCCACTGGCTGTCGCCGACGATCATGTCATAGCTGTCGCCCTTGGCGTTGAATTCGGTAAAGGCCTTGGTCTGAAAGTCAGACCAGGGTGTGGTTTCGACCGTGACCGTGACGCCGGTTTCGGCCTCATATTCGTTGACCAGTTCCTGCAAATAGTTCGCAGGGTCCCATTCCGCCCAAAAAATGGTCAGTTCTTCGGACCAGGCAGACGAGGTGGACAGGGCAGTCAGTGCAACTCCGGCAAAAAGGCCGGCAAATTTCCCGCGCATCGTTATTCCTCCCTTTCAAGCAATACTCGCAGAACCATGCAGGCGTCTAAGGGCCGCTTTGGTCCAACCATGTAAACTGGTATTACCAACTATCCGCAGGCGTCAAGGAAAAATCTTTGCCGTCGCGGCAGGGCGTTGGCGCGCGTTCAGGTGGGAATCCTAGCTATAAACTATGATTTCTGCTGAATTGTTGTGGAAAAGCGCAGGATGTTTTTGGGAAATTGGGTCGTTGAAGGCTGGGTTGGCTCTGATCTATTGATAATCTGGTAGCACCAGTTAAGCTTGAATGCGGTGGCGTTGGAGGTGTGATGGCCAGAATCCTAGTCGTGGGAACGGCGGATACAAAGTCTGAAGAGATGCAGTACCTTGCCGAGGTGATCCGGGCCCGTGGGGCGGCGGTCGTCTTGGTGGATCTGAGCACCCGTGCCCACGGGCTGGCGCTGGATGTTGCGGCGGAAGAGGTCGCAGCCTGTCACCCGGACGGGGCAGCAGCGGTGCTGGGCGGAGAGGACCGGGGACGTGCGGTGGCCGCGATGGGGCTGGCCTTTGCGGCATGGCTGCAGGGGCAGGGCGATTTGGCGGGCGTTATTGGCATTGGCGGCGGTGGCGGCACCTCAATGATCACGCAAGGGCTGCGGGCGTTGCCGCTTGGGGTGCCAAAGTTGATGGTCTCAACGCTCGCGTCGGGCGACACTGGGCCTTATGTGGGGATCTCGGACTTGGTTATGATGCCGGCGGTGACTGATCTTGCCGGGCTTAACCGGATCAGCCGCATGGTGTTACACAACGCAGGCGGGGCGATTGCCGGGATGGCGGCGGTGCCCGCCCCGATGGCCACGGGCAAACCTGCCATTGGCCTGACGATGTTTGGAGTGACAACGCCTTGTGTGACGGCGATCACCGAGGCGCTGCGTGACAGCTACGATTGTCTGGTCTTTCATGCGACCGGCACCGGGGGGCGCAGCATGGAAAAGCTGGCCGACTCTGGGCTGTTGTCGGGGCTGATCGACATCACCACGACCGAGGTTGCCGATTTGTTGTGCGGCGGCGTGCTGGCCTGTTCTGAGGACCGGTTTGGTGCGGTGGCGCGGACGCGGTTGCCGTGGGTCGGCGCCCTCGGCGCGCTGGACATGGTGAATTTCGGCGCGCCCGAAACGGTGCCCGCGCGGTTCAAGGGGCGGCTTTTCTATCACCACAATCCGCAGGTGACCTTGATGCGCACCACGGCGCAAGAAAACAGCCGCATCGGCAAATGGATTGCGACGCGGCTGAATCAATGCCCCGGCCCGGTGCGGTTGCTGATCCCCGAAGGCGGGCTCTCTGCGCTGGATACGCCGGGCGGTGCTTTTGATGACCCCGCTGCCAATGCCGCGCTGTTTGCAGCGGTTGAGGCCAATCTGACACGCACCCCCGATCGGCAGGTCATTCGCTTGCCCTATCACATCAACAACCCGAGTTTCGCCAAAGCTGCCGTCGCAGCTTTTCGCGCCTTGATCTGAAGGAGACCCCATGCCCGCCATTCCCCGCGCGACGATATTGACCCGACTGCACGGCCTTGTGGCCGAAGGCGTACCCATCATAGGCGGGGGGGCTGGAACTGGTCTTTCGGCCAAGTCGGAAGAGGCGGGCGGGATTGATCTGATCATCATCTACAACTCGGGCCGCTATCGCATGGCGGGGCGGGGATCGGCCTCGGGGCTGTTGGCCTATGGCAATGCCAATGAGATCGTCAAGGAAATGGCGGTTGAGGTCTTGCCCGTCGTCAAACACACCCCGGTCCTGGCGGGGGTGAACGGCACAGATCCGTTCCTGCTGATGGGGCCGTTTCTGGCCGAGTTGAAGGCGATGGGGTTTTCGGGCGTGCAGAATTTTCCGACGATTGGCCTGTTTGACGGGGTGATGCGGCAAAGCTTTGAGGAAACCGGCATGGGATACGGGCTGGAGGTTGACATGATCGCCGCTGCCCACGCGCTGGACTTGCTGACCACGCCTTATGTGTTCAACCCTGACGAGGCCCGCGCCATGACCCGCGCGGGGGCCGATATCATCGTGGCCCATATGGGGGTGACAACGGGGGGGGCGATCGGTGCGACTTCGGCCAAGTCATTGGATGACTGCGTGGCTGAAATTGACGCGATAGGCGAGGCGGCGCGGTCTGTGCGCCCTGATGTCATGATCTTGTGCCACGGTGGCCCAATCGCCATGCCGCAGGATGCCCGCTACATTCTGGCACATTGTGCCACCTGCCACGGCTTTTACGGCGCAAGTTCAATGGAGCGGTTGCCGGTGGAAGAGGCCATTGCCGCGCAGACCCGCGCGTTCAAATCCCTGCCGATGAAGAAAGGTTGAAACCATGAGCCGTTATTTTGTGCGCCCCGAAACCGTCAGCGCCTTTGGCTTTGACTGGGGAAAGCTGGCGTTGACCGTGGGGCCGACGGTGAACGGGGCGGAACGGTTTTCGGGCGGGATTGTCACGGTGGCACCGGGTGGCGGGCATAGCCGGCACAATCATCCGGGGGCGGAAGAGATCATACTGGTGCTGTCGGGCATAGGCAGCCAGATGGTCGAGGACGATGACGGCACGCCCATCACCCAAGAGGTGGGGCCGGGGTGCACGATCTATGTGCCCGAAAGCCGCTATCACGCCACGCTGAACACCGGGGTAGGGGTGATGACGCTGTTCGTGGTCTATTCCCCGGCAGGACCAGAGCAGGGTTTGCGCGAGTTGCCCGATTTCCACCTTTTGCCGCCCGAGGTCTGAGAGCGGGCCAGCATGGGTGGCCCGCGCCTTTTCGGGGCACGGTTACAGGGTGGGGCCGGGTGGGGTTACTTTAACCCGCCGCGCATCCAGTCGCGCCCGGTGGTGCCGAACATCTCATAGCCGGTGGCGGTGATGGCCAGCGTGTCTTCCAGTTTGATAAAGCCGCGGCGGGGGTGGGTCATGGTGGTTTCGACCGACAAGACCATGCCCTGCTCCAGTGGCCGGGTGGCGTGGATGCCCTCATAGGCGACGGGGTGATTGGTCATCAGAAAGGGCGTCTCATGGCTGATCAGGCCCATGCCGTGGGCAAAGAAATCGTTGCAAGCGGCGTTGGGCCCGGCTTTGAGCGCGGCTTCGGCGGCGGCGATCATCTCGCCCCCCGCTACGCCGGGGCGCAGATGGGCAAAGGCGGCTTGCTGGACGCTTTCCACCTCGGCCAACAGGTCCTGAAGTTCGCTGTCCGGCTCTCCCAGCACGCCCATCCGGCACAGATCACCGATATAGCCCTGCCAGTTGCCGCCGCTGTCGATCGACAGAACCTCGCCCGGTTTCCAGACCTGATCAGAGGCGGCGCGGTTGTGGCTGGCACCAAGGGTCAGCAGGCAATAGTCGAAATGCAGGCCCAAGGCTGTTTCCTGCCGGCGCAATTCTTCGATGATCTGCGCCTTGGTCCAGCCTTCGCCCGCGGTGGCGATGGTGGCCCCCATGGCTTGGGTGATTTTTTCCGAAGCGGTGCGCAGCAGTGCCAGTTCTTCGGGCGTCTTGATGGCGCGCATTTCCTCCAGCATGGCAGTGGCGTCGACCATGCGGTCCAACCCGCTGGCCAGCACCGCGTGGGCATCCATCGGCAAAAAGCCCGGCTCTATTCCGATGCGTCCGCCCGTGGCCCCAAGGCTGCGCAAATGGTCCAGCGCCGCGCCCGCTGCATCGACGCTGCCCCAGCATTGCAGGCGCAGGTTGGGCACCCAGAACGGGTGGACGGCCTGTTCGCCCCCCTCCATCCGGTTGCCGACATAGGCGGCGGTGTCTGGCGTGCCGCGTTGGTAGATCACGATGGGCAGATAGCGGCTGTGGCCAATCGCATCCATCGCAGAGAAAAAGATGAACCGGTAGCCGCCCAGCAGATATTGCACGTTGTGCTTGGAGGTGACCAACAGCACGTCCAGCCCTGCCGCCTCCATCAGCCGGTCAATGCGGGCAAGGTCTGGCGCGGGAAAGCGGGGGGTCGGCATGGGCGCGGTCCTGTTTGGGGTCAATCTGGCCCTACCAGAATTCGGCGCGCGCTGGCAATTCCGCAGAGAGGATATCGGTTTCCTACCCGAATGGTCGGGCCAGATCAGCCGTTTGACCGTTGCGCTTGTTCGAGTATTTGCCCCGCCGCAATGCGGGCGGCAGGGGGCAGTTCGGTGCCGATGCGGGTCATCAGGCCAAAGGGTGGCACGACGATGCCCAGATCCAGCGGCAAGACCTTGTAGGGCGCGCGGTCGCCGGCGGTGAAGCTGAGCGCCACCGCACTGGACAGCGGCGCTATGGCGTTGGATTGCTGCAAAATGGCCAGGGTCAGCAGAAACGAGGCCGTGGCCAGACGTTGAGCGGGCGGCGGCAAGCCCAAAGCGCCCAACCGTTCCACCACCACCCGGCGCAACAGCGTGTCGGGCGCGGGCATGACCCAGTCAAAGGCCATCAGGTCGTGCGGCTCCAGCACCTCACCACGGGCGGAGCGCTGGGCCAGATTGTGGCCGTGGCGCACAACAAGCGACACCGGCTCGGACGCCAGTATCTGCGTGTCGATCTGTTGGGCCGTGTTGTCGCCCGGCAGGCGGCCCAAGGCAAAATCCAACTCACCCGCCAGCAGTTGGCGGCACAGGATGTCCGAGGTCGCCACCGTCACCTCAAAGCTGGTCGAGGGCTGGGCGACCCGGGCCGCCCGCACCACCGGCAGCACCAGATCCAGCGCCGGACCGGTGACCGAACCGATGTGCACGACGCCCTGCGCCCCTGCGCGGATCTCAGCCATCTCACGGGCCGCGTCGCGCATTTCCAACTGCACGCGCAGGGCGCGGCGGGCGAGGGCGGTGCCTGCCTCTGTCAGCACGATCCCGCGGCCGGTGCGCTGGTGCACAGGCTGGCCCGCCAGATGCTCCAACTCGGCCAGAAGGCGCGAGGCGGCGGGCTGCGCCATGCCCAGTTTCGTTGCCGCCAGCCCCAATTGTCCGCTTTCCAGCAGAGCCGCCAGCAACCGCAGGTGGCTAAGCTTTAAGCCGGCGTTTAAGTCCAGACCGCGATTTGACATGGCTTTTCCGTTATCGATTCATAACGAGACATGATTTGACTGATCTGTCAGAGGCTGGCAACTGTCTAGGCACGGTCGCGCTTCACTCCGGTCAACGGGGCTTTGGCAGAGGCCGTTGTCATGCCGCCCGCAAACGGGCGGATTCGGGAGGAATACCATGAACATTTCCAGAAGAGCGCTTCTTGCGCTTGCGACTGCTGCCGTTTCGACCGCTAGCCTGCCGGCATTTGCCCAAGACAAAGGCACCGTTGGTATCGCCATGCCGACGAAATCCTCGGCCCGGTGGATCTCGGATGGCGAATCGATGGTGAAGCAGTTCACCGAAGCCGGCTACGGCACCGATCTGCAATATGCCGAAGACGACATTCCAAACCAGCTTGCCCAGATCGAGAACATGATCACCAAAGGTGTGAAGGTTCTGGTTATTGCCGCCATCGACGGCACCACGCTGTCGAACGCGTTGGACAACGCTGCTGCTGCCGGGATCAAGGTCATCGCGTATGACCGCCTGATCCGCGACTCTGGCTCGGTGGATTACTATGCCACTTTCGACAACTTCAAAGTCGGTGTGCAGCAGGCGGAATCGCTGGTTGCGGGCCTTAAGGCCAACTTCCCGGATGCAAAGCCGTGGAATGTGGAACTCTTCGGCGGGTCGCCGGACGACAACAACGCCTTCTTCTTCTACAATGGTGCGATGTCGGTTCTGCAGCCGATGATCGACGCGGGCGATATCGCGGTGCCGTCGGGTCAGATGGGCATGGATGTTGTCGGCACCCTGCGTTGGGATGGTGCTGTTGCTCAGGCGCGCATGGACAACCTGTTGTCCTCCAACTACGGCGACAAAGCCCTGCATGGCGCACTGTCGCCCTATGACGGTCTGTCCATCGGTATCCTGTCGTCTGTCAAAGGCGTGGGCTATGGTTCGGGCGATCTGAAGATGCCGATCGTGACCGGTCAGGACTGTGAAGTGCCGTCGATCAAGTCGATCATCGCGGGTGAGCAGTATTCGTCGATCTTCAAGGACACGCGCAACCTTGCAGGCGTGACCGTCAAGATGGTTGACGCGATCCTTTCGGGTGCTGAGCCCGAGATCAACGACACCGCCACCTATGACAACGGCGTCAAAGTTGTGCCGTCCTATCTGTTGGCCTCGCAGCCGGTTGATGCGTCGAACTACGAAGAGATCCTCGTGGGTTCGGGCTATTATACGGCCGATCAGCTGAAGTAAGCTGACGGGGTTCGGGTCTGCTGCCACGCTCCCGGTGGCAGGCCCGGTGCCTTTTGCGATGTCTCATCCGGGGAGGGGTGAATGACTGTGCTTTTGGAAATGAAGGGGATTGGCAAGACCTTTCCCGGCGTTCGTGCGCTTGACCATGTCAACCTGACTGTAGAGGCCGGTGAGATCCACGCGATCTGCGGCGAGAACGGTGCAGGAAAATCCACTCTGATGAAGGTTCTGTCCGGGGTTTATCCCTTTGGAAGCTATGAGGGCGAAATCGTTTATGACGGTGCGCGCTTGGCCAACCGCTCTATTTCCGACAGCGAGGCAAAGGGCATCATCATCATCCACCAGGAACTGGCGCTCGTGCCGCTGCTGTCGATTGCGGAGAATTTGTTTTTGGGCAACGAGGTGGCGCGCAATGGCGTGATCAACTGGCCCGAGACGTTCCAGAAGACCGAAAACCTGATGCAAAAAGTCGGTTTGTCCGAAAGCCCGGTCACCAAGGTTGAAAAGCTGGGTGTCGGCAAGCAGCAGCTGATTGAGATCGCCAAAGCGCTGGCCAAGGACGTGCGCCTGTTGATTCTGGATGAACCGACGGCAGCCCTTCAGGAAAACGACAGCCAGAAGTTGTTGGACCTGATGTTGGAGCTGAAGGCGCAGGGGGTGACGCAGATCATCATCAGCCACAAGCTTAACGAAATTTCCCGCGTGGCGGACCGGATCACGGTGCTGCGTGACGGCTCTACCGTGTCGACCATCAACCGCGATGAGATCAGCGAAGACCGCATCATCCGCGACATGGTGGGCCGCGATATGGCGCATCGCTATCCTGAGCGGGTCTCAAACCCCGGCGAGGTTTTGATGGAGGTGACAGGCTGGAATGTCTGGCATCCCGAGCAACAGGGCCGGCAGATGATCCGCGATGCGGGCTTTACCGTCCGCAAGGGGGAGATCGTGGGCATTGCCGGGCTGATGGGGGCCGGGCGCACCGAGTTGGCGATGAGCCTGTTCGGCAAATCCTATGGCCGCAACATCAGCGGCACGGTCAAGATGGGTGGCAGCGTGGCCGATACCTCGACCGTATCCAAGGCGGTCGCGGCGGGCCTGTCCTATGTGACCGAGGACCGCAAAGTGCTGGGCCTCGTGCTGGACGAGCCGATCGTGCGCAATATCACGCTGGCCAATCTGCCCGGCGTGTCGCGGCGCGGTGTGTTGGACAAGCGGCGCGAAACGCAGGTGTCAGAGCAATACCGCACGGCCATGGCGATCCGCACGCCGGGGGTCTTCCAGAAGGTGGTGAACCTGTCGGGCGGCAACCAGCAAAAGGTGGTTCTGTCGAAGTGGCTGTTCACCGACCCACAGGTGTTGATCCTCGACGAGCCGACGCGCGGCATCGACGTGGGAGCAAAGTTTGAAATCTATACGATCATGAACGATCTGGCCGCACAGGGCCGGGGCGTCGTGATGATCAGCAGCGAGATGCCCGAGCTTTTGGGCATGTGCGACCGGATTTATGTGATGAACGAAGGCCGTATCGTGGGCGAGTTGTCGCGCGCAGAGGCCAGCCAGGAGCGCATCATGGCGCTGATCCTGCAAAGCGAAGGAAAGGTGGCGTGATGTCTGACAGCAACAAAGAGGGCCAGACCCAGGGCGGTCCGTCGCTGGGCGAATTGCTGGGCGGGCACTTGCGTGAGAACGGCATGATGATGGCGCTGGTCGCCATTGTGCTGTTCTTCACCATCATGGTGCGGGTGATGCTGGACGTGGATTTCCTGTCCGCCCAGAATATCACCAACCTGTTCTTGCAGAACTCTTACGTCATCATCATGGCGTTGGGGATGCTTTTGGTCATCGTGGCGGGGCATATCGACCTGTCGATCGGATCGGTCGTGGGCTTTACCGGCGCGGTGGCGGCGGTGTTGACGGTCAAATGGGGTTGGCCGGTCTGGGCCGTGATCCCTGCCTGTCTGGGTGTGGGCCTGCTGATCGGTGCTGCACAGGGCTATTGGATCGCCTTCTGGCGCATTCCGTCTTTCATCGTAACGCTGGCCGGGATGTTGGTGTTTCGCGGGTTGACGCTGTGGTTGCTGAACGGACAGAACATCGGCCCGTTCCCCAAGGCGTTTCAATCCTTGTCCACCGGGTTCATTCCGGACGTGTTTGGCGTGGGAAAGCCCAACATGACGGCGATTGCGATGGTGGTCGCGGCGTCTTTGGTCGTGTTGTGGCTGGGATGGCGCGCCCGCCAGCGCGATGCCGAGTTCGGCATGGCGCAAGAGCCGATGGGCATGTTTATCGCCCGCAATCTGGTGGTCTCTGCGGCGCTGATCTTTGTGGGTTATAAACTCGCCACGTTCCGCGGCCTGCCCAATGTGGTGCTGGTGCTGACGATCCTGACCGTGCTCTACGCGTTTTTTACCGAGAATACCACGACAGGCCGGCGCATCTATGCCCTAGGCGGCAATGAGAAAGCGGCCAAACTGTCGGGAATCAAGACGGATCGTCTGGCGTTCCTGACCTTTTGCAACATGGGCGTGCTGGCGGCTTTGGCGGGGATGATTGTGGCGGCGCGCCTGAACTCTTCCACCCCCAAGGCGGGGGCGGGGTTTGAGCTGGACGTGATCGCCGCCGTCTTCATCGGCGGGGCGTCGATGTCGGGCGGGGTCGGCAAGATCCTTGGCGTTGTGGTCGGCGCGTTGATCATGGGCGTGATGAACAACGGCATGTCGATCCTTGGGATCGGCATTGATTACCAGCAGGTGATCAAGGGGCTGGTGTTGCTGGCCGCCGTGATCTTCGACGTCTACAACAAGAACAAATAGGTGGGGCCGTGCTGATTTCTCAAATCATTGGACCGGATGGAAAGCTATCGGTCGTGGCGCGGTCAGGGTCCGAGGCGGCGGTGGTGCGGGGTGCAGAAAGCACATACGCGCTCGCCGGTGAGGCGATTGCCTCCGGCCGGAGCCTTGCCGCCGTGATCGCCGCGCGGGGATTGGGCGAAGCGGTGGACTTGCCGGCATTGCTGGCGGCGGGCCGCATGGCGTTGCCCGTCACCCACCCGGATGCGGCGCATCTGCATCTGACCGGAACAGGATTGACGCACCTTGGCTCGGCGGCGGCGCGCGATGCCATGCATGCCAAGCTGGAGGGCGCATCCGCTGGGGCCGAGGTGCTGACAGACAGCATGAAGATGTTTCGGATGGGGCTGGAGGGCGGTCGCCCGCAACCCGGTCAGGTCGGCGCACAGCCGGAATGGTTCTACAAAGGCAATGGCCATTCCGCCGTCGCCCCAGGTGCCACGCTGACCGCCCCCGGCTTTGCCGAAGACGGCGGCGAAGAGCCAGAGATCGCCGGCCTGTATCTGATCGGACCCGATGGCACCCCGCACCGGATCGGCTGGGCCTTGGCCAACGAATTTTCCGACCATGTGACCGAACGTGTCAATTACCTGTGGCTTGCCCATTCCAAACTGCGCTGCGCGTCTTATGGCCCGGAAATCCTTGTCGGCGAATTGCCGCTCGATATCCGTGGCACAAGCCGTATCCGGCGCGATGGTGCGGTCATCTGGGAAAAGCCTTTCCTTTCGGGCGAAGCGAATATGTCGCATAGTTACGCCAATCTGGAGCATCACCATTTCAAATATGAGGTGTTCCGCCAGCCCGGCGATTTGCATGTGCATATGTTCGGCACCGCCACCCTGTCCTTTGCCGATGGTATTCAGACCGCAGCCGGGGACCAGTTTGAAATCGAGGCAAGCCCCTTTGGCCTGCCGCTGACCAACCGTCTTGCCTTTGCCCCGGCGCAACCCGGCGCGCTGAGCGTTAAACCCCTGTGAGGATGCCATGACTTTCAAACCCGCCAAATGGCCCCGTGAACTGCGCTCTCAGCATTGGTTTGGCGGCTCTTCCCGCGATGCGATCTACCACCGCGGCTGGATGAAGAACCAAGGCTTCCCGCATGATCTGTTCGATGGCCGCCCGGTGATCGGTATCCTGAACACATGGTCTGAATTGACCCCGTGCAACGCCCATCTGAACGATCTGGCCCAGCGGGTGAAGAACGGGATTTATGAGGCGGGCGGGTTTCCGGTGGAAGTGCCTGTGTTCTCGGCGTCCGAAAGCGCGTTCCGGCCCACGGCGATGATGTTTCGCAACCTTGCGGCAATGGCTGTGGAAGAGGCGATGCGCGGCCAGCCGATGGACGGCTGTGTCCTGATGGTGGGCTGTGACAAGACCACGCCCTCGCTGCTGATGGCGGCGGCCTCAACCGACATTCCGTCGATTGTGGTCACGGGCGGGCCGATGCTGAACGGGTATTACAAGAATGAACGGGTGGGCTCTGGCACGCATCTGTGGAAATTCTCGGAGGCGGTGAAGGCGGGCGAGATGACGGCCGCCGAGTTCGCCGATGCCGAGGCGTCAATGTCGCGCTCACCGGGGTCGTGCAACACGATGGGCACCGCGTCGACGATGGCGTCGATGGCCGAGGCGCTGGGCATGGCGCTGTCGGGCAACGCCGCAATTCCTGCGGTCGACAGCCGTCGCCGCGTGATGGCGCAACTGACCGGGCGACGCATTGTTCAGATGGTCAAGGATGATCTGAAGCCATCGGATGTGTTGAAGAAAGAAGCGTTTGAGAACGCCATTCGCACAAACGCGGCAATCGGCGGCTCCACCAACGCCGTGATCCACTTGCTGGCGATCGCGGGCCGTGTGGGCATTGATCTGACGTTGGAAGACTGGGATCGCTGTGGGCGCGACGTGCCGACAATCGTAAATCTGATGCCGTCGGGCAAATACCTGATGGAGGAATTCTTCTACGCCGGCGGTCTGCCCGTCGTGATCAAGCGCTTGGGCGAGGCGGGGCTTTTGCACAAGGACGCGCTGACCGTGTCAGGCGAAACCGCTTGGGATCAGGTCAAGGACGTGGTGAACCACAACGACGACGTGATCTTGCCCACCGACAAAGCACTGGCCAAATCGGGCGGTGTGGTGGTGGTCAAGGGCAACCTTGCGCCCAAAGGGGCGGTGCTAAAGCCATCGGCCGCGACGGCTTCGCTGATGGTCCACCGGGGCCGCGCTGTGGTGTTTGAGGACATCGACGACTACAAGGCCAAGATCAACGATGAGGCTTTGGATATCGACGAGACCTGCGTGATGGTGCTGAAAAACTGCGGCCCCAAAGGGTATCCCGGCATGGCCGAGGTGGGCAACATGGGCTTGCCACCAAAGGTGCTGCGCAAGGGGATCACCGACATGGTCCGTATTTCGGATGCGCGCATGTCGGGCACGGCTTATGGCACCGTGGTGCTGCACACCTCGCCCGAAGCCGCAGCGGGCGGCCCGTTGGCCGTGGTGCAAAACGGCGACATGATCGAGTTGGATGTGCCGAACCGCCGCCTGCATCTGGATATCCCTGAGGCCGAGCTTGCCGCGCGGCTTGCGGCGTGGAAACCCTCGCATCCGGTTTTTGAAAGCGGTTATGGCTGGCTGCACCAGCAGCATGTGCAGGGTGCCGATACCGGGGCCGATCTCGACTTTCTGAAAGGCTGCCGGGGTAACCCGGTGGGCAAGGATTCCCATTGATGAAGATCGCACTCGTCGGAATCGGAAAAATCGCGCTGGATCAGCATGTTCCGGCAATTGCGGCCAGCGCTGACTGGGAACTGGCCGCAACAGTTTCACGCAAAGGAGAGGTGCCTGGCGTTCCAGCCCATACCGACTTTGCCGAGTTCCTGTCGGCCTGCCCTGAGGTGGGAACCGTCTCGCTTTGTATGCCGCCGGTGCCGCGCTATGCCTATGCCGAGGCAGCCCTGCTCGCGGGGCGACATGTCATGTTGGAAAAGCCGCCCGGCGCGACTTTGGCCGAATGCTACGCGTTGCAGGCTTTGGCCAAAGAACGCGGACTGACACTTTACACCACTTGGCACAGCCGCATGGCGCGGGCCGTTGCCCCTGCCAAAGCGTGGTTGGCGGACAAAGCCGTGCGCCGCGCCCATATCACGTGGCGCGAAGACGTGCGCAAGTGGCACCCCGGTCAGGATTGGGTTTTTGAGCCCGGCGGCATGGGGGTGTTTGATCCGGGCATCAACGCCTTGTCGATCCTGACTGACATTCTGCCCGCCCCAGTGCATCTGACTGAGGCGATGTTGACCTTTCCCGAAAATTGCCAGACGCCGATTGCGGCGAAGCTGAGCTTTTCTGGCCATGTGACCGCCGATTTTGACTGGCGCCAGACTGGTCCGCAAACCTGGGACATCACGGTTGAAACGGACGTTGGCACAGTGGCGCTGCGGATGGGGGGCAATCTGTTGGAGCTGGACGGCGAAACGGTCTTGGGCGAAAGCTCTATTATGGGCGAATACCCGGCTTTGTATGCGCGTATGGCCGAATTGGTGGCAAAGGGGGAAAGTGAGGTCGATCTTGCCCCCATGATCCATGTTGCCGACGCTTTGACGCTAGGCCGCCGCACCTTTACCGAAGCCTTTATCCTTTAAGGTTTTCGCTACCAACGATATCGCACAAGCGGCGGGGGGCGTTTCCCCTGCGGCTTCGCTTGAACAGGAGAGCCTTGGATGCTGACCGGACACCACCTTATCGCAGGACAATGGGTTGCGGGCGAGACGACGTTTCAGTCGTCGCCTGCCACGGGCGCGGCACTGACCTTTGCCACTGGCACTCCGGCCCATGTCGATGCCGCCTGTCGCGCGGCAGAAGCTGCTTTTCCGACCTATTCCGCCCTGTCACGCGCCGCGCGCGCCGATTTTCTGGACCGGATCGCGGAAGAGATTGAGGTGCGCGGGGCCGAGATTACGGCAATTGGCACCTCTGAAACCGGACTGCCCGCAGCACGGCTGGAGGGCGAGCGGGGTCGCACGACCCTGCAACTGCGGCTTTTCGCAAGCCACATTCGCGACGGTGCCTATCTGGATCGCCGCCATGACCCGGCGCAACCCGACCGAAAGCCCGCCCCACGGCCGGATATCAAGCTGATCCAGCGGCCGATTGGCCCGGTCGCGGTGTTCGGTGCGTCGAACTTTCCGCTCGCGTTCTCGACCGCCGGGGGGGATACCGCCTCGGCGCTGGCGGCGGGTTGCACGGTGGTTGTCAAAGGCCATTCCGCGCATCCGGGCACTGGCGAGATCGTCGCACAAGCCATTGATGCGGCAATTAAAGCCTGTGGTTTGCCGGGCGGCGTGTTCAGCCTTGTGCAGGGCGGCAAACGCGATGTGGGCGAAGCGCTGGTCAAGCATCCGCTGATCCGCGCAGTTGGCTTCACCGGATCGCTGGCGGGGGGGCGCGCGCTGTTTGATCTGTGCGCGGCGCGGCCCGAGCCGATCCCGTTCTTTGGTGAGTTGGGCTCGGTCAACCCGATGTTCCTGTTGCCCCATGCGACTGCCGCGCGCGGTAAGGCGATCGGGGCGGGCTGGGCCGGGTCGCTGGCGATGGGGGCAGGCCAGTTCTGCACCAATCCTGGCATCGCGGTGGTGATCGGCGGGCCTGATGCAGAGGCGTTCGTGGCCTCAGCGAAAGAGGCGTTGGGCGGCGTGGGGCCGCAAACCATGCTGACCGACGGCATCGCCTCTGCCTACCGGCAGGGCCGTGACCGGGTGGCGGCGGGCAAGGGCGTGCGCGAGGTGCTGACGTCTACCTGCGATCTGCGGCAGGCGACGCCGTATCTGTTTGAGGTATCCGGTGCTGATTGGCTGTCCAACCATGCGCTGGGCGAAGAGGTGTTCGGCCCCCTTGGTCTGGTGGTGACGGTGCAAGACGCTGATGAGATGCAGCGTGTGGCCGAAAGCCTGCAGGGCCAGTTGACCTGCACACTGCATCTGGATGACGCCGACCATCCCGCCGCCCGCCGCTTGTTGCCGGTGTTGGAGCGCAAGGCAGGCCGCGTCTTGGCCAACGGCTTTCCGACGGGGGTTGAGGTGGTGGATGCGCAGGTGCATGGCGGGCCTTATCCGGCCTCGACCAACTTTGGCGCGACCAGTGTGGGCACGCTGTCCATCCGCCGTTGGCTGCGGCCGGTGGCCTATCAAAACCTGCCGGACGATCTTTTGCCCGAGGCGTAGCCGGGATTGCCCCTTCTGGCCGCAGGTGATCGGCCAGAAGGGCGCGTTTCTTATTCCCGGCGCAGGAACAGGCTGCCGTTCGGCTCACCCGCGCTGTCTTCGACAAAGCCCATCGCCAAGAGGCCGGGCAGATGCGTGGCGCGGTCAGACGCAATTTCGGACGGGTCAAGGAACGGCATTACCAACCGACGCACGCCCGCCAGACGCGTCTCGGTCAACGTGCCTTCGGGCATCAGGGCGCCGGGCAGACGGATCACGTCGGGGTTCCAGTCGGCCAGCACAGCATCCAGCCCCGCCCAATCCCCGCCCGCGTTCAGCGGAGTGTCGGTAAAGCGCACATCGTCGCGTTCTTGCGCGAAATGGCGCTCGGCCAGCGCGTTGCCGAACTGAACCAGCGGCGGGCGGTCGTCTTGCACCATGACCCGAACCGTCGGTTTCAGCGCGCGCGCCCGCAATGCCACAAAGCCGATGCCCGCCTGCAGATCGAGCAACCGGGCGCAGCCGTTCACAAAGCCCGAGATGTTGCGGGCGTGACGGCGGTCAAACTTGCCGGCCTTTACGGCCTCCATCGCAGAGGCGGTGAAGACACGAGGATCAAGCGGCACCATAAGGCCCTGATTTTCCACCTCTTCCAGCGCGATCGACTGCGAGATGTCGATCGGACCAGCCACATAGGGCGAGGCAAAGGCAGACCCCCAGCCGGGCGGTGGCGGGGTGCGGCGTTCGTCCTTGGTTTTCTCCGAGCGGCGTTTGTCAATCTTTGCCTGCACGGCGGCCACAGCATCGGGGTCGCGCGCCTTGGGCGGCTTGGCCACGACTTGGCTGATGGGCACGCCAGACGCGGCAACCAGACCCGCCACCAGTGCCTGATACGCCTCGGACTGGCGGTATTCGGCCAGACGCGCCTCGGCATGGGCGTGGGCGGCCTCATGCAATTCGCGGACCAGATCGTCTTTCAATAGCTCGGCCATGATTTCGGCGCGGCGTTCGCGGTGGCGGCGGATGTTGAGATCTTCGACCTCGTTGCGATCCTGCAAGGACCAGTAATCAGAGTTATACTTGTCTTTCTTCAGGTTGGCGTTGCCACGGAATTTGCGCAGCGAATAGGCGTCCATCGACTTGATGGCGTAGTGGTTAATCTGAGCCCAGTCGAAGCCCACGGTCCGGCGGATCGACCGCCATCCCCGCAGCTTGAACCAATCTTCCAGTGGACGGCCAGAGCCGTTTACCCACAGCACCGAATCCGGGTAGTCGGTGTCCTTGTGCTGGCTTTTGATGATCGGGCGGTGCATGCCCAGCCGCAGGTATTTGGGGTCAAACCGCAGCATCGTCTTGGTGCCCCAGCCCTTGTTCCAAAACTCGGGTGCGGCGCGGGTGAATTGGTCCGTGATCGGCGCGCGCGACCAGTCGCGCACTCCGCCCGAGCCGAAAATACGCCATGTGCAAACCATCGCCTGCGCGTTCATCGCGTTCAGGTCTGTGACCATCCCATCCAGCGTGTGCGAGGGGTGGTTGATGCACATGAATTCATCGGCATCCAACACCAGCAGCCATTCGGTGGCGCGCACAAGCTCTTCGTCGGCGGCGAGTTTGAGCATGGACGGGTGCGGCTTCATCCCCTCGGGGATGACGTTTTCGCGGTGGTAGACACCGATATCCAGCGCCTCCAGTCGTTTCAGGATCGTGTCGGTGCCATCCGAACAATCGTTGGTATAAACCATCACGTCGGTGAACCCGATGGCCAGATGATGGGCCACCCATTCGACGACATAGGGGCCTTCGTCCTTCATGGTGGATAGCGCCATGAGTGAGCCATGCGGGCTGATCTGGCGCGTAAACTGCATCGCCTGTCCCTCCGGGGCGCCGTCCAATGTCATGATTCAAGGGCGGCGGTCGGGTCGATTTCCAATTGCTCGCACATGCGGGCGATATAGCTGCCGGGGATCGGCGCGTTCTTGCGCCACCACGGACGCGAGGCGTTGGTGTAGATGTGGACGGACATGGTCTTGTCGGTGAAATGCTTTTCCACTTGGCTGTAGGGGTCGTAGAAGACGTCGTTCAACTGGAAGGGCACCGGGTAAAGCGTGTCGGGCGTCATGGCTTTGTCGATGTCGCCCGTGACCCCGGCATAGTGCGTGAAAGCCTGCGGGCCAAAAGCGGTGCGTTCGGTCTGGAATATCCGCACGGCCTTGGGCAGCGAAGGCGACAGTTTGTCCATCTTCTTTTTCTGCTTGTTGCCCCACCAAGCCGGATAGTCGGGCAGGTTGTCGTAGTAATCCAGCAGAGCATCCATCAGCCGCCCGGTTTTCGGCATCCCCACCACGCCACAGTTCAGCGCGCCGCGCATGCCGTGGCCGGCATAGATGTGCTCCATGTCTTCGGGGAAAGGCCGATAGCAGAAGGCGTCGGTGTCGATCCAGATGGCACCGGTGGCCGCGATCATCTTGTAGCGGAACACGTTGGACAGGAACGATGCCGACGTCTCTTCCACGATCGCGCGGTCGATCTGCATGATCTCCGATGCCGGACGCACCTCTACCCCTTTGGGGACGTTGCGCACGGTATCGGTGGTGTAAAGTGTCACGGGATGGCCGTGCAGCAGGTGCGATTTCAGGCAAAGCTGGTTCACATAGTGCAGGCTTTCCCCGATCCAGAGCGAGGCGACGGGGCGGCGGTTGAGATCCATGTTCATCCTTACTGTCTGCGACAACGGGCGTTGCGATCCTTATAGAGCGGCCCGTTTCGCGTCACTATCCATATTTTGGCAACAATGTCGGTGTTCGTGCTGATTTTGCTTCAAAATCAGCCGGAGTTTCTTGCGGGCGTTGGTCAGAACACCCCGGCGAACCGCTCTGGTAGGCGGTAAAGTTCTTTGGTGCGACCTCCGCCCCAGAACGCCACTTTGCCATCGTGCAACAACTGCTGCCCGTCGATCATCTTGGCGCGGAACTCTGGCAGGTCCACATCTTCGCGAACTGGCACGCCGGACGCCAGTTTCTTGAAGTTTTCCAGATCTTTACCCCAAGCTTTGCCAACCTCTGCCGGGTCTTTCTCGCCGGTCATGATCTCGCGCATTTCCTTGCGGCCGCCTAGGCGCTCGCTTGCGATTTCGTAGTCGAAAAACCGCAGATGAAGCAGGTAGAGATGCGGGTCCAGTGCGCGGGGCAGGTGGTTGTTGGCATGGCCGCCGATGGTAAAGGTCACTTCATTCCGGATGATGCAGGGCTTGGAGTAATTGGCGTTGGCGCGAAAGACCCGTCGGCGCGACAGGATCGGCTGATCGGCAAGGATCGGTTCGGGCTCTATGGTGGGGTTGTGGATCAACTCAATGGCAAAGGGGCACAGAGATTTTGGCGTGGCGGCCCCTTCAAATTGGCGCAGATAGTCCACCAGATCATCCCCGACCGCAGGGTCAAGGATCACCACTTCGTCCACATCACCAACAAAGAGCCAGTTGTAATACCGCAGCATCCCTGACGCAAATTGCGACAGGAAATTCCACCGCCGCCGATCCAGCCGGAACATCTGCGGATCGCGCGGCAACCGCACCACGTTGCAACCTTCGGCGATGCGCGCGTGTTCGGGGTCGCCGCCATGGCTTAGCACATAGAGGTGCTCGCGCCCGAACTGTTTACCGTAGTGATCCACCCAACGCTGCAGAAACGGGTAATCCTTGTAGGCCATTGT
This sequence comes from uncultured Alphaproteobacteria bacterium, assembly GCA_963815355.1. Lineage (GTDB taxonomy): Bacteria > Pseudomonadota > Alphaproteobacteria > Rhodobacterales > Rhodobacteraceae > JAPUEK01. Next base: position 96,465 of record CAWFGJ010000010.1, read on the forward strand.
GATCGCCCCGCAGGGCGCCTTGGTCGGGTCCATGATCGCGCGTCGCGCCATTCGAAGATTTCCAAGTCAGAGAACGGTTTATGCTAACACGCCCCGACAAAAAACTTCAAGTTGACAGGAGCAGGCGGCGATTCCTGTACAGTTTGGGTTGAAAAACTGTTGACGTTCCATAAACAATCCCGACCCTAGTATAAACTCGATCCTTCACGATTTCCGGGGCAGGGCCGCTCCAAATGCGCGACGACAAGGAAGAACACAGCTGATGCCGCATCCGTATGAAGACCTGCCCGAAGACCGGTTCTGGAAAACCGGCGTTGCGGAAAAGCAGGCGCTGGATATTGCCGGGCTTTGGCAGCCGAAGTTCCGGATCAAGCCGCGCACGCGGATCGTCACGGCAGGGTCTTGTTTTGCCCAACATTTCAGCCGGGCCTTAGTGGCGCGCGGCTATCGGTGGACCGATCTGGAGCCGGGACCAGAAGGGCTGACGCCAGACCAGCGCAAGGACTATCACTACGGCACGTTTTCGTTCCGCACGGGCAATATTTACACCCCACGGATGCTGCGCCAATGGCTCGACTGGGCTTTTGAGGTGGCGCCCGTGCCGGAGGAGGTCTGGCAAAGCGCGGGCCGATTTTACGACCCGTTCCGACCGGGGGTTGAGCCCGGGGGGTTTGACAGCATTGCCGAGTTGCGGGCCTCGCGCGCCGACACCCTTGCCGCGATCCGTAAGGCGGTGGAGGTGGCGCAGGTTTTTGTCTTTACGATGGGTCTGACCGAAGCGTGGCAGCACAAAGAAACCGGCGTGGAATATGCCGTGTGTCCGGGCACCATCGCGGGGGAGTTTGATCCGGCAGTGCATGGTTTCGTCAATCACCGCTATGCCGATCTGAACGCGGATCTGATGGCAGCGGTGCGTTTGTTGCGCAAACAAAACCGCGGGCTCAACCTGTTGTTGACCGTCTCGCCCGTGCCTTTGACGGCAACCGCTTCGGGCCAGCACGTGCTGACGGCAACCAGCCATTCCAAATCGCTGCTTCGGGCTGTCGCCGCCGGGGTCTGCGATGGGCGCGGCAGTGTCGACTACTTTCCGTCCTATGAAATCATCACCCATCCGGTCTATCGCGGCCAGTTCTTTGCCGCAAACCAGCGCTCGGTTTTGCCGGCAGGGGTCGATCATGTCATGGCCAGTTTCTTCCGCGATCAGGCCACACAGTTCCGGCCCGAGGCTTTGGACCCTCTGCCCCCCGCCACCTCTGGCCCCGATCTGCAGGCCGCGATCCCCGAGGCAGACCAGGAAATGGACGACGCAGCAGAACTAAGGTGCGAGGAAGAAATCCTTGCTGCCTTTGCGCCGCGCGCAGGGGTGGGAAATGCGTAAACTCGCCGTTTTCGGAGACAGCCACTACGCCTGCGTCCGGCAGGCCCATGCCCAAGACCTTGTGGATGTGGCCGGGGTGGAGGTGGAGTATTGGGGCCATGTCGGCAGCCGCTTCAATTTTCTGGATTTCAAAGACGGGGCGATTGTTCCCAAGGATGATTTTACCGCCCAACGCTTTGCAAAGTTTAACGAAAAAGGCAGGTTGTTCCTGCCTGTTGCCGATTTCGACATGGTGCTTTTCATGGGCGCGCGCATTGATGTGACGCGGCTTGTGGCGGTGATGTTGCGGCAGGCCGGGGGCAGTTTTGTCAGCGCGGGCTTGCGCCGCCGGATGGTCAGGGATCGGCTGGAGGGGCTGATGGCATATGGTTTTGCCAAGAGCTTTGCCGCGACCAAGACCGCGCAGGTGGTGATCTCGCCGGTGCCCTTCCCCACCGAAGGCTATCGAGGGATGGATGAGGCGTTGACGCCCACGGTGCGGACGGCCGCGGCGGCCGAGCGCGCCGAGATCTGGGCCGTCATCGTGGCCGCCGCGGCCGAGGACGGCATCGTCTTTTTGCCGCAACCCGAGGAAACCGTGACGGGGGGCTGCTTTACCTCTGCCGCATATGCCGTGGATCGGTTTTATGAACGGGACGACTACGCCCACCGCAACGCCGCCTATGGGGCGCTCGTGTTGTCGGATGTGCTCGGTCGTTTGTGCGCAAAGGCCCCTGTATGACCGAATTCCATATCTCTGGCCCTTTGACCCTGGCGCTTAACCTTCCGTCTGCCGTGCTGGTTGGCGGTGAGGCGGCGGCCTTGTGTGATGAGCTTGCGCCGCTCGATGCGACATGGTTCACCGCCCGGCCCGCGCATGTCGAAGCGCAAGGGGCCGAGATCACAGCGTGGTCGGCGCAAAACGGCAAGCGGGCGGTGCCGATTGTGCCCAACAGCGGCAACAGCCGTTTTTGCACCAGCCCCCCGGCAGGATTTGTGTTCCAGACGGGCGTGCATTGTGGGCTGTCGCTGCGCCATATTGCGCCATCGGCGGCGCAATTCAGCGTGGCGGTGCGCTATAGCGCGCCGGATGAAGATGCCCGCACCTTGTTGTCTGTCAACACCGGGCAAGCCAACAATATGATTTTCCTTTCAGATTCAGATGGTTTGATCACGGCCAAGGACAAAGGCAACGCGTTGTCTGTGGAACTTGCCGCCCCGGTGCGCGGGCCAGAGGTGCATCTGCTGATCTTGTCGTTCACCGGGCGCGAACTGGCGCTATCGGCGGACGGACGTCTTGCCAGTGCCGAGGGGCGCCCCGCCGATATGGACCGCCCGGCGGATCTGTTTATCGGGTGCCGCTCGAACCGGGCCGGGTTGACCAAGACCTTGGGGGCCGCGCGCATACAGGATGTGATTTTTTGGCCTGACCGCGCCCTACTGCACTCTGCCGCGGCAGAGGACATCGCCTGCCTTGAGGCGCTTTCCCGATACCACCGTTGGACCCGCTGACCCGTGTCGGATCAAGCCCCCACGCCAGAGACGACCATCGCCTTGCCCCCGCAAATGGGGCTGGATGAGGCCGCGCAGGCCGCGCGGTTCCTGATTATGGGTGATCATGCGAACCTGTGGTTTGAGGGGCGCTCAGACGTGCTGATCATCTCTTTCGACAACCTTGCCACCATTGATGAAGGCTGGCCGCGCGGCCCGTGGATGCATCGTCGGCTGGAGGGTTTGGGGCATTCGGTGCTGGGCGTGCAAAGCCATTCCAAGGACTGGTTCCGACAACCCACCGCACCTGCGCTGCTGCGCGGGCTGGAACAGCGCGGGTTCTTTGCGCGCTTTCGCCGCATCGTGATGATGGGCGCGTCGATGGGGGGCTTTGCGGCGATCAACTTTGCGCCGCTGATCCCCGAGGCGCGGGTGCTGGCCTTCTCGCCGCAATCGACGATGAACAAGGTCATCGCGCCGTTTGAGGCGCGCTTTCCCTTTGCCGTCCGCAAATCCAACTGGCAGGGGATGCCTTTTCTCGATGCCGCCGCCGCCGTTCCCTATATTCGAAAGCTGGTGCTTCTTTATGACCCGTTCGTGGCCGAGGACCGCGCCCATGCTGCGCGTCTGGACGGGCCAAATGTGCAGCGTCTTCGCGTGCCGCATTGCACGCACGAAGCGATCCGTGTGGTGTTGAAATCCGGCGCAATGCAGGGCTTGCTTGGCGCGTTGGTGGCCGGGGATGAAGTGGGCCAAGGCTTCTGGCAAGACTTTCGGGCGCGGCGCGGGGTGCCGAAATGGCAACGCGCGCTTTTGGCCGAAGCCGCGCAGCGCAAGCATCCCAAGCTTGTCGTTCAGGCCGCCGAGGCGATCTTGCGCGCTGGAGCCGATTTGCCGGAGGGAGAGTTGACCTTTGCCCGCCGCGCCCGGCGCGGGGCACAGAAACAACTCGCGGCGGGCTAGCAGGGGTTGTTGCGGCTGCGCTGGGACGGTGGCTGTGGTAGAAAGAGGCAAGCCGGCCTGAAGACCGGGTTCAAAAGATGAAGTAAGGGGGCAAAAGAGGCAAATGGACGCGACGCGCGCACCGATGGCAGCAATGACGATGGTCGGCGGTGACCACTTTTTCCTGCAACGCTGGGTCGATTACTATGGTAGCCAGTTAGGCCGCGAGAACCTTTATGTCCTGAGCCACGGCGGCGACCCTGAACACAAGCGCATCGCGGCGGGGTGCAATATCCTCTATCTGCCGCTGGATGAGACGCGCGATTGCTTTAACCAGCGGCGGTGGCAGATGCTGTCGCGGCTGACCTCGGGTTTCACCAACTTTTACAACTGGGTGTTGGTCGGCGATGTCGATGAGATCGTGTGTGTGGACCCGGATGTTTCAGATAACCTTGTCGAATATCTGTCGCGCCTGCCAGAAAAGCGCGGCCCCAAGGTCATCACGCCCTTTGCCATTGAGATGGTTCACAACCCCGCCCTTGAACCCGAGGCGATCCATCCGGATCGCAACATCCTTGACGTCCGCCGCATCTTTCGGCTGAACGCCAATTACGCCAAGCCCTGCATCACCGCAGGGGCGATCAACATTGTGCCTGGGGGGCATTTCGCGACCCATCCGCATCTGCATCTGGACCCGCATCTGTATCTTTTCCATCTGCGGTTCATCGACTACGGCATGACCGAGGCACGCCTTGCCACACGTCGCGCCCAACGCACCCAGCAAAGTGGCGCCTTGGATGAGACGGACCGGGCTGCCACAGGTTGGGATACAGCCTGGGCCACCTACTCGGCCCTTTGCAAGGAAGACCCGCGCGCCGAAACGATTGATTTTCCAGAGTTTCGTCAGGAAATGGTTGACGGCTGGCGGCCGAAGAAAGAAGTCTACTGGGCCCCCGGCGGTGCGCGCCCGAAGGGTGTCTACCGTCTGCCCGAACGTTTCTCTCGCCTGTTCTGAACTGCCCCTGGCCGATCCCGCAAAAGGAACCCCGCAGATGACTGACAAGCCGATTGCGCCAGAAGGCAGCATCTTGCGGGCCGAAAATGGCGACGTGATCGCCTATGATCCGACCGGGCTGGTGCTGCGCTTGTCGGACCGGGTGATTGCCGATATTGCCGCGCGGCTGCGGCTTGCGCCCGATGCCTTGGGCGCGCGGCCACCGGCCTATCCGGGGGCGGGGGCGGCCGTGGCTGCGGTGCCGCCCGACCTGCCGGACGAGATGGACGCATGGGCCATCCGGCAAGAGGGCGACTGGCTTTGGTTTCAGGCGAACTTGCCGGGGGCAGGGGGCGTGCGCGGGTATCGCCGCCATATCGAGGGTGGGGCAATAATCGCCGAAGCGCGCGGCCCGCTGCTGGGGATATTGGGCATTGGCGGTGCGCGTGCGGGGCTTGCCTCGCCCCGGGCCTGCGCGTTTCCCTATCATATCTTTGGGCCTGCCGATGATATCGGCGCGGTCGGCATGGGGGGCGAGGGCGACGCGCCGGAGACGGCAGCGCTTCAGCCGCTGCGCGAGCGCACGCATGAGGCGCTTTTGGCCGAGATCCTGCTTGCCCGCAGGCAGGACGCACTACTGGCCCTGCCGTTGTTCTTTGTGCGGGCCGAAAGTGACGCTGCGGCTTCGGCGGCGGACCTGTCGGGGGGGCTTGCGATGGCCAACCTGCAGCGCGCGATTGCCAATCTGGTTGCCGCCGCCGCGCGCCTTGGCACGCGGGCGCAGATGCTTGCGGTGACACTGGATTACGTGTTGGAGGATATCTCGGGTGATCCGCTGGCCTACCGCGACGGGATCTTGGCGCTGATGGAGCGGATCACGCAGGCGCTGGGCCAGCACGGCCTGCCCCGCCCGATCTTTATGACCGCCTTTGATTGCGGCACCCATGACATCACTGACGGCCCCGCCTTGGCAGGGCAATGGGAACTGTCGTGGAACCACGGCGATCATCAGTTGGTATTTAGCTGCCCAAGTTACGCTTTTGCGATGGATGACACGGGCCGCTTGACCGAGGCGGGCCGCCGCGCCAAGGCCGAAATGGCGGCCGAGGCGTTGGTCGTCGTGCAGGAAGGCGGGCGTTGGCTGTGCCCGACCATCCAACTCGCTGAGCGGGACGGTGACGATATCCGCCTGGTTCTTGAGGCGGCCGAGCCTTTGGTGATCGACAGCGCCGATCCTTTTGGCGCGGGGCCTTTGGCGGGCTTTCGGCTGGATGGGGTGCGCAACGGCGCGCAATTGCTTGCGGTTGAGATTGACCCAAAGGACCGCAAGTCCCTGATTCTGCGCTGCTCTCATCGACCGGAGGGGGATGTGGAGGTGGCCTATGCCTTTGCGGCAGCCCCGGGCCATGGCCCCTATCCCGCCAATGCGGGGGCGCTGCGGGATGGTTGGTCACGGGCAGGGGCGGGGGGCAACCTGCACCGCTGGGCCTTGCCTGCGCGCCTGCGGCTGACCGGGGGCGGGCGCTGATGGCCTTTACGGCAGACACGATCAGGGACGACAACATTTGTGTCATCTGGGTCGATGACATGATCGACGTCTGGACATGGCGCAACGCGTTCGGAATTCCGATCCAGACGCCGCATCTGGACCGCTTGCTGAACCGGGGTCTGCGGTTTGGGAACACCTATGCCACGGTGCCTTTGTGCGCGCCCTGCCGGGCAGAGCTTGCCACCGGCCTGTCACCCTTTCGTACGGGGCTTGTGGACCTGAACCGTTTCTGGCGGCAGGTCATGCCGCCGGAAAAGGCATGGGCCTATGATCTGCGCCGTGCGGGGTTCTATACGTTTACCACCGGCAAGGTGGATGCCACTTACAAACCCATGCCCGAGCGCTATCGCCGGGTGTTGTTCCACGAAGATGTTCCCGCCGCCGATCAAGGCAAGCGCACCAAGGTCAAAGACTATCTGGACCGGGGGCCGGGGATCAAAGGTGTCAACCACCCCGACGACGACGGTGCGCAGGATGACACCTTTTATGATTTCCACGTCGCGCAGAATGCCATTGATTTTCTGGGCCGGGCCGACCCTGCACGGCGGCATCTGATCCAGTTGGGCTTTAAGCACCCGCATTACAACCTGGAATGCCCGGACCGCTTTTACGCGCAGTATGACGCCGCCGCGATCCGCTGGCCCGAAATCGCCGCCGCGGAGGATTTCTACGGCCCACAACCGGGTTTTGCCGTCTATGAGGCCGCCTATATCGCCAATGGCAACTGGACGCCGGAAAAGGCCGGGGATGAAGGCTGGCGTCAGGTGGTGCGCGCCTATTTCGCCGCGATCAGCCATGTGGACCATGAGATTGGCCGCTTTATTGCGGCACTGGAGGCCTCTGCCTTGGGGCAGAACACCACGGTGGTGTTCTTGTCCGACAACGGGTTCAACCTTGGCAACCACGACAGCTTTCACAAGATGAGCCAGTGGGATTCTGCCGCCCATGTGCCTTTTGGACTGTGGAGCCCGCGGATGGAGGAGGGCCGGGTGGTGGACCTTCCTGTGTCACTCCACAATTTTGCTAAGACGATCATGCAGCTTGCGGGTCTGCCTCCGCGCCCCGACTGGGTGTCGGGCCAAAGCCTGCTGCCGCTGGCGGACCCGTCGTTCGGCACCTATGATGAGACAAAATCCCCCATCACCTCGGTGTTCGGCACGTTGTCGGTGCGCCCTTCGGTTGAAGGGTATCGCCAGTTCCGCTACTTCCGCTATCCCAATGGCGAAGAGCATGTCTATGACATCGAGACCGATCCGGGAGAGACCGAAAACCTGATCGACACCGCCCCCATTGCCTTCCTTCGGGACGAGTTGGTGAAGGGTGCATTGGATCTGGGGCTGGACCTGCGCGGCTATGAAAACCCTGCCGACGGGGTCAACGCGATGATGGCGGTCGATGGGTCGGTCGTGTTGGAAGGCACGCGGGGAAATGACAACTATTGGGTCTACGGCGCCGATGCCGAAAAGATCCGCGAGACCAAAGACGGCGGCACCGACACGCTGTGGTATCTGGGGGGGCCGGATAACTATGTGCTGCATTGTCCGATGCATGTGGAAAACATCCGCATTGCCACGGTGGTTGCCCGCAATGAGACGCCCGGCAAAAAGGCCGAGGGGCGCACCTTGCGGATCGTCGCCCATCCCGACAGCCCGATTCATTTTGAAACCTCGGAACGGGTGCTGGTGGATGTGCGCGGCTCACGCGGGGATGATGTGATGATCGGGCCGAAATATGGTGGCGCGACGTTTTACGGGGGCGAAGGCGATGATCGCCTGATTGCCATCGCTTCGCTGCCGACGTCGCGCCACGCGTTTTATGGCGGGGCAGGCAATGATTATCTGGTGGGCGGGGGCGGCAAGGATCAGCTTTATGGCGGCACCGGGGATGACACGATTATCGGCACCGCCGGGCGCAACCTGATCTATGCCGGCCACGGCAATGATGAAGTGCGCGACGGCGACGGGTCTTCGGTGGTCCATACCGGGCCGGGTCGGAACCGCATTTTCCTTGGCGGAGGCGATGACACGGTTCACGCCGGGACCGGGATCAACATGATTGATCCGGGGCCGGGCGCCGTTGTGTTCGTGCTGGCCTATGGTGGGGTTACGCTGGTCAGCCAGTGGGAGGAGGGGCAGGTATATGACCTTACGGCATGGCCGCGCCCCCCCATGATCCGCCGCCGGACGGAAGGGGAGGCCGACATAACCCTTGGCTTGTCCGTGCTGCGCATCAAAGGCGTGCCGCCCGAGCATGACTTGCAGCGCCAGATCGTCCAGAGCGAGATCGTGCCAAGCTAGGCAATCCGGCCCTTCCCCCGGCAGGTCAGTGAGCGCCCCAGGGCCCGTGCTTGCCCGTGCCGCCGTCCATCCGCTCAAACCCATGCGCGCCGAAGAAATCGCGCTGGGCCTGAATCATGTTCGCGGTTGAGCGCGCGGTGCGCATCTGGTCAAACCACGCCAGACCCGCCGACAGGGCCGGAACAGCAAGCCCGTTCAGTGCCCCGACCGCGACCACCGCCCGCAAGGCCGGAACCGAGGCCTTGAGGTGTTCCGTGAAAAAGCCAGCGCGCATAAGGTTGCGCTCTGGGTCTTCGGCCAAGGCTTGCGCCATGTCGTTCAGCATTGAAGAGCGGATGATGCAGCCCGCCCGCCAGACCTTGGCGATCTCGGGCAGGGGCAGCGACCAGCCAAAGGTCGGGCCTGCTGCGGAAATCATCGCGAAGCCTTGCGCGTAGCACAGGATTTTACCTGCGATCATGGCTTGTTCCAACATCGCGACCGACAACGCTCCGGGTGCCAGAGCCATTGGTGCCGGACCGAACAGTGCCTCGCCCGCTTTGCGTTCCGCCAGCCGGGCCGAGGTGTTGCGCGCCATCACCGCCGCCTCAATCACCGGGATCGGGGCCGATAAATGCTGCGCCTCAATCACAGTCCAGCGGCCGGTGCCCTTTTGGCCGGCCTTATCAAGGATCACATCCAGCATCGGCGCGCCTGTCACCGGATCTGTTGCGGATGCCACCTCGCCCGATATCTCAACCAGATAGGATTTCAGGACGCCCGCGTTCCAGCCCTTGAGCACCGGGGCGATCTCTTTGGCCCCCATGCCGAGCCCGTCCCGCATGATCCCGTAAACCTCTGCAATCATCTGCATGTCAGCGTATTCGATGCCGTTGTGCACGGCTTTGACGAAATGCCCCGCCCCGCCTTCGCCCATGCGCGTGGCGCAAGGAGTGCCGTCGTGGCGGGCGGCAATCGCCTCCAGTATTGGTGAGACGCGCGCCCAATCCGCCGCATCCCCGCCCCCCATGATCGACGGGCCGTGCCGCGCGCCTTCCTCGCCCCCCGACACGCCGATCCCCATAAAGCGCGGGCCAGCCACCGCCGCCTCTGCCGAGCGGCGGTTGGTGTCGTGGAAATTCGCATTGCCCGCGTCGATGATCAGATCGTCCGCGCCCAGAAGCGGGCGCAACGCCGCGATCTGGTCATCCACCGCTTGGCCTGCGGGCACCATCAGGATGATCGCGCGGGGTGGGGTTAGGCTGGCCACCAGTTCGGCCAGTGTCGCGCAGGGTGTGATCCGCTGCGCGAGTGGGCCGGCCTCTTTCTGGAATGCCTCTGTCACGCTGCCGGTCCGGTTCCAGACCGCGATGCCAATGCCCTTGTCTGCGATGTTAAGCGCCAAGGCCGCCCCCATCGTGCCAAGCCCGACCAACCCTATCTGTGCTTTCATTAAGGCCATTGCAGTCCCTCCCGGTTCAAACTCACGACGTAAAGACTTGTGGTCGCCGTGATGAAAAGTTGATGTTTGCCCCGCCCGCCGAAGCACAGATTAGAGACCACCTCGGGCACAAGGATCTTGCCCAACAAATCGCCTTCGGGCGACAGGCAATGGACCCCATCCCCTGCCGAGGTCCAAAGATTGCCGTCCCGGTCGACCCGCATCCCGTCTGCACAGGCCGGGGCAACGGTGTGGAACAGGCGGCCGTTTTGGGCCTGGACGCGGCCGCTTTGCCCGCTGTTCATTTCGTAGACGCGGATATGCTGGGGGTCTTGGGTGAAGATGCGCCCGGTATCGGCCACATACAGCCGCGAACCGTCGGGGGAAAAGGCCAGCCCATTCGGGCAAACCATATCGGTGATCATGGCTTCGATCATGCCCGACTGGTCCACCCGGTAGACATGGCAGGGCAGTTCCTGCTCTGCCCGGAACCCTTCATAGTCGGTCATGATTCCGTAATGCGGATCGCTGAACCAGATCGCCCCGTCCTGCGCCACCACCACATCATTGGGCGAGTTCAGCCGTTTGCCCTGATAGCTGTCGGCAATTACGGTGATCGCGCCGTCCCATTCTGTCCGCGTCACCCGCCGCGTGCCGTGCTCGCAACTGACAAGCCGCCCTTGCAGGTCACGTGTATTGCCGTTGGCAAAGTTGGACGGCGCGCGAAAGGGGGTCACGCCTTCTGCTGTCCAGCGCAGAATGCGATTGTTGGGGATGTCGGAGAACAGCAGGCATTGCAGATCGCCAAACCAGACGGGCCCCTCGGCCCAATCAAACCCTGTCGCCAGACGCTTGAGCGGTGCATTTGGGATCACGTAGCGGGCAAAGCGCGGGTCGAACACTTCATGGAAATGGTTCATTCGGGCATCTCCACCTTGGTCAGTAACGGCTGGCCTGCGAAATGTGCCGCCAGATTGTCGCGCACCAATTGCCCCATCGCCCTGCGCGTCTCGACCGTGGCAGACCCGATGTGGGGCTGCAGTAACAGATTTGGCAGCCCGAGAAACCGCGGATCAATCGCGGGTTCGCCGTCAAATACATCCAACGCCGCACCACCCAGCTGCCCGCTTTCCAAGGCGGCGATCAGGGCCTCTTCGTCCACGTTGGAGCCGCGAGAGATATTGATCAACATCCCCTCTGGCCCCAAGGCCGTCAGCACGGCTCGGTTGACGATGTGGCGCGTCTGGGCGGTCGCATTGGTGGCCACGAACAAAAGGTCGGCCCAGTCGGCCAGCGCCTCGGCACTGTCAAAGGCCCGCCATGGCACGTCCGGTTTGGGGGTGCGCGCAGTATACCCGATGTCCATGCCAAAGCCTTGCAGCCGACGCGCAATGGCCGAACCAATCCGACCAAGCCCCAAAATGCCGGCCCGTTTGCCCGACACCCGCCGCCGCAACGGCATGCTGCCCTTGGCCCAAAGCCCGGTCCGCACATGGGCATCGGCACCCACAATGCCGCGCGCCTGCGCCAGCATCATGCCAACGGCCAGATCTGCGACGTCTTCGGTCAGCACATCAGGTGTGTTGGTAACCGCGATGCCGCGTGCGCGACAGGCCGCCAAATCGACCGCGTCATAACCCACACCGTAGACTGCGATCAGCTCCAGCGCCGGGCAGGCCGCGATCATCGCCGCAGTCGCGCCCAAGTCGCCCCGTGTGGCGATCGCGCGCACGCGTCCGCCCACCAAGGCCAAATGCGCGGCCTTGTCGGCTGCCTCATAATGGCGGTGCACGGTATAGTCGGCCTCCAGCGCACCCTGATCCCATTGGGTATAGGGGCCGAGTTGCAGGATCTCTGGTTTTGGCATCCTCGGCTCCGATCTGGTTGGCCGTTAGCGATAACTATGCGGCCAAACGGCTCATGCCAAGCCCTTTTGGCACCAAGCGCCAGCGGCTTGCGGTCTGCAAGGCGCTGGGGCAGGCTTTGCAGCATCGCGGGCCGAGTCGGGCAAGGATGGGCGCGCGCGGAAGTAGGGTAAGGGCGATGATGCAAAAGCCACGGGCGCGCGAAATGGGCATTCCCTTTGCCGGAACCCCCGGTCCTTACAACGCCATCACCGATGTTGAGGGCCTGACGGTGGGGTTTTGCACCCTGACCGATCCCGTGCGGAAAATGCGCACCGGGGTAACGGCGATCCGGCCCCGGCAAGACAAGAACTGGCCCGAACCGGTCTGGGCAGGCCATTACGCGCTGAATGGCAACGGTGAGATGACCGGCACCCATTGGATTGACGACGCGGGCTATTTCATTGGCCCGGTGTGCATTACCAACACCCATGCGGTAGGGGCGGTTCATCACGGGGTGACGCGTTGGATGATTGATCACTATGCGGCCTATTTCAACGCAGGCCATGCTTGGGCCATGCCCGTTGTGGCGGAAACTTATGACGGGTTGCTGAACGATATCAATGCCCTGCATGTGACGCCCGATCACGCCTTGGCGGCGTTGGAATCTGCACGCGGTGGCCCGGTTGCCGAGGGGTCTTCCGGGGGCGGCAACGGGATGATCGCCTATGAGTTCAAGGCAGGCACCGGAACCGCTTCGCGGCGTGTCTCGATTGGCGGAAAGACCTATACAGTCGGTGTGCTGGTGCAGGCCAACCACGGTCGTCGGCCGTGGTTTACGGTTTTGGGGCGTCCGGTCGGTGCGCTGATGCCCGAAGGGGCGTTCCGCGATACGGAAAGCGGCTCTATCATCGTGGTTATTGCCACGGATGCGCCGCTGTCGGGCCATTCCTTGCGGCAGATCGCCAAGCGCGCGGCTCTGGGCATCGGGCGCGGTGGCACGCCGGGTGGCAACAGTTCGGGCGATATCTTTCTGGCGCTTTCCACCGCCAACCCCGGCCCGATGCCGCAAACGGCGGGGTTCTTGACGACCAGCGTTGCCCTGAACCCCGAACACCTTGATCCGCTCTACATGGGGTCTGTTGAGGCCGTCGAAGAAGCGGTGGTCAATGCCATCGTCGCAGGAGAAGACGTTGCGATGATCAAACCCGAAGGCAGAATTTGCCCCGGCATCGACCGCAAGGCGCTTGCCGCCCTGTTTGCAAAGGGCTAGCGCAGTTCCATCCGCAGATACTGTTCACGCACCGCGGCGGGGGGCAGCCCGTAGCCTGCCTTGAATTGGGCGTAGAACTGGCTGACCGATGAAAATCCGGAAGCCTCCGCCACCGCCGAGATCGCCATGGAGCTTTCCACCAACAGCGCGCGGGCCCGCATCAGCCGCATCCGGATAACGAATTGCTTCAGCGGTGAACGCATCACCCGGGTGAACAGTGACAAGGCGTAGTTTTCGTGCAGCCCGGTCACTTGCGTCACATCAGCGTTTCGCAACGGCTTTTCCAGGTTTTCCAGAACATGCCGAACCATCGCGATCACATGGCGGATGTGGATCGAACTCAACGCCCGGTCGCCTTCGATCTGGTGGCCAGGGGGGCGCAGATAATCAAGTTGATCCAGCGCCGCACGGCGGAACAGGGCGTTCAGCTCCATCTTGATCACTTCGCTGCGTTCAAAATCGCCCGAGCGATAATCGGCATACCAGCGCTTTACCTGCGCGGCACTGCACAGGTTTTCGGGTAGAACCACCATTCCCCCACCCAAAAGCGCCACTTGCAGCGGGGCGATGTGGTTCATGATCAGAAAGGCGTCGAGTGGCAGGTAGATGTTGCACAGCTTGTGCGGCCCGCCGTCCAGCTTGCGGATATGCGTCAACTGATGCGGGATGCCTGCCCAGAAGATCACCAGCCGGTTCGCGGGCAGGGTCCGTTTTTCGCTGTCCACCTCGTAGTCCATCTCAAAGTCGATGGCGAAGTTGGCCTCGATATGGCCATGCCAATGGGGCTGGGTCATCAAGGTGGGATCAAAAATCCGCATGCCAAAGCGGCCAAAGGCGCGTTGGGTGGAATAGAAGTGCCGTTCGTGGCTGGGAACCGGCGTGGCGGGGCGTGGGGTCTGAGCGGTGGCCAAGGGGCGGCCTCATTTTGCTGATCTTAGAAAACCAGAAAACAATCTGTCATTCTGATATTGTTGTAAAGGCCGACGATGACCCATGGTTGAGTCATCCGGATGTGGCAGGGGAGTGCCGCAGTCAGGGTCCGCGAAAAGAGAAAAGTGAATCAAAACCCAACATGACCCGGTCGCGCCCCGCGACCAAGGGAGGAGAGATGAAAATGCACATCCAGCGCGCTGCCCTCGCGGCGCTTTTGCTGGGTGCCTCCGTAGTGGCACTGCAGGCCGAAGTTATGGCCACGACTGCCCCCCCGGAAGCACCAAAGTTCGATGCTCAAGGCGAGCCGGTTTTCGTAAACCGTTCCGACATCTTTGAATATAAAGCTCTGCCGTCCTATTCCGAACCGGCTTGGGTGACAGCGTTTGTCGACGCGGGCAAGCTGCCCCCGGTGGCCGAACGCTTGCCGAAAGAGCCGTTGGTCTACAAGACCGCGAACATGCCCGACGGCAACGGCGTTTACGGCGACGTGATGCGCCACGTCATCGGCGGCCGCCCCGAAGGCTGGAACTTCTGGGCCGGTCAGTCTTATGGCTGGGGTGGCATCGACATCGCGATGGTCGAATGTCTGACCCGCACCGGGCCGCTGTTCGAAGTGAACTCCACCGATCTGCAGCCGCTGCCGAACCTTGCCAAGGCTTGGGAATGGTCCGAAGACGGCAAGACCCTGACCGTGCATCTGATTGAGGGCGCGAAATGGTCCGACGGTGATCCCTTTGACACCGAAGACATTGATTTTTATTGGAATGGCATCATCAAAGACCCGGAAGTGACGCCGCTTATGGGTGCCACTGCGGCGACTTATAACGATGCAACGCTAGCCATCGTTGATGCCAATACCTTCACGATGAGCTTTGCGACGCCGTTCCCTGAGCAAGTGCTCTATGCGATGGCCTACGGCAACTTCTGCCCCGGCCCGAGCCATGTTCTCAAGCCCAAGCACCCGAAATATGGTGGCGAAAGCTATGAGGCGTTCCAGAAAGCCTTCCCGTCCGACATGATGAACTTCCCCGTCATGGGCGCTTGGGCCGTGGTTGAACATCGCCCCGATGACATCGTGGTGCTGCGCCGTAACCCCTATTACTGGAAGGTTGACGAAGCCGGCCAGCAACTCCCCTACCTTGACGAGATGCATTTCCGGCTGTCCACCTGGGGTGACCGCGATGTGCAAGCCGTGGCAGGGACGGGCGACTTCTCGAACCTTGAGCAGGCTGAAAACTATGTGGAAAGCCTGAAAAAAGCCGCCGATCCGGCAAGCCCGGCGCGTCTGGCCTTTGGCCCGCGGACCATTGGCTATTCGTTGTTGCCGAACCTGTCAGGCAATGGCTGGGGGGAACCCGATGACCGGGCGCAAGCCGTCCGCACCTTGAACCGCAACGCCGATTTCCGCAAAGCGCTGACCTATGCGCTGGACCGTCAGCGGCTGGGCGACAGCCTTGTCAAAGGCCCGTTCACCGCCCCGTATCCGGGCGGGATTTATGCGGGAACGTCGTTCTATGACGCGGCCTCGACCGTCTTCTACCCCTATTCGGTGGACTCGGCCAAGGAAGAGCTGAAGGCGGCGGGTCTTGAAGACACCGACGGCAATGGGTTTGTAAACCTTCCCGGCGGCGGCGATCTGAATGTCACGCTGCTGTCGCAGTCGGACTATCAGACTGACAAGAACCTCGCCGAAGGCGTGGTGGCGATGATGGCGGATGCCGGGATCAAGGTGACGCTGAACCTGCTGGTGGGCAAAGACTTCGACAATGCCCGCGACGCCGGCAAGTATGACTGGATCATCTATCGCAACCAGACCGACCTGATCACCGTGGTCCAGAATACGGACAAACTGGCCCCTGTTGGTCCGAACACGGCGATCAATCACCGCGCCAACTCGGCCGGCGAACTGGACCTGCTGCCGTTCGAGGAAGAGATGGTCAAGACCGTCAACGCCTTCATCGGCAGCCGCGACAGTGCCGAGCGGGTAGAGCTGATGAAGACTTATCAAAAGCTCTACACCGAGAACCTGTTTGCCATCGGTCTGACCGCCTATCCGGGTGCTTTGATCGTTAACAAGCGGTTCTCGAACATCCCGGAAGGCGCACCGATCTACATGTACAACTGGGCCGAGGACAACATCATCCGCGAGCGGGTCTTTGTTGCGGCAGACAAGCAGATCGGGGCTGAACTGCATCCGAACACGCTTCCGGGCAAATTGGGTGACCCCGGTCCGGTAAGTGTAAACTAAGGGTTCCTCCCGAACCCGGAGGGCGGGGCAGACCACCGCCTTGCCCTCCGAACTCCCCTTTTTTCGACCTTCAACAGGCGAGGTGACCGGCCCATGCTGCGTTTCGTTCTGACCCGAGTTGCACAATCGGTGCCGGTGCTGATCGTGATGAGCATCATCACCTTTGCCATCATTCAGGCCCCGCCCGGCGACTATGGCGACTTCATCCGCACGAACATGATGGTGCAAGGAAATGCCTCGGCTGAGGCGGCATCGGCGGCGGCCAATGCCTATCGCGAGACGCACGGTCTGAACGATCCGATGATCGTGCAGTATCTGAACTGGATCTGGGGAATCGTGACCCGCGGCGACTTTGGGATGTCTTATGCCTATAACAAGCCGGTTGCCGATGTGGTCATGCAGCGTTTGCCCGCCACGATTGCCATCGCGCTGACCTGCCATCTGCTGGCCTCGGCGCTGGGCATCGGTTTTGGCATTCTGGCGGCGGTGCGGCAGTACACTTGGGTGGATACGTTGCTGTCGTTCGTGTCGTTTCTGGGCATGACCATTCCACGTTTCTTGCTGGCGCTGATCATCCTTTACGTTCTGGCCTACAAGCTGAACGTGCAGGAAATCGGATCGTTCTATTCGTCAAAGTTTGGCGGGCAAGTCTACTGGCTTGGTTTCCTGGACTTTAACTGGGCCAAGCTGTGGAACCTGATCCAGCATGTCTGGCCAGTGATCGCGGTGGCCACTTTGGGCGGGCTTGCCTATAACATGCGGGTGATGCGGGCCAATCTGCTGGACACGCTGAACGCCCAATATGTGGAAACCGCGCGGGCCAAGGGTTTGGGCGAAGGGGCCGTCATCCTGCGCCACGCGGTGCCAAACGCGCTGCATCCGCTGATCGCCTATCAGGGCGTCGTGCTTCCCTACATGCTGACGGGCGAGATTGAGGTCGCCATCGTCTTCGGCCTTGCCACCATTGGCCCGGCGATCGTGGGCTCTATGGCCATCGGCGATGTCTATGTGACCGCCACGCTTTTGCTGGTGCTGGGGGCCACGCTGATCGTCGGCAACATCATCGCCGATCTGCTGTTGGCGCTGCTGGATCCGCGTATCCGAGTTGGAGGTGACTCATGAGCACCCTGCATCAAGGCGAAGAGACCGACGAGCGGATCTCGACCGTCTCCACCGTCTCGCAAAGCTATCCGGCGCTGGTCTGGCGGCGGTTCCGCAAATCCATTCCGGGAATGCTGGGGCTGGTGCTGGTAAGCAGCTTGCTGATCATCGCGCTGTTTGCCGATTTCTTTGCGCCGATGGACCCGAACGCCTCGACCAGTTCTTTCGCCTCTCCCGATGTGCTGTCGTTCCATACCAGCGAAGGCTTTACGCTTTGGCCCGTTTCCTATCCCGTGGTGGAGGGGGCAGAGTTGGACCCGATTACCTATCAGCCGCTGATGGGGCCAGACCTTGATAATCCGCGGCCACTGGTGCTGTTTGCCAAAGGCTGGGGCTATAAGTTCTGGGGCATTATCCCGATGGAGCGCCACCTGATTGGCGTGGCCGATGGCTCGGCGCTGCATCTGCTGGGCACCGATAAACTGGGGCGCGATATTCTGTCGCGCGGTATCGTCGGGGCGCGGATAACGCTGATGATCGCGTTGGTGTCGATCACGCTGATCACTATTATCGGCACGCTTGCCGGCATTACTTCAGGCTATCTGGGTGGCCGGTTTGATCTTTGGTTTCAACGGTTTGTAGAGATCATCCTCGCCTTTCCGCAACTGCCTTTGTATCTGGCGCTGACCACGTTGATCCCGGTTACGGCACCGTCCTATGTGTTTCTCAGTTTTGTGATCCTTGTGATCGCAGGGCTGGGCTGGGCGCAGCTTTCCCGCGAGGTGAGGGGCAAGACAATGGCCATGGCGCGGGTAGACTATGTCCGTGCAGCCATGGCGGTGGGGGCATCCGACAGGCGCATCATCACCCGCCATATCCTGCCCAACGTGATGAGCCATGTGATCGTCGCGGTCACCTTGGGCATCCCGACCATCGTGCTTTTGGAAAGCTTTCTGGGCTATCTGGGCTTTGCCGTGAAGCCGCCGCTGATCTCTTGGGGGCTGATGTTGCAAGACAGCGGCACCTTTTCGGTGCTGGGGTCTTATCCTTGGATTCTGTCGCCGGTTGGATTTGTGTTGCTGACGGTGTTTGCGTTCAACGCGCTGGGCGATGGCCTGCGCGATGCCATTGATCCCTATTGAGGTGCCACCGATGACACAGAACATTGCCATTGAGGCCCGCAATATCGGCGTCAGCTTCAAGGTCGACGGCGGCGTGATCGAGGCGGTCAAGGACGTGTCCTTTACCCTTCACAAGGGCCAGACCATTGCCCTTGTGGGCGAAAGCGGGTCCGGCAAATCGGTAACCGCCCGCGCCATCATGCGGCTGTTGTCCAAGCGGGCGACCGTGTCGGAGCAGACCGAGATCCTCTACGGCGGCCAGAATATGGCCCGCCTGTCAGATGCGCAGATGCGGCGGTTGCGGGGCAATCGTCTGACGATGATCTTTCAAGAACCGATGTCGTCGCTGAACCCGGTTTATACCGTCGGCAGCCAGTTGGCCGAGGTGCTGCGTATCCACCAAAAGATGTCCAGAGCCGAGGCGCATCGGCGGGCGGTGGAGCTGTTGGGCATCGTCCAGATCCCCGATCCTGAGGCGCGCATCCGCCAGTATCCGCATCAGCTTTCGGGTGGGCAGCGCCAGCGTGTGATGATCGCGATGGCCTTGGCCAACAACCCCGACGTGTTGATTGCGGATGAGCCGACCACCGCTCTGGATGTGACGGTTCAGGCAGAAATTCTGAACCTGATCAAAAGTTTAAAGGATCAGATGGGCATGGCTGTGATTTTGATCACCCATGATCTGACCGTGGTGCGGCAGTTTGCAGACCATGTCTATGTGATGCAGCACGGCGTGGTGCGCGAAGAGGGCCCGACCGAGTCTGTGTTTTCCGACCCGCAGCACCCCTACACCCGCCGCCTGCTGGGGTCTGAGCCGCGCGGCCGCGCCAATCCTTTGGAAGGCTCGCCCGAGACGGTGATCGAGGGCCGCGATATCCGGGTGACCTATACCTTGCGCAAGGGCGGCGCATTCCGTGGCACATTCCACGACCTGCAAGCGGTGGACGGGCTATCGTTAACGCTTAAGCGCGGTGAGACGCTGGGGATCGTCGGAGAGTCCGGATCAGGCAAGACCACCTTCGGTCAGGCGTTGTTGCGGATCAACAAGCTGACCGGCGGCGAGGTGGAATTTCTGGGCGACCGCCTGGACGGTCTGGACCGCAAAGGGATGAAACCCTACCGCCAGCGCATGCAGGTGGTGTTTCAAGACCCCTTCGCCAGTCTGAACCCCCGCATGTCGGTGCGGCAGTTGATTGAAGAGGGGCTGATCGTCAACCGCATCGGTTCCAGCCGGACAGACCGGTTGGAGCGTGTCAAAAAGGCGCTGCGCGATGCGGGTCTGCCCGACACCATCCTGTCGCGCTTTCCGCATGAGTTTTCCGGCGGCCAACGTCAGCGTCTGGCCATCGCACGGGCCATTGCCCTAGAGCCGGAGTTTATCCTGCTCGACGAACCGACTTCGGCGCTGGACTTGTCGGTTCAGTCGCAAATCATCGACCTGCTGCGCAAATTGCAACGCGAGCGGGGCCTGTCCTACCTGTTCATCAGCCACGACCTAAAGGTCGTGCGGGCCCTGTGCCACCGGGTGATCGTGATGCAAAACGGTCAAATCGTGGAAGAAGGCCCGGTGGCAGACGTTCTTGAGACCCCGAAAACCGACTATACCCGCCGCCTCGTGCGCGCGGCCTTCGAAATCGCAACCTGAGGCATCCCAATGGCGACCCCCATCATTACCTTCATCGGCGCAGGCTCGGCCGTTTTCACAAAGAACATCGCGGGCGATATCTTGCAGCGCCCCGCTCTGGCCGGGGCTGAGGTCCGGCTTATGGACATCAACCCCGAGCGGTTGGCGGAATCAGAAATCATCGTCGGCAAGATGGCCAAGGCTCTTGGTGGCAAGGCGACGATCAAGACCTTTACCGATCAGCGGCGCGCGCTGACGGGCGCGGATTTTGTCGTCTGCTGTTTTCAGGTCGGCGGCTATGAGCCCTGCACGGTGACCGATTTTGAGGTGCCAAAAGCCTATGGTCTGCGCCAGACCATTGCCGACACACTGGGCATCGGCGGTATCATGCGTGGCTTGCGCACTGTGCCGGTGCTGTGGGGCATCTGCGAGGATATGCTTCAGGTCGCTCCGCAGGCGATCATGTTGCAATATGTGAACCCGATGGCGATCAACACTTGGGCCATTGCGGCGAAATATCCGACGATCCGCCAAGTGGGTCTGTGCCATTCGGTTCAGGGCACCGCTTACGAACTGGCGCGCGATCTGGACATTCCGGTGGAAGAGATCCGCTACCGCGCGGGCGGTATCAATCACATGGCCTTTTACCTGAACTTTGAACATCGCCAGCCCGATGGCAGCTACAAGGACCTCTATCCGGCGCTAGTCCAAGGCTACCGCGAGGGGCGTTTCCCCAAGCCGTCGCACTGGAACCCGCGTTGCCCCAACAAGGTCCGCTATGAGATGCTGACCCGTCTGGGCTACTTCGTGACCGAAAGCTCGGAGCATTTCGCGGAATATACGCCGTGGTTTATCAAGCGCGACCGCCCCGACTTGATCGAGAAATTCGGCATCCCGCTGGACGAATATCCCAAGCGCTGTGTTGAGCAGATCGCACGTTGGAAAAAAGAGGCGGCCGCGCTTAAATCCGCAGACACGGTAGAGTTGAAGGAAAGCCACGAATACGCCTCCGAGATTATCAATTCGGTGGTGACGGGCGCTCCCTCGGTGATCTATGGCAACATCGCCAACCAAGGTTTCATTCCGCAACTGCCCCACGGCTGTGCGGTCGAAGTGCCGGTACTGGTGGATGCCAACGGCTTGCAACCCACTGTGGTCAAAGACATTCCGCCGCAGCTGATTGGGCTGATGCGCACGAACATCAACGTGCAGGAATTGACGGTTGCTGCATTGGTCACCGAAAATCCCGCGCATATCTACCACGCTGCCATGCTGGACCCACACACCGGGGCAGAGCTTGATCTGGACCAGATCTGGAACATGACCCACGATCTGCTGGCCGCGCATGGGGATTGGTTGCCGCAATGGGCGCGGGTTGACGCGCGCAAAGCGGGCTGAAGATGTGGCCGCGCCGGATTGTCATCGTGGGCGGCGGCACGGCGGGTTGGCTCGCCGCGCTCATGCTGGGTGACAGCGCAAGGCGCGGCGGCCATGCCTGTCAGATCACCGTTGTTGAATCCTCACGCATTGGCACCATTGGCGTGGGCGAGGGGACGACGGCGGTGTTCCGTCAGATGCTCCAGCATTTTGGCATCGACGAGCAGGCGTTTCTGGCGGCGACCGGGGCCACCATCAAATACGGCATCCGGCACAAGGATTGGCGTCGGCTGGGCCATCACTATGACGGCCCGATCGACGACCCCCACCGGGTGGCCGCCCCCGGCATGCCGAATATTCTGGACCAATATCTGGTCGCCCAAGGCAAGCCGGTGGGCCAAAGCCATCTGTTTCAACACCTGATCAACGGCGCCCGCGCGCCCTATGCCCGCACGAGCGGCAAGCTGGTGGCGGCTGGCCCATTCCACCACGCCTTTCATTTTGATCAGGCGCTTGCGGGGGCGTTTCTGCGGCGGGCGGCAGCCGGAGTTGCGGTGGTGGACGATCAGGTTTCTGGCATTGAGCGGGACGCCGTGACGGGCAACCTCACGTCCCTCCGTCTGGAAAGCGGTCAAAGCCTGGCCGGTGATTTCTTCATCGACTGCACAGGCTTTCGGCGCCGCCTGATCACCGACATGGGGGCGACCTGGCGCAGCTATGGGTCGGTGCTGCCCGTCAACCGCGCGATGCCGTTCTGGGTGGATCTGAAGCGCGGAGAGGAAATCGCGCCGGTCACCCTTGCCTGGGCGCAAAAGAACGGCTGGCTGTGGAAGATCCCGACCCAAGGGCGTTATGGGATGGGCTATGTCTATTCCGACGCACACACCACTGCGGAGGCGGCCAAGGCCGAAATAGAGACTGCGCTTGGCCATCCCATCACCCCCCGCAACGACATTCCCATCGACGCAGGTCGGTTGAGCCAAAGCTGGATCGGCAACTGCGTGGCGCTGGGCCTGTCTTCCAGTTTTCTGGAGCCGCTGGAGGCAACTTCGATCCACGGGACCATTGTGCAACTCATGCTGTTGACCAGCCTGCTGCCGGACCCCTCGCCGCGTGCGGAGCAGGCGTTCAACGCGGCGGCGGCAGGGCAGGTGGATGATTTCCGCGACTTCATTCGGCTGCATTATGTCTCGGAGCGCCGCGACAGCGCGTTCTGGCAAGACGTCGCCGCAAGCCATCCGCCCGCCGTGACCGACCGTCTGGCGCAATGGGCTGGGCGCGTGCCGGGGCCGTCGGATTTTACACCCTTTGCCATGGGGCTGCCGCATGTGTCCCACGAGTTGCACGTGCCGGTACTGGACGGGCTGGGCCTGCTGGATCCCGCCTGCGCCAAGGCGTGGCTCGCCGACCGGCCCAGTTTGCGCAGTCTGGCCCGCAAGACAGCCGAGAGCCTGCACAAAGACTACCTGCAAGCCGCGAACCGATGCCTTGGGCACCGGGCGTTTCTGGAATCCCTGACCCCTTAGAAGGAACCACACCCATGAGTTTCAAGATCACGATCATCGGGGCCGGATCGGTGGGCTTCACCAAGAAACTCTGCTCGGACATCCTCAAGGTGCCCGAGTTCGAGGAAATTGAAATAGCGTTGACCGATATCAACGCGCAGAATCTGGAAATGATCAGCCAGATCATCCGCCGCATCGTTCAGGTGAACGGCCTGAAAACCCGGATCACCGCAACGACCGACCGCCGACTTGCGCTGACGGGGGCGCGCTATGTGATGAACGTCGTCCGGATCGGTGGGCTGGAGGCTTTTGCCGACGATATCCGCATCCCGCTGAAATATGGCGTAGACCAATGTGTGGGCGATACAATCTGTGCCGGGGGGCTGATGTATGCCCAACGCGGGATTTCGGCGCTGTTGGAGTTCTGCAAGGACATCCGCGAAGTGGCTGAGCCGGGGGCCTTGCTGCTGAACTACGCCAACCCGATGGCGATGATGACCTGGGCCGCAATTGAATACGGCGGCGTCAGCACTGTTGGCCTGTGCCACGGCGTGCAAAACGGCCACCGCCAGATTGCCCGCGCGCTGGACGTGCCCATGGAAGAAACCGACATTATCTGTTCGGGCATAAACCATCAGACTTGGTATCTCGATATTCGCCACAAAGGGCAGAAAGTGCCCTTTGACCGTCTGCTGACCGCCTTTGAACGCCACCCGGTGTTTGCCAAACAGGAAAAAGTGCGGATCGATGTGCTGAAGCGGTTCGGCTACTATTCCACAGAAAGCAACGGCCACCTGTCGGAATACCTGCCGTGGTATCGCAAGCGCCCGGAGGAAATCCAGAACTGGATCTCGATGGACGACTGGATTCACGGCGAAACCGGCGGCTACCTGCGCTACACCACCGAAAACCGCAATTGGTTTGAAACCGACTTTCCGACCTTTCTGGAAGAGGCGGGCCAGCCCCTTTCCGGCTACACCCGCACTGATGAGCACGCGTCGCACATCCTTGAGGCGCTGGAGACGGGCCGCGTCTACCGTGGCCACTTTAACGTCAAGAACGACGGCGTCATCACGAACCTGCCTGCCGATTGCATCATCGAAAGCCCCGGTTTCGTGGACCGGTTCGGGATCAACATGGTGGCAGGGGTTACCCTTCCGGATGCCTGTGCTGCGACCTGCAACGTGTCCGTCTCGGTGCAACGGATGGGCATGAAGGCGGCCATCACCGGAGATTTAGACCTGCTGAAACAAGCCGTGCTGCATGATCCCTTGGTGGGGGCAATCTGCACGCCGGAGGAGGTCTGGCAGATGGTGGACGAGCTTTTGGTCGCGCAAGCCAAATGGCTGCCCCAATACGCCCATGCTATTCCGGCCGCGGTTGAACGGCTGAAATCGCCCAAGGTGAAAACCCGCGACTGGCAGGGGGCCGCAAGGCTATCGGTGCGTTCCATCGAAGAGTTGCGCAGCGCCGGCCACATGAAGGCCGCCGAGGGGCATGGCCTTGGCACCAAGGTGATGGGTTAGGTGCGCGCGGGGCCGCAGTTGCCTGCCGTCCCGGTTATGTGTGGAACCATCTTCCGCCAAAGGCGTTAACCGACGTCAAGGTGCGATGACCGCGGATGGCAATCCAGACCAATAGTCTGGCCGCCGCGCAGTCATTGCCATGAACAGAGCCAAACACGGGCGGGGCGGCATGACCAATACAGAGCTTTTCAAACCCTCTGCCGACGAAGGCCGCGACTTGCTTGCCCGGCGCATCGGCTGGGCAACCACGATCGGGATTGCTCTCGGCGCGGGCATTCTGCACTTTGGCCGTGAGGTGTTCTTGCCGCTGGCCATTGCCACGTTGATTGCCTTTGCCCTGTCGCCGCTCGTCTCGGCCTTGCGACGGCGCGGGCTGCCGCGGCTGGCGGCTGTGCTGGTTGCTGTCACGATCGCCTTTAGCTGCGTTGGGGCCATTCTGGGGGTGATGGCCTCTCAGATCAGCATGGTCGTCGAAAGCCTGCCCACCTACCAGGCCAACATCTTGTCAAAGCTGGAGGCGTTGCGGGCCGGTGGCTCGTCCAACGTGTTCGGTCGTCTGGTAGACATGATGGCGCAGATCAACGCCGAAATCGGCAACGCCTTTCCGACCGATCAGGCCGCGTCACAGCAGGCCAGCGGCGGCGCCCCAGTGGCCGTGGCGGTGATTGAGAACCAAAACGTCTGGCGCATGCTACAAGACATCCTTGTGCCGATCCTTAGCCCGCTGGTCACGGTGGGCCTGATCCTTGTCGTGGTGATCTTTGTGTTGCTGGAACGCGATGACCTGCGCGACCGCTTCATCCGGTTGACTGGCACCCACGACCTGCACCGCACGACCGAAATGCTGCAAGATGCGGGAGGGCGGGTTGCCAGCTACCTGCTGATCCAGATTCTTGTGAACGTGATCTATGCGGTGCCCATCGGGCTTGGGCTTTGGTTGATCGGTGTGCCGAACCCGATCCTTTGGGCGTTGATGACGCTAGTGTTGCGCTTTGTGCCCTATATCGGGTCGGTCATCGCGGCGGCCATTCCGTTGTTTCTTGCCTTTGCCGTCTCGCCTGACTGGTCCATGGTGCTGTGGACCGCCGCCTTGTTCGGTCTGGTCGAGGCGATTACCTCCAATATCATCGAACCCCGGCTTTATGGGGCGCGCACCGGCCTGTCGCCTTTGGCGGTGATCATCGCGGCGATTGTGTGGACGTGGATCTGGGGGCCGATGGGCCTAATCCTGTCCACACCGCTGACGGTTTGCCTCGTCGTGTTGGGTCGGTATTTGCCGCAGTTTGAGGTCTTTGACGTCCTGTTCGGGGATGAGCCGGCCCTGGCGGCCCACGCGCGGCTTTATCAACGGCTGCTGGTCGGTGACAGTGTGGAGTCCGCCTCTCGCGCGGAAGAGGCGTTGGAAAGCGACTTTCTGGTCGACTATTACCAATCCGTCGGGCTGCCGGCGCTTTTGCTGGCGCAGTCGGATTATGACCGCGGCGTACTGACCCCGGCGCAAGAGGCGCGGATTGCGGGTTCTGCCGGGCAGTTCGTTACGGCGCTGGAGCCGGTGGTGAAAGAGGAGCGGGCCGAGTCCGACAGTGCTGCGGGCAAAGGGGCCAACGTGATCGTGGCAGGCGGGCGCAGCAATCTGGATACAGTGGCCGCGCGGATGCTTGGTCAAGTTCTAAGTGTTGAGGGCGCAAACGTGACGACCATGGGGCGGGCCGATGCGATGAACTGGACGTTGCCACCTGATGGCGCGCCTGTGCCGCACTGTCTGGTGCTGTGCTATCTGGACCCGAGCCCAACGCGGGCCGCCCTTTTGATGGTGCGCCGGATCAAGCGCGCCGTGCCCGATTTGCGGGTGGGCGTTGTGGTCTGGAGCATGCCCGAGGTGATCGCGCAAGAAACCGGCCTTACCCGTGTTTTTGCCCCACCCAGCCCAACCGCACTGCGTGAGGCCGATGCAATCGGTGCTGATTTCGTGGCCACCTCGATGGAGGACGCCTTGGCGATGACCTTGGCGGATGTTGCAGTCAAACCCTTGCCCGCCCCCAAGAAACGCCCGCCCCGCCGGGCTACTGCCGCCCAGACGGGGGCGGCAAAAGCGGTGGCGGGCTGACGCGATGCCCGGCGCTGAATGGCCGGGTAGGCGGGGCTAGGCCACCGCCGCGTTGATGCTGCGTTCGGCAAGTTTGCCGAGCGTCTTATCCACCGCCGTTTCCTCGCGGGGACTTGAGCGGCCTCCATCATGGTTGGCGGCGCTTTGTGCACCTTCTTTTCGGCGTAATAGATGTCTTGCAGGGCATGCCCCAGCAGGTCCGACAGGTCGGCGGTTTTGTGGGCCTGCCTTCATGGCGGTATCCCTTCTGGCCAGAATGGCAGCCCGGGCGCGGCCCATTGGCTGTGGCCTGTGGCAAGTCTGGTTCCATTCGCCGCCCGTCCCCGCGCCAAAGGCCGGTGGGAACCGAAAGGCCCTCCTCTGAGTTTTCTCCCCAAGCGGCTGCCAGCGCGGCCCGCTGCATATTGAAGGAGACGGAAATGACAAAGACCGACCTGAAGGAAAAACTCGACACCACCGCCGATAAGGCCAAGGAAACGGCCGCCGCCGCTCTGGATTTGGCGGGCGAGGCGGCGCGCAGCGTTAAGGACGAGGTGTCGGCCCAGACCGCCGGCGCCGCCGGTGTGGTGCGGCGTGCCGCCGAAGAGCGTGCGGCTGACGCCCGCGACACACTGGTTGGCGCGGGGGAGCAGATGGCCAAAACCCTGCATGCTCAAGCCAAGGCAACCGAGGGCTTGTCGGCCCGGGTTCTGGACGGGCTCGCCGACGGGCTGACCACAGCGACCGACGGGTTGCGGGGCCGCAGCTTTGGCGATCTTGTGGCCGATGCGCAGGGCTACGCGCGGCGCCATCCGGGCGCTTTCGTGGCAGGGGCCGCAGTGGCAGGCTTTGCGCTCGCGCGGTTCCTGCGGAGTTCTGATGCCGCCCGAACCGCTGCCGAGCGTGCCGCAGACGCGACGGACCGGATCTACCGTGATGCTGCACGGCGCACGGTGGATACCTTGGGGCGCGGCACGGACGGCGGACCGCTGGCATGACCGCCGCGCCTGAGCAACCCACCGCAGCAGGGCCGGGGGCGCTGATCGCGGATGTGCTGGCCGGGGTTTCCCGGCTGGTGCAGGGCGAAATCGCCCTCGCGCGGGCCGAGGCTGTGGCGCGCCTTCATGCGCTGCGGCAAGCCTTCGTGAATAGCGCGGTCGCGGTGGTGTTTGGTATCGCCGCGACCCACGCCTTGGCGGCCGCTGCTGTTGTGGCGGCGGTGGCATACGGGTTGCCCCTGATCTGGGCCCTGTTGCTGGTTGGCAGCGTTCTTCTGGCCTTGGCCTTGGGCTTTGCACGCCACGCCGCGCAGCTTGCGCAAAAGGCGGGCGCTTGGCCCCGGCTTAGCCCGGTCTCGCTTAAACGCGATCTCGAAACCCTCAAAACCATGGAGAATCCCGATGTCTCTGTATGACCCGAACCACCAAAGCCCCGACGAAATTGCCGCCGCGTTGGACCGCGACCGCGCGGCCCTTGCTGCTTCGCTTGGCGCGCTGCGCGCGCGGGTGACGGGGGCAGCTGTGCTCGATCTGGCACTGGACGTCGCCAAGGCCAGGATTGGTCCTGCGACGCGGGCCGTCGACCGCGCCGTGTGCGCCAATCCGACAGCGGCCCTGATGGTCGGCGCAGGTCTTGCATGGCTGGTGCTGGGCGGCAAACGTCACGCGCGCTGCGACAGCCTAGAAAGCACACTTGCCGGCACCAAGTTTGAGGCGCTGTCCCGCTGGGAAGATGAGGGCGGCCCGGTCACTGACCTGCCCGTCTCTGATCTGGCTGCCGCCGATCTGGCTTGGCTCACCGAGGCCGACACCCTGCGCGACCGCGCCACCCGCGCCTTGGATCGCATCGAAGTGGCCGCACGGGCGGGCCTGCGCCCGGTGGCCGATGTTGCGCGTGCGCGGGCAGAGGTGCTGGCTGATCTTGCCCGCGATACGCGTCACGCCATGATGCTCGGGTTGGAAAACCTGTCGAGCGGCACGCAACAGCGCCTCTTGGCGGTGCGCGAAGAGGCCTATGCCATGCGCGGCGCTGCGGCCCGGAAAACGGCGCGGCTGATCGAAGATCGGCCCGTGGCGGCGGGCATTCTCGCCTCGGCAATCGGGGCCGCCCTTGCGGCTGCCTTGCCCCGGACCCAGACCGAAGATCGTTTGCTTGGCGCAGAACGTGATCGACTGATGTCCAAAGCGCAGCAGATGCTTTCGGCCGAGCGCGTTCGCGCAGCTGCAGCCGCAGCGGCTTTGGCCAGTTCTGGTGCAGGCGAGGCAGCGCAGGGCGCACGGCGGTCTGTGGTTGGGGCCCTGTAACCAGCACGCCCCTTTCCCCAAACCTAAAAAAGGCCCGCGCTACGCGGGCCTTTTTCACGACAGGTCAGTAAGGCTTAGGGTGCCGCAGAGGGCAGGGCTTCAAGCTCTTCCTGTGTCATCTGCACATAGGCGATAAGCGCATCCCCAGCCGTCTCCTTCAGGATCTGCAAGCGGCTTACATCCAGCGCCACCGGCTTTTCGCCAAGCCCCAAAAAGCCCCCTACATCCACGATCACAGTCGATGTCATCGCTTGTTCGTCCACCCGAACCTCCGAGATCTCGCCCAAATTTTCATCGCCCGGCCCATAGACGCGCGCGCCGATCAACTGGTCGCCCCTGACCGCAGAGGCTTCAACCGAGGCATAGCCATCAACTGTCCGGATGCCGTCTGCCATCGGATCAGCGGGCACCGCAGATGGCAAAGCCACGCTGCGCTGGTAATCGGGGGCGCCTTCCAAAACGGCGCGATCTGCGGTGATCACAAGGAAGTAGTCGTTCAGATCCTCGGGCGTCGCACTGTCGGCGACAAAGCGCAGGCTCTCCATCCCCAGTGCGACCTGACGCTCCCCCATCCCCAGAAAGCCGCCAATGTCGACCAGCACCGCGTCTACTTTGCCGTCCCGCGTCAATACCACGTCGTTGATCTCGCCGATGTCGTTCCAGCCGCTCTGCACACCGGCGTATTCGGTCCCCTCTGTTGCCCCTTCGGCAGCGTAAACACGTTTGCCGATAAGGTCCGACGTGGTGATCGCAAGCGGGCCCATTTCGGCGCGAAACAGATCCTGACCGGCAGCGGGCACTGCAAGAGCCACGACCATCGCCGTTCCAAGCATAAGATTTTTCATGTCTTTTCTCCTAAGTTCAGCCAACGCGCCTTGGTGGCGCGCATGGGAAGGAAACGCTCGGAGAGGGTCATGGTTCCGCCTGGAATCCGGGTGATCCACGCCAGGCGACGGGGCGGCGATCCATCGCCGGGCGGGGCCGTGAAAATAATTTTGCCGCGCGGGAACCCGTTTCAATCTGGCGCGTTGAATGAATGATCGAGGGCAACTCATCTCCCTGCTCCTCGATCCCGATGTCCCCATCGGAGCCTGTCCCTAACCGCCGATGGTCTTAGGCCCCCAGCCAAAACCATCGGCGGTTTTTTTATGCGCCGTGGGGGCCGTCCGTATTGCGCGGGGCCCTGTGCGCCACGCATGAAAAAACCCCCGGCAAAAGCGCCGGGGGTTTAGTGGCACGAAACAGTGCCGGTTACTTTAACCGCTCAACTACGTTCTGTGCAAAGGCCGCGATCATCGCGTCGTAATAAACCCGCGTATCGGCGGGCAACGTCATCAGGTCGAGGCCTTCAGGAAACAGGGGCTTGGCTGCGTTGACATCGACGGTCAGCTCATAAGTGCCAAAGCGCGTGTTATCGGTGGCATGGGTCATTACGACATCGCCGACAAGCCGGGTATCCGCGAGGCCAAGTTGCTCTTCAAAGCCGTTGGACAACGACACTTCGGACAAATCGATCTTAATATCGACGCCATCTTCAGCGATCTGGTCGGTGATGCGCGTGACGATCGCGTTTTCAAGATCATCGGCGACGCTGGTCCAATAGGCGGCAGCGCGTTCATTGCCGATGGCATCCAGTTCGACCGACACTTCGACTGTGTTCACGGTGCCTGTCTCTGCCGCGAGGGCTGAGGCGCTCAGGCAAAGCGCGGCCAAGCTGCCGATGGCGAGGGCGCGGAAGTTGGGCGTGTGCGTTTTGGAGGTGTGAAACATGGTAAGCTCCTTTTAACCGAGCGTCGAAGAAGTCTCCGACGCCTCTGCACTGATAACCCGCGGGCCGGAGATTGGTTCCCTTGGCCCTGGGCAGAACTGCAAAAGAAAACCCTACGCGTGCAGGGTCTCGGTGCTAGCAAAGAACATTGCTTGCGATACGGCTGAGCGGACCTGTTCTTCAACATAGGGTTTTGTGATCAGAAAGGCAGGTTCAGGGCGCTCGCCCGTCAATAGCCGCTCAGGGAAAGCGGTGATAAAGATCACTGGAATGTCGTCGATCATCCGCAGAATGTCCTTCACGGCATCAATCCCGGAGGAGCGGTCCGCAAGCTGGATATCGGCAAGGATCAGGTCGGGGCGCGCGCGACGCGCCAATTCCACCGCTTCGGTGCGGGTCGCGGCAATGCCGGTCACCGTATGGCCCATCTCGCGCACGATCGCGGCAATATCCATAGAGATGATCGCCTCATCTTCGATAATCATCACCCGGCCCGTGACCGAGGTCTGCATCTCTCGCACCGCAGTGTCGATCAGATGGGCCACCTCATCAGTATCGGTGCGCATGACCTGCGCGATTTCCGATTGGGTGAAGCTTTCGATGGCGTGCAACAAAAGCGCCTCGCGGGTGTTGGGCGTCAGGTTGGCCATATGGGCCTGCGCCACGGCTGAAAACCGGGTGTCAGGCTCGCCCACAGGCGCGCCCGCGCTCGCCCAAACCACGTGAAAGGCATGGAACAGCGCCACCTTGGGATCGTCCGCCCCGTGCAGAATCGCCCCATCCGCCAAAATCGCCTCAAGCGTCGCCGCGGCAAAGCGATCGCCTGTTCCCTGACTTCCTGTCAGCGCACGCGCATAGCGCCGCAGATAGGGCAGGTTTTCGGAGATCGCAGCGACGGCATCCGGCAGGATTTCTGCTTGCATGGATTTTTCTCCCTCGAAGACATTTTTCGGGAACCAAACGTTTGGGCAATGCGTTTGGTTCCGTGTAAAGTTGAGATGGGCAAAAAAAAGATGTACCCTGACATGACTGACGGCAACCCCAGATCCAAGATCCGCGCGCAGATCGATGAAAATCTGAAGCGCATCTATGACGAGACGCTTAAGGAAGACATTCCAGACAGGCTGACCGCGCTGCTGGATCAGTTGCGCAAGAAGTCCGCAGCCGCCGCTGAGGATAAAGACGGGGAGGCATCCTGATGCAGCCCGCGTCGATAGATCCGCGTGAGGCGATTGTCGATTTCCTGCCCGCGCTGCGCGCCTTTTCCATGAGCCTGACCCGCAATCGTTCTGCTGCAGATGATCTTGTGCAAGACACCGTGGTCAAGGCTTGGTCAAACATCGACAAGTTCGCCGAAGGCAGCAACTTGCAGGCTTGGCTCTTTACCATTTTGCGCAACACCTATTACTCGTCGCTGCGCAAGCATCGCCGCGAAGTGTCAGACCCCGATGGCATCCATGCGCAGGGCTTGTTCGTGAAGCCGGATCACGACGGTCGCCTTGCCTATGCCGATTTCCAGCGCGCCTTTGACCAGTTGTCGGTTGAACATCGTGAGGTGCTGACATTGGTCGGGGCCTCGGGGTTTTCGTGTGAAGAGGCCGCATTGATGATGGGCGTCGCCGTCGGCACCGTCAAAAGCCGGGCCAGCCGGGCCCGCAAGCGTCTGTCTGAGCTGATGGGACTTGCCGAGGGCGAGGATAGCTTTTCGGGCGTTGATCTGGCCAGTGGTGCGGTGATGTCGCGCAGTGGGATGCAGGCAGCATGACACCGGCCTATCCGCGGCCACCCGCGTCCCGTCTGGCCGTGCGCTTTGCCGTGATCCTGGCGCTGGCCCTGTTGCCGGCGGGCGTCATCGCGTTTGTGCAGACCAAAGCGCTGGAAGATGAGGTGCAGGCCCGCAGCGAAGTGGCGCTGATGGGGGCCACCTTGCAGGCGGCGGCAGCGGAAACCAACATGATCGGCCGGGTGCGCGGCATGGTCGGCGCACTGGCCGCCGCCGTGCCGCGCGCGCTGTCCGAGCCGGGCGCCTGCGCCGATCTGATGGCCCGCGCCGCGGCGGTAGAGCCCTCTGCGTCGCTGGTCGCGTTTATTCCGAAAAGTGGCCTGATGACCTGCTCGTCGCGCGGTCAGGTGTATGACTTTGCCGACAGCCTGCTGTTTCAACGGGTTGCAGCCCAGCGCGCGCCGTCCTTTGTTGTGAACCGGAACGGGCCGGTTTCGGGCACTTCTGTGCTGGGCATATCGCACCCGGTTTTTGATGCCACGGGCGTCTACCTTGGATATACGGTGATATCCATTCCGCACAAATCACTGAATGAATTACGATTTGCTGCATTCAGGGGGCAAGCCGACCTTGAGAATCCGGTGGTTTTCTGGACCTTCGGCAACGAGGGGGTCATGCTGACCTCCAACATCGACCTCGTCGCCGCTGAAAGGTTTGTGCCCGCCGCCCAGCCGATGCGCAATTTCGTGGGGGGCGACAGCCGGATTTTTGAGGCGCGCGCCTTGGATGGCAAAAGGATGACCTATGCGGTCGTGCCTATCGTCAAGAATGAGCTGTATATCATGAGCAGCTTCCGCCTGGATAGTGCCGCGTTCCCCGGCGGCATGGGTTCAGCCGTCTATGTGCCGACCTTTTTGATGTGGTTGGTGGGGCTGATCGCCTCTGCCTATGCGGCGGAGATTCTGGTCACCCGACATGTCCGCACGCTCAATCGCCGCATCGTTGCGTTCGCGCGCGGCGACCGGCGGCTGGAGGCGATCGAATTGAAGGGTGCGCCGGCAGAGCTGAATGAGCTGGCCTCGGCCTACCTGTCGATGACCGAAAGCATCACCCGCAGCGAAGCAGAGCTGGAGGATTCACTCCACCAAAAAGAGGTGCTGTTGCGCGAAGTGCATCACCGGGTGAAGAACAACCTGCAACTGATCTCGTCGATCATGAACATCCAGATCCGCAACGCCCGCAGCGGCGAGGCCAAAGACCTGCTCAAAAGCCTTCAAGAGCGGATCATGAGCCTCGCAACCGTCCACCGGGGGCTCTATCAGACCAGCGGTCTGGCCGATGTGCGTGCGCGTGAACTGATCCCCGACATCGTGCGCCAGATCCTGTCGATGTCCTCTGGGCCGGAAAAACCCTTTACCACCAAGAATGAGATCGACGATCTGCGCCTTGTGCCCGATCAGGCTGTGCCCCTGTCGCTGCTGCTGGCCGAGGCGCTGACCAATGCCATCAAGCACGCCGGGGCCACGCGCAGCCATCCCGGCAAGTTGTTCGTTCGGCTGACCCGCTTGGGCGCCAGCGATGCGGTGCTGGAGGTGACCAACAGCCGACGTGAGCGCGAGGTCACCCTCGTCCCGGTCAGCACGCCCGACACCGGGATCGGCTCACAGTTGATCACCGCCTTTGTTCAGCAACTGGGCGGCCGTCATGAATTTGGTCTGGTGGGGGCGGAGTATACGTTGAAAGTGACGTTCGCCATCTCGCCTCTGTCCACCGCCGAAAATCTCCATGCCCCTGACGCAGCCCTTGAAAAGGATTGGAACCCATCTGCGCCTTGATCGTTGGTGCGGGCGAAAGGGTCGGCTCGATGGATGTGTCTGGTCCCGCCAGAAAGCTGGACAAGCCTTCTGGTGCTTGACCTATCCCTGCGCGGATGCGGCGCGGGCTGTCGGCAAGTCGTGGCTTTATCGGGTCGCTCAGACGTTTAGCTGCCGCCCTGCGTGACAGAAAAGGCGGCGCTGCCGGGTGCTTATGGCCAAAACCCGCCGATGCGCCGCCCGAATTTCTTTGATCCCCCAGATATTTGGAACCAATGCCGCCCGGCTGCGTTTTCTACCTGCAAGGGCGCAAAATGGCGCCGTAACGCGAAAAGGAGATTGCCATGAATTGGGATCAAATCGAAGGCAAGTGGAAGCAATACAAAGGCAAGGCCCGTGAGACGTGGGGCGACCTGACCGATGATGAGTTGGACCGCATCGCTGGCAAGCGTGACCAGATGGTGGGTCTTGTCCAAGAGAAATACGGCAAGGCCAAAACCGACGCCGAGCGCGAAGTTGACGATTGGTTCGGCAAGCTCTGACGCCACTGCCGCCTTTCGGGCGGACTTTCGGGAAATGGCGCGCCTTCGGGTGCGCCATTTTGCTGTGCCAAGCCGGCCCGCCGGGTTTTTCCGCCGATAGCGGAACCGATCCGGCTGTTCTGCGTTGTCCTTGTATCGCAACACTGGTTGCACCCCTCTGCAAAAAGGAGATCCCCATGTTGGGTTGGGCCGTTACCTTTCTTGTTATCGCTCTGGTCGCTGCTGCACTGGGCTTTGGCGGCATTGCAGGCACCTCTGCGGGCATTGCGCAGGTCCTGTTCGTTATCTTCATCATCCTGTTCGTTGTGGCGATGATCGCGCGCGCCCTGCGTGGCCGCCCGCCGATCTGACCTGTCAGACCGTCCTGCCCTCACGGCCAGATGCCCCGAAGTTCGCTTCGGGGCATCACGCGTTGAAGGGCTTCAATCTTTTCTTTCGGTGTCGCCATCCTATTTCCGACGGAAACTTTGCTGTCGAACGTAAAACTGGACACGGACGTTTATAAGGGCGATCTCATCAATGCGCACATTCCTGACGCTGGTCGCCGCAGTTGCAATCCTTTGCGGAGCCTATGGCGTAACGTTTGGATTGCCCGCCCCATTGGCCGCGATGATCGCACCGCAAGGGGAACGCGCTGCGGTGCCGAAAGTGACTGCCCGTGCGGGTGCTGGGAACGGGCCGCGCGCAGCAGGTGGCGGCGGTGTCAGAGACACGACAGTCGTGACCCAAGCGCTGACGCTGCTGCCATACGATAGCATTCTGAACACCATCGGCACCGGATCAGCCTTGCGCAGCGTTGAGGTCGTCTCTAACGCCGCCGGAACGGTCATCGAGGCCAATCTGCTGGCCAATCGCGACGTGCGCGCGGGGGAGGTCTTGGTGAGGCTCGATGCGCGCACGCAGACGCTGAACCTTGAAATCACGCAGGCGGAGCGGGATCAGGCAAGCGAGACCGTTGCCCGCTATGAACGACTTCGCGCCAACGGTACCTCGACCATTACCGATGTGACCCTGTCAGAGGCGCAGCTTCGCTTGCGTCTGGCCGAGGCTGCGTTGGGTCTGGCGCAAGTCGCACTGGAGGATCGCACGATCCGGGCGCCCATTGCCGGGCGGCTGAGCCTAAGCGATGTGGACATCGGGGATGTGCTGACCGCCAGCAGCCATATTGCCAGCATCGACAACTCCGCTGACCTCGTGGTCGAGTTTGAGCTGCCCGAGCGCGCGATTGGTCTGCTGCCAAGGGCAACCAGCGTTCTGATCAGCACCTCCACCTTCGCCGGGCGTGTGTTTGACGGCAAAATCATCTCTTTTGACAGCCGCATCGACACCGTGACCCGCAGTGTCACTGTCAAAGCGCAGATCGCCAACCCCGATGGGATATTGTGGCCGGGCATGACCTTTGCCGTCCGCCTGATCCAGCAAAGTGACCCGATGCCCGCCTTGCCATCGACGGCGATCACGTGGTCGCGCGCGGGCTCCAGCGTCTGGATTGATGTCGATGGGCTGGCCAAATCGGTTCCGGCCACCATCTTGTTCCGCCGCGATGACCTCGTCTGGGTGGAAGCGGACATTCCAGTCGGCACCATGGTTGTGACCGAAGGCGCGCAAAAACTGCGCGAGGGGGCACGGATCACCACACCGGGTGCTGGCCGCACCAAGGGCGGCGGGAGAGGCGGCCCCAAAGCCGACGCCGACGCAGCGCGGCCAACGTCACCGAAAGAGCCGACATGAGCGCGCAAACGCCGCCCCGGCGCAAACCGGGCCTTGCGGATCTGTTCGTCGCCCGCCCGATCTTTGGCATCGTGATCAACCTGTTGATCCTGATCGCGGGGCTCGCGGCCCTTGGCTCGGTTGATGTGCGCGAAATGCCCGACGTGGAGCAGCCGGTCCTGTCGGTGCGCACCAGCTATGAAGGGGCTGTGCCCTCGACCGTAGACCAAGAGGTCACGCAGGTGCTTGAAGACGCGCTCAGCGCGCTTGAGGGTCTGTCTTACATGGAATCGACCTCCTCCACCGGGGAAAGCCGCATTACCATCGACCTGTCAGAGGGCACCGATGTAGACGTCGCCGCCAGCGAAGCGCGTGAGATCGTCTCGGCCACTCTGCGCAAACTGCCCGACGACCTTTCGGACGATCCGACCGTTTCCAAAAGCGACAGCAACGCGGATGCGATCATCCGTTTGGCCCTGCTGGGGGATGTCGACTTTGCGGCGCTGACGGCCTTGGCTGAAGGGCCGGTCTACGACCGCTTGTCCAGCATCGACGGGATTGCCGAAGTGTCGGTGCGTGGCGCGCAAGCCAACGAGTTCCGGGTGACGCTGGACATGCCCGCCTTGCTCAGTCGCGGGTTGACCTTGTTCGATGTGGCCAACGCCCTGAAAGCGCTGCGCGACGATACCCCTTTGGGAACCCTTGCGACCGCGTCGCAAACCTTGGCACTGCGCGTCGGCAACAGCGCGGCGACGGTCGAATCCGTAGGGCAGGTGCCCATCAACGCCAATACCCGCGTCTCTGACGTGGCCTTTGTGCGCCTGATCCCCGAGGAAAGCTCTGTGCTAAGCCGCGTCAACGGGCAGGTGGCGGTAGGCCTTGATATCACGCGCCAATCGGTCGGCAACACGCTGTCGATTTCCAAAGACGTACGCGCCGCTGTTGAAGAGCTGCGCGCATCGCTGCCCGAAGGCGTCAGTCTGGTCATTACCTCGGATGACGGCACCTTCATCGAAGGCTCCATTGACGAGGTGGCGCTGTCCATCGGTCTGGCCACCCTGATCGTGATTGCGGTGATCTTTGGCTTTCTGCGCTCGGTCCGGGCCACGATAATCCCGGCGGTGACGATCCCGGTGGCGCTGGTCGGCACCATTGCGGCGATCTGGCTGACCGGGTTTTCGTTGAACACCATCAGCCTGTTAGCCCTGGTGCTCGCGACGGGCATGGTCGTGGACGATGCCATTGTGGTGATCGAAAATGTGGTGCGAAAGCGCAAGCAGGGGATGGGGGCGTTCGCGGCAGCGGCAGCGGGCACAAATGAGGTATTCTTTGCCGTTATCTCGACAACGGCGACCCTCGCCGCTGTGTTCATCCCGATTTCCTTCATGCCCGGCCAAGCGGGCGGCGTCTTCAGCGAATTTGGCTTTGTGCTGGCCTTTGCCGTTACCTTGTCGTCGATTACCGCCCTGACGCTGGCCCCGGTCATGGCGGCGTTTCTTGACCCCGGCAAACCAGACCCGGCGCGCAGCGCGCCCGCAGGACCCGGTTGGTTGGCACGCAGCTTTGATGCGGTGATGGATTGGTCTATCCGGTCACCGGTGATTGTGTTGGCGGTGGCGGGTGGCTTTGCCATTCTTGCTGCGGGGGCGGCAAGCACCCTTTCCTCCAGCATCACGCCAGACGAAGACAGGGGGTTTTTCCTGATCCAGGCACGGGGTGCGCCTGACACCACCGTTGACTACCTCGACACCCAAGTGGCCCAGATCGAAGACATCCTCACACCCTACCGTACGCGCGGCGAGATTTCATCCGTGCAAAGCATTATCGGCATCGGTGGCGGCACCAGTGCCTTCATCATCGTGCGCTTGCCCGATTGGGCCGATCGGGACCAGACGCAGGCCGAAATCGTCGCCAGCATCAGCAGCCAGCTTGGCACGGTGCCCGGTGTGCAGGTCAGTGCGCGGTCAACCAACAGCCTGAACATTCGCGGCGCGGGCCGGGGGCTGCAATTCGCGGTCACCGGAAAGGACGTCCCGGCGATGACCGCCGCTGCCGACACGTTGGTTGCCGCAATGGCGCAGGACTCCACCTTTGTGAACCCGCAGCTTTCAAGCGACACCGTGCAAGCGCAGTTTGAGGTGCATGTCGATCCCGATATGGCCAAAGCCTTTGGCCTGACCGAGGCCGAGATCACCCAGACCGTCAGCGCCATCGTGCAGGGCAATGTCGCCGTGACCGTGTTTGAAAATGACACCGAAACGCGGGTCAATGTCGTGCCGGGCGGGGAACCGATCGATAATCCATCTGATCTTGAATCCATCTCTTTGCGGCTGCCCAACGGGGCTTATGTACCCCTGTCGTCGGCGGCGTCTCTGGTCCCGGTCGTCAGCCAGTCGTCAATCACGCGGCAGGGGGGGGCGTTGTCTGTGTCGGTGCAAGCCAACCTTGCCGAGGGCGTAGATCTTGGCACTGCGATGGCGCAACTGACCGCGCTTGCCGCCACAAACTTGCCCACCGACATGGGCATTCTGTTCACGGGTGAGGCCGCGTCCTTGTCCGACAGCCAAGCGGGCATGTATATGGTTTTCGGCACAGCCTTTGTGATCGTGTTTCTGGTGCTTGCTGCCCAGTTTGAAAGCTTTGCCAGCGCCATCGTGATCATGCTGACCGTGCCCTTTGGGCTGGCGGCCGCCCTGATGGCCATCTCACTTACCGGCGGATCGTTGAACTATTACAGCCAGATCGGCCTTGTCATGCTGATCGGCGTCATGGCCAAGAACGGCATCCTGATCGTTGAGTTTGCCAACCAGCTGCGCGAGGCGGGGCAAGACATCGACAGCGCCATCCGCGATGCCTTGCGCCTGCGCATCCGGCCCGTGATGATGACGATGGTGTCCACCGTCTTTGGCGGCTTGCCCTTGATCTTTACAACGGGCGCGGGGGCCGAGGCGCGGATCGCCGTGGGCTGGGTGATTGTTGGCGGCTTGGGCTTTGCGACCGTGTTCACCTTGTTCCTGACGCCGGTCTTTTACCGTTGGATCGCCGTCTGGGGGGCGGCCCCGGGCATGGCGGCCAACAGGTTGAACCGCGAAACCAAGGCCGCGCTTCGCTTTCCTGCGGAATAGGATCAGCCCGTCGTTTGGTGCGCGCCTGCCAAAAGGGCCTGCGTGGCCGCTGCGATGACCGATTCCTCATTGGTGGGGATCATCAGCACCTCTACCTGCGCGCCCGCAACACCCAGCTGCGTGGCGTTGCGGCTGTTGGCGGCGTCATCCAAGGCCACCCCCATCCAGCCCAGATGCGCGCAGATCTTGGCCCGCACAAGGGCCGAGTTTTCGCCAATGCCGGCGGTAAAGACAATCGCGTCAACCCCGCCGAGTGCCACGGCCATCTCTCCCATCGCGCCAGCAGCACGGTAGCAGAAAAGGTCAATCGCCTCATGGGCTTGCGGGGTCTGGCTGGCCTCCAGGACGGCCATGTCAGAGCTGATCCCTGAAACACCCAAAAGGCCCGAATCCTGATACAAGAGCCGGGTCAGGTCCGGCACGCTCAACTGCTTTTCGGCCAACAGATACAACAAGACGCCCGGATCAATGCTGCCACAGCGATTGCCCATCATCAGCCCGTCCAGCGCGGTGAACCCCATACTGGTGGCGACACTCTGTCGGCCCTTCAGCGCGCAAAGGCTGGCACCGTTGCCAAGGTGGGCGACAATCACCCGACCGTCGGCTTTGGGGCCAAGATGGGTGGGCAGGGTGCTGGCGATATAGTCATAGGAAAGCCCATGAAAGCCATAGCGCAGGATGCCTGCGTCGGTCATCGCGCGGGGCAGGGCAAAGAGTTGTGCCAGACGGGGCTGGCTGCGGTGAAAGCTGGTATCAAAGCAGGCAACCTGCGGCAGTTCGGGCAGGGCCGCCGCAACCGCACGGATCGCGGCGAGATTGTGCGGCTGGTGTAACGGGGCCAATGGAACCAAGCCGTCAAGCTCGGCCATCAGGGCGTTGTCCACACGCGCGGGGCCGGTTTGCCGCACACCTCCGTGGACCACGCGGTGGCCCGCTGCGGTGATCGTGACGCCGTCCCCGTGCTGCGAAAGCCACGCCAAAAGGGCAGGGATCAGCGCGTCCGCCGAGGTGCCGGGGCCAAGCGGCATAAGTGCCACGGGCGGCAGGGCGGCCCCGTCTGCCCCGCGCGCGCTGAACACCGGAGCCGCGCCCAGCCCCGCACCAATCCCCGCGATCTTGCCCCGTAAAACCGGCGCGGCCATCGGTTTGCCTGCTGACCCGTCCACAGGATAGACCGCGAACTTGAGACTGGAAGACCCCGCGTTCAACACGAGTATTGCGTCGCTCATGGCTTGTGACGCGCTTTGTGGCGGATGAAAAGTTGGGCCAGCGCACAAGAGGCCAGACGCGACATCGGGCTATCGGCGCGGCTGGTCAGGATGATCGGCACCCGTGCGCCAAGCACGATCCCCGCCGCATCCGCGCCCGCCAGATAAATCAACTGCTTGGCCATCATGTTGGCCGCCTCCAGATCGGGGGCAAGCAGGATATCGGCCTGTCCCGCAACCTCCGAGACAATGCCCTTGGCCG
Organism: uncultured Alphaproteobacteria bacterium; assembly: GCA_963815355.1. Classification (GTDB taxonomy): domain Bacteria; phylum Pseudomonadota; class Alphaproteobacteria; order Rhodobacterales; family Rhodobacteraceae; genus JAPUEK01. The sequence continues at coordinate 137,608 of CAWFGJ010000010.1, forward strand.
CCGCAGCCGAAGGCGAGATCGCATTGTCAAATGCCAAGGGTCCATCCAGAACCCCGCCCGTGATCTGGCCACGGTCTGCCATCTTGCACAGGGCGGCGGCATCCAGCGTCGACGCGATCCGGGGGTTGACCGTTTCAACCGCCGACAGGATCGCCACTTTAGGTGCGTGGATGCCCAGTGCCAGCGCAAGGTCAATGGCGTTTTGCGCAATGTCGCGCTTGGCGGCAAGGTCGGGATAGATGTTGATCGCCGCATCAGTGATCAGCAAAGCCTTGGGATAGGTCGGCACATCCAGCGCATAGATATGGCTCATCCGCCGCTCGGTCCGAAGGCCAAGGGCGCTGTCAACCACGGCCTCCATCAGTTCATCGGTGTGAAGCGACCCTTTCATGATCGCCTCGGCCTTGCCCGCGCGAACCTGTGCCACCGCAGCGGCAGCGGCGGCATGGCTATGGGGGGTGTCGACGATCTCAATGTCGCCCAGAACCCGGCCCGCGTCTTTGGCGGCGGCTTCGATCTTGGCGCGCGGGCCAAACAGCACCGGCAGGATCATGCCGCGCGCGGCGGCATCCAGTGCGCCATCAATCGACAGCCGGTCGCAGGGATGGACGACGGCGGTGCGGATCGGCGCGCAGTGTTCGGTTGCCGCGATCAGGCGTGCATATTGTGCGCCCTGCACATGCAAGTGGACATCGGGCAAAACCACGCGCGGGCGGCGCACCTTTTCGCGCGGCGCGATGACCAGCGCCTCCCCCTCAATCACCAAGATGCCGGTCTGATTGCGGCAGGTGCAGGCCAGCCGCACGCGGCCCTTGGGCAGCTTTTCAACCACCTCAACCCGCACCACAACCGTATCGCCCAGACCAACGGGCGCATCGAACTTCAGGCTTTGGTCAAGGAAGATCGTGCCGGGCCCGGGCAAGTTCGGTGCCAAGCACCGCCGAGATCAGCGCGCCGCCCCACATGCCATGCGCGATAACCCCATGAAACATATCCGTTTTTGCAAAGTCTGCATCGACATGGGCAGGGTTCACGTCGCCCGACATTACCGCAAAAAGTTCTATGTCCTGCGGCTTGAGCGTCCGGGTCAGTTCCGCACTGTCGCCAACCGAAATCTCATCATAGGTCTTGTTTTCGATGCAGCGCATCTCGGGGGGGGTGGGCTCAGGCGCGGACATGCAAGCCTCCGTCAACATAGGTGATATCGCCAGAAATCTGCCGCGCGCCATCACTTGCCAGCATCAGCGCCACAGTGCCCACGTCTTCGATGCTGACAAGGCTTTGCTCAGGTGCGCGCTTTTGTGCGGCATCAATCAGCGCATCGAAATGGGCAATTCCCGAACCCGCTCGGGTCTTGAGCGGGCCGGGTGAGATCGCGTTCACCCGGATATGTTTCGGCCCCAACTCGACCGCAAGAGCACGCATCGTTCCCTCCAATGCGGCCTTTACCGGCCCCATGACGTTGTAATTATCGACAACCTTTTCGCCACCATAATAGGTCATCGTCAGGATGCTGCCACCGTTGGTCATCAATGGCTCGGCCAGCCGCGCCATCCGGATCAGCGAATGGACAGAGATATCCATCGCACGCGCAAACCCCGCGCGTGAGCAATCCGTTACCCGCCCCTGAAGATCGCCCGCCGGGCAATAGGCGATAGAGTGCACAAGGACATCCAACCGCCCAAAGCGCATTCGGATCGCGTCAAAGACCGCCTCCATCTCGCCCTCGGCCTCGACATCCAGCGGCAGCAAAAGGGCGGCCCCCACCGTATCGGCCACGGGCTGCACATAGGGTTTGGCTTTGTCGTTCAGGTAGGTCAGCGCGATTTCAGCCCCCGCTGTGGCAAAGACTTGTGCGCACCCGGCGGCAATGGAATGGCTATTTGCCACGCCGACAATCAGCGCAACCTTGTTTTCAAGCGCCCTCATTTCTGCATCACGTAGGTTCCCGGCGCGTCACACAGCACCGCATAGGGGCCTTTGGCCATGCCCAAGGCCGGCAAAGCGCCGGGTTTTGCTGAATGCTGCGCCAGCCAGTCCGCAAAGCCGGTCCACCAAGAGCCTTCTACGGCTTGGGTTTCCGCCAGCCACTCTTCGGGCGCGCGAAACGCGGCATTGGCCTTGGTATGGGAGATGCGGAAATGCCGATGCGCCCGGCCGGGTTCAGAGACGATGCCAGCGTTGTGCCCCCCGCTTGTCAGCACAAAGGTCGTGTCTGTATCCGCAAAAAGATGCAGCTTGTAGACCGACCGCCAAGGCGCCACATGGTCGTCTTCGGTGCCAACCGCAAAGATTGGCACGCGAATATCGTTGATCGCGATTGCCTTGCCCCCGACCAGATACCGCCCTTCGGCCAGATCATTGTCGAGGAACAACTCGCGCAGATATTCCGAATGCATCCGCGCAGGCATCCGCGTGGCATCAGCATTCCACGCCATCAGATCAAAGCCTTCGCCCCGCTTGCCCAAAAGGTAGTCGCGTATGGCCGGTGCCCAGATCAGATCGCGCGCGCGCAGCAGCGCAAACGCGCCAGCCATCTGCTCGGAGGACAGATAGCCCTGTTCGGCCATCATATCCTCGATCAAGGTGATCTCGGACCCGTTGATGAACAGCCGCAACGCGCCTGCTTCGGTGAAATCAACCTGAGCGGCAAGAAACGTGGCCGAGGCCAGTCGCGTGTCGCCATCACGCCCCATTGCTGCCGCCGCGATCGACAAAAGCGTGCCGCCAAGGCAATAGCCCACTGCGTGCAACTTCTGGGCCTTTGTGATCTCCAACGCCGCGTCAATGGCTGCCATCACCCCAAGGCTGCGGTAATCCTCCATCCCCAGATCACGATCCGATGCATCGGGATTTTTCCACGACAGCATGAAGACGGTAAAACCCTGCGCCACCAGAAACCGCACCAGCGAGTTTTGCGCGGACAGATCGAGGATGTAGTATTTCATGATCCAAGCCGGCACGATCAGGATCGGCTCAGGATGCACAGCACCGGTCTGTGGCGCGTATTGGATCAACTCGATCAGGTCATTGCGCAGCACAACCTTGCCGGGGGTCATCGCCAGATTGCGGCCCACCTCAAAGGGTTGCGGCCCATTTTGGTCGGCGGTCCCGGCTTTGCGCGCCAGATCCTCGGCAAGATTCCGGGCGCCGCGCAGCAGGTTCTGGCCATGTTCGGCCAAGGTCGCGGCCATGACCTCGGGGTTCGTCGGCACGAAATTCGACGGTGCTGCCGTATCCGTGATCAGACCAGCAACAAAGGTCAAAAGGTTTTCATGCGCGGGCACCACACCGTGCACGCCGCTCATCGCGTCTTGCCACCATTGCCAATTCTGCACATGCGCCTGCGCGAACAGGCTATAGGGGTATTTCTGCCAAGCCTCGCCCGCGAACCGCCGGTCCGCCGGGGCCTCCGCTTGGCGCAGGCCAAGGCTTGCGGCCCAAAAGGACTGGACGTTCTGCAGGGCCTGTTCGGCCAGTTGCAACTGCTTGCCCGGCGAGGCCGCCAGATGCACCGCCCAATCCATCCAAGCCTCTGCCAGAACCGAAGGCGAAAGCCCGGCGGTCGCTTTGGCAACATTGGCGTGGGTGATCCGGTCAAGCGTTTCATAAGCGGTTTGCGCCGCGATGGGCTTGGGCAGCGGGGGGGCTGATTGGTCGGGTGTCATCGATTTGGGGTGCTCGCGCATCACTGCTCCTTTACGGGAGGCGCTTAATGGCCCGCCCTTTGGGTGACCTTAGCAATAATGCCGCGCTGCGGCATTGATCTGAGTCAGCTTTCATGCCCGACAGACGTGTCGCCTTTCGCAAACCCGGTGCCCAGTTCGATGATCTCGGCGGTGATCGCCTCTTGGCGGACGCGTCGCAGCGTGGCGTGAAATGTTTCCAGTTCGCGCGCGATCTGGTTCGCAGCGGCGGACATCGCCAGCATACGCGCCTCGTTTTCGGCGGCAAAGGCGTGCAATGCGGCCTTGCAGACCTGCGCGTGAAAATAATCCTGCCCCAGGCTGTCAATCAGCGCGGCCGGAGCAAGCTGCATCAGGGGCGCGGGCCCTGCTTTGGCGGGCAGGCTGGCCGGATCAATCGGAAAGAGGGTTTGCCGCGAAAGGCGGGCCTGACCCGTCTCCCAGACGGCAAAAGCGACTTCAAGCCGGGTAATCTGTCCCTCCGCGACCGCATGGTAGATCGCTTTGGTGATCAAGTCGGCCAGTTTGGGGATGCCGGCGGTATGGGACGGCATGGCCGCACTCCACGCGGGCGTCAGCCCCCGCCCGGCGGCCACCGAAAGGCCCCGCGTGCCGATCAGAAACAGGGCAGCCGGGGCAGGGTCGATGCTGTCGAAGATGCGCTCGCTGAAGGCCCCGGCAAAGCCTTGTTCCGCCCCAAAGACCAGCAACCCGGTTCTGCCCGCAGGCGCTGCTGTAGCAGGCGCCGTTTCACCTTCGCCCAAGACCTGCGCCATGGCCGCCGCGATGCTGGTGGCATAGCTGTCCACCGCCGCGACCTCGTCGCGCGCCATCCGGGCCCGGGCGGCGGCGATCCCCTTCATCGCGTTCACCACCGAGCCAAGCTGTTGGATGCCCTCTATCCGCGCGCTGATGTCGGCCAGTCGTTCGGTCATGGCGTGGCCGCGACGGTTGCATTCAGCAGTGCGCCAGCCAGCCGGGTCAGCGCCGCCATCAAAGCGGCCTGCGCGGGGGCATCAAGCGCTATGCCCCCTGAAATCGCGGCCACTGCCGCGGGTGCATCCCGGTCCAAAGCCGCCGCAAGCCCGTCGCGAAACGCTGTGATCGCGGCCACGGGCAGCGGGTCCAGCAACCCCGCCCCGGATCGCCAGCATAAGCGCCACCTCATCGACCAGCCGCAGGGGCGTGTGCTGGGGCTGGCGCAACACCTCTCTGATCCGCGCGCCGCGTGTCAGTTGCGCGCGCACCCGGCCATCGGGCATGCCGCCAAAGCGGGTAAAGACCTCCAGCTCCAGAAACTGCGCATAATCCAGCCGTAGTGTGCCCGCCGCATCCCGCAGCACGGGCGCTTGGGTCTTGCCGCCAACCCGGCTGACGACTGAGCCCGACATCGACGGCTGGCTTTTGCCCCTGATGGAACAACGCCGCGTCCAGCACGATCTGACCATCGGTGATCGAGATCAGGTTGGTCGGAATATAGGCCGACAGGTTCCCCGAATCCGTCTCGGCAATCGGCAGCGCGGTCAAGTGAGCCGCCGCCCCGCGCCGCGTACAGCTTTGCAGCGCGCTCCAACAGCCGGGCGTGGATGTAGAACACATCGCCCGGATAGGCCTCACGCCCCGGCGATTGGCGGGTCAAAAGGGCAATCTCGCGGTGCGTGGCGGCGTGTTTGGTCAAATCATCAATCACGATCAGCGCATGCTGACCCTTGTCGCGGAAATACTCGGCCATCGTCATGCCCGCATAGGGCGCAATCCATTGCAGCCCCGGCGCCGAGGCCGCCCCGGCCACCAGCACGATACAGCGCGCGAAATTGCCCTGTGTTTGCAGCGCATCCATCGCGCGCCGCACGCTGGAGGTCTTTTGCCCCACCGCCACATAGATGCAGATCATGTCGCTGTTGCGCCTGCGCGATCAGCGCATCGATGGCCAGCGTTGTCTTGCCGGTCGAATGATCGCCCACGATCAGTTCGCGCTGGCCGCGACCCAAAGCGAACAGCGTATCGACCACCAACACACCGGTTTGCACGGGTTCTGTCACCAGATCCCGGTCGATGATCGAAGGGGCGGGTTGCTCGATCGGCAGGTGTTGGCTGGCCTCAATCGGCCCTTTGCCGTCCAGCGGGCGGCCCAGCGGATCGACGATGCGGCCCAGCAATGCCTCGCCCACTGGCACATTCACCACCTCGCCAGTGCCGAACACGGCATCGCCCGCCTGCACTTCGGTCTCGGCATCCAGCAGCACACAGCCGATCAGATCCGGGTCCAGCACCCGAGCAAAGCCGACTTGCCCGCCCGCAAAGCGCAACACTTCGTCAAGGCGCACATCGCGCAGGCCGGAAATCAGGGCAACCCCGTCGCGCAATTTCCTCGACCCGGCCCCTGTGCTCGGCGCGCGGGCCCAACACGGCGCCGTCAAGCGCCGCCCTGGCAGTCGAGAGCCAATCCGGTGTGTCAGGCGGCATCTTTGACCGCCTTTGCAAGGCTGGCCAGATCGGCTTGCCAACTGTTGTGCAACGTAAAATGCGCGGTGCGTAGTTCCAGCCCGGCCAGCAAAGCCGGATCGGTCACAAACCGCAGGGCAGGTTTGCCGCCCAGCGCCTTGTGCACCGCGCCCTTGATCGCTGCCTTTTCGTCGCCCAATTCGGTTGCGGAAACGATGTCGATTGCGTCTGGCGAGGCCGCAAGGGCAGCACGTTCGGTCTTCGGCAAATCGGCAATGGCTTTGACCATCAGATCCAGAAACGCGCCTTGCGCGCCCGGCCCATTCAGCCGCCCCAACAGCTTGGCCGCAATGTCCAGCGACAAGGCTGCCGCCTGCGCCGCATTGGCCTTGGCGGCCACAGCGCGGTCATGCGTTATGGCGGCGCTGGCTGCGGCGCGCATCGCATCGGCGCGGGTTGCTGCCTCGGCAAGGGCGGCCTTGGTGGCGGCCTCGGCCTCGGCTTTGGCGCGTTCAAGGGTTTCGGCGCGTTCGTCTTCGATGCCCTCGCGGGCCAAGGTCGCTTCGGCCAGCGCGGCCTTGGCGTCGTTTTGCGCCGCCTCAGCCTTTTCCATCATCGCGCGCGTTGCCTCTTGGCGTGCAGCAATTGCGGCGGCCACCGGGCGCCAGAACACCCGCGACAAAAGCCAGACCAAGATCAGGACGTTGACGGCCTGTAGCCCCAGTCCCCAGAAATCAAGTGTCATCGGATCAGCTCAGCATCGGGTTGGCAAAGAGCAGCAACAGCGCGATCACAAGGCAATAAATCGCCGTGGTCTCGATCATCGCAAGCCCGACAAAAAGCGTGCGCGAGATGGTGTTGGCGGCCTCGGGCTGGCGGGCAATGGCATCCATCGCGGCCGCCACAGCGCGCCCCTCGGCAAGGGCGGGTCCAATCGCGCCGAAGGCCACAGTAAAGGCCGCACACACGATGCTGGCGAGTTTAAGATAGTCCATCAGAGTTCCTTTTTCGGTAGGGAAGGGGGGGAGGCGGCTGCCGCATCTGCGGTCGGTTTGGGTTGACCCTCTTCGACCGTGGCCGCGATGAAGACCATCGCCAGCACCGCAAAGATGTAGGCCTGCACAAACCCGGTCAGCAGATCGAGCGCCATAAGCGGGATTGGCACCAGAAGCCCTGCCAGCGAGGCAACGATGCCGATAACGAAAACCCCGCTCATCACGTTGCCAAACAGGCGCACGAACATCGAGAAAACGCGCGTAACACTTTCCAGAATGTTCAGCGGAATCATCGCGATATTGGGCGCGGCGAATGAGCGGAGATACCCACCCACGCCCGCGCCACGAATGCCAAACCAGATCACCGATGCAAAGACGATGACCGCAAGTGCTGCATCGGTTTCCAGCTTGGCTGTTGGCGGCTCTACGCCCGGCAAGAGCGAACACCAGTTTGCCAGCAGAATGAACAGGAACAACGTGCCAATGAACGCGCGGTAGGGTTCCGGCGCTGCCCCCGTCGTCTCGCGGATCTGGGTGTCCAGCATGTCCACGACCAACTCGACCGCCGATTGCCGTTTGCTTGGCACGCGGGTCAGCCGCCACGTCAGCATCACAGCACCCAGAACGAGCACCACCATGATACCCCATGTTGTCACAATGGCTTGCGTGATGGGCACAGGCCCAAGGGTGAACAAGACGACCGAGCCAAGCGGAGAATTCATCTGGCCGCACCCCTATGCCCGCGCATCACAAAGGCCCGGCCGACCAACACGCCCACAAAGGTCGCAATCAAAGCCACTGCGCCCGCAAGAACGACAAGGTACAAACCCACGGCGATCGCCACCATCCGGCCCAGCGTCAGGGCCAGGGCAAGCGCCACGGAACCTTTGCCGACGATAAGATCGGTGGTGCGATGCAAGGCGCGAAAATAGCCGTATCCCAGCCCCACGCCGCCCGCAAAAAAGGCGGACAAGACCAACGCCAGCGGAAAGGCAGATAAAGTCATCATTTCATGTTCATCCATTTCCACGCGGTCCAGAATCCAAGGCACAGGCCCAGCAGCAGCATGGGCGCTGACCAGAAAATCCCGGCATTGAAGTGGCGATCAAGCCAGCGACCCAGAAACAGGCCCGCCAAGGTCGGCACCACAAATATCCAGCCAAGAACCCCAATCTGCGCCAGCCTGCGACCCACCGACATATCCCCCTCGCGCAGCCACCGCTCGTGCCGGTCGCGCCGCAAGCGGGCTTGGTTGACCAAGGGGTCGTCCTCGGGGTCGGGCAAGGGGGCGGTCATCCGCGAAACTCTCCTGTCGGGCTGCCACTGCGCTGCAACCGGCTGACCATCCGGCGGATAGCGTTCAGCTGCAGTTGGACCGTCTCGACATGCTCGGTCCGTTCACTTTCCACGTCGGCCCGAAACCGCGCCAGAACTTGCGCATCAAGGGTGGCAAGCGCCGACCCCGCCACCGCCTCGCGCGTTGTGATGGTCACGGAACCGTCACGGCTGACCGCCAATGTGCCGCCCCGCACGGCGCAAAACCGCTCGACCCCACCCTTGCGCCAACTGACGATGGAGATTGCCAGCGCGGTCAGAAACGGCGCATGGCCGGACAGGACACCAAAACTGCCGCTGGCATCTTCGGCGCGCAGACTGTCGATGTCTTCATCGACCACGATGGCAAGCGGGGTGACGATGTGCAGGTTCACGCGGCTACATCCTTGGCCTTTGCCTTGGCCTCTTTGCGGCGCGCCTCGTCCAAAGTGCCGATCATGTACAGCGCGCTTTCGGACCAGTCATCCGCCTCACCGTCCAGAATGGCGCGACAGCCTGCCAACGTATCGGCCAAAGAAACGCTGGCGCCCTTCATCCCGGTAAAAGCCTCGGTCACCATAAAAGGTTGGGTCAAGAAGCGCTGGAGCCGCCGCGCGCGTTTGACCACCAGCCGGTCGGCGGCACCCAGTTCTTCAACCCCCAACAGCGAGATGATGTCGGTCAGTTCCTTAAACCGGGCAAGCGCCTGGCGGACTTCTTCGGCAATCTTGTAATGCGCCTCGCCCACCACCAAAGGGTCCAGCAGCGTCGAAGACGAGGCCAAGGGATCAATGGCGGGGTAGAATCCCTCTGCAGCCTGCGCGCGTGACAGCACGATCACGCAATCCATATGGCTTGAAATCGTCGTGACGGCGGGGTCGGTGAAATCATCGGCGGGCACGTAGACGGCCTGAATCGCCGTCACCGCCGCGCCCGCGACCGAGGCGATGCGTTCCTGCAGCCCCGCCACTTCGGTCGCCAGCGTCGGCTGATAGCCCACCCGCGACGGCAACCGTCCCAGCAGGCTGGAAACCTCTGCCCCGGCCTGCACGAAACGGAATACATTATCCATTAAAAGCAGAACGTTCTGGTGCTTTTGGTCGCGAAAGTATTCTGAAATGGTCAGCGCGGTCATCGGCGCTCGCCAGCGCGCACCGGGCGGCTCGTTCATCTGGCCATAGACCAGCACGGTCCGCGCCAAAACGCCCGAGCCTTGCATCTCGGTCAACAATTCATGCCCTTCGCGGGACCGCTCGCCGACGCCTGCAAAGACCGAAATACCCTCATATTTCTCGACCATGGTGCGGATCAACTCCATCACCAGAACCGTTTTGCCGACCCCGGCACCGCCAAACATCGCCGCCTTGCTGCCGTGGGCCATAGGCGTCAGCAGATCAATCACCTTGATGCCGGTCTGGAACATCTCGTCGCTGCGGGTCTGGGTTGCCAGCGAGGGGGGGGGCGCATGGATCGGCCGGCGCGGTGTGTCCTTGGGCAGGGCCGGGCCGTTGTCTTGCGGGTTGCCGACAACATCCAAAAGCCGCCCCAAAACCGCCTCGCCCACGGGCACGGACACCGGCGCACCCGTAGCGCGCACGGCAACACCCCGCCCCAATCCGGCGGTTGATTGAAAGGCAACCGCGCGCAGGGTTGTCAGATCCAGATGGCTGTGAACCTCAAGGATGAGCGGGCCGGGCCTGTCCCAGTCCACGATCAGCGCCGAATTGATCGGCGGCAAGATCGCTGCTGCAAAGACAACATCCACAACCGCGCCCCTGACGGCAAGGACCGTTCCGCCGCTTGGTTCGGTTTTGTCCTTTGCAAGGGGCATTACTTTGGACCTTTCAGGCTGTCTGACCGGCGTTTGCCGTGCGCACAGGGGAAGACGGGCCGCAGAGCAGAGCCGCCTCTCGAACGGCCACTCTAGATGACATGGCGCGCACTTGCGTTGATGTAGATCAGGCCACGCCGCGCGGGCATGGCGCAGGCATCAGGGCACGGCGGCCCGCATTTTCGGTATTCTCCCGCCCCAGTCCGGCGCGGGCCAGATCAGCGTGCCACGGGGCCCAGCGCCAAGATCTGGATATCTGCGACATTGGTCCCCGTGGCCCCTGTGACCAACAGATCGCCCGCAAGGGCCAGCGCGCGGTTGCTGTCATTGTTGGCCAAAAGGGCCTGCGCATCGCCGCCGTTCTGGGTCAACCGAAACACGGTCTGGCGGTCAACCAAGCCGCCCGCCGCCTCTGTCGGGCCATCACGGCCATCCGTGCCGCCAGACAAGAACGCCCAGTCGCGGCCAAGGTCGGGCATTTGCATCGCGACCCGCAAGGCCAGTTCCTGATTGCGTCCGCCAAGGCCGTCGCCACGCAGTGTCACCGTCGTCTCGCCGCCGAACACAAGGAATTCGGCAGCGCCGGCGTGCTTTGCTGCGGCGATGATCTGCGCGGCCGCCGCTCCGACGTCGCCGGTCAGCTGATCCTCGACCAACAGGGCACCCGGCCCTGCCACTTCAACGACGGCGTCCAAGCTTTTGCGGTTCGAGCCGATCAGAATATTTGTGGCCTCAATCAAGGGCTTCTGCGGCTCAGGCCCGTTTAGGGCCAAGTGCACGCTCCCCGGTAATTTCGGCCAGATTCCGCTGGATTTAAGAAGCCGCGCCGCCTCCGCTCTGCTCCCGATGGGCGAGACTGTCAGCCCCGATGCAATGACGCGCAGGTCATCGCCGATCACATCAGAAAGGATATAGGCGGTCACAGGGGCAGGCGCGGCAACGCGCAACAGACCTCCCCCCTTCAGCCGTGACAGGCTTTGGCGGATCAGGTTCATCTGGGTGATGTCCAGACCGGCCGCCAACAGGTGGCGGCTGACAGCGGCCTTGTCGTCCAGCGTCATCCCCGGCAATGGCGCGGGCAGCAGGGCCGAGCCCCCCCCCGAAATCAGCGCAATCACGCGATCTTTGGCAGTCGCGCCGGTCAGCAATGCCTCGACCGCCCGCGCCGCAGCCGCACCGCTTTCGTCAGGCACCGGGTGGGCCGCGGCCAAAACCGTTGCCCCTTCCACCGCCATGGCGTTTTCAGCGTTAGTGACCACCAGCGCCGAGCAGGGCTGGCCCCGCAAATGCCCCAACAGGCAACGCGCCATCGGGATCGCGGCCTTGCCGACGGCAACAATAAGATAGGCCCCGCCCGGATCGGGGCGGGGTAAAGGGCGTTCGGCCAAAGCGCGGTCCAGCGCCTTGGCCGGGTCTGCCGCCAGACAGCCAACTGAGAACAGAGCCGTAACTTTGGCGCGAAGACCGTTCATGACATTACGCCCGTGAGATTTGCTTGGCCTTTTGAACCAGAACTTCGGCCTGCCGGATAGAGGCGTAGTCAATCAGCCGCCCATCCAGTGACACCGCGCCTTTGCCCTCTGTCGCGGCCTGCGCCATCGCGTCCAGAATGCGTTGCGCACGGGTCACCTCGGCAGCCGAGGGGCTCATCACCTCATTGGCCAGCGCGATTTGGCTGGGGTGGATGGCCCATTTGCCTTCGCAGCCCAGAACCGCCGCCCGCTTGGCCGCCGCGCGATAGCCCTCGGGGTCCTGAAAATCGCCGAAGGGCCCGTCGACCGGGCGCAAGCCGTTGGCACGGGCCGCCACAACCATGCGCGCCAGCGCGTAATGCCACATATCGCCCCAATGCACGGCGCGGCTGCCATCCTCCAGCGGGTCGGTCAGCACCGAATAGTCCGGGTTCACGCCGCCAATAATGGTGGTGCGCGCGCGGGTCGAGGCGGCATAATCGGCCACCCCAAAGTGAAGGCTTTCGTTGCGCTTTGACGCACCCGCAATCTCGGTGACGTTCTGCATGCCGAGGGCGGTTTCGATGATGTGTTCAAAGCCGATGCGCTTCTTGTAGCCCTTGGCATCTTCGATCTGGGTCACCATCATATCCACCGCATAAACGTCTGCGGCGGTGCCCACTTTGGGCACCATGATCAGATCGAGCCGTTCGCCAGCCTGCTCCACAACGTCCACAACGTCGCGGTACATGTAGTGCGTATCGAGCCCGTTGATTCGCAGTGACATGGTTTTCTTGCCCCAGTCCAACTCGTTCAGGGCCTTGATGATGTTCTTGCGTGCCTGCGCTTTGTCATCCGGTGCGACGGCATCTTCCAGATCAAGGAAGATGACATCTGCATCAGATTGTGCCGCTTTTTCAAACATTTGCGGCGCGCTTCCGGGGACCGCGAGTTCACTGCGGTTCAACCGGGCGGGGGCTTGTTGTATGACATGGAAGGACATCGGAACGCTCCTTGCGTTTGGGAGGGGTGGGCCGACTACTAGCCATCTGCGATGAATGAGTTTCTAGTCAAGAATAATTTTTTACTTTTCTTCAAAAATTGAATCGATCAAAAATCGCCGCGTGTTGACCGATTGGCGTAATAAAACGCGATGGCCTGGGTGCGGTTTTTGACCGACAGCTTCTCAAAAAGGTTCGACAGGTGAAACTTGACCGTGTTGGTGCTGATCTCAAATTGCTTGGCCAACTCCCGGTTGGTCAGGCCCTTTGACAGCGCCTCCAGCAAGGACTTTTCGCGTTTGGAAAGCTGCTCAATCGGGTCTTGTTGCAGGCGGCGGATGTCGAGGAACGGAAACACCATCTGCCCCTTGGCGACGGAAATGCACGTTTCCAGAAGTTGGTCGACCGAGGCAGAGCGGGCGGCAAATCCTGCCGCACCCGAAGCCATGGCTTTGCGCGGCGTATCCGAATTCTCGTCGCCGTAAATCACCAGTTTGGGAGGGTTGGGTTGATCGCGCAGCACGTTGATCAGCTTGGCCCCGCCCAGTGCGGGCAGGTTCCAGTCGATCACCCCCACGCTGACCGGCATCCGGATCACCGTCCCCAAAAAGCCCTCGGCCGTCGAGGAGGTCGCCACCAGAGAGAATCGCTTGTCGCGCTCAAAGACCTCCGACATCGCGGCCAGCATCAGCGGATTGTTATCCGCTAACATGATCGAAATCGCTGTTTCGTTGGTTTTCATCGGCCAATTGCTCATCATTTTTCCCCAATACCTACCCATTTGGGTGGGGCATTTTCGGCATACTACGGCATTCCAACCTTTTGGTATGGGAATATCCCTACCCAAAAAGATACCCAAAAGCAGGATATAAGGATATTGCGCAAAGTGTCGATCTGATTTTTCCTAGGTGGCAGGAAAGTTTACCTTTGGGAAAATGTTCGGCCCGCTCAAGGCCCAAAATTTCCCCGCTGGTACGACTGACCGCCTTTGCCCGCGCCCTTCGCTGGAAGCGAAAGCGCAGGTTAAGGCAGGACCAACCGTTTCGACACAGCAGGGATCACCCATGACCGAGCGCGCACTCTTCCCGCCATTGACCATCCCGGAAACGCTGGCGGCAGGGCCGGGGCCGGGCAACACCGACGCCCGCGTCCTTGCAAGCTTTGCCAATGCCGGGCTGGCCGATCACATGCAGGCCGACGTGCTGCGCGGCATGATCGAATGCAAGCACATGCTGCGTCAGGTCTGGGGCACCCGCAACGTCTACACCTTCGGCGTCGCAGGCACCGGGTGGAGCGGGCTTGACTGCCTCTTCAGCGCGATTTTGCCGGGTGACACGGTTGTGGCCTTTGTGAATGGCACCTTCAGCGGCATCGACGCGCTGACCGTGCGGACAAAGGCGGCGAGCCGCAAAGACCTGCGCGAGAATGCGCTTGACCCCAAGCCGGCCAACGTCACGACAATCAACGTCCCGCACGGCCAGTCGGTTTCCGCTGTGGAGATCGAGACGGCCCTGGCCCACCACAAGCCCACTTGGGCCGTGATGGCGCATTGGGAAACCGGCTCGGGCCGGGTCAACGATCTGCGCGCCTTCTCGGATGCCTGCGAACGGCATGGGGTGATGGGCTTGGTTGACGCGGTGTCCTCACTTGGCATCGAGGATTTTGACATTGACGACTTTCCCGGTGTGGTTGGCTGGGCGTCGTGCCCGCAAAAGGGCGTGTTGTGCCTGCCGCTGACCTATGCCCCGGTCAGCTTTACCGACCGCTATATCGCGCATCTGAAAGCCAACGGCTGCTACAGCTACGTCCATAATCCGCTGATGGAGGCCCGTCACTGGGGCATCGTCGAGGGGGCCGATGTGGCTGCGGGCACCTATCACCGCACCCATTCGGGCTATGCGGTCGCGGCCTTCCATGAGGCACTTCGGATCAACTTGCAGCACGGCAAGGCCCAAAAGGCGCGCGACTATGCCCATAACGAAAAGGCCCTGCGCGAAGCTGTCGCCGCTTTGGGCTGCTTGGTTACGTCAGACATGACCAGCCTTGTGGTCCTGAACCTGCCCCCGTCTCTGGCCGGGCGAGAGAAGGAACTGGTGCAGGCCTGCCGCGCCAAAGGGTTTGGCATCTGGCCGACGCTGTCCGAACCCGTTCAGGTGCGCATCGGCATCCTGAACCAGCTGTCCGAGGCCGCCATCACCGAGATCGTGTCGCGCTTTGCCGCGGCGATGAACGACATGGGCGCAGGGCTGGACACAGCCCCCGCGTTGGAGCGGCTGAGCCAGCACTACAAGACCATGATGGCGGCTGAATAAAGCGTCCCAAGGGAGGGGAAAATGGATATTCACGAATACCAAGCCAAAGAGATTTTGGCAAAGTTCGGTGTGACCGTGCCGCAGGGCGGACTTGCCTACAGCCCCGAGCAGGCCGCCTACCGCGCCCGCGAACTGGGCGGCGAACGTTGGATTGTAAAGGCGCAGGTCCATGCGGGTGGCCGCGGCAAAGCCGGTGGCGTCAAGTTGTGCAATTCCGAGCATGAGATTCAGGACGCCACCAACGAGATGTTCGGCCGCAAACTCGTAACCCATCAGACCGGACCCGAGGGCAAGGGGATCTACCGGGTCTATGTCGAAAATGCGGTCGAATTCTCGCGCGAGATCTATCTTGGCCTCGTTCTGGATCGCACCTCGCAGCGGGTCATGATCGTCGCGTCCTCTGAGGGCGGGATGGAGATCGAAGAGATTTCGGCCACCAAACCGGCCTCGATCGTCCGCTCAACCGTGGAACCTGCGGTCGGGTTGCAGGAATTTCAGGCGCGCGAGATTTCCTACGCCCTGAACATCCCCGCCGCATTGACCCAGCAAATGGTGCGCACCTTGCAAGGTTGCTACCGCGCCTTTCGTGAACTTGATGCAACGATGGTGGAAATCAACCCGTTGGTGATCACCGCCGACAACCGCATTCTCGCGCTGGATGCGAAGATGACCTTCGACAGCAACGCCTTGTTCCGCCACCCCCATGTGTCGGAGTTGCGCGACAAAAGTCAGGAAGACCCGCGCGAAGCCCGAGCTGCCGACCGGGGGCTGGCCTATATCGGCCTGACCGGAAATATCGGCTGCATCGTCAATGGCGCAGGCTTGGCGATGGCCACGATGGACACGATCAAATTGGCCGGGGGGGAGCCCGCGAACTTTCTGGACATCGGCGGCGGTGCGACACCCGAACGGGTCGCCAAGGCCTTTCGTCTGGTCATGTCCGACGACAACGTTCAGGCGATCCTTGTCAACATCTTTGCCGGGATCAACCGCTGTGACTGGGTGGCTGAGGGCGTGGTGCAGGCTTTGCAGGCCAACCCGGTCAACGTTCCGGTGATCGTCCGTCTTGCCGGCACGAATGTTGAGGAAGGCCAGCGCATCCTCGCAAAATCCGGCCTGCCGATCATTCGCGCCAGTTCACTGATGGAAGCGGCTGAGCGCGCCGTGACCGCATGGCAAGAACGACCAGAAACAGAACACCAAGATGAGGGCGATCTGATGAGCATTTTTCTTGACCGCAGCAGTCGCGTTGTTGTGCAGGGCATCACCGGCCGCATGGCGCAATTCCACACCAAGGAAATGCTGGACTATGGCACCCAGGTCGTCGCAGGCGTCGTGCCCGGCAAAGGCGGTGAGACGGTCTTCGGCATCCCGGTCTTTGACACGGTCAAACAGGCCGTGGCCGCCACAGGCGCAGATTCCAGCCTTATCTTCGTGCCGCCACCCTTTGCGGCTGACAGCATCATGGAGGCCGCCGATGGCGGTATCCGCTATTGCGTCTGCATCACCGACGGCATCCCCGCGCAGGACATGATCCGGGTGAAACGCTATATGATGCGTTATCCGCGCGAACGCCGGATGGTGTTGACCGGCCCCAACTGTGCGGGAACCATCAGTCCCGGCAAGGCGATGCTGGGCATCATGCCCGGCCACATTTACCTGCCGGGCCATGTCGGGATCGTCGGGCGCTCGGGCACGCTTGGCTATGAGGCCGCACAGCAGTTGAAAGACCGCGGCATCGGGATCTCGACCAGCGTGGGCATCGGTGGCGATCCGATCAACGGGTCCAGCTTCCGCGATATCCTTGAACGCTTTGAGGCGGATGATGACACCCACATCATCTGCATGATCGGCGAGATCGGCGGCCCGCAAGAGGCCGAAGCCGCACTCTATATCCAAGAGCATATGACCAAACCGGTCATCGCCTACATCGCCGGGCTGACCGCGCCCAAGGGGCGCACGATGGGCCACGCAGGGGCGATCATCTCGGCCTTTGGGGAAAGCGCCTCGGAAAAGGTGGAAATCCTGACGGCTGCGGGCGTGACCGTTGCGGAAAACCCATCCGTGATCGGTGAAACGGTTGTCCGGGTGATGAAAAGAAAAGCGGCTTAACAAAAAAGGAGCCGACCATGAGACCCAGAGTCCTTGTGACGCGAAGATGGCCACAGGCGGTGGAGCAGCGGATGGCCGGGGTCTTTGACCTCGTGCTGAACACGGCCGACAAACCGCTGAGTGTGGCAGAGCTGCGCGATGCGATGGGCCAATTCGACGCGATCTTGCCGACGGTGACCGACCGGCTTCCTGCTGCGGTTTTTGATCACCCGTCTTCGCGCGCAAGGATTCTGGCCAATTACGGGGTGGGCTTTGCCCATATCGACACCGATGCCGCAAAAAACTGCGGGATTGCGGTGACCAATACCCCCGACGTGCTTTCTGAATGCACCGCCGATATCGCCATGACGCTGTTGCTGATGGTCGCGCGCCGGGCAGGGGAGGGCGAGCGCGAGTTGCGCGAAGGCCGCTGGTCCGGCTGGCGCCCGACCCACCTTGTCGGCACCAAAGTGTCCGGGGCCACTTTGGGCATCATCGGCTTCGGCCGGATCGGGCAGGCCATGGCGCAACGGGCGCATTACGGGTTTGGCATGAAAATCATCGTGCAAAACCGCTCTGCCGTGCCAGAAGAGGTGCTGGCACGTTATGGTGCCGTGCAGGTGCCCACGCTTGAAGACCTGCTGCCGCAGTGCGATTTCGTCTCGTTGCATTGCCCGGGTGGCGCCACGAACCGGCATCTGATCAACAGCCGCAGGCTCGATTTGATGCGGCCGGGTGCCTTTCTGATCAACACCGCGCGGGGTGAGGTGGTGGATGAACACGCGCTGGCGCAAGCGCTGTGGTTTGGCACCATCGGCGGTGCCGGGCTCGATGTGTTTGAACGCGAGCCACTGGTGCCCGACGCCCTTCTTGGCGCGGATAATCTGGTGCTCTTGCCGCATCTTGGCTCGGCCACTCGTGAAACGCGCGAAGCGATGGGCTTTCGGGTGTTGGAAAACCTGACCGACTTTTTCGACGGCAAAATGCCCCGCGACCGGGTGGCCTAAGTCATGATCCCAGCCCCTTATGCAGCGGATACGGATGACGGCGCACTCTTGGCCTACAAAGCATCGCTGCGTCAGGAACTGCACCGCCTTTGGCACAAGGTGATTGCCCGCCGCGCCCCGCAAGTCTTTACGCTGCTTGAGGGCACAGACCACGACCTGCCAAACGACACAGCGACAAGCCCCTGGCTGCAAGCGACCAACATCTGGTTCCAGCTGACCCGGATCATCGACGAAAACTTTGATGTCAAAGCCCGCCGGGCCGAAGAGGCGCTCCACGGTGCCGCAGCCGTTGAGGGCAGTTTCGCCCGCGCGATCGCCGACCTTGACCCAAAGATGACCGCCCGCGAATTCACCGAACTGGCCAGCCGGCTTTCGGTTGGCCCGACCTTGACCGCGCATCCGACTGAAGCCAAGCGGGTGACCGTGCTTGAAATCCACCGACGGATCTATCGCTCGCTGGTCTCGCTGGAAACCCAACGCTGGACTCCGCGCGAACGCGACGACATCTTGCTGGACATCGAAGGCGAGATTGATCTGCTATGGATGACGGGGGAGTTGCGGCTGGAACGGCCAAGCCTGTCGGACGAAATCGAATGGGGCCTTCAATTCTTTCGCGACGCCATTTTTGACGCGGTTCCGCAGGTTTATGAACGGTTCAACGCCACCACCCAAAGCCGGTTTGGCGCGCAATTGCAGGCGGCCCCCTGTCTTCGGTTCCATTCCTGGATCGGGGGCGACCGCGACGGCAATCCCAACGTCACCACCTCAGTCACGCGTGAGGCGATTGCCCGTGCCCGTCGGCTCATCCTCGATCGCTACATCGCGGTTCTGACCGCCGCCGCCGCGCGCATCAGCATCACCTCACGGATCGTGCCTTTGCCGGTGGACAGCGCTGACCGCCTGCGCGCGCTGCTCGATGCGTCTGGCCAAGCGGGCCCGCTGGCCAAACGCCACCCCGGCGAGGTTTTCCGCCAAGCGCTTAGTGCGATGGCGGTGCGCATGGGCGCCACCCGCGACGGCGCCCCCTTTGCCTACCAAACCGTTCCGCAGTTCATCGCGGATATTCAGGTGCTGGAACAGGCCCTTTGCGCCATTGGCGCGGAACGGTTGGCGCTGCGCTTGCTTGCGCCGATCCGCTGGCAGGCGGAAACCTTTGGCTTCCGGACGACGACCCTTGATGTTCGGCAGAACTCGACCGTGACCACAGCCGTGTTGCAAGAGCTTTGGGCCACGATGGGTGGGGCCCCCGAATTCGGCTCGGCGCTCTGGTCCGAACGGCTGCGGCGCGAGGTGGGCCAGCACGATTTGCCACCGGTTGACCGCGCGGCCCTTGGCCCAGACGCCTGTGAGTTGCTGGACCTGCTGGCCTTGATGCGGGACGCGCAAATCTCGGATGACCCCGAGGCCATCGGCCCCTTCATCCTGTCGATGAGCCGTTCCAGTGACGACATCCTCGCGGTCTATCTTCTGGCGCGCTATGCGGGGTTTGGCGCAGAAAAGTTGGATCTGCGGGTGGTCCCCCTGTTCGAGACCATTGACGATCTGCGCCACGCCCCCGCCGTTTTCGATGATGTGCTGACGGTGCCATTGGCACGCCGCAGCATGCGCCGCCGCGACGGCACAATTGAGGTGATGCTGGGCTATTCGGACAGTAACAAGGATGGCGGCTTCATCTGTTCGATTTGGGAACTGGACAAGGCGCAACGCCGCCTGACCCAGACCTTGGCCCGACACGACAGCCGCCCGGTGTTTTTCCATGGCCGCGGCGGCTCAGTCAGCCGGGGGGGCGCGCCCACCGAACGCGCCATTGCCGCACAGCCGATTGGGACGGTGCAGGGCCAGTTGCGGATTACCGAACAGGGCGAGGTCGTCTCATCGAAATACGCCAACCGTGGCACGGCACAGAACCAGTTGGAACTCTTGGCTTCCTCGGTCCTGACTCAGATGGCAACACGGCTTCAAACCGTGGCCAGCCCGGAACACAGCGACGCGCTGGACGCCCTTTCCGGCATGTCGCAGGCCGCCTATTCCAACCTGCTGTCGATGCCGGGATTCATTGATTATTTCCAGCAAGCCAGCCCGGTTGAGGAACTGGCGATGCTCAAGATCGGGTCGCGCCCGGCGCGCCGGTTCGGAGCCATGTCACTGGCCGACCTCAGGGCGATCCCTTGGGTCTTTGCATGGTCTCAAAACCGCCATCTCCTCACGGGTTGGTATGGCTTTGGCTCTGCGCTTCAGTCCTTTCGGCATGTGCGCGGGGCCGCAGGCGACGCGCTTTTGACCGAGATGTTCGCCCATCACAAGCTGTTCCGGCTTATGGTGGATGAGGTCGAGAAATCCCTTCTGGCCTCAGATATGGCGATTGCTGCGGACTATGCGGCTTTGGTCCAGGACCGTCAGATCCGCGAGACGATACTGCGCCGCATCACCGATGAACACCGCGCGACCGTTGAGGCGATCCTTGGCATCACCCAAAGCCCGGCCCTTGGTGCCCGCTTTCCGATGCTGGCCAGCCGTCTTGCCCTGCTGCGCCCGCAGCTTGACCGCACCAACCGGTTGCAGGTGGCCCTTCTGCGGGAGGCGCGGGCCGACACCTCCATGCGAACAATCGTCCCGTTGATGCAATCCATGAACTGCATCGCCGCCGGTCTGGGATGGACCGGATAACCCCAAAGGAGACACCGATGACCGCCACAATGCCCGCGCGAGGCCCCGACGCTGGATTCTTCAGCGAACCCCTTGCGTCCCGCGATCCGGAATTGTTCCGCACCATCAGCCAGGAACTTGGCCGCCAGCGCTTTGAGATCGAACTGATCGCGTCCGAAAACATCGTCTCGCGCGCTGTGATGGAGGCGCAGGGCTCTGTTATGACCAACAAATACGCCGAAGGCTATCCGGGAAAACGCTATTACGGCGGCTGCCAGTATGTCGATATCGCCGAAACCCTCGCGATAGACCGGGCGTGCCAACTCTTTGGCTGTGGATTTGCCAATGTGCAGCCAAATTCGGGAAGTCAGGCGAACCAAGGCGTGTTTCAGGCCCTGATCCAACCCGGCGATACGATCTTGGGCATGTCGCTGGATGCGGGCGGTCACCTGACGCATGGCGCCGCACCCAACCAGTCGGGCAAGTGGTTCAAGGCGGTGCAATACGGCGTGCGCGCGCAGGACCTGACCCTTGACTACGATCAGGTGCAGGCACTCGCAATCGAACATCGACCAAAGATGATCATCGCCGGCGGCTCGGCCATTCCGCGGATCATTGATTTCGCGCGGATGCGGGAAATAGCCGACTCTGTCGGGGCCTATTTGCTGGTCGATATGGCGCATTTCGCGGGTCTGGTTGCCGCTGGGCTTTACCCCAGCCCCTTCCCGCACGCGCATGTGGTGACCACGACGACGCATAAAACCCTGCGCGGCCCCCGCGGCGGCATGATCCTGACCGATAACGAAGACATCGCCAAAAAGATCAACTCGGCCATCTTCCCCGGCATCCAGGGCGGCCCCTTGATGCATGTCATCGCCGCCAAAGCCGTGGCCTTTGGCGAGGCGCTGCGACCGGAGTTCAAAGCCTATGCCAGCCAAGTCATCGTCAACGCGCAGGCCTTGGCCGATGAATTGCGCAAGGGCGGGCTCGATATCGTGACGGGCGGCACTGACACCCATCTGATGCTGGTGGATCTGCGGCCCAAGGGCGTCAAAGGCAATGCGACGGAAAAGGCGCTGGGCCGGGCGCATATCACCTGCAACAAAAACGGCATCCCGTTCGACAGCGAAAAACCCACGATCACCAGCGGCGTGCGCCTTGGCACGCCCGCCGGCACCACGCGTGGTTTTGGCACGGCCGAATTCCGGCAGATCGGTCAATGGATCACCGAAGTCGTCGATGGTCTTGCGTCTGGCGGCGCAGAGGGTAACGCCTCGGTCGAGGCACAGGTGCGTGCCAAAGTTGAGGCGCTGTGCAAAACCTTCCCGATTTACGCGGGCCTCTGATCCGCAACTGGCCCAAAAAAAGCCGCCCCTAGGGGCGGCTTAAGTCGGGGGACAAGTCAGGGGCCCTGGATTAGATATCCAGGGTGTTTTCGTGCTCCCACCGCGAGAAATGTGACACAAAGCTGTTCCATTCCTCGTGCTTCAGCTTGAGGTAGGCTGAGGAGAACTCTTCGCCCATCATCGCCTTCAGCGTGGTGTCCGCATCATAGGCCCGCAGCGCATCCAACAGGTTGAGCGGAAGTTTAGGCCCGCCCTTGATCAGATGCCCTTCGGTATACATGTTCACGTCCGAGCGCGGACCCGGATCGGCCTTTGTCCGCACGCCATCAAGCCCTGCGGCAAGGATGACGGCGTTCAGCAGGTAGGGGTTTGCTGCACCATCAGGCAGGCGCAGCTCAAACCGGCCCGGACCGGGGACACGCACCATATGGGTGCGGTTGTTGCCCGTCCAAGTCAGCGAATTCGGCGCCCAAGTTGAACCCGAAGACGTGCGGGGCGCGTTGATCCGCTTGTAGCTGTTGACCGTGGGGTTGCAGATCGCGGTCAGCGCCGAGCCATGTTTCATGATCCCGCCAAGGAAATGGTGTCCCTGTTCGGAAAGGCCAAGCGGGTTCTTGCTGTCGGCAAAGGCATTGGTCTTGCCGTCGGTTGACCAGACGGAAATATGCGCGTGCAGCCCGTTGCCCGTCAGACCCTGGAAGGGCTTTGGCATGAAGGTGGCCCGCAATCCGTGCTGTTCTGCGACCGATTTCAGCATGAACTTGAAGAACGACAGCTTGTCCGAGGTGGCAAGCACGTCATCGTATTTCCAGTTCATCTCAAACTGGCCGGTCGCGTCTTCGTGGTCGCTTTGATAGGGCTCCCAGCCCAGATCTTCCATGTAGTTGCTGACCTGCGAGATCACATCATACATGCGCATGATCGCCAACTGATCATAGCAGGGTTTTTTGGCGGTGTCGTATTCGTCCGCGACCTTGGTGCCGCACGGTGCCAGCAAGAAGAACTCCGGCTCGACCCCGGTCTTGACGCGCAGCCCGTCCTTTGCGCATTCCTCAACCAGACGGCGCAAGACGTTGCGAGGCGCTTGCGCGACCGAGTTGCGTTCCATCACCGGGTTGGCGGGTAGCCACGCAACCTCGGGTTTCCACGGCAACTGGATCGCCGCGTCGGCGTCCGGCACAGCCATCATGTCCGGGTGGGCGGCGGTCAGGTCCAGCCATGTCGCAAAGCCGGCAAAGCCCGCGCCATCTTCTTCCATGTCCTCAATCATCCGCGCGGGAACCAGCTTGGCGCGCTGGCTTCCGAACAGATCTGTATAGGAAATCATGAAGAACTTGATGCCTTTTTCGTTGGCATAGGCAGCCAGTTTTTTGGCCATTTATATAACTCCCTGTCGTTCTGTTGAATTAGAAGCCGGCCTTGCCGGGGTACCAATCGGTGCCGGCCAAGGGGATCCGCGCCATTGCAGCGGCTTCCATGGTCAGGGCGCAAAGATCCTCCGGCTCCAGGTTGTGCAGGTGGTTCTTTCCGCAAGCCCGCGCGATCGTCTGCGCCTCCAACGTCATCACCTTCAGGTAGTTCTTCAGGCGACGGCCCCCCAGAACAGGGTCAAAACGGCCCGACAATTCGGGGTCTTGGGTCGTGATGCCTGCCGGGTCGCGGCCTTCGTGCCAGTCGTCATAGGCGTCCGCGGTGGTGCCCAGCTTCTGGTATTCGGATTCCCACTTGGGGTCATTGTCGCCCAGCGCGATCAACGCGGCGGTGCCAATGGCCACCGCATCTGCACCCAGCGCCATTGCTTTGGCCACATCCGCACCGCTGCGGATACCGCCCGAGACGATCAGTTGCACTTTACGGTGCATGCCAAGGTCTTGCAGGGCTTTCACCGCCAGCGGGATACAGGCCAGGATCGGCATGCCGACATGCTCAATGAACACATCCTGCGTCGCCGCAGTGCCGCCTTGCATGCCGTCCAGAACCACCACGTCTGCCCCGGCCTTTACGGCAAGTGCGGTGTCGTAATAGGGGCGCGCGCCGCCGATCTTGACGTAGATCGGCTTTTCCCAATCCGTGATCTCGCGGATCTCCATGATCTTGATCTCAAGATCATCGGGGCCGGTCCAGTCCGGGTGACGACAGGCCGAGCGCTGATCAATGCCCTTCGGCAGGTTGCGCATCATCGCCACGCGGTCCGAAATCTTCTGGCCCAAAAGCATGCCGCCACCGCCTGGCTTGGCACCTTGACCCACCACGACCTCAATCGCATCGGCCCGGCGCAAGTCGTCGGGGTTCATGCCGTAGCGGCTTGGCAGATACTGATAGACCAGCGTCTTGGAATGGCCGCGCTCTTCTTCGGTCATGCCGCCGTCGCCGGTTGTGGTCGAAGTGCCGGCCTCTGTGGCGCCGCGCCCCAAAGCCTCTTTGGCCGGGCCCGAAAGCGCACCAAAGGACATGCCGGCGATCGTGATCGGAATGTCCAGATGGATCGGCTTTTTGGCAAAACGTGTGCCCAGCCAGACGTCGGTTGCGCATTTCTCGCGGTACCCCTCCAACGGGTAGCGCGAAATGGAGGCGCCAAGAAACAGCAGGTCATCGAAGTGGGGCAGGTGGCGCTTTGTGCCGCCGCCACGGATGTCATAGATGCCAGATGCTGCGGCGCGGCGGATCTCGGCGTTGACGGCGGGTGTGAAGGTTGCCGAAAAACGCGGGGGGGTTTTGGGGAATTCGGTCATTGGGACTGCCTCAGTACGCCGACGCGTTGTCGATGTTGAAATTATAGAGCTTGCGGGCCGAGCCGTAGCGCTTGAACTCTTCGGGCTTGGCCAGATGGTCCGCTTCGCCGCGCTTCAAAAGATCGGCCAGCAGCTCCAGATGCTCCGGACGCATCTCTTTTTCGATGCAATCGGCCCCAAGCGATTTGACGGTGCCACGCACGAACAGACGCGCCTCATACAGGCTGTCGCCAAGCGCGTCACCGGCATCGCCCAGCACAACCAGAGTGCCCGATTGCGCCATGAACGCCGACATATGCCCGATGTTGCCGTGCACCACGATGTTGATGCCTTTCATCGACACGCCGCAACGCGAGCTGGCGTTGCCTTTGACAACCAGCAGCCCGCCCTGACCGGTCGCACCCGCATACTGCGATGCGTTGCCGTCAATGATCACGCTGCCCGACATCATGTTTTCCGCAACACCCGGCCCGGCAGAGCCTTTGATGCGCACCGTCGCAAGCTTGTTCATCCCGGCGCAATAGTAGCCGGTGGAACCGTGCACGGTCACATCAATGGGGGCGTCCAGACCAACGGCGATCGCATGCGCACCCTTTGGGTTTTGCACAGACCATTCCGTCTGGTTGGTCTGGCCCTTCAGCGCGTGGAGCGCGGTATTCAGGGCGCGAAGCCCCTGTGCCTCAAGGTCGAATGTCTGCATGTCAGTGCTTCCAGAAGTAAACGGTTGCGGGCTCGGGTTCCCAGACGCGGGCATCTTCGATGCCCGGCAGGCTGACCAAGGCCCGATACTCTGACCCGAAGGCCACATACTGATCGGTTTCGGCCATGACGGCGGGTTTGCAGGCGATCGGGTCGCGCACGACGCCAAAACCATCCTGAGTGCCGACGACAAAGGTGAAAAAGCCGTCGAGGTCTTCCAGCGTGCCTTCCAGCGCCTCGCCCAAAGTGGCCCCGTTCTTCATCCGCCAGGTCAGGTAAGCGGCCCCAACCTCGGTGTCGTTCATGGTCTCGGTGAAGATCCCTTCATGGGCCAACATGCGGCGCAAGCTGTTGTGGTTCGACAATGAGCCGTTGTGCACAAGACACTGATCCGGCCCGGTCGAAAAGGGGTGCGCGCCCATCGTGGTCACCGCAGATTCGGTCGCCATGCGGGTGTGGCCGATGCCGTGGGTGCCCTTCATCTTGGCCACATCAAAGCGGGCGGCGACGTCTTTGGGCAGACCCACTTCCTTATAGATCTCAAGGCTGTCGCCGACGCTCATCACCTTTACGGCGGGGCGCAGATGCAGCAGGGCCGAACGGGCCGCTGCAACCTGATCGGCCGGGATCTCCAGCACGGCGTGGGTGCTTTTGATCAACATAAGCACCGGTTTCCCGATCGCATTCTTCAGATCTTCGTCAAGATTGACAAAGTCCTTTTCGGGATGCGCCGATTGGACAGTGATCTTGGCAAGACCGTCCCCGGCCCCCCCATAGATCGCAATGCCTGCGCTGTCGGGGCCGCGGTCGGTCATGGTGATAAGCATGTCCGTCAGCATTGCGCCGAGTTTGGGTTCAAGTGATTTGTCTTTGAGGAACAAGCCGACAATGCCGCACATGTTTGTGATTCCCTAGCTGATGTAATTTCAAGCTAGCAGCAGGAGTCCGTTACAGCAACTAAGAAGAAACATTTTTTCTTGTGGGAATAATTTTCCACCCTTGAACCGGCCTGCCTGCCTAACGATTACGCGTCAAGGCACTGGTTACCCCGCGGGTTGCGATAAATATCCCCGTAGTGAAAAATTATTCTTGACGGGGCGGGTGCCTCATCGCCATCCTGCTGGTCAAGCCGCCGCTGCCTCTAATTCTTGGGGGCTTCGGCTGCAAAATCTGCTCGCTGAACTTTTTCGCTTTGCGACCACACTCACGAAGTGCCTGCCCGGATGAATGTCGGCCTTAAGGTGGCCAGACAGGGCAGCAAAACAATAGGGAGATATATAATGACTGCTTCTTGGAGGTTTTCGGCCCTTGCCGATCGTCACCGCGCCCTCGGCTCTGATCTGGAAGACTGGAGCGGGATGGGCACGGCGTGGTCCTATGCCAAGGGTGACCCGGAGCAGGAATATCTGGCGATCCGCACCAAAGCGGGGCTGATGGATGTCTCGGGCCTGAAGAAAGTCCACCTGACCGGCGCGGGTGCAAGCCACGTGATTGACCGCGCCACCTCGCGCAACGTCGAAAAGATCATGCCGGGCCGTTCGGTCTATGCGACGATGTTGAACGACGCGGGCAAGTTCGTTGATGACTGTGTGATCTACCGGATGGGGCCGAACAGTTGGATGGTCGTCCACGGTTCGGGCGGCGGGTTTGAACAACTGACACTTGCCGCGTCTGGCCGCGATGTTTCGGTGCGCTTTGACGATAACCTGCATGACCTTTCCTTGCAGGGGCCGCTGGCTGTGGAATATCTGGAAAAACATGTGCCCGGTATCCGTCAGCTGAATTACTTCAGCCACATGCAGACATCGCTGTTCGGCTTGCCGGTGATGATCTCGCGCACCGGTTATACGGGTGAGCGCGGCTACGAACTGTTTTGCCGGTATCAGGATGCCCCCGCGATCTGGGACCGCATCCTTGAGGAAGGCGCGGGCATGGGGATCATTCCTTGCCGTTTTACCACGCTGGACCTGCTGCGCACCGAAAGCTACCTGCTGTTCTTTCCCTATGACAATTCGGAAATGTATCCGTTCGACAACGAAGGCCCCGGTGACACGCTGTGGGAATTGGGCCTCGATTTCACGGTATCACCGGGCAAAACCGGCTTCCGTGGCGCGGAAGAGCATTACCGCCTGAAGGGCAAGGAGCGCTTCAAGATCTGGGGCCTCAAAATGGAAGGCACCAATGCGCCCGGCAACGGCGCCCCGGTGTTCCGCGGCGACAAGCAAGTCGGCGTTGTGACCCAAGCGATGTATTCCTCGCTGAACAAGCACAACATCGCCATTGCCCGTCTGCCCGTGGATTGCGCCAATGACGGCACCAAGCTGACGGTTCGCTGTGGTACCCACGGCGAGATCGCTGCCACCACCCATTCGATGCCGTTCTACGATATCGACAAAAAGCGTCGGACCGCCAAAGGCTGATAAAATCTTGCTGCGGGCCCGGTCGCCGGGCTCGCAGGTGCTTGCATACTGATACAGAAGGGGTGGTTTGCGCGCATGCCCAAATTCCAGTTTCCGAAATCCATACTAAGCCGACCGGTCTACGGCGCGCTGCACGCACGACCGGGCAAGTCGCATCTGATGGTGGCCGATGCCGAGGGTGCCGAGGCCTTGCTTGATCTGGCCCGCGCAGCACCCGACCTGATGGGCCATGCGCATGTCATCTACATTCCGAAAGCCACCGGCGTGCCGTTTGTCGCACAGCTAGAGGCGCTTCGCCCGGCGCAACTCCATATCGGGCCCAGCTATGCCGCCTCGGTTTCGCGGCTGCGCAAAGCCTTGGCGGATGCGCACATGGGGGTGCAGATCTATCTGGCCGGCACCGAGGGGCTGATCGGCCAAGCCATGCAAGAGGCGATGTCCGCAGGCTATCCGGCCAGCGCAATCCAGACCGAGCATCGCGGCTCGGTCGCGCGGCGCGTTCAATGCGTCCATTGCAAAGGCATTACCGAAGACGTCTCCACAGACCCCTATGTCTGTGCGCATTGCGGGTTGAACCTGTACGTGCGCGACCACTATTCGCGCCGCATGGCAGCTTTCCAAGGCGTCTGCATTGACGCCGAAGACCCGGGCCAGGTTCCCCCCGCAAAGGAGTTGTATTCATGAGCGCGGGCAATCGAAAAATCGAGGTGACCGTCGCCGAGGTGGTAGAGGTCAACGCGCTGGTCAAAAGGTTCCGCTTTGTGCGCAGCGATGGCGGCGAGATGCCGACCTTTTCGGGCGGCGCGCATACGGTTGTCGAGATGCGCGATGGCGGCATCACCCGGCTTAATCCGTATTCGCTGATGTCCGATCCGCGGGATCATTCCTGTTTCATGATCTCGGTGCGCCGCGATGATGCAGGGCGGGGCGGCTCGCTGTTTTTGCACCGCAACGTCAAGGCGGGCGACAAGATGGTGCTTAGCTATCCGGTCAATCTGTTCTCGCTGGATCTGCGCGCCCGCAAACATCTGATGATCGCGGGGGGCATTGGGATCACGCCGTTTCTGGCGCAGATCAAACAGCTTTCCGCGATGCACGGGCAGTTTGAACTGCATTATTCTTTCCGGGAGGCGGCACTTGGCTCTTACGCGGATGTGCTGCGCCAACAGCATCCTGACAACGTGCACGTCTATGACAACGCATTGGGCGAGAAGATTGACCTTGAAAATCTGCTGGATGGTCAGTCCTTGGGCACGCACCTGTATGTCTGTGGCCCCAAAGGCATGATTGACTGGGTGCTCCAATCCGCCAAAGCCCGTGGCTGGCCGGATGAGGCGGTGCATTCCGAAGAATTCCTTGCCCCGCAATCGGGAAAACCGTTCACGGTGACGCTGGCCCACTCGGCCAAGACCATCAACGTGGGTGAGCATCAAAGCATGCTTGAAGCACTGGAGGCGGCCGGTGTCGATGCCCCCTACCTGTGCCGGGGCGGGGCCTGCGGTCAGTGCGAAACCGATGTCGTCAGCCACGATGGCCAATTCGTCCACCGCGACCATTGGCTAAGCGACGACCAAAAAGCCTGCGGCAACAAGATCATGCCATGTGTTTCACGATTCGAGGGCCGCTCCCTCGTGATCGACCGATAGGAGAGGCCGATGACCATTCAATTCAAAGACGAAACCTTCCACGACGATTTTACGTTTCGGAACTCCGAATGGGCGATCCGCCGCTTTCCTTTTCCGTTCCACGAAGACAGCTACATGTATTCGGTCAACATAGAGCCGCACGTGTCGCGCCATCCCGGGTCGGTGTTTGAACACACCTTCGATGTCGATGAGCATTACATTTCGGAAATGAAAGACCGCGCCCGTGTGCTGGCCTCTGATCCGTTGCGCTGCCAATCCCTGCCGCATATGACGCTGGCCGGATGGGATCTGCTGGAACTGATCATGGTGTCCAAGGCGCGGGACTATCCGGATCTGTTCGAACTGCACCGCGATGGTGACAAATGGCACTGGGTCAACAAACCGCTGGAGATCGAGCAGAAGTTTGTCTTTCTGGATGAGACGACGCTGCCCTGCGGCCCGATGGAATACATCACCCGCCAAGCGCAGGGAGATTTCGCGCTTCTCGATCAGCGGGATGAAAACCTGTGGATGGATGCCGGGATGATCACCACGCAGGCGGATTGGTCGCTGGATTTCGACATCGGCATGAACTTTTACGAATGGCACGCGCCGGTGCCGCTGGCCCATGAAATGGGGGTTTTCCAGCGCGCGTTGAAATTTCTGCTGAACTTGCAGCAAGGGGCCCCGGTCCGTCGCCTGAACTGGACGATGACGGTCAACCCGCTGTTGGATACAAGCCCGGAAAACTACCACAAATGGGGGGTGCAAAAAGCGTCGCTTGCACCCGACAACGTCGGCGAAAAACAGCATCTGCGGGTAGAGTTGCAAACGCTGTTCCGCTTGCCGCGGTCCAACGCCATGGCATTCCCGATCCGGTGCTATCTGATCCGGCTGGAAGACCTTGTGACCGTGCCGAAATGGGGCCGCCGCCTGCACCGCGTCTTGCGTGACCTGCCCGAAGAGCTGGCAACCTACAAAGGCTTTGCCCGCAATCGTCCGATGATCCTGGAATACCTGTCCAAGTTCGACGACGGCGCCGAAACCTCGCCCGGCATCTTCCCCGACTGACCCCTATTTGGTCTGAATGTAGGAAATGATCGACAAATAGCGGGCCGGAAGCTTGTGAAGGATCTCCGGTCCGTGCGGCGCGTCTGCATCGAAAAACAGCGTGTCGCCGGGCTCCAGCTTGTAGACATTGCGGCCGTGCCGATAGTCCACCTCGCCCTCCAGCATATAAAGCATCTCGATGCCCTCGTGCTGAAACGTCGGAAAGATGTCAGAGTCAGAGGTCAGCGTGATCAGATAGGGCTCGACCACAACGCCGGTTGTATTCGCGCCCAGATGCCCCAACAGGTTGTATTGGTGGCCCGCCCGCGTACCGCGACGCTCCGTCTCGGCTCCTTCGCCGGATTTAGTGTGCACGGCGTGGTGCACATCTTCGAACCGGCGGAAGAACGAGGTCAGCGGAACGCTCATCGCGTGGGCAAGCGACTGCAACGTCGAGAGCGACGGCGAGGTATTGCCGTTTTCAATCTTTGAAAGCATCCCGATGGAAAGCCCGGTGCGGACAGAAAGATCGGAAATGGTCATCCCGCTTTGGTGCCGAAACGCCCGCACTTCGCGGCCAATGGCGACCTCCAGAATGTTTTCACGCTCTTCGGTAACCTTGTGGGGATCTTGAACTAATACTGGTGACGACATATGACTTCCGCAAAATGCAGGATGAGTTTGCTCAATCGCTAGATAAGTTTACTGATAGTAATATGCAACCGTCCAGCCAGCAACGTCTGATTACGATCGGCTTCCTCGTTTTCCCGGGGTTCCCGATGTCCTGCCTGACATCCATGATTGAACCCCTGCGCGCCGCGAATGAAATTGGCGATTGTCTTGCCTTTGCGTGGAAGATTTTCTCTGAAACAGGCGACCGTGTGGCCTCTAGCGCCGCCGTGGTGTTCGATCCCGACCAAAAACTGGCGGATGCCGACGGCGTCGACTATCTGTTCCTCTTGAGCAGCCCCACCGCTGATTTCATTGACCGGAAAATGGGCGAAGGACATCTGCGGCGCTTTGCCCGGCACGGCACGAGCGTGGGCGGGGTCAGTGGGGGTGTCTTTCCGCTCGCCCGCTCGGGCCTGTTGGCGGGGCATCCGGTTTCCGTGCACTGGTGCTATGAGGCGGCGTTTGCACAGGAATTTCCTGATCTGCAAATGAGCAACGATGTGATCGTGTTTGATCCCCCGCGCT
This sequence comes from uncultured Alphaproteobacteria bacterium, assembly GCA_963815355.1. GTDB lineage: Bacteria > Pseudomonadota > Alphaproteobacteria > Rhodobacterales > Rhodobacteraceae > JAPUEK01. The sequence goes on from CAWFGJ010000010.1 coordinate 169,456, forward strand.
ATACTGTGGCAGGTGCGGCGGCGGCCTTTGATCTGATGCTGCATTTCATCGAAGAACGGTTGGGGGCCGATACTGCCACCGAAGTCGCCTGCTGGTTTCAACACCCCGTGGTGCGGGGCCGCGGCGTCCGGCAAAAGACTCCGACGTTTCGCCGCCAAAGCACCGCCGACATGTTGCCCTCGGTTGTGGGCAAGGCCGTGGATTTGCTGGCCCAAAACATGGCCACGCCCATCGCCGTCGAAGATGTCGCCGACAGCGTCGGCGTCTCGCCCCGTCAGTTGGAGCGTTTGTTCAAAAAGGCCACCGGGCAAAGCCCTTCGCGCTACTATCGCACGCTGCGGATGAAGGCGGCGCGCCAGTTGATCCTGTTCACCAAAGAGCCGATTCCAAGGATCGCCGCGGGCGTCGGCTATGAAACCGTGCCCCCGCTGGTGCGCCACTATCGCGAAGAGTTTGGCGTCTCCCCCGCCGAAGACCGCAACAATATCAACCGCTTTCGTGTTGAGGACAACAGGCCGCTGCCCTCAGCCTAGGCGATGCTGCGCGCGCATGCCATCAGCGCGTGATGCAATGATCCGGCAAAGGACCGTGGCGCGATCAGGCTGAAATGCTGCCCCTTGGCGCGGCACACCACAAAGCACCCCATGTGTTCCACAATGCTGCGCGTGGCGGCCCCCGTGTCCATCCGGCGCGCAGGAACCGGGCACAGCCGTTCCATCATGTCGATCACACCGTCGCCCACAAGATCAAAGCGCACCCAGCCATCCGTCTGTTCGGTGACCGAAGCGGTGGCGCCAAGCCCGTCTTTCACAATGCGCGAAATGTCTTCATGGCTCGCAAACGGAGCTTCGACAAACCACTGGTCGGCGCCCGTCCAGATCAGCGCGTAGGGACTGCCCGCGGCCAAAGTGCCGGGGCCGGGCAGTTCAACGCCGAACAGCGCCTTAGCGGCCTCGTGCAACGCTGCACTCTGGCCGTGCCGCCCGCTGACAGAGGCCAGGGCGCGATCCGTGACCTCGGAAATCGTAAGGCCCCCGATGCGATCGGTCTGGGGGGTCGTGCCGCCAAGCGGCGTCAGGGCTGCAAGATCATGCACGGAGACGTTCCCCCTCAGGGTCAATAAAGTGGGCGCTGACAACTTCCACCAGCGTTTCGGAATCCTGAACCGGGTTCACGGCGCGCAACACCTCACCCTTGCGGGCCGCGCCGTTTTTCAGCAGGCCAAGCCCGACCGTGTGGCCAAGGTTGGGCGAGAACGCCACCGAAGTCAGATAGCCCTGATCATTGGCGGCATTGGCCACCGCATCTTTGCCGATCAGATGCGATCCGGCCGCAAAGGTTTCTGCCGGATTGACCGGGCGGAAGCCGACAAGGTTCAGCGCATCCGGGCGGTTCATCCCCTCTCGTTCTGACAAGGTAGAGCCGATGGAGTCCTTTTTCTTGTTGACCATCCCGGCCATGCCGAGGTTCAGCGCACTGGTCGTGCCGTTCAACTCGTTGCCAGCCGCATGGCCTTTTTCGATCCGCATCACGCCAAGGGCTTCGGTGCCATAGACGATGACGTCGAATTCACGGCCTGCTTCGACCATCCGCCGCACCAGCGCGTCGCCATAGCGGGTCGGAACCGCAATCTCAAACGCCAACTCGCCCGAGAATGAGATGCGGAACAACCGTGCCCGCAACCCGCCGCAAACCGTGATATCCCCACAACCCATATAGGCAAACGCCTCGTTTGAGATGTCGTAGGCGGGGTCGACGATCTTTTGCAACAGCTTGCGCGCGTTCGGTCCGGCAACCGAAAATTGCGCCCAGGCTTCGGTGGTCGAGATGATCTGCACGTCCATATCCGGCCAAAGACACTGACGGCAGAATTCCATGTGGCGATAGACGCTTACCGCGTTGGCGGTGGTAGTTGTCATCACGAAATGGTCTTCGGCCAAGCGGGCGGTGGTGCCATCATCCATGGCAATCCCGTCCTCGCGCAGCATCAGCCCATAGCGCACCTTGCCGACTGGCAACTTGGCAAAGGGGTTGGCATAGATCCGGTTCAGGAAATCCGCCGCATCTGTGCCTTGGACGTCAATTTTGCCCAAGGTGGTCACGTCGCAGATGCCCACCGATTTCCGGGTGGCCAGAACTTCGCGGTCAACCGACTGGCGCCAGTGCGTCTCGCCTTTTTGCGGCAGCCACTGGGTGCGCATCCACATCCCGACCTCAACAAAAACAGCGCCTTGCTCTTTGGCCCAGTGGTGGCTGGGGGTCAGGCGAACCGGGCGAAAGTCTTTGCCCGCCGAGCGACCCGCAAAGGCCGCAATCGGAACCGGGGTATAGGGCGGGCGGAAAATCGTCGTTCCCGTTTCAGGGATGGATTTTCCCGTCATCTCGGCCATGACGGCAAGCCCGCCGATGTTAGAGGTTTTGCCCTGATCGGTCGCCATCCCGAGCGTCGTATAGCGCTTGAGATGCTCGACAGAGATATAGCCCTCCTGATGCGCCAGCTTTACGTCCTTGACGGTGACATCGTTCTGTTGGTCAACCCAAGCCCGACCTTTGCCCGGTACATGGAACAGCGGCGTGATTCTGATCGGGTCGTCCTCGGCCTGTGGCAGATCGATCGCTTTGGCGGTCATCCCAAGATCGGCCAGCGCCGCAACGGCGCCTTCCATTCCGGTTTGCAGTGCGCGCGCGGTGGAAAGCGCGCCCGTCGCCGCCCCGGCCACCACCATGCCCGGCGGCAGCGTTCCCCCCGGAATAAAAGCTGCCAACGCGGCATCCCAGACCGGCCGCCCGCGCTGATGGCAGGTCAGATGCACGTTCGGGTTCCACCCGCCCGACACCCCCAGCGCCTGACACGCAAGGCTGCGCGTTTGCCCGTTAGCCAGCCGCACCGAAATCGAAGAAAGCCCCAAGCGGCCCGTCGAGTTGGTCACCACGGCCCCGGCAAGCACTTCGTACCCGGTGGCCTTGGGCGCGTCAGGGCGGCTGTCGATCACAGCGGCAATGCGCACCCCTTTGGCGATCAGGTCAGCCGCCGTGCGGTGGCCTTCGTCATTGTTGGTAAAGATCGCCACATCCTGCCCGGGCACGGCGGCCCAGCGGTTGGCATAGCTGCGCAGGGCCGACCCCAGCATGATGCCGGGACGGTCGTTGTTTTCAAAGGCAATCGGGCGCTCTGTCGCCCCGGCGCACAGCACGCTGCGCTTGGCATAGATCCGCCATAGCGTCTGGCGCGGCTTGCCCGGCTGCGGTGCCGCAAGATGGTCGGCGTTGCGCTCCAGCGCGCCGTAGATGCCGTGATCGAACGCGCCGATCACCGTGGTGCGCGGCATGACGCGCACGTTGGGCAGGCTGGCCAATTCGGCCACGGCAGATTTCGCCCAATCGGACCCGGCCCCGTCGCCCAAAGCAAAGGTTTCCGCGTTCAGGCGGCCCCCCAGCAGAAAATCTTCATCCGCAAGCAGCACATCCGCCCCGGCCCGCCCCGCAGTCAGCGCCGCAGCAAGCCCCGACGGCCCCGCGCCGATGACCAGCAGATCGCAGTGCAAGAACCCCTTGTCGTAGACATCGGGATCGTCCTGCATCGTCAGGCTGCCCAACCCCGCAGCGCGGCGAATGATCGGCTCGTACAGCTTTTCCCAAAACGCCTTCGGCCACATGAAGGTCTTGTAATAAAACCCTGCCGCAAGAAACGGCGACAACAGATCGTTCACCGCCAAAAGGTCGAACGACAATGGCCCGATGTGGTTCTGGCTGCGCGCGTCCAGACCGTCAAACAACTCGGCCACCGTGGCGCGGGTGTTCGGCTCTTGCCGCGCGCCGGTGCGCAACTCAACGATCGCGTTGGGCTCTTCAGAGCCGGCGGTCAGTGGGCCGCGCGGGCGGTGATACTTGAAGGACCGCCCCATCAGGCGAACGCCATTGGCCAAAAGTGCTGAGGCAAGCGTGTCGCCCGGATGGCCCGCGTAGGTTTTTCCGTCAAAACGGAAGGTCACGACCCGCGACCTGTCCAGCAAGCCGCCTGTGATCCGGTTTTTCTGAGTCATTTGCTCCGCCCCTTTGCGCGGGCCACGTCGCGGGCCAATTCGGCTGAGATGATTTCATGGCTGCGCGTGTCCCGCGTCACCACCAGCCAACTGCGATCGCCTTGTTCGTGGAACCACAGTTCCCGGTGCAGACCGGCGGGGTTGTCGCGCAGGTAGAGGTAGTCGTGGAACAAATCGACAGCGCCCTCGGCCTGCCAATCCGGTCGATCGATCAGGTTCGCGTCGCCCAAATAGGTGAATTCCTGGCTGTCACGTGGCCCGAGAAGAGGGTGTGGAATGATCATGTCTGTGTGTCCTTACCGCGCGTCAGTGCAGGTTGGGCTGGGCGCCCATGCCTTTTTCGTCGATCATCAGCCCCTTGCGGAACCGGTCAAAGCGATAGGCGGTAGCGGTTTCATGCGGGGCGTCGGTGGCCAGCAGATGGGCAAAGCACATGCCTGAGGCCGGCGTGGCCTTGAAGCCGCCATAGCACCAGCCGCCGTTGAAATAGAGCCCGTCGACCTCGGTCTTGTCGATGATGGGCGATCCGTCCATCGACATGTCCATGATCCCGCCCCAGATCCGCAGCAGCCGCGCACGGCCGATCATCGGCATCAGGCCCATGCCACCTTCGCAGACATCCTCGACGACCGGCAGGTTGCCGCGCTGCGCGTATGAGTTATAGCCGTCGATGTCTCCGCCAAACACCAGCCCCCCCTTGTCAGACTGGCTGACGTAGAAATGGCCGGCACCATAGGTAATCACGCCGGGCAGCAATGGCTTCAGCCCCTCGGTCACGAAGGCCTGCAACACATGGCTTTCAATGGGCAGGCGCATGCCCGCCTTGGCCATGACCTGACCAGAAGACCCGGCCACCGCAACGCCCACTTTGCCCGCGCCGATAAAGCCGCGCGTGGTTTCAACGCCAAGGCACTTGCCGCCTTCGATCTTAAAGCCGGTCACTTCGCAGTTCTGCAGGATATCCACGCCGCGGCTGTCTGCACCGCGGGCATAGCCCCACGCCACCGCATCGTGCCGCACCGTGCCACCGCGCGGCTGCAACAACCCGCCCTTGATCGGAAAGCGCGCGTTGTCAAAGTTCAGGAACGGCGCCATTTTGCGCACGCCGTCGGCATCCAGCAACACGCTGTCAACGCCGTTCAGCCGCATGCCATTGGCCCGGCGGCGAAAGGCATCGCGCTGGGCATCCGTATGGCACAGGTTCAGCACGCCACGCTGGCTGACCATCGCGTTGAAGTTGAAGTCCTGCTCCAACCCCTCCCACAATTTCATCGAGTATTCGTAGAACGGCTCATTGCCGTCCAACAGATAGTTTGACCGGATGATGGTGGTGTTGCGCCCGACGTTGCCGCCGCCGATCCACCCTTTCTCAATCACTGCGATGCTGGATTTCTGATAGGTCTTGGCCAGATAATAGGCCGTGGCCAGACCATGCCCACCGCCGCCGACCACAACGAAATCATAGCGTGGCTTTGGCGCCGGATCACGCCAGGCTGGTTTCCAGCCCTTGTGCCCGGTCAGTGCCTCTTTAAGAACCTTGAAGCCCGAATAGCGCATGTTACCCTCAGCTCATTTCCCGGTAAACCTGCGGGATAACGACCGGGGAAGATAGGGTCGGTTCGGACAAAGTCGTGGTGAGTTCCGACACGCTGCCCGGTTCAGTCGTCTTGCGCCGCGCCGTCAAACCGTTTGCGCGCGGCGCTCTGCCCCATCAGCCAGTCCTGCACCTCGGTTCGGCCGGGAAAGGCCGCCTGATCCTGCCGCGTCAGCAAGTAGTACCCATATTGCGTCCGCACCTGCATCTCGCCCAACGGGCGCACCAATGTGCCTGCCGCCAGCATCTGATCCACCAGATGCCCCCATCCCAACGCCACACCCACCCCGTCGGCGGCGGCATGGATGGACAACGGGTAGGAATTGAAAAGCACGGGCCGCTCCAGTCGCGTCGGGCGCGCGCCGACATGGCCAAGCCACGCGTGCCAGTTCATCCACTCGGTATGGCTGCTTGCCACCTCAATCAGCGGGGCGGTGGATAGGTTTTGCACCTCGGCCACGCCGGGATTGCGCGCCAGAAACGCGGGCGAACAGACCGGAAAGATCGTCTCACCGAACACCAGCTGGCTGTCGTAGCCCTTCCAATCGCCATCGCCGCGCAGGATCGCCAGATCAACGGTTTCGGCCAGACACTCTTCGTCGTCATCCGAGGCGACCAACATGATGCTCAGGTGCTTGTTTTCCTTATGGAACCCCGCCAACCGCGGCGTCAGCCACAGCGAGGCGACCGAATTGGTCGCCGCCAGAACGATGGGCCGGTTTTGCCCGTGCTTTCCGGCATCATCCGCCGCGTCGCGCAAAAGGTTGATCGCGGGAACGATCCGGGCCAGAAACTCACGGCCGTAGGGGGTCAACTCGATCGACCGGTGGCCGCGCGTGAAAAAAGACAGGCCGAAATGCTGCTCAAGCAGGCGGACTTTGCGGCTGATCGCCGTCTCGCTTATGTTCATGTGCCGGGCCGCTTCGGCAAAGCTGCCACGCAGGGCCGCAGCCTCAAACGCCAATATATAATCCAGCGGCGGCAAGGGTTTGCGCCGCTCGGATCGGGGGCGGGGTTTCGTCGTCACGCGATGCTGCCTTTTGTCGTCTGGCCCACAGGCCCGTATTTTGCGCCATTCGGCCGCGATCATCCTAGCCGCTCTGGGCCTGCTTGCCATCACAAATTCGAGGCAAAGGCCCTGATAATTCTACGCAGAGCTTTGCCGCGCGGGTGGCACAGTTGGCGGCAGAACAGCAAGACGCAAGGCGGGGCTTCGCAGGCCACGGCCTTGAACATCTGGAGCGGAAAGCATGAACCGACCATTGGTTTTCGAGAAGCCGTTTGAACGGGCAGGGGTGTTGATCCCCGGCCTGCCGGTCTTGCCGCCCGGCGTTGAACGCCACCCCATTTCCGGCGGTGGCAGCCGCTCAGTCCCGATCTTTCGGGGCGACGAGATCACACTTCAGGATCGCGAAGGCCTGCAACCGGTTGAGATGGTCTTCTTCGCCCATGACGGGCGCTCCGACGCCGCGATGATCGGGGCCAAGGGCGGGCGCGATCCCAAATGCTTGAAAGAGTCGCTGCTTCGCGATCCGTCCGGGCGCAAAGTGGTGCGTGCGCTTGAGCGGTCGGGTTTTGATCTTGGCCGCGCCGATGGCACCGTGGTCTTTGCCGAAGGTTCGCGCGCTGGCGATGTTGCAAGCTTTACCGCCTCGGTTGATGGGTTGCTGATCGTTTGCGCGGCAGGTGGCCCGATGGAGCCGCAAGACCAATGGGCGCCCACGGATGTGACCCTTTATGTGCGCCGCGCCAGCCTTTTGCAGGGCAAGGATCGCCGCGCCGCGCCCGATCCTTTGGCCGACCCTCTGTTCGACGCCAATATTCAGCCCGGTCAGGCGGTTCCGTATCTGGTGAAGGCGGGAGAGTTCATCCAGATCCTCGACGTGCAGGGCCGCGAATGTTCAGACTTTCAGGCGTTCTCGCTGCGCGCGCTCGACAAAGGGCTGGAGCGCGAGATCGACCCGACGACCACCCGGTCCCTTATGGGCTCGCTTTACCCGATGCCGGGGATGCACTCCAAATACTTCACCGTTGACCAAGAGCCGCTGATCGAAATCGTGCAAGACACAATTGGCCGCCACGATACCTTTGGGCTGGCCTGCACGGCGCGCTATTATGAAGACTTGGGCTATCCGGGCCATATCAACTGCTCGGATAACATGAACATCGCCCTGGGCCAGTTCGGCATCCGGCCAAGGGGCGGCTGGCCCGCGATCAACTACTTCTTCAACACGCTGCTGGATGACACCCATACCATCAGCATGGATGACCCGTGGTCGCGCCCCGGCGATTTCGTGCTGCTGCGCGCGCTGACCGATCTTGTGTGCATCTCAACCGCATGCCCCTGCGATATTGATCCGGCCAATGGCTGGAATCCAACCGATATTCAGGTGCGCACCTACGCAAAAACCGAAGACTTCAAGCGCTCGATAGGCTGGCGCAAAACACCGGGGGCTGATTTGGAAGAGACGAAGAAAACCGGGTTTCACGAGTGCTTTGCCCGACACACGCGGAACTTTGTGGAATACAACGGCTACTGGCTGGCCAGCGAGATGACCAACCACGGCGCCATTGCCGAATACTGGGCGGCGCGCGAAAAGGCCGTGGTGATGGATCTGTCGCCCCTGCGCAAATATGAGGTGACCGGCCCGGATGCCGAGGCACTTTTGCAGTTGTGCGTCACGCGCGACATGAAAAAGCTGCCCGTCGGCGGCATCGTCTACACCGCCATGTGCTATGACCACGGCGGCATGATCGACGACGGCACCGTGTTTCGCCTGGGCGAGACGAACTTTCGCTGGATCGGCGGCAATGACCAGTCGGGCCTGTGGCTGCGCAAACAGGCGCAAGAGCGCGATCTGAACGTCTGGGTCCGCGCCTCGACTGACCATCATTGCAACATTGCAGTGCAAGGGCCCCTGTCGCGCGACATCCTCAAACAGGTGATCTGGACGCCCCCCGCGCAACCAAACATGGATGAGCTTGGCTGGTTCCGCCTGACCATCGGTCGCCTGCACGGCTATGACGGCCCCGCCGTCGTGGTCAGCCGCACCGGCTATTCCGGTGAGTTGGGCTATGAGGTCTTCTGCCATCCGAAAGATGCCGCGACGATCTTTGATGCCATCTGGGCGGTGGGCGAGCCGATGGGGATGCTGCCCCTGGGCCTCAAGGCGCTGGATATGCTGCGGATTGAGGCCGGGTTGATCTTTGCCGGCTCTGAATTTGATGACCAGACCGATCCGATGGAGGCCGGCATCGGCTTTGCCGTGCCGCTCAAAGGCAAAACCGATGACTTCATCGGCCGCGCCGCACTAGAGGCCCGCAAAGCCAATCCGCAGAAAAAGCTCGTCGGGCTGGATCTGGACGGTGGTGTCGTGCCGACGCCCGGCGACTGCGTGCACTTTGGCAAGCCTCAGATCGGTATTGTCACCTCGGCGATGAAATCACCGATCTTGGGCAAGGTGATTGCCCTTGCGCGGGTGGATGTGACCCACGCCGCCATCGGCACCAAGCTGGAGATCGGGCGCCTTGACGGTGACCAAAAGCGTCTGACCGCAACCGTTGTGGCGTTCCCGCACTATGATCCAAGCAAAGAGCGGGTAAAGGGCAACGCCTGACGCATACCGAACGGGGCCCTTTGACGGGGCCCCGGCTAGGGGTTGTGATGCGCCCAAACCGCCGTCCGGATTCGCGCGTGCTTATAGGCGTCAAAGATCGACATGGCATAGACAAACAGCCCGCCCGCCAACTTGCCAACAATGGACACATCCGGATCAGCAGTCTTAAGCGTGTAGGCCCCCAACAGCAGGGTAAAGAAGATGAATACCAGCCCCCGCACGGGCTGTCTGTTCAACACCTGACCAACCCCCGGCAAGACCAGTGCCACAGCCAGCACAAGATAGGGTGAAACGGGGGCCGTCTTCATGCCGATTTCCTTTCTGCTATCGATGGGGCGGCGGCGAGCAAACCCGCGCGCAGCCCGACAAGCTGGTCCAGAAACGGCAAGACCCGCGCCGAACCAAGCGGCGTCCTGCCCATCTCGGCGTCGCGAAAAATCAGATAGCGGCCGCGATGGGCCTCTTCGGCCAAAAAGGTGATGCGCAGCCCTTTGGGCGAGATCACCAACTCTTTCACCCGCGGGTCATCGAACAGGCACAGGAACGGTTGCAACGCCGCTTCAGGCAGCAGCGCGTCCGGCGCATCGGTGCGTATCGCACAGTCGGCAGGAAAGCCGGGCGGCGGGTCAATCTGGTCGGGCAGCGTGCCAAAGTTCGAAAACGGCTCAATCCCGGTGGGTCTGATCATGACGTTCAGCGTGGCGCGCAGGGGTAGGGGGGCCAGCAAGGTCACCATCACCCAAAGGGCGGGCAATTTGCGATAGGTCAGCGTGTCGGGCATCACCTGCAAATCCGCCTCAATCCCCCGAAAGACACCGCCAAGGCGCGGAAAACCGGCGGGTCCGCGCCCCTTCCGGGCGCGCGCGAACAACGGGGCGCAGTCATCGAAATAGGCCAGCCTTTGACGCGCACGTGCCGCAGCTTCGCGCCGGGTTCTGGCCGCAAGCAGCACGGCACCCGCGCCAAGACCCGCCGCCACAAGCCCCAATCCAACATCTTCCATCGCGTCCGCCCCTCGGTTGTGGGATGGCCCACCCTGTTGGGCGGGCCATCTGTTGGTTTGCGGTTGCGATCAGTAGCCCTTGGGCCGCGGCCACGGCATGGTGAACTGTGCGGCCCGCTTCACAAAGCGATAGCGCCAGAAGTGGAACCACAGCGACACGACGATATAGAACGAAATCATCGCCACAAGTTGCGCCCCATAGCCAAGGAAGACCGCAAAATAGGCCACCCCGCACAGGCTTAGCAGAACAATCGCCGGGATCGGGTGGAACGGATGCTCATAGCCACGCTTGATCGAGTCCATCGGCCATTTCCGCCGGAACATGATGACGTTGATCGGCATGAACGTGTATTCCAGCAGACCTGACAGGATAGAGAACGTGATCACCTGATCCAGCGGCGCCCCAAGTGCGAAAATGAGCGCGATGGGAACCAGAAAGATGATCGCACGATAGGGCGTCCGATAGGTCGGATGCACGGCCCCGAACCAAGACGGCAGATAGTGATCGCGCCCCATCGCAAACCAGGCACGCGAGGAATCGTTGATGCAACCGTTGGCCGAGGCCAGTGTCGCAAACAACGTGCCAATCCCCATCAGCACCATCAGCGTCGTTGACCCCGTCAAACGTGCGGCATCAAACAGCGGCACACCCGATTGGCCCAGATACTCCCAAGGCATCAGGCCGACGCAGACATACCATGTCAACGTCGCGGCGATCAGCAAGGTCATGATCCCGGCCAACGTGCCAAATGGCAGCGCGCGGGCGGGGGAGCGGACCTCTTCCGCGGCCTGTGTCGTGCCCTCGATCCCAAGGTAGAACCACAGGCCAAAGTGCATTGCCGCCAGAACGCCCAGCCAGCCATAGGGCAGGTCGGTCATCAGGGCCTTATGCTGCAAGACGCTGCTACCCATGATCGGCGATGTGGCAAGGAACAGGATGATGATCGCGCTGAACGCGATAGCTGTAATGACCAGGCTGAAGGTCAGCGTGGCCAACACGCCACGATAGTTAAGCCAAGCCAGAAACATGATCGACAACACGATAAAGGGCCGTTGATCCAGCCCCTCATGCCCCGACATGACCGCCACCGTATCAATCAAGAAGCCGACGGTGATCGCATTTGCCGCCTCTAGCATCGTATAGGCAAAGACCAGATACAGCCCGACGTTGAACGCCATCAACGGGCCGACGATGTGTTTGGCTTGGGTGTATTGCCCGCCAGCCGCCGCAACCGTTGAGGTCACCTCGCTGTCGATCATGGCCACGCAAGTGTACAAGATGCCCGCAAACCAGCAGGCGATCAGCGCGGCAAAAGCGCCGCCTTTGCCGACAGCAAAGTTCCAGCCCATGTACTCGCCGACCAGAACGATACCGACGCCAAGCGCCCAGACGTGTGCAGGCCCCAGAACCCGCAACAGGCCCACTTTGGCGCCATGTGGCCCCATCCCGTCGATTTTCTGGGAAGTTATGTCAAAATCAGCCATTTTCTTCCCCTTAAAGCTTGTGGTCTTCAGTCATGGCCTCAAGCTCGCCTTCTTGCGAAGACATGAGAACATCATCTGAATAGGTGCTGTCGGTGCGCAACCAGTCGGTCACAATGATCAGGCCAAAAAGGGCCGAAAGACCCCAGGCCGCGTATTCCGCAAGTGTCCAGATATCCATGGTTTTCTCTGCCCCTATTTCTCGCCAAACTTTTCGGCAATCACCTCGCGGTATTCCTTTTCGGAAAACCGCAACATGATGACGTAGTAGCCAACAATCACCACGATCATCAAAAGCAGGCTGCTGATCGAGAAGGAATAGTCGAACCGGGCAGAGATGATGTCTGCTGCGGACGCCGCGTCAGGAAAGCCAAGCTGGTTCCACTTTGATACCATCTCGGGGTTTTGCCCCAACGCTTCCCACGTCGGATTTTCGGGCGGGGTAGAGGTTTGCGCCCGTCCGGCAAGCCCCATCCACAACGGGATGTAAAGCGCGCCGACGGTCATCAGCAAAAGGACGATAACGTCGATGATTTGGCCCAGTTTGCCTTGGGCAGGTGGCGTGTAGTTTGGCATGGCCATTATCCCCGCTTTGCCGCTTTGGCGGCATCAAGGAACTTGATGTCCAGCCCGTACATGAAATCGCGATCTGAGCGGTAGTGGCGCAGCATGGCCATGATCGCCGCCGTGTTGAAGACCAGCACGACCGCCCCGCCGATCAGCAGCACAATCCGTGCCGACATCGAAGGCGCCAGCGACCATGTGGCCAGCGCCACAAAGCCAATCGCAAACCAAAGACCGCCAACAAAAGCCCAAGCGACCAGAATATCGAGCCGATGCATCTTTTCGATGCGCTCTGTCATTTCCGTCATCGTTCCCTCCCTTGAATGACCGCAGTAGCGCGGTCGTTACGCCTGACGCGTGTAGTGAACTTTTTTTAACTAAGGGAAACACGGGTTGCGACAATCTGTCAAGTTTTCTCACGCGTTCACCTGAACTTCGCGTCGCGTGTCGCTGGCATGGGCGCAGGGTTTGCCTTGGCTTTTGCAGGCGGTGTGGCTTGGCCCCAGAGGGCAGCCGTTGGTTTTTTCTGATCTCACGTTGCGGTTTTGCCCGAAAAATCATCGTCAGGCGCTGATGTGCCCAATGCGGACCGCGCGCGCCGGAAACCCGGCGCGGGCGGGCAAGTCGCCGCGCCCTTACCTGTGGCCGTCGCCCGCAAAGCAGGGGACTCACCGTCTACCCAGACCTTCCCGCCAAACCGAACAATTACCATAAGCGCTTGATTATAAATACATTATGCCAAACGATTCATGGCCATAGCCCCCCGCAGCCAACGCAGTGGAACAGGACCACACGCACCCGGATTCTTGCCAAGAGTCGCGGCGAGTCGCTCGTGAAACCCCGGTCACGAACTCAACGTCTGAGAAATATTTTTTCTTGATGTGCAACTTTGTCCTTTGGCCGCGCGAAAAGCTGCTGCACAGTGTCGCAAGGCCAAGCCCCCGTTTCGGGACCACCGCTTGGCCGCGCAATACATCGCTGCGGGAAGCCGACGTCAGATCGGCAAGCCTGTTACCTCCAGGGAAAGGGACTTCTGAATGTCAAATGACTCTTCTGCCAAATCCAAGGGCCTGCACAGGTCTTTGGACTGGCGTGGCGCTTTTTGGGTCGCGGCGGGTGTGCCGCCGCTTGTGCTGTTCTCTATCGGCGGCATTGCCGGGGTGGCCGGTCAGGCCGCCTTTGCCGTCTGGATCATTTCGATGATCATGGGCTTCACCCAGTCGTTCACCTATGCCGAGATTGCCGGGATGTTCGGCAATAAGTCGGGCGGGGCTTCGGTGTATGGCGCCACGGCTTGGCTGCGCTATTCCAAGATGATCGCGCCGCTGTCGGTCTGGTGCAACTGGTTCGCTTGGTCGCCCGTGCTGTCGCTGGGCTGCGCGATCGCGGCGGGCTACATCCTGAACGCGCTGTTCGCCATTCCGGTGGCCGATAGCCAGCTGGTGCTGGATTGGGTTGCCGCCAACGGCGCGCAATTCACCGCCGAAAGCCAGTCCGTCATCGACTACATTGCGGCGAATGCGGGCACCTCTGTACCCGACGCCATTGCCGCCGTTGCCGCCGCCGCCGGTGTCGAGGCGCTGACCCCGTGGATCCGCGTCTGGGGTGAGGCCTATACCATCGCCATCCCCGGCCTTGGAACGCTGCACTTCAACGCGACCTTTGTGATCGGCGCGATCCTGATGCTGATCATCTTCGCGATCCAGCACCGCGGCATCGCCCAAACCGCCTCGGCGCAAAAGGTTCTGGCCGTCGTGGTTCTGGTGCCGCTGTTCCTTGTCGGCATCGTGCCGATCCTGAATGGCTCGATCAACTACATGAACGTGGCTGATATCGTGCCGCCGACGGTCGCCTACGGCGGGGATGTCGGCTCATGGGACATCGGGGGTTGGACGCTGTTTCTGGGCGCGCTCTACATCGCCGCATGGTCGACCTATGGCTTTGAGACGGCGGTCTGCTACGTCGCCGAAATGAAAGACCCGGCCCGCGACACGTTCAAGGCCATCTTCTTTTCCGGCCTGCTGTGCATGATCTTCTACTTCATGATCCCGTTCTCTTTCCAAGGCGTGTTCGGCGCTGCCGGAATGTTGGAGCCGGGGATTGTCGATGGCACAGGCGTGGGGGCCGCCCTTGGCTCCATGGTCAGCACCTCGAACATCATCACCCAGATCTTCGTGATCCTGATGATCATGGCGCTGTTCCTTGCCATCATGACCGCAATGGCCGGATCGTCGCGCACGCTCTACCAAGGGTCCCGCGATGGTTGGCTGCCGAAGTATCTCAGCAAGGTCAACGATCACGGTGCACCGACCAACGCGATGTGGACCGATCTGGTGTTCAACCTGTTTCTGCTGGCGCTTGCCTCGGATGCGGGAGGATACTTCTACGTGCTTGCCATCTCGAACGTGGGCTACCTGACCTTCAACTTCTTGAACCTGAACGCAGGCTGGATTCACCGGATCAACTCGGGCCATATCCACCGCCCGTGGAAAGCACCGACCTTCCTGATCTGGTTCAACACTTTCCTTGCCTTCGTCAACGCGCTGCTGCTTGGGGCGGGTGCCAAAGTCTGGGGCTACTCCGGTGCGCTTTGGTCGGGGGTGATCTTTGCGTCGCTGATCCTGCCGGTGTTCTGGTATCGCCACTACTATCAGGACGGCGGCAAGTTCCCGCCAGAGGCGCTTGAGGATCTGGGTCTGAAGAACGGCGATCTGGGCGAACGCAAGGCTGGCATCTGGCCGTATCTGACGCTGATCCTTGGCGCGGGTATCGTGCTCTGGGCCAACTGGTTCTTTGTTCTGCCGGTCTAAGCCGTGCTAACGTGAACGCGACGGGCGGTTTCCGATGGAGGCCGCCCGTTGCCATTTCGGGCGTGGATCGCGTAACCTGCCCTTGAACCGGAGACCCTGACCGTGACATCCAACCCAAGCCCGCGACTGACCCCGCTCAAGGTCCTCGACATGGCCGAGGCGACGCCGGGGGCCACGGTGCAAGCGGTCATTGACACGCTGTTCGCCCGGATCGCCGCCAAAGAGTATCAGATTGATGAGCGCCTGCCCTCAGAGCGGACCTTGGCCGCAGAACTGAGCGTCGCGCGCAACACGGTGCGCGAAGCACTGGACGTGCTGGAAACCCGCCGGGTAATCCGGCGTCGGGCGGGAAGCGGCAGCTTTGTCACCTACCAAAACGATGAGGGCCGCAACGCCGCCCCCTCGGCCCTGTCGTCTGAGACAAGCCCCCTTCAGCATCTGGTGATGCGCGGTATTCTGGAACCCGAGATGATCCGCCTTGCCGTGATCAACATGACCCCTCGCCAGATCGAAGGGCTGGGTGAGACCCTGTCGCGGATGGAACAGATCAGAACCAACTCCGCCGCGTTTTCCCTGCAGGAAGAGGCGCTCTATCGCCAGATCGCGCAGGGCGCGGGCAATCCGCTGTTGGCCGCCTGTTATGATCTGACGATTGATGCCTGCCGACAGAACTTTCGCTCCGCCTTGCTCAGGCGGCACCTGACGCCCAAGCGGATCGCGGATTACCAGCAGCGGTATAACACGCTGTTCAACGCCATCGCCTCACGCGATATCGAGGCGGCTGTAGAGTTCATCAAACTCCACCTGATCGAAGAGCAGCGCCTGTTGCTGCAAGAGCCTTAGGCCCCCAGACTGCGCCCCGAAAGGGCCGTCCGTGCGCCGCCGCGGTGCTGTCGTTGGTCCCACAACTGGCCCAGATCCGCCATTTGCGCCCGCAACAGGCCGCCATGCGCGGCCAGCCACGCGGGGATAGAGCCGAACTCGACAATCCGCGCCTTGCCGCCAGTGATCTGCACCACGGGCCAATCCCCGATCAGCGCGTTGTCGATGCCAAACATGTCGGCCCCCCACCATTGCGCCGGGCCGAAGGCGTGCATTACCGCCCCCGATTGCTTCATTGCGGCCAGCACAGAGACCGGTGCAACACCGCCCGCCCGCTCTACCGCCTTGCGCCAGATGTCCAGAATCGCCACGTATTCCCAAGACACAGCGCTCCAGCTTCCTGGAAAGCGGCGTTGGTATTCGGTGTAAAACGCGCTGGGGCTGTTGAAGAAAAACGCCTTTTCCGCCAGCAACGGATCGTCGAAATCCGGAAACTGGAACACGAATCCTTCCATGAACGCGGCAGAGGTGCGCGCGATCAACTGGGGGTAGGAATCCAGCGTGCACGACACCATCTGCCCCGAAAACCCGGCGGCATGGGCCGCCTCGGTCAGGTGGTGCACCATCGGCGTATAGCTTGTGCACCAGCACAGGATGTCCGGCGCTTCGGCCATCATCGCGGCCACCATTCCCGCTGCATCACGGTTGGCCGGATCATAACGGATTTCCTTGACCACGCTCAGCCCCGCCGCCGCGCAGGCCGCCCGATAGGTCGCCAAAGACGGCAAGCCCAAGGCGTCGGTCTGGCTGCAAAGCGCGACACGGCGCAGGGCAGGGCGCGCGCGCGCCAACCAGTCAATCCCGGTCACATTATAGATCGGATGCGATTCACTGGGGGCGATCAGATAGGGTGTGTCTGGCGACAGATCGCTGGGCAGCAGCGTTGCCGTCAGCAGCTTGCGGTCGGTCAGATAGTCGACAACCGGTGCAAGACTATCCCCGCCCAAGGTCAAAAGCAGCTTGATATCATGGTCTTGCAACAGCGCGCGCACCCCCTCTGCCGCGCGCTCCGGCGCATATTGGCAATCAAAGGGGATAATCCGCACCCGGTGGCGACGCCCGCCAATCGACAGCCCGCCCAACCGGTTCAAGTTGTCTAGCCAGATCTCGCACCCGTTCAGGCCCGGCAGGCCCCACGATTGCACCGGCCCGCTAAGCGGGGCCATGAAGCCAATATTGATGGTATCCGAAACCCCAGCCGTTAACCGGGGCAGGGCGCCCTTGATTGCCAATCTTTGTGCAAAACTGCCGTGGGTCATGCCGAAGGACTAAGCCTTTCCGGGAAAAAAGCGAGGGGGGCATTCACAATTTCACCTCTGGGCAAAAGAATTCATTGACAGAATATATACCACCTGTCCAATTTGGTCCGAACCAAAAGCACCAAAATGACAAACTGGTCCAGACCAAGGGAAAATGCCATGACAAAACGCGTTGCTGTAATCGGGGCCGGGCCCTCTGGGCTTGCTCAGTTGCGGGCCTTCCAATCTGCCGCGCAAAACGGCGAAGCGATCCCAGAGGTCGTCTGCTTTGAAAAGCAGTCGAACTGGGGCGGGTTGTGGAACTACACGTGGCGCACCGGGCTTGATGAAAACGGCGAGCCTGTCCACGGCTCTATGTATCGCTATCTTTGGTCCAACGGCCCGAAAGAGGGCCTCGAATTCGCCGACTACTCGTTTGAAGAGCATTTCGGCAAACAGATCGCCTCTTATCCGCCGCGCGCCGTGCTGTTTGACTACATCGAAGGCCGCGTGAACAAAGCCGGTGTGCGCGACTGGATCCGGTTTTCCACCACCATTCGCATGGTCCGCTACAATGAGGCCAAGGGCAATTTCACCATCACCGCCCATGATCTGAAAAACGACCGGATGTATGACGAAGACTTTGATAACGTCATCGTCGCGTCGGGCCATTTCTCGGTGCCGAACGTGCCGGAGTATCCGGGCTTTGACAAATTCAATGGCCGCGTGCTGCACGCCCATGATTTCCGCGACGCGCGCGAGTTTGCGGGCAAGGATCTGTTGATCCTCGGCTCGTCCTATTCGGCCGAAGACATCGGCTCACAGTGCTGGAAATACGGGGCCAAGTCGATCACGGTGGCCTATCGCAACGCACCGATGGGGTTCAACTGGCCGGATAACTGGAAAGAAGTGCCCAGACTCGACCACATGGATGAGACAACCGCCTATTTCAGTGACGGAACCTCCAAGCGGGTTGATGCGGTCATTCTGTGCACGGGCTACAAGCACCATTTCCCCTTCCTGCCCGACGATCTGCGCCTGAAAACCGCCAACCGGCTTGCGGCGGCGGACCTCTACAAGGGCGTGGTCTGGGTGAACAATCCAAAGCTGTTCTATGTGGGCATGCAGGATCAGTGGTTCACCTTCAACATGTTCGACGCGCAGGCCTGGTGGGTGCGCGATGCGATCATGGGCAAGATTGCGATTCCGACCGACAAGGCCACCCTGCTGGCGGATGTCCAAAAGCGCATCGACGAGGAAGACAAAGGCGCTGACGCCCATGACGCCATCCACTATCAGGGCGACTACGTCAAAGAGCTGATAGCCGAAACCGACTACCCCAGCTTTGATGTCGATGGCGCGTGTGAGGCGTTCTTCGAGTGGAAAGACCACAAAAAGCAAGACATCATGGGTTTCCGCAACAACCGCTATCGGTCCGTGATCACCGGAACCATGGCGCCCGTGCACCACACCCCGTGGAAAGACGCCCTTGACGATTCGATGACGGCCTATCTGCAAAACGAAGGCTAAGCCGCCTCGCTTCATTGCCAACGGGCAACCAAGGGATATGGGCGGGGCAAGGGCGGATTTAATTACAAACTACCCAATAAAAGTGGGGTGTCATTTGGCGCCAGTTATACAGACGATTTAGACAATGGCCGCATCCGATTTATAGACGATGAGAATATTACGGTAGACAATATGTTTAACCGTTTGTTGCGCAGAAAGGGTTTGGTGCAAAAGTTCTTAGGCATGAAAGAACTAAGAAGCGCTATAACCAAAGATTTTGGCAACAATATGTCTGCCAAATTCCAGTTCAAACATAGCCAGTTTGAAACCTTTAATCCCCTGCCTCATAGCCGCATGTTTTCTAATAGAGATAGGAATGTGCTCAATTCTGAAATAGGCATCAAGTTCCGATTTGCGCCGAGAAAAAGTGATTGAAGGTGCTAGAAGGGACTTTAAATTGAAAACCCATTTACCGGTGATAGAATTGGAATTAGCAGCAGGGATTCCCAATTTAATGAATAGCGAATACCAGTATCAAAAAGTGGAAGCATATATCTCGCAAAAATTCAGAATCAAGCGTTGGGGGCAAGTAGACTATATGCTTTATGGCGGCAAATATTTTGGTTCTGGAATTCCATTCATGCTCTTGGAAGTGCATCCGGGTAATGAGATCTACTATTACAACAAAAACAGTTTTAACCTCATGAACCGATTTGAATATATCTCGGATCATTATGTAGGTTTTAATATTGAACACAATTTTGAAAAGAAATTATTCAACCTCATTCCCTTTATGCGCAAAACAAAAATGCGGCAGTTCTGGAATCTGAAAACAGTATGGGGGAGGACTCTACCAACAGAATAGAGCCATTAATAGGGCAGATTTTAGTGCCTATTTAAAAAGACTACAGGAAAGGA
>CAWFGJ010000011.1:0-208709 GCA_963815355.1 uncultured Alphaproteobacteria bacterium
TGGAGCAACTGCACACAAGCACTCAGGCTTCAGAATGCCTTACGTTCACGCTCTGCCCGATTGGTATGGTCATCACAGCACATAGCACAAGTTACTGTAAATCCTGATGATAACGCTGCTGTTTTGGCAGAGCAGGTACGCACGGCAGTGTTTGACATGGACGCTTGCGTGCTGTGCTGTGCTGTGCTGGCAGTGACAGCCTTCTTCACCGAGTCCACCTGCATGCACCACCACCTCCTCCCTCACTATCACCTCTCGTACACCCACACCCACGCACACCGGCTTCTCACCTTCTTCTTGGGAGCGTCCTTCTCCTCCTTGTCCTTAGGCTTGCCCGCCCCCGAGGACGAAGTCTTGAGCACCCTTGGCCCCGCCCGCCCGCCCTTACCACCCCCCTTAGGCAGGCGGCTCATGTCAAAGGCAGCGTCACCCGCCGCCTCCTGCAGACGGCCACAGCACCACCCCACAACACCCTTGCCACAGACACAAAGCACGGTATCACCACCATCACCCTCATTTCCACCACAAAGCACAGTCCAGCCTCATCACCCCTCCGACTGGCTGAAGCTGAGAACTTCTGCCCCGCTGACCAATGGCGAGTGCAAGTCAGGAGTAGCTGAGTTGGCCCCATGCTGCAGCCCACACCTCTCTCTCGTCTGCGCTGCCCTCTGCTCCGCGCCTTCCCCTCCACGCTGCCTTCCCCCCTGCCCCACCCCCCCCACTCCCATCCGCCACGCCACCCCTCTGCCTCTGCCCTGCTGCCCTGCCCCATGACTCACCTCTGCGCTCCCCTCGCCCCCGCTGCCAGCCCCGGCAGCCCTGCCACCCCCTCCTCTAGCATAGCTCCCCTCGCCATCCCCGTCATCCTCCGCTGCCACCGCCGCCTTCTTCCCGCCACCCGTGGCTGCCGCTCCACCGGAGCTGCTCCCCGACGCCTTGGCGGCCGCACCCTTGCCATTGGCCTGCACGTGCCACCCAGCCACTACAGGACACTGCAATAAGGAACCCACTACACCCATGGCCTACACAGCTGAGGTGTTGCAGTGGGTCGGTGCTACGCGCTGGCACGGAAGGGCGATCTGTGTGATATAAGTCACTTTTGTCCACAGGTACAGCACATGGGGGACAGTGTAGCAGGTGGGCGCAGCAGATGCAGACGGTGAGTGCACGAGAAGACACAGGTAAGAGTAGATAGGCGAGGTGATGGAACCAGCACGCTTACAGCCATCACACATGCAATCTGCATGCCCCTGCATCCCGTGTGTTGAGCCTGTGTGCCTGGCTGAACTCCACGCACCTTGCCGCTGGCTTGTTGAGGCCCCGACCCCAGAGCCCGATCCTTGGTGGCTGCCACCTTCATGCGCTCCGCTTTGGCTTGGCATTCCTGGTGCATGCGCTGAAAGCGTTCTGTGAACTCGGGGTAGGCGAGCACCTGAGGTGACAGCACATGCACACGATAGATGCAGTCCCAGCATGACCTTGCAGGACTATTGCTGCATCAAGAGCTCTTCGGACTGTCCATTCATATCTGGGGATCACTGTTTTGATCACATGGACAAGGTGGGGCAGAGCAGCCAGGAGACTTATGTAAGGTTAGGTGTGCCAGCTCACGTTTGGTTTGTAGTAGCTCGAGGTGAATTCTGCCTTAACTGCAGCCAGGAGCTCCTCCACATACAAAAGGCTGAGTGCCTTCTGGTATGCAGCCACGAAGACCAGGCCCAGCCCCTGCGTGCACACGGTGCCGTGTCAGAGTGAAAAGGGAGCAATGGCTGCGATTGGGCTGATGCCAGTGTTGCTCCCTGGCATTCTCCTGGCATGTATCCATGGCCATGCGAGCTGTGAAGCTGAGGTGCATCTGCAGCGTTTTGCGCGTACGTTGTGGAATGTCCATCTTCATCGCCTGCTGTGCGCCTTGCTTGGGCTCGTAGGTGAATGTGTTGCCTCCGGAGCGTTCTTCGAGCAGGCATGACCTGATGAGGGCATTAATGGCTTCGACAGGGCTGTGTCGAAGCGCAGCGAACTGCCATGTCCAGAGCAATGCTCCTCCCCTGGTGAACACGGCGAACAGATCTAACATGGCTGTGCTCGTTCACTGCTTCCACTGCTTTTTCAAGACACGGTGTCCGGATTTCGCTCTTTGTTTTGCCCAAGTGGACAGGCTCAGTGTGAATAGTCTTTTAGGACACCTCAAACAAACTCTGCAGCTTGATAGGACAGGCGTGGCAAATTGGTCTGGAGGCACGTGCTGTCACACTTTCGTGGTTTCGCACAGTCTCAGCATGTCATCTTGCACGTATGCTTGATACAGCTGGCTTCACAGATGCACAGCAGGCCCATGCATAAATTAAGTACGGCCAGTGGCCCTGTCCAGAAGAAATAATCTAGTACGCACTGTTCACTCATGACTGCCAGGGTTCGTGAAGAAGTACACACAAATGGCTTCCTCCGTGGCGCATACAGACTCAGCGTTCGCTCCACCCAGCAAACATCCATCTCATCGAACCTCACAGCCTCTGATCAGGGTAAAATCAACCTCAGTTGTAAATCTGACAAGCAAGCATGACCCGCGAAAAGCTGACCCTGCGCCTGCATGAGGAACTGCCCTACCAACTGACCGTCGAGACGGAAAAGTGGGAAGACAAACCCGACGGCACCACCCGGATCGACCAGTTGATCTATGTGGCCCGCGATGGCCACAAGGGCATCGTGCTGGGCAATGGCGGCGAGACGATCAAGGTCATCGGTCAGGCCGCACGGGCCGAGATTTCGGAATTCCTCGGGCGCACGGTCCATCTGTTCCTGCAAGTGAAGGTCCGCCCGAACTGGCTGGAAGAGCCAGAGCGCTATTCCGAAATGGGCCTGACCTTCAAAGACGGCGACTGACCCGCTGCGGCTTGGGCGTTTAGCCCTTGCCGCGTGTGCCCAACAGACGCCAGAGCGCGCCCGCCAGCATGACCGCAGCCCCGCCGTACTTCAGCCAAGCAGTCGGCGCGGCGGCCGGCCCGGTCCAGATAGACAGGATGATCATGGCCCCACCAATGGCCATGACCAATCGCGGGGCAAGTGAGGCGGGTTTGTCGGGCATGTGGGGTCTCCAGTTTAGGGATCGCGCCAATGTAGCCCATCCGGGCCCGTCTCTCAAAAGAACAGTTTTCGCGCAGGGAGCCGCCATGCCACGACTGACCGCAGAATTCTGGGTGGCCGCCTATCTTGCCCGGCTGCGTCTGGCCGACATTCCGGTCTATATCACCGCCAAGGGCGATCCGACCGCCGGGGCGGTGATCGTGAAACTCGCCACGCTGGATGGCCGCGCCCGCGCCTTTCAGCGCAGCTATGATCTGCAGGCCGATGGCCGGATCTGGGTGGTGCTCGCCGAAGGTGCCGAGGCCGATGTCGACGCGGCCCTGTCGCGCCAACGCGACCGCGACCGCGACCTGTGGCTGATAGAGATCGAAGACCGCCAAGGCCGCACCCTGCTGGACGAGGTCGGCCTGTCGGGCGACTGACTGCCACGCCCAGCCCCATCCACTCCGCAGGGTCGGCCCCAAGCGCTGCAGCCAGGTCGATCACCGTCGACAGCTTCAGGTGGATGGCTCCGTTTTCCTCCCTGTCCTTTACCGCGCGGGGGTTTGGCCCTGCTTGCCCGGACGGTGCCACCCCGCCACGCCCGTTTCGGACATCCATTGCAGCACATTGGCGCGAAACGTTTCACGCTCGCTCAGAGTGGTTTTCCCGCTTCCTGCCGCCCCTGCCGCAAGGCGCGCAGCCGTCCGTCGGCCCAGATCAAACCCGCCCCCAACGCGGCGAACAGCGCAATCAGCACCGCGATGTTGCCCGTCACGCGCAGCCAGCCCAGCGCATCGGCATCCAGAAACGGATAGGGCCAAACCCCGCTCACCGCGCCCCGGATCAACGCATAGGCGCAATAGACCAGCGGCCAGACCATCCAGCCCGGCATATCCCGGCGGCTGACGCCCTTTGGCGCAAGCACCGCCCACCACAGCACCGTCCCCAAGGGCACGGCCGAGTGCAGGCCCTGATCGGCCCACCATTGCAGCCCCTCTGGTGCCCAAAGCCGCGCCAGAACCGCGTGATAAACCAAGGCCACGAACACGATCGACACCACCAGCCCCGCCGCGCGTGCCGCCGAAATGCGCCAGCCCCACGCCACCGCCAGCATATGCAGCACGACCCCCAGATTGGTCAGCACCGTAAAGAATAGCGCCATCAGCCACAGCGCCGGCCCCAACGCGGTCGTTGCCGCCAGCACATCAAACTGCGCGCGCAGCGACGCCATCGCCAGACAGGCCAAGGCCAGCGCGACCAGCCGCGGCCCATAGGCACCGCGGGCAGAGGGCGGGATCAGACTTCGGCGTTCGGTCATGCCGTGATCCTGCCCTGCGGCCCGCCGGGCGGCAAGCCCTGTTGCGCCCCCTTGCCGCCTGCGCCGCGCCGCCCGATACTGCCGCGATGGATTGGCGCGATGAAGGTGTATTGATCTCGGCGCGGCCCTATGGCGAAAGCGCGGCGATCGTCGAGGTGTTCACCGCCGCGCATGGGCGTCATGCCGGCGTGGTGCGCGGCGGCATGTCTCGCCGCCTGTCCCCGCATCTGCAACCCGGCACCCAGCTTGCCCTGACATGGACGGCCCGGCTGGGCGAACATCTGGGCAGTTTCACGGTAGAGCCGCTGCGGTCACGCGCGGCGATCCTGTCCGACAGACGCGCCTTGGCCGGGCTGAACGCGGTCTGCGCGCTTGTGCACCTGTCCCTGCCCGAACGCGAACCGCACCCGGCGCTGTGGTCCCGCAGCATTGCCCTGCTGGATGCGATGGCCGCCGGTCCGGGTTGGGAGCCAGCCTATCTCGCATGGGAACTGGCGCTGCTGGAAAACCTCGGCTTCGGTCTGGATCTGGGCAGTTGTGCGGTCACGGGCGCGCGCGACGGCTTGGCCTATGTCTCGCCCCGCAGCGGGCGGGCGGTCAGCCATGCCGGGGCGGGGAACTGGGCCGCCCGGCTTTTGCCGCTGCCCGGCCTGCTGACCGGCTCTCCCCCCACCACCGCCGAGGCGCTTGACGCCGAACTGGTCGCGGCCCTTGGCATGACCGGCCATTTCCTGCTGCAAGGCCTGCAACCGGTTCTGAACGACCGCCCCCTGCCCGAGGCCCGCACCCGCCTGCGCGACCTGCTGTCGCGTCCCCCGCAATAGTCCGCCCCGCACTGCCCCTGCTTTTGGGGAGACACCCTTTGCCCCGCCATGCCATACTGGCCGAATGGCCCGCTGGGCACAAAAGATCGGAAATGCCGGATGAAACCCGTCCACCGTGTCGCGCTCCTGCGCGAGGTGCTGCAACCGCAGGCCGTAACCACCATCGTCGACATCGGCGCAAATCCCTTCAACGGCGCGCCGCCTTACGCGATGTTGCGGCGCAGCGGCCATTGCCGGATCATCGGGTTTGAACCGCAGCCCGAGGCGCTAGAGGCGCTCAACGCCGCCAAACGCGATTGCGAAACCTACCTGCCCTACGCCGTCGGCACCGGGGCCACGGAAACGCTTTACCTGACCAAGAACAGCGGCCTCGTCTCTACGCTGCGCCCCGAAGACTGGGTCGGCGATTATCTTAACCCGTGGTGGCGCCAAGCCGCCCGGATAGAGCGTGAGGTGCAGATGGACACCCAGCGGCTGGACGACATTGCCGAGATTGACCGCATCGACATGCTCAAGATCGACATTCAGGGCGGCGAGCTGAAGGTCTTTCAACACGGCCGCACCAAACTGGCCCAAACCGCCGTCATCCAGACCGAGGTGGCGTTTCTGCCCTATTACCAAGGCCAGCCGACCTTTGGCGACATCCAATCCGAAATGGCCACCCAAGGCTTCATCGCGCACAAGCTGGCCGAGGTCAGCCCGCATGTTCTGGGCTATCCGCGCGACCTTGCGCCGGGCCTTGGCCTGCCCAAATCGCAGGTCACGGTGTTGGACGTGATCTTTCTGCGCAACCCGATCTACATGGCCGCGCTGGAGGATGAGGTGCTGCGCCACATGGCGCTTTTGGCCGATGCGGTGCTGGGCTCTTATGATCTGGTCCTGCGCTGTCTGGCCGAACTTCTTGGCCGGGGTCTGGTCACGCGCGGCGACGTGGACCGCTACACCACGGTCCTGCGCGGCGAGGTCTTCTGACACAAGGTCGCGGCCCCACCTGCGCGCGTCGCGGATGGCACAGACGCAGACCACGCCGCACGCCATCTTGCCACCATGCCGGTCAATGATCTTCCCGTAACGCTCGCCCATGCACCCGCGCCAAAGGTGCAGCATTTCGCGATGCTTGCGGGGTTAGAGGCGGCGGTGCGCGGCATCCTGATCTCGGTCATGCCGCTGGCGGTCTATGATGCGCTCGGCAACGCGGAATCCACCTCGCTCGCCTATTTCGCCGCCGGAATCGTGGCGCTGATCTGGGGGCTGATGGTGCCTTGGGCCACCCGCAAAGTGCCGCGCCGCTGGATGTATACGATCGGTTGCCTGATGTATTTTCTGTCGATGACCATGGCGATCATTGGCACAAGCTGGTCGATGCCGCTGGCGGTGATGAGCGGGGCAATGGCCACCGCGACCACCTTTGTGTGCTTCAACGCCTATGTGCTGGATTACATCACCCGCGCCGACCTTGGCCGCAGCCAGTCGATGCAAATGGTGTATTCCGCCACCTCATGGTCGGTCGGCCCGCTGCTGGGGGTTTGGCTTCACAGCCAATGGAAGCCGCTGCCCTTCCTTGTGGCGGGCGGCTTTGTCGTGGCGCTGCTGACGACGTTTTGGGTGCTGCGGCTGGGCAATGGCAAACAGATCACCCGCGCCCGTGGCCCTACGCTGAACCCGCTCGCCTATCTGGGCCGGTTTTTTGCCCAACCCCGCCTGATTGCGGGCTGGTTCTTTGCGGTGATGCGGTCCTGCGGCTGGTGGGTCTATGTGGTCTACCTGCCGATCTTTTGCGTGGAATCCGGCCTTGGCCCCAAGGTTGGCGGCACGGTGCTGTCGCTGACCAACGCGCTCTTGTTCATCGCCCCGCTGATCCTGCGCCAAGCCCGGCGCAGTTCGGTCCGCATGTCGGTGCGCGTGGCTTTTGGCTGCTGCACGCTGGCGTTTCTGGGGGCCTACCTTGCCGCCCCCCTGCCGTGGCTGACAGTGGGTTTTGTCATGCTGGCCTCGGTGTTTCTGGTGGCGCTGGATGTGGTGGGCGGCCTGCCCTTCCTGATGGCGGTCAAACCGTCAGAGCGGACAGAGATGTCGGCCGTCTATTCCAGCTTCCGCGATGTGTCGGGCATCGTGACCCCCGGCGTGGCGTGGCTGCTGCTGCTTGCCCTGCCGCTGCCTGCGATCTTTGCCGCGGCGGGCGCGGGGCTTGGCACCGCCCTGCTGATCGCCGGCCGCTTGCACCCCAGACTGGGCAGCCCGCGCCCCTCACGCGGCGGCTATGTCGAGGCCCGTTAAGCGGCGCGGTCCTTAGTCGAGCAAGCGCCGCGCAATCACCTGCGCCTGAATTTCCGCCGCCCCCTCAAAGATATTCAGAATCCGCGCATCGCACAGGATGCGGCTGATCTGATACTCCAAGGCAAAGCCGTTGCCGCCGTGGATCTGCAAGGCATTGTCCGCACAAGCCCAAGCCACCCGCGCGCCCAACAGCTTGGCCATCCCCGCCTCCAGATCGCAGCGCTTGTCATGGTCCTTTTGCCAGGCGCTGAAATAGGTCAACTGCCGGGCCACCATGATCTCCACCGCCATCATCGCCAATTTGCCCGCCACCCGCGGAAACGCGATCAACGGCTTGCCGAACTGCTTGCGGTCCTCGGCGTATTTCATGCCGACCTCCAGGGCCGACTGCGCCACCCCGATCGCCCGCGCCGCCGTCTGAATGCGCGCGCTCTCAAAGGTCTGCATCAACTGCTTGAAGCCCTGCCCCGGCACGCCGCCCAACAGGTTGTCAGAGGCAACCTTGAACCCGTCAAAGGCAAGCTCGTATTCCTTCATCCCCCGATAGCCCAGAACCTCGATCTCGCCCCCGGTCATGCCGGGCGTCGGGAAAGGCACTGCATCGGTGCCGGGGGTCTTTTCGGCCAGAAACATCGACAACCCGCGATAGTCCGACGTGTCAGGCTCGGTCCGCGCGAGCAGCGTCATCACATGGGTCCGCGCGGCATGGGTGATCCACGTCTTGTTGCCGGTCACCTCCCAGCCCTCGCCCACCTGCACCGCCCGCGTCCGCAAAGCGCCAAGGTCCGACCCGGTGTTCGGTTCGGTAAACACCGCCGTCGGCAGAATCTCACCCGAGGCCAGCTTGGGCAACCACTGTGCCTTTTGCGCCTCGGTGCCACCGCACAGAATCAACTCGGCCGCGATCTCAGACCGGGTCGCAAGCGAACCCACCCCGATATACCCCCGCGACAGCTCCTCGCTGACCACAACCATCGACGCCTTGGTCAAGCCAAACCCGCCAAACTCTTCCGGAATGGTCAGCCCGAACACCCCCATCCCGGCCAGTTCCTCAATGATCTCCATCGGGATCAACTCATCGCGCAGATGCCAGCCATGCGCGTGCGGCACCACCCGCTCATCGGCAAAGCGGCGGAACTGGTCGCGGATCATCTCCAACTCATCATCCAGCCCCGTCGCGCCAAAAGTTGCGCGCCCGTGGTTGTCGCGCATCAGCGCGACCAAAGCCATGCGGGCGGCTGCGGTATTGCCTTGGGCCATAAGACACGCCGCCGCCGCCCCCGGTTGTCCGGGGGAAATCCCGAGGTCCTGCAAG
Organism: uncultured Alphaproteobacteria bacterium; assembly: GCA_963815355.1. Classification (GTDB taxonomy): domain Bacteria; phylum Pseudomonadota; class Alphaproteobacteria; order Rhodobacterales; family Rhodobacteraceae; genus JAPUEK01. Next base: position 8,801 of record CAWFGJ010000011.1, read on the forward strand.
CGCGCGACCTCCCCCTGAGACATCGAAATGCCGCCGTTGATCTGGTTCAGATACTCGCCAAAGGCGATCTGCAGCAGCAACCCCTCCAAGGCGCCAAACTGCCCCGCCGCCTCCAGCCGCCCCGCCCAGGCGCGCATCTGCCGCAAACTTTCCACATAGGTCGCAAGCCAGGACAGCACATGGGCCGCGTATTGGTGTGTCTCCATCGCGCTGGCCGAAACCCTGCCGTCCCGCGTGACCAACCCCCGCAACGCCTCACGCGCGCGGTCAAACAATACCTCAACCTCCGGCAGCGCGTCGGCGGTCAGGGTCAAAAGCCCCTCCAGCAACGGGCTTGCGGCAGGGGCCTCAGCAGCGGTTCCAGCGGTGTTTTTTGCGTCGAGGGCCATGGCGGTGTCCTGAAGATTCTGCATGTGCGAATGGGTAGCGCCTTCGCAACTGCAGCGCAATATTAATTCGCCAAAGACGCGTCATTCGATTTAAAGTGTCGCACCCATTTTCTTGCGGCCCCATTCCCAAGCATGCGATAGACCGTTGCGACAAGGGAGAACCGCATGACCTTTCCACTGGGCGACCTGCCCGCCACCGCCTTGTGGGTCGCCGTCGCGGTCACGCTTTTCGCCGGCTTCGTCAAAGGCGCGATCGGCTTTGCGATGCCGATGATCATGATTTCGGCCTTCTCGTCGTTCTTGCCGCCCCATGTGGCACTCGCCGGGCTGATCCTGCCGACGCTGATCACCAACATCTCCCAAGCGCTCCGCCAAGGCCTTCCCGCGGCCCGCGCCAGCGCGGTCACCTACCACCGCTTCCTGATCGCCACATTGGTGTTTCTGGTCCTGTCGGCGCAATTCGTGGACAATATCCCGAAAACCGGCTTCCTGTTGCTCCTTGGCCTGCCGATCACCGCCTTCGCTGGCCTGCAACTCGCGGGCCGCGCCCTTGCCCTGCGGCTGGAACACCGCAACCGCGCCGAATGGGTGCTCGGGGCCATCGGCGGGCTTTATGGCGGTGTCTCGGGGGTCTGGGGGCCGCCGCTTTTGGTCTACCTGCTGTCCATCGGCGCCGACAAGACCGAGGCCGTCCGGGTCCAAGGCGTCATCTTCCTGATTGGCGCGGCCACCCTGACACTGGCGCACCTGCACACAGGCGTACTCAACGGCCCCAACCTGTGGTTCTCCGCCCTCTTGGTGCTGCCCGCCGTGCTGGGCCAAACCCTCGGCCTGCGGGTGCAAGACCGGCTTGACCACAGGAAATTCCGCAGATGGACCCAAGCCCTGCTGGTCCTCACCGGCCTGAACCTGATCCGCCAAGCCCTGCTCGGCTAAACCAAGCTCGGCTAAACCAAACTCGGGTCAACCGCCACCCGGCCGCGCCCCAATTTTCTGTCTCTAAATATCCCGCGGGGGGTCCGGGGGGCGCGAAGCCCCCCGGCCTTTCGGCATACCCGCCTTAGCCAATCGCCGCCGCCTTCACATCCGCGTCGATGAACGGCACATACTGGCCAAAGTTGTCCGAAAACATCTTCACCAACTTCGCCGCCTGCGCATCATAGGCCGCCTTGTCGGCCCAGGTGTCGCGCGGGTTCAGCAACGCATTGTCGACCCCGGGCACCGCCACCGGCACGTCAAAGCCGAAATTCGGGTCCTTGCGGAACGTCACGCCCGTCAAAGACCCATCCAGCGCCGCCGCAAGCAAGGCGCGCGTCGCCTTGATCGGCATGCGCTTGCCAGTGCCGTAGGCCCCGCCGGTCCAGCCGGTGTTCACCAGCCAACAGGTCGCCCCATGCTGTGCGATCTTTTCCTGCAACAGCTTGCCATAGACTTCCGGCCGCCGCGGCATAAAGGGCGCGCCGAAACAGGTCGAAAACGTCGGCGTCGGCTCAGTGATCCCCCGCTCGGTCCCGGCGGTTTTCGACGTGAAACCCGACAGGAAATGATACATCGCCTGCGCCGGGCTCAGCCGCGAAATCGGCGGCAACACCCCGAAAGCGTCACAGGTCAGCATGATCACATTCTTGGGGTGCCCCCCCAAACCGGTCGCCGACGCGTTAGAGATATACTCCAACGGATAAGCGCAGCGCATGTTTTCGGTCAGACTGCTGTCGGTGAAATCCAGCTCAAAAGTCTCCGGATCATAAACCATGTTCTCCACCACGGTCGCAAACCGGTGGGTCGTGGCGTAAATCTCGGGCTCGGCTTCGGGGTTCAGGTTGATGGTCTTGGCATAGCAGCCGCCCTCAAAGTTGAAGGTGCCCGTGTCCGACCAGCCGTGCTCATCATCGCCGATCAACACCCGGTCCGGCGCCGCCGACAGCGTGGTCTTGCCGGTACCCGACAGCCCAAAGAATACCGCCGTCTCGTCCAGTTTGCCCGGCGCGTGGTTGGCCGAGCAATGCATCGCCATCACGCCCTTTTCCGGCAACAGATAGTTCAACAGCGTGAAGACCGACTTCTTGTTCTCACCGGCATAGGCAGTATTGCCGATCAGAATCAGCTTCTTGTCAAAGTTCATTGCGATCACGGTCGAGGTCCGGCACCCATGCCGCGCCGGGTCCGCCTGAAAGCTGGGGCAATTGATCACGGTCCATTCGGGCACAAAACTGTCCAACTCAGCCGGTTCGGGGCGGCGCAGCATGTGGCGAATGAACAACCCGTGCCACGCCAGTTCCGTCACCATCCGCACATCCAGCCGATGCGCCGGATCTGCCCCGCCGAACAGGTCCTGCACGAAGTAATCGCGCCCCTTCATATGCGCCAGCATATCGGCGTGCAGCCGGTCAAACGCCTCGGGCGTCATCGCGGCGTTGTTTTCCCACCAGATCGAGTCCTCAACCGAAGCCGTCCTCACCACGAACTTGTCTTTCGGAGACCGCCCGGTGAATTGCCCGGTTGAGCACAAGAACGCCCCGCCTTTGCCAAGGTGACCTTCGCCGCGCGCCACCGCCGCTTCGACAAGGGCTGGCTCAAGCGCGTTGTAATAGACGTTTCCCAACCCGGTGATGCCTTGAATATCCAAAGTCGCGCGTGGGTTCACACGTCCAGTCATCATCTGCTCGCTCCCTTTCGGCACCGCATCGCGGCACCTCATCTGCTATGTAAAACGGTCGGGCCAAGGACCGTCAGGGGCCACCACGGCGGGCGAACACCCCGTCCGTCCGGTATAACACTATGAAAAACACAGGAATAGGACGCGATGGCACAGTTAGCGCAACCATCGACAGGTTAGCGCAACCAACAGGCAACCAGACGGTAGACTGCGGCAAATTAGTCAATCCTTTGGGAATTTGGTGCCTGATGGACTCGGTATGCGGGGTGATTCGCACATTCCTGTTGATTCCCAAGGGCGGAAAACAGACAGTGTGTCAAAAATCAGGCAAGCCGAGCAGCATAGGGAAGCCCAATATGGCAAGGATCGCCCTTGTGGACGACGACAGGAATATCCTGACGTCTGTATCGATGACTCTTGAAGCCGAGGGGTTTGAGGTCGAGACGTTTAATGATGGCCAGTCCGCACTGGATGCCTTCAACCGGCGCATGCCGGACATGGCCGTGCTGGATATCAAGATGCCCCGGATGGACGGGATGGATCTGCTTCAGCGGCTCCGTCTGAAATCGTCGATGCCGGTGATCTTCCTCACCTCCAAAGACGATGAAATTGATGAGGTTCTTGGCCTCCGCATGGGCGCCGACGATTACGTAAAAAAGCCCTTCTCGCAGCGGCTTCTGGTCGAACGCATCCGCGCGCTTTTGCGCCGGAATGAGGCGATTGCCACGGGCGAAGTGGCCGTCACCGAAGAAACCAAGATGATGGAGCGGGGCAACCTGCGCATGGACCCGCTGCGCCATTCCGTGACCTGGAAGGGCAAGGACGTGTCGCTGACCGTCACGGAATTCATGCTGCTTCAGGCGCTGGCGCAGCGTCCGGGCTTTGTGAAATCGCGCGATCAGCTGATGGACGTGGCCTATGATGATCAGGTCTATGTTGATGACCGCACCATCGACAGCCACATCAAACGCCTGCGCAAGAAAATGCGCTCGGTCGATGATGATTTCTCGGCGATCGAAACGCTTTATGGCATCGGCTATCGTTACAACGAAGAATGACCCTCGCTTCGAAAATCAGCATGAAAACGGCGCGCCCCGCCCCGAAACCCGGTGAACTTCTTCTTGGCGAAGACTGGGTTTCGCCGGAAGCCGTGGCCGACCAATCCCTTTCCGAAGGGCGTGGTCGGCGCGGGTTTGGCGCGCTGAACCGCTCGCCTCTGGCGCGCAAGATCATCATCTTCAACCTGCTGGCGCTTGTGGTGCTGGTGGCGGGGGTGCTGTTTCTGAACCCGTTCCGCGACAGTCTGGTGATCCAGCGCGAACAGGGGCTGGTGACAGAGGCAGAGCTGATTGCCGACGTGATGGAGGCGGGGCAGACCGATCTGCCGCGCGATCTGAACAGCATCGCCATCGGCGCCGGGCTAGAGGTGTTCCTCTTTGACCAGAACGGCCTGATTCTGGCCAAGGGCGTGGGCGCGCCCAGCGACAACACCACCCTGTCGGGCAAGGCCCGCTCGACCATCATCACTGATTTTTTGAACGGCATCTGGGAAACCGTGTCGGGCCTGCTGGTCCGCGATCCGGCCGCGTCTTTGGATATAAGCGGCGAGACAATGGCCCGCGCCCTGTTTGATGAGGCCGTAGCCGGCAAGACAACCGTCAACTCCAGCCGTAGTGAGGATGGCGGCGCGCTGTTTTCCGTGGCCACCCCGGTGCGCCGTGACGGTCAGGTTGTGGCCGTGGTCGCCCTGATCTCTGCCGCGGGCGAAATTGACCGCCTTGTGCGCTATGAGCGTGAGCAGGTGCTCCAGATGTTCGTCATCGCCCTGCTGGTGTCGATCGGCCTGTCGCTTGTGCTGGCCTCAACCATCGCCAACCCGCTGTCGGATCTGGCCGCCGCCGCCGAATTGGGCCGCGACCGTGATGCGCGCAAAATGTCGCCGGGGCGCATTCGCATCCCCGACCTTGCCGCCCGTCCCGATGAAATCGGCCGGCTGTCCGTGGCCATGCGCGGCATGGTTGCGGCACTCTATGACCGGATCGACGCCAACGAACAGTTCGCCGCCGATGTGGCGCATGAAATCAAGAACCCGCTCGCCTCGCTGCGCTCTGCCGTGGGCACGCTGCGGGTGGCCAAGCGCGACGATCAGCGCGAAAAGCTGCTGGATGTGATTGAACACGACGTCCGCCGCCTTGACCGCCTTGTCAGCGACATCTCCAACGCCTCGCGTCTGGATTCCGAACTGGTGAAAGAGGAAGAGGAAGAGTTCAACCTTCTGAAAACCCTCTCGAATCTGACCGAATATCTGGGCCAGCAAGCCTCGGAAAAGGGCGTGGAATTCGTCACAGACTTCCCGCCCGACGCCATCAAGATCCACGGGCTTGAGGGGCGTCTGGCGCAGGTGTTCGTCAACCTGATCACCAACGCCGTATCCTTCTGCGAAGATGGCGATGCGGTGCGGGTTTGGGCGCGGCGCCGCGAAAACCGCGTGCTGATCGTGGTCGAAGACACCGGGCCGGGCATCCCGGAACAGGCGCTGACGAAGGTGTTCAAGCGCTTTTACTCCGAACGCCCGCAGACCGATTTCGGCAACCATTCCGGCCTTGGCCTTGCGATCTCCAAACAGATCGTTGAGGCACATGGCGGCGTGATCTGGGCGGAAAACATCCGTCCGACCAATGCCGACCCGACCTCCGAACCGCTCGGCGCGCGGTTTGTGGTCGGCCTTCCCATCTGACACGCGGATGACGGGGCCCCGACCGTGACGGTTCCCGCCACCGCCATCCTTCATGCAAGCTGCGTGGCCGTCGCCGGGCGCGGCTTGCTGATCCTTGGTCCCTCGGGGTCGGGGAAATCGGGGCTGGCCTTGCAGCTTATCGCGCTGGGGGCCGAACTGGTGGCCGACGACCGCTGCGTCGTGACCGCCCGCCACGGCACGCTCATCGCCCAGGCCCCCAGCCCGCTCATCGGCCTGATAGAGGCGCGCGGCATCGGCCTGCTGCACAGCCCCGCCCTGCCCGAGACCGCCCTGCACCTTGTCGTCGATTTGTCGCAACCCGAGACAGACCGCTTGCCGCCGCGCCGCAGCGTCACAATACTGGGAACGTCTCTCGATCTTGTCCATCGGTCGCAGAGTGACCATTTTTCTGCTGCACTGCTGTGCTATCTCAAAGGCAGCCGCAGCGCCTGAGGAACGAACCGTGCCAGACGTAGAAGATCAGACGCAAGAGCACCGCTTGGTGCTGGTCACCGGCCCCTCAGGGGCAGGGCGGACAACGGCGATCAACGCGCTGGAGGACATCGGCTTTGAAACCATCGACAACCTGCCGCTCAGCCTTGTGCCGCGCCTGTTGGACGGCCCGCCGCTGGGCCGCCCGATTGCCCTTGGCGTCGATGTGCGCAACCGCGACTTCAACGCCACCGCGCTGATTGAACTGATCGACACCCTGACCCGCAACCCCCGTGTCGGCCTGCACCTGCTGTTTCTCGACTGCGACCCGTCCGAACTGATCCGCCGCTATAGCCAGACCCGCCGCCGCCATCCGATGGGGCAGGCCGAAACCCCGGCCGAAGGCGTGGCGATGGAAATTGATCTGCTCGCCCCGATCCGGGTCCGCGCCGATCATCTCATCGACACGACAGAGATGACGCCCCATGACCTCAAGGCCGAAATCCGCAAATGGTTTGACACCAGCACCAGCAACCGCATGGCCGTATCTGTGCAGTCGTTCAGCTACAAACGCGGCCTGCCGCGCGGTGTGGACATGATCTTTGACTGCCGCTTTTTGCAAAACCCGCATTGGCGCCCCGCCCTTCGCCCGCTGGATGGCCGTGACAAACAAGTCGTCGACTACATCGAATCCGATCCCCGCTTTGACGATTTCTTCGGGAAAATCCGTGACCTGATCCTGATGTTGCTGCCCGCAAGCCGGGATGAGGGCAAAGCCCATCTGGCAATCGCCTTCGGCTGCTCGGGTGGGCAGCATCGCTCTGTTGCAGTTGCAGAAAAACTAGGCAATGTGCTTGCGGAAGCGGGCTGGCCAGTGTCAAAGCGACATCGGGAACTGGAACGCAAGGGCACGACCCTGCTGCAGGGCCGGACCGATGGAACAACCGGAGTGATCAGCGCGTGATCGGTATCGTGATCGTGGCACATGGTGGATTGGCGCGCGAGTATCTCTCGGCGGTGGAGCATGTCGTTGGCCCGCAAACGGCCATGCGCGCCATCGCGATAGAGGATGACCACAACCGCGCCGCCAAACAGGCGGAAATCTGCGAAGCCGCCGACTCGGTCGATATGGGCACCGGGGTGGTCGTGGTCACCGATATGTTCGGCGGCTCTCCGTCCAATCTGTCGCTTATGGCCTGCGCGGGATCAGAGCGGCGGATTATCTATGGCGCAAACCTTCCCATGCTGATCAAACTGGCCAAATGCCGAGATCTTCCGGTGGCGCAAGCGGTTAGCGCCGCTTTGGATGCCGGTCGCAAATATATAAACAGCCTGGACCTGGGTGGAGGCGCCTGACCTATGACGCAACAGACCCTGCGGATTGTGAATGAAAAGGGCCTTCACGCCCGCGCTTCTGCCAAGTTTGTCGAGACCGTTGAACGCTTTGACGCCGCGGTTGAAGTGTCCAAGGACGGCATGGATGTGTCGGGCGACTCGATCATGGGGCTTTTGATGTTGGCAGCCTCGCGCGGAACCACTATTGAGATCAGAACCAGCGGCAATCAGGCAGAAGCACTTGCCGAGGCGCTGGCGACTTTGGTGGCCAATCGCTTTGGCGAAGACCATTGAAGCGCGACTGACGAGGAAGGCAAAGGCTTCGTGACCGAAACGCCGAAAAATGCAGGCGGCGCCCCGCTAGGTGCCCACCCCCAAGCCGAGGCCGCGGCGCGACCCGACCGCCAATATGACATGCGCAGGCTGTCCTATGCTGGCACCTTCACGAATCCCTTCAAGGCAGGCACCATCCGCGCGATTGAGTGGATCACCGCCAAAGTGACCCTGCTGCGCCTGATCCGCAGCTTTGAACAATCCGGCGCCCCGCATGGCGCGCCCTTCTGGCCCAAGGCGATCCGCCACATGGGCATCCGCATCGACACCCCGCCCGAGGAAATTGCCCGCATCCCGAAAACCGGCCCGGTTGTCGTGGTGGCAAATCACCCAAGCGGCTTGGTCGATGGCATGATCATGGCCGAAATGATCTGCCGCGTGCGCTCTGATTTCCGCATCCTGACCCGCTCTTTGCTGACCGGGATTCCCGAGGTTGCGGAATTCATGATCCCCGTCCCCTTCCCGCATGAGGAAAACTCGCGGGAGCTGGGCTTGGAAATGCGGGCGCTGACCATGGCCCATCTGGCCCAAGGCGGCGTGATCATCCTGTTTCCGGCGGGCAAAGTCGCCTGTTCCGAAGGCTATTTTGGCCGCGCGGTAGAGGCAGAGTGGAACGTCTTTACCCACAAGATGATCCAGCGATCCGGTGCCACGATCTTGCCGATCTATTTTGCCGGGCAGAATTCGCGGCTTTACCAGATCGCCAACAAGCTGTCCGCGACGCTGCGGCAGGGTTTGCTGCTGTATGAAATCAAACGCTCGCTCTTCAAACCTCAGCGCCCGATCATCGGTGAGCCGATCCCGGCAACCGTGCTGAAAGACTGGGAAGGCAACCCGCGCGGCTTCCTTGCGTGGCTGCGCGAACATACGCTTGGCCTTGGCGCCAAAGGCCCCAACGCCTAAGATTTTAGCGCGTCGGAACCGGCACGTCGCCGCGATAGTCATAGAACCCGCGCTGCGTCTTGCGCCCCAGCCAACCCGCCTCGACATATTTGGTCAGCAACGGGCAGGGCCGGTATTTGGTATCGGCAAGCCCCTCATGCAGCACGTTCATGATCGCCAGGCATGTATCCAGCCCGATGAAATCCGCCAACTCCAGCGGCCCCATCGGGTGATTGGCCCCCAGCTTCAGCGACTCATCGATGGATTTGACCGAACCGACCCCCTCATAAAGCGTGTAGACCGCCTCGTTGATCATCGGCATCAGGATACGGTTCACGATAAAGGCCGGGAAATCCTCGGCGCTGGCGGCCGTCTTGCCCAGCTTGCCCACCACCGCAAGCAACGTGTCATAGGTCGGCCGGTCGGTCGCAATGCCGCGGATCAACTCAACCAGCTGCATCACCGGCACCGGGTTCATGAAGTGGAACCCCATGAACTTTTCGGGTCGGTCCGTCCGGCTGGCCAGACGCGTGATGGAAATGGACGAGGTGTTAGACGTCAGAATCGTATGCGGCGCCAGATGCGGCAACAGCTCATCAAAGATCTTCTGTTTGACGACTTCGCGCTCTGTCGCGGCCTCAATGATCAGGTCGAGCGGGCCAAGCTCTGCCAGCACCATCGTCGTGCGGATTCGGCCCATCGCGGCGGCCTTATCCGCTGCCGAGACCTTGCCGCGCGACACCTGCCGTTCAATGTTGCGGTCGATCAGGCCAATGGCCTTGTCCAACCCCTCGCGGCTGATGTCGTTCATCACAACATCATATCCTGCCAAAGCAAACACATGGGCAATGCCATTGCCCATCTGACCCGCCCCAACGATCCCGACCGACTGGATATCCACGACCACACCTCATGTCTTTCCCCGGCACCATACGCAGCCAAATCCGCACGGGCAAGGCTGGGCCCGCCCGCAAGGTTGCGGCGCTTTTGTCCTAAATGCGCCGATTAGCCATTTGGAAAGGGGAATCACCCAATCTGATTTGTGGGTGTGAAGACTTAACGGGTGGGTGTGATGGTCTATGCTTTTCCGGGCGCGGGGGCGCTCGACTATTTTCCATGCCAATATGGCACGTCGCGGCTGCTGTTTCGGGGGCCACGGCGCAATACAGAAGGGGATTTCATTGCCTGCCTTGGCGGCACGGAAACCTATGGCAAATACATCCCCACGCCGTTTCCGCTGCTGCTGGAACGCGGGCTAGAGGCGCCTGTGGTCAATCTGGGTTGCGTCAACGCCGGGGCGGATGTCTATCTGCACGAACACGCGATAACCGAGCTTGCCTGCCGGGCGCAGGCAGTGGTGCTGCAGATCACTGGCGCGCAGAACCTGTCCAACCGGTACTACGCCGTGCATCCGCGCCGCAATGACCGGTTTCTGGGGGCTACACCGCTGCTCCGGTCGATCTTCAAAGAGGTGGATTTCACCGAATTCCACTTCACCCGTCATCTGCTGACCAGCCTGTCGCACCGCTCACCAGATCGCTTCAACGTTCTGGCCGAGGAACTGCGCGCCGCATGGGTCGCGCGGATGCGGCTGCTGCTGTCGCGCCTGTCGCGCCCGGTGGTGCTGTTGTGGCTGGCCGAGGCCCCGCCACCCCCGCCCGGCAAGGGGCTCAACTCTGGCCTTGATCCTGCACTGGTGGATAGCGAAATGCTGGCCGCCGTTCGCCCGCTGGCCGAATCGGTGGTAGAGGTGATCATCCCGACCACCAACCGCACCACCGAGGGCATGGTCTTTGGCCCGATGGAGGCACCCGCCGCCGCCGGACTGCCCGGCCCTTTGGCCCATGCCCAGATCGCGGCCAAGCTGATCCCGGTGCTGCACCCCTATCTGTAACGAAAAAGGCGGCCCCAAAGGACCGCCCTTTCAACCCTGCATTTGCCCGGCTTACAGCTTGGCAATCAGTTCCGGCACGGCGGTGAACAGATCGGCCACCAGACCGTAATCGGCCACCTGAAAGATCGGGGCCTCTTCGTCCTTGTTGATCGCCACGATCACCTTGGAATCTTTCATCCCGGCCAGATGCTGGATCGCACCCGAGATGCCGACGGCCACATACAGGTTCGGCGCCACGACCTTGCCGGTCTGCCCGACCTGCCAGTCGTTCGGCGCATAGCCCAAATCGACCGCGGCCCGCGACGCACCAACCGCAGCGCCCAGCTTGTCAGCCAGACTCTCGATCAGATCAAAGCTTTCCTTGGACCCCACGCCGCGCCCACCGGACACCACGATCCCTGCCGAGGTCAGTTCCGGGCGGTCGCTTGTCGCCACACGGTCCTCAACCCACGACGACAGGCCCGCATCGCCCGGTCCGCCGACTTTCTCGACCGCAGCCGAACCGCCCGCCTCAACCGCGGTAAAGCTTGCGGTCCGCACGGTGAATACCTTCTTGGCGTCGGCGGTTTTCACCGTCTGGATCGCGTTGCCGGCATAGATCGGGCGCTCAAAGGTCGCGCCATCCACAACCGCCGTCACGTCCGACAGAACCATCACGTCCAGCAGGGCAGCAACGCGCGGCAGCACGTTCTTGTTGAACGCGGTGGCCGCGCCACAGATATGCTCATAATCGCCCGCAAGACCGGCGACCAAAGCCGCCGTGGCCTCGGCCATTCCGTGGCAATAGGCGTGGTCATCGGCAAACAGCACCTTGGACACGCCAGCCAGCGTCGCCGCCTCGGCAGCCGCGGCGTCACCGCCGGTGCCCGCGATCAGCACATGCACATCGCCCAGCACCGCAACAGCGGCCAGCGTCTTGGCCACAGCGTCGGTCGCCAGTTGACCCTCGTTCACATCAGCAAGCAGAAGAACGGCCATCAGATCACCCCCGCTTCGTCTTTGAGTTTTGCAATCAGTTCGTCCACCGATGCCACCTTCACGCCAGCCTTGCGGCCCGCCGGTTCAACGGTTTTCACCACGGTCAGGCGCGGTGCCACGTCCACGCCGTAATCGGCGGGGGTCTTGGCGGCCAGCGGCTTGGCCTTGGCCTTCATGATGTTCGGCAAGCTGGCATAGCGCGGCTCGTTCAAACGCAGATCGACGGTCACGATCGTCGGCATCGACACAGAGATCGACTGCAAGCCGCCGTCCACTTCGCGCGTCACGATGGCCTTGTCGCCCTCGATCTTCAGCTCGGACACAAACGTCGCCTGCGACCAGCCCAACAGCGCGGACAGCATCTGCCCGGTGGCGTTCATGTCGTTGTCGATGGCTTGCTTACCCGCCAGAACGATGCCCGGAGCCTCTTCCTTGACCACAGCCGCCAAAAGCTTGGCCACAGCCAAAGGCTCAATATCGGTGTGCACGTTGTCGGTCGCTTCGATCAGGATGGCGCGGTCCGCCCCCATCGCCAGCGCGGTCCGCAAGGTTTCCTGCGACTGTTTTACCCCGATGGACACGACGATAACTTCGGTCGCCACGCCCTTTTCCTTCAGACGGATCGCCTCTTCGACGGCAATTTCGTCAAAGGGGTTCATCGACATCTTTACGTTAGCCAGATCGACGCCCGATCCGTCCGCTTTCACGCGGACCTTCACGTTATAGTCGATCACCCGTTTGACAGGCACCAAAACCTTCATAATCAAAAATCTCCCATGCGTGGCCCTCTGGGCCAGACCCAAGCTCTCTGCCGCGTACCTACCCGTTTGGCACCGCCCGCGACAGAGCAAATGCGACAGCATACCCCGTGCCTACGTCGCGTTTCATGCCTCGCGGGTCAATCCCGGCACCCAAAGCACGTCGCTTTTACCATCGTCATTGGCGATCCGGCCCACGACAAAGAACCAGTCCGACAGACGGTTCAGGTATTTGACCGCCTCAACGTTCACCGATTCCTGCGCGGCCAGTTCCACCACCAACCGCTCAGCCCGCCGGCAAACCGTCCGGCACAGATGCAACTGTGCAGCCAAAGCCGACCCGCCCGGCAGGATGAAACTGCGCAGCGGTGTCAGCCGGGCGTTCATCACATCAATCTCGCGCTCCAGCCGGTCGACCTGAGCGGCGACCATCCGCAGCGGGGTGTAGGGCAGCTCGGAATCCTTCTCCATATCCGGGGTGCACAGATCCGCCCCCAGATCGAACAGATCATTCGACACCCGTGCCAGGGCGGCATCCATCTCGGCGCTGGCATGCAAACGCGCCAGACCGACCGTCGCGTTGGTCTCGTCCACCGTGCCATAGGCCGATACACGGATCGCGTTCTTGGCCACGCGCGCGCCGTTACCCAGCGCGGTTTCCCCCGCATCGCCGGTCTTTGTGTAAATCTTTGACAGAACAACCATAGTTCAGTGCCCCCCGCCCGAACGCCACCACGCCACGCCGACGATGATCAGCACCGCCACAGCCTGCGCCCCGATCCGGTAGCGCATGATCCGGTTGGCATGTTTGGCGTTGAACGCACCACCCTTGGCAAAACTGCCGATCCCCACCATCAGAATCACCAGCACGATCAACGTCGCCACGGCGACGAGCAGGAACATCGGGTCGTTGAGCATCTTGGTCCTCTTGGGTCTGTGCGGAAATCTTGCCAGATCTAGCGCGCCTGATCGCAAAAGCGAAGCCCGCGTGTCAATCGGCCTCAACCCTGCGTGCCGCCTCAGACCCGATGATAGGGCCCACCGCCCAGAATCGTCGCGGCACGGTAAAGCTGCTCTGCCAGCATCACCCGCACCAACATATGCGGCCAGACCATCTTGCCGAAAGACAGCGCAAAATCGGCCCGGTCGCGCAAAGCTGCGTCGATCCCGTCCGCGCCGCCGATCACAAAGGCCACATCCTGCCGCCCGCCATCGCGCCATTTGGCCAGTTGCGCCGCGAAATCGGGGCTGGACAACACCCGCCCCCGCTCATCCAGCACCGCCAAGACCGCGCCTTGCGGGACGGCACGCGCCAGCAAGTCGCCCTCGGCGGCCATACCGCCGCCGCGCTTGTCCTCAACCTCATGCTCAGTCAGCGGGCCAAGCCCAAGGGGCCGCCCGGTCCGGTCAAAGCGTTGGACATAATCGTCGATCAGATCCCGCTCAGGGCCGGCACGCAGCCGACCCACGGCGCAAAGATGCAACCGCATCCCGCTGGATCATTCCTGCGAGAGGTGGGCGCTGCCCGGAAGCCACATCTTTTCAAGCTGATAGAACTCGCGCACTTCCGGGCGGAAGACGTGAATAATCACATCGCCCGCGTCGATCAGCACCCAATCTCCGGCATCTTTGCCTTCCATCTTTGCGCTGATGCGGAATTCCAGCTTCAAACGATCTGCCAGCTTTTCCGAAATCGACGCGACTTGGCGCGACGAACGGCCCGAGCAGATCACCATGTAATCCGCCACGTCCGACCGACCGCGCAGGTCGATTTGTACGATCTCTTCGGCTTTATCGTCGTCAACAGACGCCAAAACAGCCGCCAAAAGCTCTTCAGAAGTGTAGTCCACCGGGTCAGCGGCGCGCGCAACGCGCGGTCCAACCGGAAGGCCGGTGGTAGGGTCAGAATGCGACAGGACAAAGTCCTCCAAAAAGCGCGCCGCATACTCCCGGCGCAGGATTGTTCCAAGCCTATCATTGCAAGGCAACAATCTCAACGGCGGGAAGACGCGCGCTTAGCGCTCAACGCGCGCTTTCGCAAGGCGGAAGTGCGGCCAGCGCATCGGGGCCAAGCAGGTAGCGCAACTCTTGCATCTCGATCAACGGCAGGAAATCCTCTCCCGCCCCTGTGCGGATATAGGCCGATCCCCGCGCATCCGGGGCCGGTCCGCCGTCGATCGCGCAGGCCTCCAGACCCAGCCCGATCGTCGCACTGCCCTTGACCGGAGGCGTCTCGCCCTGCCACTCCCGCGCCTTGGCCTGCAAGCCGCGCATCGCGACCGCGTCCCGCTCGGCCAAACGGTAAAGCGTGGTCGTGGCCCCGTCTTCGGCCAGCGCGGCCGGAAGCCCCGCCGCCGCCACCGACGCCCCCTGCAACGGTGCCCGCGCGTCCAGCAGATAGCTGCCGTCAAGCCCCGCGCGCCCATCCTCGCGCACCGCCTGCACCGTCAAATGCGCGCCGCGCGGTTTCGCACGCATCCCCGGCGGCAGGGTAACCGCAACCGCGATCTGGCCGGGATCAACCTCCAGCGGCGAAAGCCGCGCCAACCGCAGCGCAGTCACCGGATTGACCGAAGAACAGGCCGCCAGACCCAAAACCAGAACACCCAAAATCTTCCGCATCGTCTAATCTCCTTTGACAGATATAATTTATCGTCATACAGTAAATTAATCGCATGGAAAGGAAAATTATGGCCGGCCCCATCCACCGCCTGTCGCGTCTGCTTTACTGGATCACCACCGGCGCTATTGCGCTGCTGCCGCTGATCACCCTCGCCATTTTGGCGCAGGCTTTGCTTTATCCCGATCTTATGGCCATCCATTTTCCCGACTTGCCTCAGGTGACGATTCTGACCTCCGGCAAGGCGCTGCTGGTGTCGGCCATAGGCCTTGTCACGCTGGGGCTGATGCTGATGGCCGCGTGGAACATGCGCGGGCTTTACGGGCGCTACCTGCGCGGGGAAATCCTTAGCAACGCGTGCGCGCGGCATATCCAACGCATCGGTCAGGCGCTGCTGGGCCTGTCGGCGTGGCTCTTGCTGTCGCCCACGCTGCAAATGCTGTCGCTGACCTATGACAACCCTCCGGGCGAACGGGTGCTGTCGATCGCGTTCGATTCGGGCAGCCTTGGCCTTGCCCTGTCGGGCGGGTTGCTGCTGACCATCGGCTGGGCAATGCGCGACGCCGCCCGCGCCGTCGAAGAAAACGCGGCGTTTGTATGATGGAAATTGTCGTGCGTCTGGATGTGATGCTGGCCCGCCGCAAAATGCGCTCGCGCGAGTTGGCAGAGGCGGTGGGAATAACCGAACAGAACATCAGCCTGCTGAAGTCCGGCAAGGTCAAAGGCATCCGATTCGAAACCCTCGCCCGTATCTGCGAGGTGCTGGAGTGTCAGCCCGGCGATATCCTCGAAGCCGCCCCCACCGGGCCGCTTTAGCTGGCCGCCGCCGCCTCGCCCGGTTCTTTCAAGATCCGCACTTCGCGCTGCGGGAAGGGAATCGAGATCCCCTCGGCGCGGAACGCATCCCAAAGCGCCAAAAACACCGTCCCCCGCACGTTGGTCAGCCCTTCGCGCGGGTCCAGAATCCAGAACCGCAGCACATAGTTGACCGAACTGTCACCGAACCCGGTGATGTGGCAGACCGAATCGCGGGTTTTCAAGACCCGCGGCACGCTCAGCGCCGCCTCAATCGCCACCCGGCGCACCTTGTGCGGATCGTCGTGGTAAGAGGTGCCGAACTCCAGATCAATGCGGACGAATTCGTTGGAATGCGACCAGTTGACGACCTGCCCGGTGATCAGATCCTCATTCGGGATCAGATATTCCCGCCCGTCACGCGTCACGACCGAGACATAGCGCGCCCCCAGCGATTCAATCCAGCCGAACGTATCACCAATGCTGATCACGTCGCCGGGCTTGATCGACTTGTCCAGCAGGATGATCACCCCCGAAACAAGGTTAGAGACCACCTTTTGCAGACCAAACCCAAGGCCCACACCAATGGCCCCCGACAGCACCGCAAGCCCGGTCAGATCGAACCCGACCGCCTTCAGCCCCAAAAACAGCGCCGCCCCATACAGACCAACCTGCAGGATCTTGATCGCCAGCACGCCGAATGACGGCGCGATGTCCTTGTTCCGTTCGATCCTGTTTGTGGCCGCTTCGGTCAGAATCCGCGCACCGGTGAACAAGGCCCCCGTGACCACGATGGCCTTGAACAGCCCCAGCGCCGTAATGCGGAAATCGCCAAAGCTGATCCCCAACGTATCCAGAAACGCGCTGACCGAATCCAGAAAGCCCAGATACAGCAGCGTGATGTAAATCCACCCGACCCAGCGCACGATTCGCCGCGTCAAAGGGTTGCGGATCAGGCGGCTGAACAGCCCGATCACCACCCAACCCGTCGCAATTGTCGCCCAGATCACCACCAGATAGCGGCGCGAGGTATAGGGCGTGAACAACTGGATCGCCCCGACAGCACCCCATGCCAGCGCCACGAAATAGATCCCCCGCACCCGGTTGCGCAGCAAGGCCAGAAACCGCAGCCGGGCCTTTGTCAGCCCCTCCTGATCGCGAATCCAGTTGTCCAGCCTGGGCGTCGTCAACCGCGCCAACAGCCAAGCCAGCAGGAAAAGCGCGCCGAGCAACGCCACCTGAAACAACCGCGAAGGCAACAGCAGCGATTGCAGATAGTCCTGAATTTCCACCAGAAAGCTCTGCGCGCTGCTCAGGATGTTCGGATCAATGGTTTCCATGGCTCTCCCCGCCTCGCCCGCGCCTGGCGCTTTTCCGGGCAACTGCCCGCGCCTCTGGCCGATTTGCCCGCCAGTGTGTCAGCCCGGCGACGGTTTTGCAAAAACTACCGTGCGCAGGCCTGCTTAGCCATGCAGCCGATGCATTTCGGCATCCCGCGCCCGGGGGTTTCAATCCATGCCGCAGCGCAGCATATTGATCGCAGGGGGGACGATAAGGAGAATACCATGAAGTTTCTGTCCCGCTTTCTGCCCCGTCCCGCCGCGCGCCGTGATCTTGAACGGGCCTATCTGAACGGCGCCGCCTCGCTCTATGATCTGGAATGCCGTGAGCGCGAGATTGATCGCGGCAAGTTTGCCCACCTTCCCTACTGATCGCGCCCGCCCTTCGCGCCCCCTGCCTTCGTGCAAACGCGCGGGAACCTGCCACATCCCCTCGGACTCTGCCTTGCCTGAAAGGCCGGAAACGCGTATCAAGCGGCCCATGAACCGCTTTTTCGACATCGCTGACCATGACCGCCTGCCTTGGCGCTTTTACGGTGCCATGCGCGCCGTCCTAGCACGCGGCTAACGTCGGCTGACCGTCGCTGCGGGCGCTTGCGCCCGGTTTCCCCGTTTCCCACCGCCATATTCCGAGGATGAGCCAGCCATGACCGCTCGCACGCTCTACGACAAAATCTGGGATGATCACGTCGTCCATCAGGCCGAAGACGGCACCTGCCTGCTCTATATCGACCGCCATCTGGTGCACGAAGTCACCAGCCCGCAAGCCTTCGAAGGGCTGCGGATGACGGGCCGCAAGGTCCGTGCGCCGGAAAAGACCATCGCCGTGCCGGACCACAACGTCCCCACCACGCTGGACCGCGCCAATGCCGCGACGATGACCGAGGACAGCCGCGTTCAGGTTGCAGCACTCGACAAGAACGCCAAGGATTTCGGCATCCACTACTACCCGGTGTCCGACGTGCGCCAAGGCATCGTCCACATCGTCGGCCCCGAACAGGGCTGGACCCTGCCGGGCATGACCGTGGTTTGCGGCGACAGCCATACCGCCACCCACGGCGCGTTCGGCAGCCTTGCCCACGGCATCGGCACCTCCGAGGTGGAACATGTCCTTGCCACGCAAACGCTGATCCAGCGCAAGGGCAAGAACATGAAGGTCGAAATCACCGGCTCGCTGCGTCCCGGCGTCACCGCCAAGGACATCACCCTGTCCGTCATCGGCGCCACCGGCACCGCAGGCGGCACCGGCTATGTCATCGAATACTGCGGCCAGGCCATTCGCGATCTGTCGATGGAAGGCCGGATGACCGTCTGCAACATGGCGATCGAGGGCGGCGCCCGCGCTGGCCTGATCGCGCCGGATGAGAAAACCTTTGCCTATTGCATGGGCCGCCCGCACGCGCCGAAAGGCGCTGCATGGGAAGCCGCCGTGACCTACTGGAAGAGCCTCTTTTCCGATGACGACGCCCATTGGGACAAGGTCATCACCCTCAAGGGCGAAGACATCGCTCCGGTCGTCACCTGGGGCACCTCGCCCGAGGACGTGCTGCCGATCACCGGCACCGTGCCCTCGCCCTCCGATTTCACCGGCGGCAAGGTTGAGGCGGTGCAGCGCTCGCTGGATTACATGGGCCTGACCCCCGGTCAGAAACTGTCCGATATCAAGATCGACACCGTGTTCATCGGGTCCTGCACCAACGGCCGGATCGAGGACCTGCGCGCCGCGGCCGCAATCCTGAAGGGCAAAAAGAAAAAGGACGGCATCCGCGCGATGGTCGTCCCCGGTTCGGGCCTCGTCCGCGCACAGGCCGAAGAAGAAGGTCTGGCGCAAATCTTCATCGACGCCGGCTTTGAATGGCGTCTGGCGGGCTGCTCGATGTGCCTTGCGATGAACCCCGACCAACTGGCCCCGGGCGAGCGCTGTGCTGCGACCTCGCAACCGCAACTTCGAAGGCCGTCAGGGCCGCGGCGGCCGCACGCACCTGCTGTCGCCCGCGATGGCCGCCGCGGCCGCGATCACCGGTCATCTGACCGATGTGCGGGAGATGATGTAATGGACGAAGTACAATTCACCAAACTGACCGGCATCGCGGCGCCGATGCCGTTGGTCAACATCGACACCGACATGATCATCCCCAAACAGTTCCTGAAGACCATCAAGCGGTCCGGGCTGGGCGTGAACCTGTTCGACGAGATGCGCTACAACCTCGACGGCTCCGAGATCCCCGATTTCGTGCTGAACCAGCCCGCCTACCGCAAGGCCGAGATCATCGTCGCCGGCGACAACTTCGGCTGCGGCTCCATCCGCGAACACGCGCCCTGGGCGCTCCTGGATTTCGGCATCCGCTGCGTGATCTCGACCAGCTTTGCCGACATCTTCTACAACAACTGCTTCAAGAACGGCATCCTGCCCATCGTGATGCCGCACGAAGTGGTCGAGGTGCTGATGAACGACGCCAAAAAGGGCGCCAACGCCCGCCAGACCGTTGATCTGGAGGCGCAGACCGTCACCACCTCGGACGGGCAGGTTTTCCCGTTCGAAGTGGACAGCCACCGCAAGCATTGCCTGCTGAACGGTCTGGATGACATCGGCCTGACCCTTGAAAAGGCCGCCTCCATCGACACTTATGAGAAAACGCTGGAAACGCTCCGCCCCTGGGCCTGATCAACAGGGTAAACGACAGCGCGCAGGATTTTTGTGCCTGCGCGCGCCAAAACCACATTATATTGTGCCGCCCCCCCGGGCGGCCTTATTTTTACCCAAACTTTGATGCAATCTGGCGACACATTTCCCGCCAAAAAGCCCAACTGATTGAGTTTTCTTCAACTAGTCGTTGCGGCGAACGCTGAAAGAAGGCACAAATTGGGCAAGATTGAGGCAGTCCGCCACAAAGTGCGGGAAATCAGCGGAAAACGGCCCTGGCGCGTATCAGGTCCATCCGCAATGAGGGTAGCAGGGCAGTGGTAACGCGCCTCACAGGTGCATTCGTGCGCACATTGTTGATCATGGTGCTGGTCGCCACGCCTTCGGCATTGCTGCCGGGCATGACGGCCGATGCCAAGCAAATGGTGGCCCTGATTGCGCTGTTCGCGGGCTTGCTGACCTTTGTCGAATACAACTCCGCCTTCCCCAGCCTCGTCGAGTTTCGCGACGCCCCGCCCTTCAACCGCATCCGGTTCCTGATGCTGTTCTGCACCGTGTTCTTCCTGACGGTAATCACGCGCGGCCAGACGATCCCCTCCACCCTCAGCGACCTGATCACCGCCATCGGCACCCTGATCGGCCACTCAATGGATTTCCCCTATAGCCCGGTGCGTCTGGCCACGTTGATGGTCGCTGACGGCGCAACCGATGCCCATATCGCCGAAATTCGCACGGCGGCGGGCATGGCCTATCTGATCTCGCTGGTCGCGCTCTCGGTGTTCATGATTTCTGGTGAAAGCCGGGCAATGGCCGCCACGGGACCGGGCCTTCAACGTCTGGATCAACCTGCCCACCTTCGACCCCACCGCCGGGGCAGATATTGTGGCCCGCCTGAACCGTGACGCCCGCATTAACATTGCGTTAGGGTTCTTGCTGCCATTCTTGACCCCAGCCGTGGTTAAAATCGCTTCAGCCGGGTTTGAACCGCTGATGTTGAACTCGCCACAAACCCTGATCTGGACAATGACGGCATGGGCCTTTCTTCCCGCTTCCTTGTTCATGCGCGGCATCGCGATGGGCCGCGTGGCCGAGATGATCCGCGAAACCCGCGCCGCCAATCGTCTGGTCGAGGGCACGCGGCGCTACGCTCCGGCCTGACCGGGCTTAGGGCCTGCACGCTGGCCCTGCTGCTGGCCCTTCCCGCCGCCGCCGATCCGCTGCGCATCGCCACCTATAACGCCGACCTGTCCTATCCCGGCCCCGGCCTGTTGCTGCTGGCCCTGCGCAAGGGGCAAGACCCCAAGATTGATGCGGTGGTTGCGGTTCTTCACCGGCTGAACGCCGATGTGGTGCTTCTGACGGGCATCGATTTTGACCTGCGGGCCGAGGCGCTGGGCGCCCTTGCAGACCGTCTTGCCACAGCGGGCACGCCCTATCCCTATCGCATGGCTTTGCGTCCCAATACCGGGGTGGCGACCGGCCTTGATCTGGATGGCAACGGCCACCTTGGTGAGCCGCGCGACGCCCAAGGCTATGGCCGCTTTGCAGGCGAAGGTGGCATGGCGATCCTGTCGCGCCTGCCGATCGACAGCGAGGCAGCGCATGATTTCAACGCCTTCCTTTGGGCCGATCTGCCGGGCAGCCTGACACCCGACCGCGACCCTGCTTTGCGCCAGACCCAACGGCTGTCGACCACGGGCCATTGGGATGTGCCGGTGATCCTGCCCGATGGCCGCGCGCTGCACCTGCTGGCCTATTACGCCAGCCCCCCGGTTTTTGACGGCCCCGAGGATCGCAATGGCCGCCGCAACCATGATGAAACCGCGTTTTGGCTGCGCCTGCTAGAGGGCGCGCTGCCCTTTGCGCCGCCCAAACCACCCTTTGTGATCCTTGGCCAGACCAGCCTTGATCCCGCCGATGGCGAAGGCCGCGCTGCGGCCCTGACCGCCCTTCTGGCCCACCCCGCCCTGCAAGACCCCGCCCCGCGCGCGCCCGCAGGCCGGACCGATCCGGGCCAAGCGGGCGACCCTGCCCTCGACACCGCCCTTTACCCCCAACTCGGCGGGCTGCGGGTAGAGGTGATCCTGCCCTCGGCCGAGATAGCGGTCGCCACTTCTGGCATCCTCTGGCCGCCCGAATCAGACCCCTTCGCCGCCACTGTCGCCGCCGCCTCGCGCCACCGCGCGCTCTGGGTCGACCTCACGCCATAAGACCCGCCCTTTTGGCCTGTGCCGCGACCACCTCGGCCAGCGGGGTGGTGCGGAACTCGGGCAACAGGGCCGCCAACGGTGCCGGGTCCAGCCGATGCGGCAGGGCGTGAAGATAGCGCATCTCTTTCAACTCGCGCGCCAGTTCCAGAAACGGGGCGACCAACCCGATCAGCCACCACGGAAACCCCACGAACCGAAAGCTGCGCCCTGTCTGCCGCTGCAACTCGGCCCGCAGATCGTCCAACGAAAAGGTCAGCCCCGCAAACGGCACGTCCACAAACCGCGGAAGGCTGGCCCTCCGTTCGGCCAAGGCGACCGCAACCCGCGCCATATCAGGCAAAAAGGCATAGGCCCGCCGCGCCTCGCGCGTGGAAATCAGGCGGATCTTGCCCTTGGCCACCGCTTTCATCGCCAGCCCCATCCCCTGCGACTTGCCCGCCACGTCCAGAAAATCGCCGCCACGCAACAAGATCACCGGCACCCCGCTGTCGCGGTACTGCGCCTCCATCTGCACCCGCACCGCCCCTTTGCGCGTGCAGGGGATCTGCGGCGTATCCGGCCCCCAAACCCCCGGCTGGGTGCCATAGTTGTAAACGCTCGCCGGCACGATCAGGGTCGCGCCTGAGGCGCGCGCCGCCGCAATCGCCTGCCCGGTAATCTGCGGAACCAAGCGGGGCCAGTCATGATACATCGGCGGGTTCATCGCGTTGACGATCACATCCGCCCCCCGCGCCGCCACCGCCATATCCGTGCCGCGTGCATAGCGACGCACCTCCCAGCCTGCCGCCTCAAAAGCCTGCGCCGCATGCGATCCGAACAAGCCCGACGCGCCCGCCACCAAAACCACTGCCATAGTCTCACCTCCTTCGGGGCCCATCCCCGGTCAGGGAGGGGAATAGCGTAGCCCATCCATTCAGAATATTGGCAAGAAACGCCGATGTGCTATTCATAAACGTATGGATAACCTAGACTGGACGCTCACCCGCTCTTTCCTTGCCGTGGCAGAAACCGGTTCGCTTTCGGCGGCGGCCCGGCAGCTTGGCCTTAGCCAGCCCACCCTTGGCCGCCATATCGCGGATCTGGAACACGCACTCGGCCTGCCGCTGTTCACCCGCCAGCCCCGCGGCCTGTCCCCCACTGATGAGGCCGCCGCCCTGATCCCCCACGCCCGCGCCATGCGCGAAGCAGCAGCGCGGTTGTCGCTGACCGCCGTGGGGCACAGCGAAGCCCTGCGCGGCACCGTCCGCATTTCGGCCAGCCGCATCGTGTCGCACTATATCCTGCCGCCGATGCTGGCCGCACTGCGCCGCGCCGAGCCGGGGATAGAAATCGAACTTTCCCCCACCGATCAATCCGACAACCTGCTGTTCCGCGAGGCCGACATCGCAATCCGCATGTATCGCCCGACCCAGCCGGATCTGATCACCCTGCACCTGTGCGACCTGCCAATGGCGCTCTATGCCGCCAACAGCTACATCACCGAAAACGGCGCGCCCGATGGTCTGACGGACCTGCACCTGCACCGCTTCGTCGGCTTTGATAAATCCGACATGATCCTGCGCCTGCTGGCCGCCTTTGGTCTGCCCGCCAAGCGCGAGGATTTTCCGGTGCGCTGCGATGATCAGATCATCTACTGGAACCTTGTCCGGGCGGGGCTTGGGGTGGGCGGCATGCAGACCCTTGTGGGCGATGCAGACCCCACCGTTTCGCGGATCGTGCCGCAGCTGGCGCTGCCCGCCCTGCCCGTCTGGCTGACCGCACCGGGCGCTTTGCGCCAAAACCCGCGCCTGCGCAGGGTGTTTGACCATCTGGCCGCTGGTTTCCGGGCTCTGCCGCTTGACCCTTGACCCGGCTTTGGCTAGGCCAGCCCCGACCCTTCATTAGCGGAGCCTGACATGGCCAATCCCACTCTCCTGATCCTTGCTGGCGACGGCATCGGCCCCGAAGTCATGGCCGAAGTAAAGAAGATCATCGGCTGGTTCGACGCCAAACGCGCGATCACCTTCGATGTCTCCGAAGGTCTGGTCGGCGGCTGTGCCTATGACGCCCACGGCACGCCCCTGACGGATGAAACGATGGCCCGCGCGCAAGCCGTGGACGCGGTGCTGCTGGGTGCGGTCGGTGGCCCGAAATACGACAAACTGGACTTTTCCGTCAAACCCGAGCGGGGCCTGCTGCGCTTGCGCAAAGAGATGGACCTGTTCTCCAACCTGCGCCCGGCCCAGTGCTTTGATGCGCTGGCCGATTTCTCCAGCCTGAAGAAAGACGTGGTCGCCGGTCTGGATATCGTGATCGTCCGTGAGCTGACCTCGGGCGTCTACTTTGGCGAGCCGCGCGGCATCTTCACCGAAGGCAATGAACGCGTGGGCATCAACACCCAGCGCTACACCGAAAGCGAAATCGCCCGCGTCGCCCGTTCTGCCTTTGAACTCGCCCGCAAGCGCAACAACAAGGTCTGCTCGATGGAGAAGGCCAACGTCATGGAATCCGGCATTCTGTGGCGCGAGGTCGTGCAGGAAATCCACGACAAGGAATACCCCGATGTCGAACTGTCGCACATGTACGCCGACGCAGGTGCAATGCAGCTGTGCCGCTGGCCAAAACAGTTCGACGTGATCGTCACCGACAACCTGTTCGGTGACCTGCTGTCGGATATGGCGGCGATGCTGACCGGGTCCCTGGGCATGCTGCCCTCGGCCAGCCTTGGCCTGCCGATGGCCAACGGCCGCCCGAAGGCGCTGTATGAACCGGTCCACGGCTCGGCTCCCGATATTGCGGGAACCGGCAAGGCCAACCCGATCGCCTGCATCCTCAGCTTTGCGATGGCGCTGCGCTATTCGTTCAGCTTGGGCGACGAAGCAACGCGCGTCGAAGCCGCCGTTGAAAAAGTGCTGGCCGATGGTGTGCGCACCGCCGATCTGATGGGCCCCGACGGCGGCGTGCCTGTGACCACCGCCCAGATGGGCGATGCAATCATCGCCGCACTGGACGCCAGCCTTTAAGACATCAATGGGGGGTAGGGTTAAAAGCTTTCTGTCATCTCACGATACATGACAGCGCGCTTAAAGAACCCTGCCCCCAGCTTCAGAATGCGGTCATCGTGCCGCCAGATCCATGCTTCGTTTTCGACCAACTTGTCCTGCGCGTTGACCTTGACGATGATCCGGTTCGTACTGCGCGAAAAGTTACTTTTCCCCGTAAAGGTGGAATCTTTCTTAAGGAAGTATTCGCCCGTTCCCTTCGCGGTGGGAAACTCCTTCAACAGCTCAAGCCCGATGTAATAGGCATTGGCGGTCTTCTTGGTGCGCCGGCCCTTCACAACCTCACCCTGAAGCCCACCCAAAGTGTCGGCAAAGTTGATGTGGTCCCGGTCGTTCTGATTAAAATCAAGTATCATCGTAAACGCTCCATGCTGCAAATGCCGGAACTTTACCGTCAAAATACGATTCGGCTATAAAAAAAGGGCCGGATCGGGCCAAACTTCAGGCCCTTTTGGGGCGCTGGAATAGCCGAAATATCCACACCTCCCTTGCACCTTTCGCCAAGACGCGCAAAATGGCGATGGTATTGGCTGCGTTTGGCGGCCCTTCTTCCCCCGGATCTGACGACATGCCCATTGCTCAATCGAACCTGCGCGGGGCGCTTTTGTCGCTCGCCGCGTTTGGCGTTTATGCCTCCCATGACGTGCTGGTGAAGTTTCTCGGCAGCAGCTACAGCCCCTTTCAGCTCATCTTCTTTTCGGGCCTGTTCGGCTTTCCCCTCGTCACGATCCTGCTGATGAGCGACCGGACCGATGGCAACCTGATCCCCAAACACCCGTGGTGGACCGCCCTGCGCACCACCACCGCCGTGCTGAACGGGGTTGCCGGGTTCTATGCCTTTTCCGTGCTGCCCCTGGCGCAGTGCTATGCGATCTTCTTTGCCATGCCGATCCTGATCACGCTTTTGGCCATCCCGATCCTTGGCGAAAAGATCGGCATCCATCGCGGCGTGGCAATTGTGGTGGGCTTGCTGGGCGTGCTGATCGTGCTGCGCCCCGGTGACGCGCAGCTTGGCTTTGGCCATCTGGCGGCCCTGACCGGCGCGCTGCTTGGCTCGATGACCTCGGTCATCGTGCGCAAGATCGGCCACGATGAACGGCCTGTGGTGCTGATGCTTTACCCGATGGTGGCGAACTTTCTGGTCATGGCGGTTGCATTGCCCTTTGTCTATGTGCCGATGCCGATAGAACACATCGGCTTGTTGGGCTGCATGGCTTTGCTGGGGCTTGGCGGCGGCTTGCTGATCATCTCGGCCTATCGCCGCGCACCCGCCATTATCGTGGCACCGATGCAGTATTCCCAGATCCTCTGGGCGCTGATCTTTGGCCTGCTGATCTTTGGCGAAGAGGTGGATCTGTGGACCGCCGTCGGCACGGGCGTGATTATCCTTGCGGGGATCTACATTGTCCTGCGCGAAGACCGCCCGACCGTCTCCAAAAACCGCCCGGTGCTGGAAACCCGCTCGCGGTTTGACTTTGGCACCTTCCCGCGGATCAGCCTTTGGCTGCGGCTTTTTGATCGGCGGCGCAACCGCGACAAGCTCGAAGGCCTGACCGCGGTTGACGGTGATGCATGAATCCTTGTCGCGCCCCCTTGCAAATCGCACCGGGGCGCGGTAACCCCCCGCCCACGGTCGGAGCGTAGCGCAGTCTGGTAGCGCACCTGCTTCGGGAGCAGGGGGTCGGAGGTTCGAATCCTCTCGCTCCGACCAATTCCCGCAATTACAAGTGCTTACGGCGCAAGGTCTGCTGGTGCGACGCACCGGGGAGACACAACATGCGTCTTGCTAGCTATCTAAGCACTTCGAGACACGGAGTTTTCTACTTCCGCTGGCCACTTCCGGCCAACCTGCACCCGCAGCGCAAGCGGCTCTGCATCAGGGTATCACTAGAGACCCGATGCCCAGCCACAGCCGAATGGCTATCAAGATTGTTAGTGCTGGCTGGACAAAGCCCGCGCACCAGAGCAACACATCATTCCATGCGCTATGATGACGTCAGGCAGCATGTCCTAGGGTATTTCCGCGACATGCTCACACAGTTCAAGAACGAGTTGGCAGCGGAAGGCCCGCCGAGTGCTGACAAGCTTGCTAAGATAGAGGACCGCAGGCGCTTAGCTGCCTTGGACCTTGATGCCTTTCTGACCAAGCAATCTCACGGCGGAACTGCGCAGGGGCTTGTTGCGGCCTTCTGTCAGAGGCGGGGTATCCCCGAGGCTGAGCTAACAGACCGCAGCCGGGAATGGCTCGTGCAGTCGATACACGCGGCGCATGCTGCTGCCGTCAAAGCGTCCTTGGATCACGTCGATAGTCTGAGCGAGTTCGACCTCACCGACCCTGAGCCGCTGATTGGCACGCAAGGTGCGCCGGTGCCCGACCAAGGTTCTATATCTGCGTCGGGCAAGTCGATTTCGGAAACGGCAGCGATTTACTTCGATGAGATCAGGAGGACGACCCCGGTAGAACCAAAGACTGAGTTGGACCGGAAAGAGGTGCTAGAGCTACTGGGGGAGATTGCTGGGCATAAGCCCGTCGCTGCAATCACCAAGCGCGATGCGCAGGAGGTCAAGCGGGTACTACTGCGGCTTCCGTGGAACCGGAACAAGATGGCCGCAACGAGAGGCAAGACCTTGGCCGACATGCTGGCAGTCGAGGGCATTCGGGTAATTTCCCCGCGCAGAGTGGCCACGCACCTCGGCAACCTGCAAGCTTTCTTCAGGTGGGCGGCTGCCAATGGCCACGTAGAGGTCAATGTCTTCGATGGCATGCAGGTCAAGGCAGCTAAGAAGCCACGAGATGAACAGCGCGGCTCATTCAGTGCCGAGCAACTTCAAACCATGTTCCGCCATCTGACCGACAACCCAGACGGTTTGGTCAGACGGGATGTACACAAGTGGGGCACACTTATCGCCATGTTCAGTGGCATGCGAGTGAATGAGGTTGCCCAACTCGATAATGCCGACATCAAGCAGGACGGCGAGGTCTGGTACTTCGACATCATGAAAGGCGAAGACGAGAAAAAGAGCCTCAAGAACGAAGCGTCTCAGCGGCGGCTGCCAATTCACAAACGGCTGATAGAATGTGGCCTATTGGACTATGTCGCCGCTCAACGTGATGCAGGACACAAGCGCCTTTTTCATGAGTTGTCCTATTCGGAGATGAACCACTACGGGCGTAACTTGGGCAGGTGGGTCAGCAAGAGCTTCTTACCTGCGCTGGGCATCAAGACCTCACTGCTCACCTTCCATAGCTTCCGGCATACAATGGCAACCCGAT
This sequence comes from uncultured Alphaproteobacteria bacterium, assembly GCA_963815355.1. Taxonomy (GTDB): domain Bacteria; phylum Pseudomonadota; class Alphaproteobacteria; order Rhodobacterales; family Rhodobacteraceae; genus JAPUEK01. The sequence goes on from CAWFGJ010000011.1 coordinate 37,119, forward strand.
TGGCGCAGGCCGATGCCCCCGAGCGGCATGTAGCTATTGAGGTGGACAAGGGCGTGACGAAAAAGGCCTGACGCGTGCGCCTAGGCGGCTCGCGTGCGCGCCTACTTCGCGCTGCAGCCAGATGGTCGACCGGCATTGCAGGGAAACCAGGGTCGCCCCCCATACTGCACGACCTCACCAGAAATTCTACACGTTGACAAAAGGGCAGGTGCGACACACAAGTGCGACACAACACTTAACCAGCACTCAGTGGATCAAACGTTCTCAAGCACTTACGGTGATGGTGGGAGGTCCTCTCGCTCCGACCAAATTCCCGAACCCCTCGAACTTCCCCCGAACACCCCGGCGTGCTGCGCGCGGAATGGTCGATTGACCTGCCGAGTCCCGATGTTCTAATCAGATCAAAACCGTTACGTGCCACCAAGGCGCGAACCCACAGATCTTGAGGCGCAAGATGCAGGAATGGAGCGGCGTTCTCCCTTCGGGTCTTCCCGAGGCGCAGATCGAACGGATCGACGGCGCGCTGATGCGCCCACCGCGCGAAGAAGACATGCGCGGCCTGCGCCAGGGCTGCGGCGTGTTTCGCGCTGATGGCAGCCCGGTTGCTGCGGCGCAGACCCGGTCCTCTGACGGCGATCTGGCGTTGGACGTGCCCCCACCCACGGCCCCCCTGCCGCAGCGCGCGGGCGCTTGGCTTTTTGGCGGGATGCTGTTTCACCACTTTGGCCACGCGCTTATCTATTCTGCTGCGCGGCTATGGGCGGTGCGGCGGTTGCTGGATGACGGCGTGCCGCTGCAAGGCGTGCTCTTCTACCAACGCTTCAGCGCCGACCCCCAACCGAACCCCGCGCTGACCCGCCACGCCGCCACCATCTTTGACAGCTTCCGCCCCGATGTGCCCATCGTGACCGTGGCAGAGCCCGAACAGATTGAGACGCTCTATATGCCGACGCAAGGCATCTCGACCCTGCCGGAATTGTTCATCGGCCTGCCCGAACAGCGCCGCTTTTACCGCGACAACACCGCCCGCATTGCCCCGAACGCCGCGCCGCGCGACATCTACGTCTCGCGCACCAGAACCGGCTGGAAGGGCAACCACCTGTTTGAGAAGGAAATTGAGCGGGCCTTGGCCGCCGCCGGTTACTTCATCTTCCACCCCGAGTTTCATTCCCTTGAAGAGCAGATCGCCACCTACCGCTCGGCCCGTCGCCTGATCGCGGTGGATGGATCAGCACTGCATGTGGTGGCCACAGCGGTGCCCTCCAGCGCCAAAGTGGCGATCCTGTCGCGCCGGGCCTTCTTCGCTTGGGCCATTGCCGACCAGATCCGCGCCTTTGCTGGCTGCGACGTGCAGGTGATAGAGGCGCATGGCGATGTCTACGCCTTCTCGCGCGGGATGGGGCGGCATTCGTCTTGGTCCACGACGCAGGTCACCACCGATTTCGCCCATCTGGGGGCCGAACTGCAACGGCTTGGTTTTGTGGACCAAGCCCCCGACTGGACCCTGCCCACCGAGGCCGATCTGGCCCAGCGCTTTGCCGAGGCCAAGCAAAAGATTGGCGACGATCTGATCCCCGTGCCAGACCACATCCGTCCCAAAGAACCCCATTACGAAGCCCACCGGACCCGCAACGGCTAACCCCCAAAACCACGCCCTACAGGCGGAAATTGTCGCGCAATCTGCAACAATTTCGAAATCTTTTTGCGTTGTGCTTGCAATAACAGGGCCTTGTCTGGTTCCCTTAATCCACGCTGCAAAGGTTGGCTCAGATCAACCGGGCGTAAGACCAATAATAAGAGTTGAGGTGGCAGGTGCAGATTTTCGGACATTGCCGATTTTCCTGGTTTGGAATCTCGGACACAGGGCGTGAGATTGCGGATGAAGACGACGCGCGCGCGCGGCTTTGGCATCCGCAGCGCATGGCGATCCGCTTTCATCTGTTCGAAAACCTGATGCTTCCCAGCCTTGCCGCGCAGACCGACGGCGATTTCCAACTGCTGGTGACCGTGTCCGAAGACATGCCCGACCTCTACCAGACCCGGCTGGAAGCGGCCGTCGCACCTTACAGCTTTGTCCGCATGAACCGCACCCTGTCGCGCGACTATGCCAAACTGATCGTCCCCTTCATGCAAGAGACGACGGCAGGCGGCACCCTCCAATCCGCGCATTTCCGGCTGGACGATGATGATGGCTTGCCCGCCAGCTATATCGCCCGCCTGCGCCGCGATGCCGAGCGCGTCGAGACCGGGGGGCTGGTCTGCTACCCTTACGGCATCCTCGGCTTTCTGGACGGCGCGCGGCCTCGCCACGGCTTTCGCCACATATCCTATCACGCTCAGGGGCTTGCGCGCATTGCCGGGCCGGGGATGACCCGCTCTCCCCTGCATATGCAGCACAAGCAAATGGGCGCGCAGGTGCCCAGCTATGTCGACCCAACCTTTGTCGGCTTTCACTTTACCCAGCACGGGGTCAACAACACCAAAGGCTATGGTGAGGTGGTCCATCGCGGCGGTGCGGATGAACGGCTGATCAAATCCATGGAACGCGGCAACCCCGAACTGGCCGAGGGCAAGGACGCGCCCGAGAAATGCGACGCGGCCATTGCCGAAAGTTTCCCCTTCACCACCGGCCCCGCCCTGCGCGCTCATCTGGCCGAAGCCACCTTGCCCGACGCGCTGTGCGACCGCTTCGGCTTCCCGCACGACTAACCCCTGAACCCAAGGCCATCGCCCCGTGGACATGAAGCTGCGCCCTTCGGACCCCTCCCCCCCCACGGCCCCCCGCCGTGAGGCCGCGCAGGCACAACCGGCAGAGCCACGCGCCCTCGCGCCCTTTGTGGCGGTGAACCTGCCCGGCCACCGGGCGGCGGCGGTGTCGATGGACAACCGGGTGATCCGCGCAGGCTGGCCAGAACTGCAAGGCCCGATGTTCTACCCGACCGTCGCCGTCGATGTCTCCGGTCACCGCCTGCGCGTGCTGCATGACATGGGCAAGGACGGCTTCGCGATAGACTCAATCGATCTGCGCTTTGACTGGCCGCTGGACGACCGCTTTACCGCCCTGCAACCCTACATCATGTTTGGCCAGTCGCTGGCGATGAACAAGGGCCGCGATCAATCGCTGACCGCCACCCCGGTCGCCGCCGGGCGTGCCCTCATGTATGCTAACGATGGCCCCGGCGCACAGATGTCCGCATCTGAGCGGCCCAAGTATGACAAGCGCGATTTCGGCCCGTGCCATTACCCCGCCAGCGATCTGGACCGTCTGGTTGATCTGCACGAAGAGGCGGGCGAAAGCCCGGTGTCGGCTGCCGTTGCGGGCTTTTTGGCGGCCCTGCCCGACGATACCGGGGTGATCGCCACCAACCACGCGCGCGGTGGTATGTCGATGCTGCGCCTCTTGCCCAAACACCTGTCCGAGGGGCAGGGCCACGGCATCCAATACGCAGGCCTGTTGCGCGCCGCTGTGCGCACCCGGCAGTTCTGCGATGCCCACGCCCGCCAGATGCGCCAGCCGATCGTGTCCTTCATTCAGGGCGAGGCGGCCCTGCCCGATGATCCGCAACGCTACACCGACCGCCTGCTGGCGCTGCAAGCCGCGTTGACCGCCGATCTGTCGCGCGTGACGGGCCAGCCCGGTCAGGTTCCGGTCTTCACCGACCAGACCCGCGTCATTCTGGACCCGGCACAGCCGCTGGAGGACATCGCGCCACCCCTCGCCGTGGCGCAATTGCACACCGCGCTGGCCCACCCAGACCGGCTGACCTGCGTCGGCCCCAAGTATTTCCTCGCCCGCCGCTCAACCGTCAAAGGTCGGGGCGATGCGGTGCACCTTCAGGCCGAGGCGTCGCGACTTTTGGGCGATTATCACGGCCGCGCCATCCGCCAGACCCTGTCCGGCCAGCCGTGGCAACCGCTGCACGTCGCGCGCTACCACCGTGACGGCAAGACCATCCGGCTAGAGGTGGCAGGCGGCGACGGCAGCGCCCTGTCGATTGACACCACGATGGTGCAGCAAACGCTCAACAGCCTCCACGGGTTTCGCTGGCTGCAAACGGGCGGCGCGCCCTGTGAAATCACGATGCTAAAGCTGAAGGGCCGCACCATTCTTCTGACCCTCGATCAGAACCCCGGCACCGCGGGCGTCGACTTTGCCCGCGCCGCGCTGACCATCGGCTTTTTCGCCGACCACCCCCTGATCGACGAAGGCCCGCGCACCGGCGGGCGCACCAACATCCGCGACAACGCGCCCGAGATTGCGCAAGACGGCACGCCGATGTTCAACTGGCTGTGCCACGACTGGTTTTTTGAAACCGACGCCACCTGACCCCCCACCGTTTCCCCGCCACGGGCAACAAAACCTTGACAGGTCCGCGCACATAGTTAACAAAGCAAGTAGTTTGACGGAGGGACCGCATTGCCCCATATCATCCTCGACTACTCAGCCAATCTGGAACAGCGGCTGGATATCGCTGGCCTGTGCCGGGTGCTGCGCGATGCCGCCGCCGGCACCGGTGTGCTGCCCTTGGCGGGGCTGCGCGTGCGCGCCACCGCCTGCACCCATGTCGTGATCGCCGACGGCAACCCGGATCACGCCTTTCTCGACATCTCGCTGCGCCTGCGCGCCGGGCGCAGCCCCGCCGACAAAGCCCATGCCACCGCCCGCATCTTCGCCGCTGCCGAGTCGTTTTGCGCCGATCTGCTGGCAAACTCGTCCTTCATGCTCAGCTTTGAGATGCGCGACATCGACCCCGACCTTAGCCCCAAGACCTCGTCCATCCGCCGCTACCTGCCCGGAGAGCCCACATGACCGACCTCGCCACCCATCTTGCCAAACTGGACGGTCACCTGACCCGCTTTCGCCGCGACGGCATCCTGAACCTGATCAACGGGCGCGATTGCACCGGGGCGGGCGGCACGTTTGACACCCACTCGCCCGTCGATGAAACGCTGATCGCGCAAGTCGCCCTTGGCACCGCCGCCGATGTCGATGCGGCGGCCCTTGCCGCCAAAGCCGCGTTCCCCGCTTGGGCCGCCATGCCGGGCGACCAGCGCAAGGCCCTCTTGCACCGCATCGCCGACCTGATCGAAGAACGCGCCGAGGAAATCGCCCTCTGCGAATGCTGGGATACCGGGCAGGCGTGGCGCTTCATGTCCAAAGCCGCCCTGCGCGGGGCCGAAAACTTTCGCTACTTCGCCGATCAGGCCCCCTCGGCCCGCGACGGGCAAAGCCTGCCCACTCCCAGCCACCTCAACGTCACCACGCGCCAACCCATCGGCCCGGTGGGCATCATCACCCCGTGGAACACGCCCTTCATGCTGTCCACATGGAAGATCGCCCCCGCCCTCGCCGCCGGCTGCACCGTGGTCCACAAACCAGCCGAATTCAGCCCCCTCACCGCCCGCCTGCTGGCCGAGATCTGCCACGAGGCCGGCCTGCCGCCGGGTGTGCTCAACCTTGTGAACGGCATGGGCGAAGGCGCGGGCAAGGCGCTGACCGAACACCCCGCCATCAAAGCCATCGCCTTTGTGGGCGAGACGCGCACCGGCAGCATGATCATGCGCCAAGGTGCCGACACCCTCAAACGCGTGCATTTCGAACTGGGCGGCAAGAACCCGGTGCTGGTGTTTGACGATGCCGATCTGGACCGCGCATTGGATGCGGTGATCTTCATGATCTACTCGCTCAACGGCGAACGCTGCACCTCATCCTCGCGCCTGCTGGTGCAAGACAGCATCGCCGACGCCTTTCAGACCAAACTGATCGCCCGCGTCAACGCGCTGAACGTCGGCCACCCGCTTGACCCGAAGACAGAGGTTGGCCCGCTGATCCACAAAACCCATTTCGACAAGGTCATGGGCTATGTGACCATTGGCCAGCAAGACGGCGCGACCCTTGCCGCGGGCGGGGAACGGCTGGGCAGCGCGGGGTGGTTTGTCCGCCCCACCCTGTTCACCCACGCCACCCCCGACATGCGTATCGCACAGGAAGAGGTGTTCGGCCCCTTCCTCACCACCCTGACCTTCAAGGATGAGGCCGAGGCGCTCGCCATCGCCAATGACGTCGCCTACGGCCTGACCGGCTATGTCTGGACCAATGATCTGACCCGCGCCCTGCGCGTTTCCGAACGGTTAGAGGCGGGAATGATCTGGGTGAACTCCGAAAACGTCCGCCACCTGCCCTACCCCCTTTGGCGGGGTGAAATCCTCGGGCATCGGGCGCGACGGCGGCGATTGGTCTTTCGACTTCTACATGGAAACCAAGAACACCGCCTTCGCCCTTGGCGCCCACAAGATGCAACGCCTTGGCCTGTAACCGCTGCGCGCCCCCTCTTTCGTGAAAGGCACCGCCATGCCCATCCCTGCCGCCAACCTGACCCCACCCTTCAACATCGTCCGCCTGTCGCACGCCGAACTGCGCGTGACCGACCTTGATTGGAGCCGGGCCTATTACGTTGACACCCTTGGACTTCAGATCACCCACGAAGACAGCGACAGCATTTATCTGCGCGCGATGGAAGAACGGGGCCACCACTGCCTGATCCTGCGCCGCGCCGAGGCCGGATCGGTCGGCGTGCTTGGGTTCAAGGTCTGGTCCGAAGAAGATCTGGACCGTGCCGCCCATTGGTTCGCCGCGCGCGGCCTGCCGACCCGCTGGACGGAACGCCCGTTCATGGGCCGGGTGCTGGCCACCCGCGACCCGTTCGGCGTGCCGCTGGAGTTTTACGCACAGATGGACCGCCTTGCGCCGATCCACCAGCAGTACAAACTCTATCGCGGGGTAAAGCCGCTGCGGATCGACCACTTCAACCTGTTCTCGTCCAACGTCGATGCCAGCGTCGCCTTCTATTCCGACATGGGCTTTCGCGTCACCGAATACACCGCAGACGAAGAGACGGGCCGCACTTGGGCCGCGTGGATGCACCGCAAAGGCGGCGTGCATGACATTGCCTTCACCAACGGCACCGGGCCACGCCTGCACCACACCGCCTTTTGGGTGCCCACGCCGCTGAACATCATCGACCTGTTGGACCTGATGTCGACCACGGGCTATCTTGCCAACATCGAACGCGGGCCGGGGCGGCACGGCATCTCCAACGCCTTCTTCCTGTATATCCGCGACAAGGACGGCCACCGGACCGAAATCTACTGCTCCGACTACCAGACCTGCGACCCCGATCTGGAACCGATCAAATGGGATCTGAAAGACCCGCAGCGCCAGACGCTCTGGGGTGCCCCCGCACCGCGCTCCTGGTTCGAACTCGGTTCCGAATTTGAAGGCGCGGCACTGGTGGAAAGCGATCTCAAGGCCCAACCGATCATCGCCCCCTGACCGTGTTGGCCCGCCGGGCAAAGAAGATCAAAAGAAGATCGTTGCAAGATCGGGAAAAGACCGCCGCCAAGACAAAAGGCCGCCCCCTCCGCCCGCCTTGCCCCTGCGCAGGAAGACGGCAAGGAAGATAAAAGGAAGAACGATGGAAGATCACAAAAAGACACCGGAACGGCTGGCAACCGTCCGCGTCGCCGGCCAACAGCTTTGGGGCGTCGTGGTCGAGGGCGGCTTTATCGCGCTGTCGCCCGATTTTCCAAAATGGCTGACTTTACGGGGGGTTATCGCGGCACAAGCCCTGCCGCAGGTCCTCACCGCCGCCAAGGGGCGGGCGGTAACGCACCCGTTTGGCAGCTTCACATACGACATCCCGGTGCCAGATCCCGAAAAGATCATCTGCGTCGGCGTGAACTTCCCCGACCGCAACGCCGAGTATAAAGACGGCCAAGACGCCCCCCCCAACATGTCGCTTTTCCCCCGCTTTGCCCGCAGCTTCGTCGGCCACAACACCCCCCTGACCCGCCCCCCCGAAAGCCCGCAACTGGACTATGAAGGCGAGATCGCCGTGGTGATCGGGACCGGTGGAAGACGCATCCCCGAGGCGCAGGCACTGGGCCATATCGCCGCCCTAACCCTTTGTAACGAAGGTACGATCCGCGATTGGGTCCGCCATGCAAAGTTCAACGTAACCCAAGGAAAGAACTGGGATGGCTCGGGTGCGCTCGGCCCTTGGCTGGTGCCTTTTACCGACCCAGCGCAAATCCTTGATGTGGCGCTGGAAACCCGCGTCAACGGTGTGCTGCGCCAGTCCGACCGCACCGGGCGCATGCTGTTTCCCGTTGCCCGCCAGATCGCCTACATTTCTACTTTCACCACGCTGGTCCCCGGCGACATCCTGATCACCGGCACCCCCACCGGGGCAGGCGCCCGGTTTGATCCGCCGGTCTGGCTGTGCCCCGGCGATGTGGTCGAGGTATCCGCCCAAGGCATCGGCAGCCTCTCCAACGGAGTGATTGACGAATGACCCCTGAGCAGATCGAAGCCGAAGCCGAGGCCTTGTTTCAGGCCGAACAGACTGGAATTCAACGGGGATTGATAAGCCTTGCCAACCCTTTAGCGGGTCTGGATCAGGCCTATGCCATTCAGGCGGCCTTTGTGGCAAGGCGACAGATTGCAGGCCGCAAGGCCATCGGTTGGAAGATCGGCCTTACCTCGCGCGCGATGCAAGACGCTTTGAAGATCACGACCCCTGACAGCGGGATCTTGATGGACGACATGCTGTTTGAGACTGGCGCGACCGTGCCAAAAGGTCGGTTCATCCAACCTCGGGTCGAGGCCGAAATAGCCTTTGTCCTGAAAGCGCCGTTGCGCGGCACGGACACAACCCGCGCCGACGTTCTCGCCGCCACAGATTACGTGAGCGCAGCCTTGGAAATTCTGGACACACGTATTCGGCGGGCAGATCCCCTAACCGGGCAAGCCCGCAGCATCATCGATACAATTTCGGACAATGCCGCCAATGCAGGAATCGTTTTAGGAAACGAACGCAAAGGCTTAGATGCAATTGATCTGCGTTGGGTTGCCGCCATCGTCAAACGTGACGGGATCGTCGAAGAAACCGGTCTTGGCGCAGGGGTGCTTGATGACCCAGCAACAAGCGTTCTGTGGTTGGTGCACCGCCTCGCCCGCTATGGCATGGGGATGGCGGCAGGAGAGATCGTGCTTTCGGGAAGCTTCATCCGCCCGATCGAAGCCCCGCCCGGCAGCCATTTCGAAGCAGATTTCGGCGCCTTCGGCAGGGTCGATCTAACCTTTGCCTAACGGCCAGACATCAGGAAACGATCACCGCGCCTCATATCTTGGCCAGAAACGCGGCCCGCTGGACCCTAGCGTTGACGCCACATCGCCAGAATGTAAGCCGCCGTCATCAGGTCCAGATGCGCCCCGCCGCCGTTTTTTGCGATCGTGATTTCCGACTGTGATTGGCGACGATAGGCCCCCGAAGCGATATCATAGTAATCCGCACGGATGTCGGTTTCGGCAATCACACCACGGGCAATCGGATCTTTGATTTCGCCGATGTGGTGGATTGTGGTTGTGCGCGAATCCACGAAAAGGCTCGCCCGGCGCAAGGCGTCGTCGTCCACTTCGCGCATGTCGGGTCGGTAAGCACCAATAAGATCAAGATGTTGACCCGGCCGCAACCAAGCACCCTTGATCAAAGGTGAGGTGCTCATCGTCGCACTACAGATCAAGTCGGCAGCTTGAACCGCCGCCTCAAGGTCCGTCACGGCCTTCACCCTGTCCGAGACCATCGCCTCAGCTGCAGCGGCAGTACGGTTCCAGACGGAAAACCGCGCATCGGGGAAGAGCGCGGAATAGGCGTGAACCATCGAGCGCGCTACCGTCCCTGCCCCCACGAGCAAGATGTTGCGCGTCTCTTTACGCGCGAGCTTTGAGGCCGCAAGCAAGCTGTCGCCGGCGGTCTTCCAGCGGGTCACAAGATGAAAATCGATCAGCGCTTCAAGGACGCCGGTTTTGTCATTGTAAAGTGTCACCGCCCCATTGATGTTGGGCAACCCCAAGCTGGCATTGCCGGGGCAAATGGTTGCCACCTTCACCAGCGACCCCAGCCCATCAATCCAGGCCGCGCGGTCCAGCAAAGTGTCCTTGTTGCGGTACAAGAAAAGATCTTTAATTTCAGCACGCGGCAGGCGGTGGCCTGCCTCCATTGCCTCAACAAGACCAGCCCAGCTCAAATGCGCTTCTGCCTCCGGTCCGACAATTTCAATGCTCACAGGCCCGTCTCCTCTTTGGTCAGCAGCCCTTCGGCCATAAGCCGCGCCGCCCAACCTTGCCACGTTTCAAATTGATGCGTCCGCCAGCCGCGACGTGCAGCGGCGACAATATTTTCGGCCCTGTCATCTGTAAAAAGCAACCGATCGGGCGAAACTCCGCAGTCTTGCTCGACCATCTCATAAATTCGGGGGTCTGGTTTGATCACCCCCATCACTCCCGAAACATAGGTCCGGTCAAAATCCTGCAAGAAATCCATCTTGGGCAAGGCTTCCTCAAAGGAATATCGCCCGAAATTCGTCAGTGCGAAAACCGCGACACCTTTTGCCCTGAGGGCGCGCTGCAACCGAATAGAGCCTTCGATCCGTGGACTGGCCAGCTCATCCCAGCGATCATACCACATGCGGATTTCGTTACGCCATTGGGGATAGTGATCTGACCATTGGTAGATCGTTTCGCGAAACAGCGCCCCTTCGTCGATGCGATCGTTCATGCCATGCAGATCAACCGCATCGAATAATTCCTGCCGCCGCTCGACCCCGATTACCCTGTCGTAGAAGGCCTCTGGCTGCCAGCGGGTCAGCACATTACCAATGTCAAAGATCACCGCTTGGGGCTGCAACATTCAAATCCTTATGCTTGCGCACCGTCTCGCGCCAAAGCGTATAAAGCCCGGCACCACAGATAAGTGCAATCCCTGCCCAACCCGTCGCATCTGGCCACGTGCCGAACACCACGACGCCCCAGAAGATGGCCATTGGCATGCCGACATATTCAAACGGGGCAACCAAGGCGGCCTCAGAGGTGCGATAGGCTTGGCTCATCATCAATCCACCAACACCGACCGCCATGCCAGTTGCGACAAACGCCCACCAATCGGAAACCGGCGGGAAAACCCAAGGCCGGAACAAAAACGCGAGCGAAGCATTCGACGATCCGGACAAGTGCCCGTCCCCCACCCACAACCCCATCGCACCAGAGACAATGATGAACCCAACTTGCACGAAGAAGTTGAGCGTCATGGCGCTTTCAGTGTCCCGCATTTGCCGGGTCATCATGTGGCTGGACGAATAGCAAAACGCCGAAATCAGAACCAAGATAGCCGCTGGTTGGATCACCCCAGCCCCCGGCCGCAACATGACCAGCACACCCAACATTCCCACCGCGACAGCAGCCCAACGGCGCGGGCCCACATACTCCCGCAGCACAACAGCCGACATAAGGGTGACGAGCAGCGGTGCCACAAAAGCCGTGGCAACGGCGTCCGCCAAGGGCATCGCCGCCAGCCCCAGAAAATAAGTGACATTGGACACCATCACAATCGACACGCGAAGCAGATGCTCCTTCGGGCGCCGGGTTAGTAGCTGACGAAACCCCGTGCCGGAGTACCAGATCACTCCCAAGACAATGGCCATACCCACAAAGGCCCGGATCAGGATCACTTGGTGCAGCGCATAGCTGCCCGAAAGCGCCTTGATCGCCAGATCATTGACTGAAAGCACCACCGCCCCACCCAACGCGAGAAAGATGCCCGCGACAGGGTTGGGAGCAGGGTTCGGATCGGGGGGTTGTGCAAGCGAGGCCATCCCTGACTTGCACCGCAGACCCGCCCCACCCGTCTATCCTGCCCGCGACATCAGCGCTTCGTTTGTCTGACAATTCGCTCTAGGACATCCAGAAACCGGCTCCGGTCGGCTTTGGAGAATGGGCGCCCTCCGCCTTGCCGGAACGGATCGGCTGCGCGCAAGTCCTGCATCAGATCGCGGGTTGCAAGCACGTTGCCAATGTTGGCTGTCGTAAGTGGCTCGCCATTATGTTTCAGCACCATCGCCCCCGCCGCCACACACTTTGCAGCCAATGGAATATCCCCGGTGACCACCACGTCACCTGGCCCCACCTGATCGGCGATCCATTTATCGGCCTCATCTGGGCCATCGGACACAAAAACGCTCTCGACCAAGGGGTTAGCAGAAGGCCGTATGCCCCCGTTTGACACCATCATGACCCGAACACCATGCCGCGTCGCCACCCGCTCGGCCTCTGACTTTACCGGACAGGCATCCGCGTCGATAAAAATGCGGCCTTCTCGGGGGCTCGGGTCAGGGTCGGCCAAAATCTTGCACCCAGTAGTAGCGCAGCGCGCTGGATCGCCCGGCCAGGGGCTTGTCATCGGGCTGGTAAGCCATGCCGATCCCCGTTTCTGTCATCCGGCAGTTCAATATATTGTGCCGATGCGTCCGGCTTGCCATCCAGCTTTTCACCACAGCCGACGCAGATTTTTGTCCCGCGGCAATATTCTCAGACGCCGCGTGATAGCTGTAACCCTGCGCCTTGATCCGTTGGAAAAACTTGCTGCCATTCTTGCCAGTATGCGCGAAAAAGTCTTGACGCGCCATTGCGTCGGCATGGCCCTGAGCGGCCGCAGACAAACGGGCATCCAGCGCCAATGGTCCACAACCGGCTTGCACCCGCTGCGCGTTTATCAATGCCAAAACCTCATGCTCAACGCCGCCCGCAAAGCCCGGCGCCGCGAGCGAGCATAGCAAAAGCATAACACGAACATTTACCAAAAATGCCCCCATTTGCTTATGCGTGCAGCGCTGCCGCATGGAAAGCCACGTGCTCTTCCATGAAGGTAGATACGAAGAAGTAGCTGTGGTCGTAGCCCTTCTGCATCCGGAATGTCCCCCCCTGGCGCCGCTCTGCCATCGCCCCGGCCAAGGCCTCGGGTTTGAGCAAGTCAAGGAACTGATCGCTTGTTCCCTGATCAATCAACATCGGACCATCGAAACCGCGCTTACGCATCAGCAGCGTCGCGTCGTGCGGGGCCCAGAGGCTTTCGTCTTTGCCCAGATAGGAAGTAAATTGCTTGCGTCCCCAGTCCCCCGCGACAGGATTGCAAATCGGCGCAAATGCCGAAACGCTGGCAAAGCGGCCCGGAAACGACATCGCAATCGTCAGCGCGCCATGACCACCCATGGAGTGGCCGGAGATCGCCTGCGCCTCTTCAGCCAACGGAAAGGCGTCGAACAGCAAACGCGGCAATTCCTCGGTCACGTAATCCCACATACGAAAGTGTGGGGCCCAAGGTTTCTGCGTGGCATTCACGTAAAAACCCGCGCCTTGGCCCAGATCAAACGCCGGATCGTTTGCGACATCCTCGCCGCGCGGGCTCGTATCCGGAAAGACAAGAGCGATGCCAGCCTCGGCCGCCCAACGCTGCGCGCCAGCTTTCACCATGGCGTTCTCATGCGTGCAGGTCAGTCCTGACAGGTACCAAAGGACGGGGACGGCCCCTGTCTCCGCTTCTTCCGGCAAGTAGAGGCCAAAAGTCATCTCTCCGCCCGTCGCCGCAGAAGTATGGCTGTAGACGCCTTGCACGCCACCAAAGCACCGATTTTCCGAGATCGTCTTCATAAGCCCTCCACCAAGGCAATTACGCCAGTTACGGTTAACACCGAAACCGCCGTCGAAATAAGGATAGCGGTCGAAACCCGCTGAGGTGCAACCCGATAATGTTGCGCCAGAATGAACACGTTTCCCGCCACTGGTAGCGAGGCCGCGGCGATCATCACACCCGCCGCGTAAGGATCAACGTCAAAAACCTTCAACGCAGCAAATGCCACCGCCGCCGGATGAAGCACCAATTTCGCAAAGGAAAGCCAAACGGCAACTTCCGCTCGCTCAGCAGACCGCCCGGCAAGTGAAGCGCCGATGGCAAAAAGCGCGCAGGGCGTTGCTGCAGCGCCAAGCATGGTCATGAATTCATTGACCGGAACCGGAAGCGCCCAACCCGTGGCCCCCCAGCCCAGCCCCAGCAGCACCGAGACTATCATCGGATTCGACAAGAGCCCGATCGTCAGCACCCGCACAATGCCAAGGCCCATCCGGCCTTCGCGCAAGCCGGTAATCACCAGGGTGAGAATCGAGGAAAAGACCAGCAAATCGACGGCGAGCACCAAAAGCACCGGGCCGACTGCCGCCTTGCCCAACAACAGCGAGAGCATGGGAATGCCCAAAAAGCCAACGTTGCCAATCACGCCTGTGTGGGCCTCAAATACCGCTTCTTCTGCCTTTGCACCTCGTGCAACTGCGACCCCGGCAACGATCATCCAGACGAGCAGAGACGCAGTGAAATAGGCCCCAACAAAGCTCCATGAAAAGATGGCACTAAGGTCGAGGTTCGCGGCGAAGCCGAAAAGCATCGCCGAAAGGGCGAAGTAAAAGACGAATTTGGTCAGATAGGCCGTGGCTTCAACCGAAAAGAACCGCAATCGGCCAGCCATGAAGCCCAGCCCGATAACGGCGAAAAACGGCAGCGTTTTGAGCAAGATTGCAAGCATAGGCCTTCGTCTCACGGTCAGAGACCGGGGGCAAGCCCTGTGGACAGCGATTGCCAGGTGTTGGGGTGGCTAGCGGAAAACTGTCAAAATTTGCTCTAACGGTTTCTTGCGTTTGGCCACAGCGGGGACAGTTGCATCCTCGGCCGGATAGCCGACTGGAAGGATCATGACCGCCTTTTCCGAAGCAGGCCGACCACACATCTCCGGCAAAAACTTCATCGGGTTGGGCGTATGTTCCAGACACACCATCCCAGCATGGTGGAGCGCAGTGATCAGAACGCCCGTCGCGATGCCAACGCTTTCCGGCACATAGTAGTTTTTGTACCGTTCACCGTCATCGGTCACGCCATAGCGTTGCGCAAAGACAACGATCAACCACGGCGCGTCCGTCAAGTGCGGCTTGGATACACCAGTGCCGATCGGTTCCAGCGCGGCCAGCCACTCATCGCCGGCCCCGCCCGCATAGAACGCCTTTTCCTCTTCCTCCGCTTCTTCGCGGATTTTGGCCTTCATCGCCGGGTTGGCAATGGCCACAAAATGCCAAGGTTGATGGTTTGCACCACTCGGCGCCGTTCCTGCAGCTTGAATGCAGGCCGATATGACGGCCTCCGGTACTGGACGGTCCGAATACTGGCGCACCGAATGCCGTCTGCGCATGTAGGCCAGAAACCTTTCCGCAGCAGCTACAGCATCATCCCCGGATAACTGCACACGATCAGGCAGCGGCAGCGCCTGATATTGAACTTCTCCCTTGCGATACAAATCAGCCCCCTCCGATCAATGCCCCTGCCGCGAAGACCAAAGCACCTCCCAGAACAACCTGCAAGGCAGCGCGGACAAAGGGCGTTTCCATAAATCGGTTTTGAATCCATGCAATCGCCCAGAGTTCCACAAAAACCACAATCATCGCGATTGTTGTGGCCGTCCAGAAGTCGGGAATCAGATAGGGCAGCGCGTGGCCCAGACCGCCCACGGTTGTCATGACACCGCTGGCCAGCCCGCGTTTCCACGGGCTGCCGCGCCCGGAAAGCACGCCATCATCATGCGCCGCTTCGGTGAAGCCCATCGAGATGCCCGCGCCGACCGAAGCCGCAAGGCCGACCAAAAATGTCGTCCATGTATTTTGCGTCGCAAAAGCCGTCGCAAAGATCGGTGCTAGTGTCGAAACAGAGCCGTCCATCAGCCCTGCCAAGCCCGGCTGCACCCAGGTCAGAATGAACTGGCGGCGGGCGGAGTCATCCTCTTCGGCCCTCACATCGTCGCCCAAATGGGCTGCGGTCAGCCCGTCAGCGGTGCGAATGTGCCCCGCCTCTGCCGCGGCAAGATCCCCCAAGAGGCGGCGGGTTGCCGCGTCTTGCGTGGTAGCCGCGGCGCGCTCATAAAACGCGGCGGCTTGTTCCTCCATACCGCGCGCTTCGGCCCGGACTGCATCCAGTCCCAGCGTTTCATTTAGCCAAGTCGGTCGGCGTGCGTAAAAACCCGCGACATGCTCGCGCCGCAAAAGCGGGATAACCGTGCCAAAACGCGCGATGTGAAGGTCAATTAGCCGTTGACGGTGGCCGTCTTCTTCCAGCGCCATGCCATCGAACACCGCCGCAGACGCCGGAAACTCGCCCCGCAACCGTTCGGCATAGCTGCGATAGATTCGGGCGTCGTCCTCTTCGGAAGAAATGGCGAGGGCGAGGACCTCTTGTTCGCTTAAATCTGAGAAACGGCGGCGGGTAGCAAGACCGGGGATCATGGTGAGCTCCATATTGGAATGATTCTAAATACTCCATGGCACCGGAAAATCTAGCCCCTGAAATCTAAACTACTCAGTTCACTTTGGCTCTTGCGAATCTGAACTCAAGAGTTCATTTCTGCGAGACGCTCCAGTTCAACAATGGAAACACGACATGACACGCCTTACCTTCGCCGCCGCCCTTGCAGCTTTGCTTGCCAGCCCCGCAGCTGCCCTGAGCGTCGATATTTTCATCCCGGATCTTGCTTGGCCCGACCCCGTGCCCGCCACGCAGGCTTGCTTGTCGCCCGTCGAAGTTGGAACCCCAAGTTGCAAGGCGGACTAAGCGGCGGACTTGCCCGGACTCAACCCAGCGTCTACGGTACTTAGAGGGGGACCGATGACCGCAAAGCCGCAACTTATCGTGAAGGGACGCAAGTTCGAACAAGTGCTCGACGGGGCGCGGACAGTATTCCTTCGCGATGGGTTTGAACGTGCATCGGTTGACGATATCGCGCGTGAAGCCGGGGTCAGCAAGGCCACGCTTTACGCCTACTTTCCCGACAAGCGCCTGCTGTTCATGGAAATTGCCAAGACGGAGTGCCGCAAACAAGCGGATGAAGCTGTGGCCCTGGTGGATTTCACCCGCCCGATTGAGCAAATCCTTCATACTGCCGCAGAAATGCTTATCGCTTTTCTGACGTCCGATTTTGGCCAGCGGATATATCGCATCGCGGTCGCTGAATCCGAAGCTTTTCCGGCCCTTGCCTATGAGTTCTATGAGTTTGGCCCCAAGTTGGTGCAAGCACGCATTGCCGAATTTCTTCGCCGCGCTGTCGCCAAAGGGGAGGTCAAAATTGGGGACATCGAATTGGCTGCGACTCAATTCGTAGTCCTTTGTAAAGCAGACCTTCACGATCGGCTGATCTTTGGCGCTCCACCGCGCGACACCGCCAAGGTAATCGACGGCGCGGTGGAGATGTTTATGGCACGGTATGGAACAACGCGTTAACTCGTCCCCCAACCACTTCCAACAAGAGTCAACGAATTCGGCGGCTATTTGTGACACTCTAGTGGACGAGCGCTAAGACTTACTTAACGCTCCCGCCGCCGGTCAGAACACGCCAAAAGCCGCTCAGCCATTCTCGCGCAGGATTGCACCGGCCAGATAGAGTGAGCCGCAGATCAAAACGCGCGCCTCGGAGTTTTGAGCGGATATCGTGGCCAAAGCCTCTGCAACAGAGCCTGCGGATTGGGCCGCGATACCTGCGGACTGGGCCGCGTCGCGTGTGGCCTCTGCGGGCAAGGTATTCGGCTCACCGGGAATAGACACGGCGTGCAGGCTTGTCACCTGACCGGCAAGGGGCAGCATGTAGCCGCGCACGTCCTTTGTGTTCAGCATTCCGCAGATCAAGTGCGTTTCACGCAGCGGCATCCGGGCCAGAGTTGCCGCAACCGCCGCCCCACCTGCGGGATTATGGCCGCCGTCCAACCACAGCTCTACTTTCGGAGCGGCCGCTACCAATGGGCCTTGGCGCAAGCGTTGCATCCGGGCAGGCCAGACGGCACGGGTCACGGCGGCCTCGCAAGCAGCCTCATCGCGGCCAAGATAGCGAAGCGCAGCAAGGGCCGCCCCGGCGTTTTGCACTTGGAAAGGACCAGGAAGGTTCGGAAGCGGAAGATCCAGAAGACCGTTGTCGTCCTGAAAGACCAAGCGCCCACGCTCTTCGGAAACCCGCCAGTGTTGGCCAAAGGCAAGGAGCGGCGCGCCGAGTTTGGCCGATCTGGCCTCTATCACGGCAAGACCCTCGGGCTCTTGCGGACCAACAACGACCGGAACCAGCCGCTTGATAATGCCCGCCTTTTCGCCGGCAATCTCGGGCAAAGTATCACCCAGATATTGTTGGTGGTCGATGGAAACCGGGGTGATGATAGTCAGTGCAGGGCGTTCCACCACGTTTGTCGCATCCAACCTGCCGCCCAGACCCACCTCAAGCAGCGTGAAATCGGCCGGTTCACGTGCGAACGCGAGGAAGGCTGCACAGGTCGTGATTTCAAAAAAGGTGATGGCGTCAGGGCCATTGGCCTGCACACATTCATCCAAAAGGGCGGTCAAGGCCGGTTCGGAAATCAACTCGCCCGCCAGTCGGATACGCTCATGAAACCGCGCAAGGTGCGGTGAGGTATAGGCATGAACAAGGCTGCCGCCCGCCTCCAACCCCGCGCGGATCATCGCTTGGGTTGATCCTTTCCCATTGGTTCCGGCGATGTGGATCACAGGGGGCAGGCGCCGTTCGGGATTCCCAAGCGCGGCCAATAACCGATGCACCCGATCCAGCGTCAGGTCGATGACCTTGGGGTGCAAGGTCATCATCCGTTGCAGCACCAAATCAGAAGTGCTCACTCTTTGATCTCGGCAAGCGCAGGGACACCTGGTGGCGGCAGGTCAGCTTTCACCGCCGGGCTTGCGCCCATGAGCATCCGGACAATCATGATCAGTTCATCCCGCAGGGCTTTGCGATGGGTCACGCGGTCCAGCATTCCGTGATCCAGCAAATACTCGGCGCGCTGAAATCCTTCAGGCAGCTTTTCACGGATGGTTTGTTCGATCACCCTTGGACCCGCAAAGCAGATCAACGCATTGGGTTCGGCGATCTGCACATCCCCCAGCATCGCATAAGAGGCCGTGACGCCGCCGGTCGTCGGATGCGTCAGGACCACCACATAGGGCAGGTTTGCTTCTCTGAGCATTTGCACCGCAACGGTCGTACGGGGCATCTGCATCAGGCTGAGAATGCCTTCTTGCATGCGCGCGCCACCTGCGGCGGAAAACACGATCAACGGACGCTTGAGTTTCACGGCACGCTCGGCAGCCGCGATGATGGCGTTGCCGACATACATGCCCATCGAGCCGCCCATGAAGCTGAAATCTTGCCCCACCGCGACGATCGGGGTGCGGCCCATCTCGCCTTCGGCGACCAACATCGCCTCTTTTTCGCCCGTTGCTTTCTGCGCGGCCTTAAGCCGGTCGGGATAGCGTTTCTGGTCGCGGAAATGCAGTGGGTCCACAACCACTTCCGGCACTTTCACGTCGCTAAAGATGCCCCCGTCAAACAACGCTGTAAAGCGGTCGCGCGGGCTGATGGCCATGTGGTGATCGCACGAGGTGCAGACGTTCAGATTGGCCGCAAGCTCGCGGTGGAACAGCATGGTTCCACACTCTGGGCATTTGGTCCAAAGATTCTCGGGCACTTCCCGGCGGGAAAACAGCGAGTTGATCTTCGGGCGGACGTAGTTCGAAATCCAGTTCATTCGCGGGCCTTCCGGGTTTCGGGCGCTCCCGTCTTCGCGGGCGTTCCCGTCAAATAGAGGCAGAGGGCCAGAAATGCAATCGCAGCGCAGGGCAGATGACGACGGACCGCCGATTTTGACGTTATTTGGGAGCTCTGAAACTTTTGCAGATGCCCCAGCGTAACTTTCCCAGCACAGGGAGAGAACGCCATGCCCACAGGACCGCTGATCTACCGACAAAGCCTTTTGACCCGCTTGACGCACTGGATCTGGGCCGTGTGTCTCTTTTTCTTGCTGCTGACCGGACTGCAGATCTTCAACGCGTTTCCGTCCCTGCATATCGGCAAAGAAGCCGGGTTTGACTATGACAACGAGGTGTTTGCGATCGAGGCCCGCCAGAACGGCGATCGTTTGCAAGGCATCACCCGCGTGTTCGGAGCAGAGTTTGATACCACGGGCGTGCTGGGAGTGTCTGACGGGCAAGCGCGGGCCTTTCCATCGGCTCTGACGATTCCGTCGAAGACCAGTCTGGCGACGGGCAGAGTCATCCACTTCTTTTTCGCGTGGGTTCTGGTGGGCACGTTGACGATTTGGCTGATCGGTTCGGCGTTGAACGGGCATTTGCGCCAGTTGGTGCCTACAATCGCCGATTTGCGGGCTTTGCCTCGGGACGTTGCCAACCATGCAAAGCTGCGGTTTCACCACACTGCCGGGTATAACGTTCTGCAAAAGCTGGCCTATGCGTCGGTGCTGTTCGTGGCGCTGCCGTTGATGATCGCGACTGGGCTGACGATGTCACCGTCCTTTAACGCGACCGCGCCCTGGCTGTTGGATCTGTTCGGGGGGCGCCAAACGGCGCGAAGCCTGCATTTTGGGGTCATGCTGGGCTTGGTGGGATTTTTCGGGGTCCACATGCTCATGATTGTTGCCGCCGGGCCCCTCAACGAACTGCGCTCAATTCTAAGCGGGTGGTATCGGATTGACCCAGCACCGCCCGTCGCAAGCGGTGACGCGAGCAGAAAAGGAGAGCGGCCATGATTGATCGTCGCAAGTTGCTGCTTGGGGGTGCTGCGCTGGCGCTGTCAGGGTGCAAGATTTTTGACAGCGCGGCCGCACCAGACAGTGGCTTACGGGCCTTGTTTGCCAGCGCCGAGGGTCTTACGAAAGCCAGTCAGCGGGCCCTTGGTGGCGGGGCACTGGCGCCAGAATTTTCGGCCAGCGACATTCGGCAGGGCCAGCGACCGAACGGCTCCGTTTTTCCGGACAGTTCGGAGTATCAGGGGTTGGTCGAGCAGGGGTTCGCGCCCTTCACTTTGACGGTGACGGGGTTGGTCGACCGCCCCCTGTCGCTAAGTTATAGCGAAATCCTTGCCATGCCGGCCAAAAGCCAGATCACGCGTCATGACTGTGTGGAGGGGTGGAGTTGCATTGCCAAATGGACCGGCACACCCCTGTCGGCCGTGTTGAATGCCGCGAAACCCAAGCTGACCGCGCGGTTTGCGGTATTCCATTGCTTTGACGCCATCGAGCGCAGCCTGTCAGGCGCGGTGACCTACTATGAGAGCATCGATCTTATCGACGCCTACCATCCACAAACCTTGCTGGCCTACGGCCTGAACGACCGGGCCTTGCCCATCGCAAATGGCGCGCCCTTACGTTTGCGGGTGGAGCGGCAATTGGGCTACAAAATGGCGAAATACATACATACTATTGAATTGGTTGATAGTTTTTCAGGACTTGGGGCCGGTAGGGGCAGCTATTGGGCAGACAGGGGGTATGAATGGTATGCGGGGATTTGACCGTGCCGACCGGGGCTCTGCCCCGGACCCCGGAGTATTTTGGCCAAGATGAAAGCGCTTAGGCCTCATGGATGGCCTCTAAGAACGCATCGCCAAAGCGTTCCAGTTTGGCAGGACCGAGGTCGCCCACGCGGTCGAGTTCGGAAAGGGAATTCGGGCGGGCCTCGGCAATGCGGCGCAGGGTGTTGGAACTGAGGCTAAGCGGTTTGCCGGTGCCGTCTTGGCCACGGGCGAGTTGCACCTGAAGGTCAGCCAAGCGATCAAAGACCTGACCCGCGTCGCGCCCGACGAGTTTGCGGCGCGCGGGATGGAGCGGGCCTGTGATCGCACCGGTGATCACCTCAAGAAAAGCTGTGCCGTAACTCTCCAGCTTTTTCGCGCCGACCCCGGTGATGCCCATCATCTCATCCGGGGTTTGGGGTTTGCGTTCGGCCATCTCGATCAACGTGCGGTCAGCGAAGACCACATAGGCGGGCACACCCGCTGCTTCAGCCAAGGCGCGGCGTTTGGCTTTGAGCGCGGACAGAAGGCTCGCGTCTTCTTCGGCGACGAGGGATTTCACTACCACACGGGGAGTGGCGCGGTCGATGGTATCGCGGCGTAGGGTGATCGGTTCCTCGCCCCGCAGGATCGGGCGGGCGGCATCCGTCATCCGCAGAGCGCCGTGACGTTCGGGGTCGGGGCGGACGAGGTCACGGCCCATCATCTGCCGGAACACCGCGCCCCAAGCCGGTTTGGACAAATCGCGCCCGACGGCAAAGGTGGGCAGTTGGTCATGGCCGCGTTCGCGCACCTTGGCGGTGGCGTTGCCGGTCAGGATATCGATGAGGTGGCCCGCGCCGAACCATTCGCCGGTGCGCAGGATGGCTGAGAGCGCCTTGCGGACAGCGTCGGTGGCGTCAAAAAGCTGCGCAGGGCGGTCGCAGAGATCACAGTTGCCGCAGGGGTCGGCGGCCTCGCCAAAGTAGCCGAGCAGCACCTGGCGGCGGCAGCGCATCGCCTCGGCCAGACCCAGAAGCGCGTTGAGACGGCCGTGATCGGCGGCCTTGCGTTCGGGCGGGGCGATGCCCTCATCTATCTGGCTGCGGCGCAGGCGGATATCGTCGGGGCCATAGAGCGTCAGGGTTTCGGCCGGGGCACCGTCGCGGCCCGCGCGGCCGATTTCCTGATAATAGCCTTCGATGGATTTGGGCAGATCGGCGTGGGCGACCCAGCGGATATCCGGCTTGTCGATGCCCATGCCGAAAGCGACGGTCGCCACCACGATCAGGCCGTCTTCCTGTTGGAAGCGGATTTCTACGCGGCGGCGCTCGTCCGCCTCCATCCCGCCGTGGTAAAAGCAGGCGGAATGCCCATCTTCGCGCAGAGCTTGGGAGAGCGTTTCGGTTTTGGCGCGGGTGCCGCAATAGACGATACCGGATTGCCCCTTGCGAGCGGCGGCAAAGGCAAGGATCTGGTCGCGGGGCTTGTCCTTGACCGCGAAGGCAAGGTGAATATTAGGCCGGTCAAAGCCGCGCAGGAAGGTTTCCGGGGTCCGGCCAGCAAAGAGCCGCGTGATAATCTCGGCCCGGGTTTCTTCATCAGCGGTTGCGGTGAAGGCGGCCAATGGCACGTCAAGGCTGCGGCGCAGATCGCCGATGCGCAGATAGTCCGGACGGAAATCATGCCCCCATTGCGAGACGCAATGCGCCTCATCCACGGCGATCATCGTGCAGTTGATCCGGCGCAAGAGCGGCAAGGTTGCTGCGGAGGCCAGCCGTTCGGGTGCCATGTAGAGCAGTTTTAGGCGGCCAGCATCGAGGGCGGCAAAGACCTCAGACGTTTCTTCGTCGGTGTTGCCAGAGGTCAGCGCACCCGCCTCAACCCCCACGGCACGCAAGGCGCGAACCTGATCGCGCATCAGCGCGATCAGCGGCGAGATCACGACGGTTACACCATCACGGCAGAGCGCGGGCAGTTGGAAACACAAAGACTTTCCACCGCCAGTCGGCATTATCGCCAGCGTGTTGCGGCCCGCCAGGACAGCATCGACGATTTCTTCTTGCCCGGTGCGAAACCCGGGAAAGCCGAAGACAGAAGACAGAAGGTCGGTCGGCGCGGCCATGGTGATGTTTAAAATTCCCGGCTTTGACGATACGGCAGTGCTGGTTTACGGGCGGTTAATTGCGCGGTCAGCGGTAAAGGTTGTTCATCACGACGATGCGCAGCGCGTAGACACCAACCAGCACGACCAGCGGGGCAAAATCGATGCCTGCGGTCACCGGCAGAATGCGGCGGACCTGCGCAAAAATGGGTTCCATCACCCGATTAAGCCCCAGCCAGATCTGCTGAACCAGCGGTTGGCGCAGGTTAAGCACTTGGAAATTGATCAGCCAACTCATGATCACATGGGCCAGAACGACCCATTTCACGATATCAAGGATCAGCAACAAGATCTCTAGGAATGAGGTCATCTTAAGCTCCGGCCACAATGGATTGTGGCAGAGGTATCGCGCCTCCCCAGAAAGGGCAAGGAGACATGCCGCAGCGTCCCTCTTGACCCTCGGGGGGGAGGGGGGTTGAAGGGGGTATTGTCTGGAGACCGCCGATGTATCCTTATGCCCGCATGTTCAAAGAGTTGTGGAAGTTCCGCAACGCCCCTGCCCTGACCATTCTGGAGCCGCATGTCAGCACCCATCGGGTTTGGCCGTGGGATATTGATCCGTGGATGGAGTTGAACAACGGGCGCACGTTGACGCTGTTCGATCTGGGACGCATTCCGATGGCCAAGCGCATGGGGTTTGACACCGTTGCCAAGGCGCAGCGCTGGGGCATCACTGTCGCTGGAAACTCCACCCGATACCGCAAAAGAGTTACGGTATTTCAAAAGCTTACCCAAGTCAGCCGGATCATCGGATGGGATCATCGCTTTACCTATATGGAGCAAAGCTTTTGGCGCGGGGAGGAGTGCACTGCCTCTATGTTGCTGCGCTCTGGGTTCACGTCGAAGGCCGGATTGGTGCCGCCAGCGCGGGTGCTGGAGGCGTTGGGACAGCCGCAGGAGAGCCCGGAATTGCCCGCGTGGGTGCAGGGATGGATTGCGGCGGATGCAGGCCGGGTGTGGCCCCCGTTGCGGTAGCGCGCGCCTTTTCAGGGTGCTTTTGGGCATCTTCTTTCGATCTTCTTTCGATCTTCGTGTGATCTTCCGCGTGTCTTCCACGAGTTCTGCGGGCCCAAAGCGCGAAATGAACGTCAAGGCGGGCCTTCGGGGCGGCTTGCGTGGCGGGCGGATTTCGGGCTTGATCCCTCAAAACAAACGGGGGAACGGGTATGGCGACGCCAAGACAGCGGATCTGGGGCTGGTATTTCTTTGACTGGGCCAGCCAACCTTACAACACGCTGCTGTTAACCTTTATCTTCGGCCCGTATTTCGCCGAAGTGGCGCGCGGCTATTACATGGGCGCGGGGATGGAACCTGAAGCGGCCAAGGCGGCGGCGCAGGCCTATTGGGGATGGGGTCTTTCCATTGCCTCTATCATCATCGCGGTTCTGGCACCGATCCTTGGGGCGGTGGCCGACGGCACCGGGCGGCGGCTGATCTGGGTGTGGATTTTTTCGGCCTTCTACGTCGCGGGGTCGTTTGCGCTTTGGTATGTGGCACCGGGGGGCGAGGCGGACATGCTGTTCTGGGCGGTGGCTTGGTTCGGCCTTGGCTTTATCGGGATGGAATTTGCCACGATCTTTACCAATGCGCTGATGCCGTCGCTGTCGGACCATGATGAGTTGGGGGCGATCTCTGGCTCGGGCTTTGCTTTTGGCTATCTGGGCGGGCTGTTGGCGCTGATCGTGATGCTGCTGCTGTTGGCCGAGAATGCCGCGACCGGAAAGACCCTGTTGGGCATCGACCCGATCCTTGGGCTGGATGTCGAGGCGCGCGAAGGCACACGGGCCGTGGGGCCGTTCACGGCCATTTGGTATGTGGTGTTCATGATCCCGTTCTTTCTGTGGGTGAAAGAGCCAAAGACCGAGGCGCGTCCGCTGAACATCGGGGCGGCGATTGGCAGTCTGGTGGCGCTGTTGGGAAGCCTGCGCTACCGCAAGAGCCTGTCGGCTTATCTGGCCTCGTCGCTGTTCTACCGCGATGCGCTGAACGCGCTTTACGGGTTCGGCGGAGTTTATGCGTCGGGCGTGCTGAATTGGTCGATCATCGATATCGGCATCTTTGGGATTTTGGGCGCGATTACCGCGATGATCGCCAGTTGGCTAGGCGGACGGGCGGACCGGCGCTATGGGCCAAAGCCGGTGATCGCGGTGTCGATCGTGGTGTTGATGTTCGTCTGTCTGGTGATTGTCGGCATGACGCGGGAAAGCGTCTGGGGGATTGCGATGGATCCGGCGTCCATGACGCCCGACATCGTGTTCTATATCTGCGGCGGGTTGATCGGCGCGGCAGGCGGCACGGTTCAGGCCGCATCGCGCACGATGATGGTGCGCCACACCACCCCGGACCGCGCGACCGAGGCCTTTGGGCTGTTCGCGCTGTCGGGCAAGGTGGCAAGCTTTATCGCCCCGACGTTGATCGCCGTGGTGACCGCGGCAAGCGGATCGCAGCGCATCGGGATTTCTCCGCTGATCGGGCTCTTTCTGATCGGGCTCATTCTGTTAATCTGGGTGAAACCGAGAGGCGAGCAGGAATGATCCGCAGACTGTTGTTATGTTTGGCGCTGGTTGCGCCAGTGCCCGCATTGGCCGAACCCTTGGCCAACAAGCTGTTTGGCGCAGCCGAAGCGCCGTCACAGCAAAAGCCGATGCCGATTGGCACCTATGCCAAGGGCTGCGCCTCAGGCTTGGTGGAATTACCGGAAACCGGGCCAACCTGGCAGGCAATGCGGCTTTCGCGACACCGGAATTTTGGGCAACCGGTGTTGGTGGAGTTTCTGGAAGACCTGAGTGTCACTGCCACCAAGATCGGCTGGGCGGGGCTTTATATCGGGGATATGGGCCAGCCGCGCGGCGGGCCGATGACCTCGGGCCATGCCAGCCATCAGATCGGGCTGGATGCCGATGTCTGGATGTTGCCGCCCAAGCGCGTGAACCTGTCGCGCAGCGAGCGGGAAACGATATCCTCTATCCCAGTCCGGTCGGACGACCAGCGGTCAGTGACAAAGAACTGGACGGCGCAGCACCGGGCCTTGCTGAAGGCGGCGGCGTCGGACCCGCGGGTAGACCGGATCTTTATTGCTGCGGCGGTGAAGATTGAAATGTGCAAGACGGCCACCGCCGCCGACAAGAAATGGCTGCAAAAGATCCGCCCCGAGGCCGGGCATGAAACCCATATGCATGTGCGCCTGAAATGCCCCAAGGGCGCTCGGCTGTGCGAGACCCAAAAACCCACGGTGTCAGAGCTTTCCAAGGGCGGTGACGGCTGTGATGAGACGCTGAACTGGTGGGTGACGGATTATCTGAACCCGCCCAAGCCCACCAAACCCTCCAAGCCGCACAAACCGGTGAAGCGCAAGAAGGGCCCAAGAGAGTTCACAATGGCCGATTTGCCTTCCCAATGCGCCGCCGTACTTTCCTCGCGGTAGGGGTCGGGATCTTCCTGCTGGCGGGGCTGCAAGGCAGCGCCAGCCCGACCGACCCCGCCGGCTACTTTGGTAAATTCGTCTGGTCTAAACCCGAGGATGCCCGCTTTGGCGGGTTTTCTGCGATAAACGTGGCGGCGGATGGATTGGCGTTTGTGGCGCTTTCGGACCGGGGGGGCTTTCTGACCGGACGGTTCACGCGCAACGACAAGGGGCGGATCAGCGGCATTTCGGCCAGCCCTGTGGCGCTGCTGAAGGGTCAGACCGAAGCGCCCCTCGTGCCAAGCCGGGCGGATAGCGAGGGTCTGGCCGTGGCGGCGGATGGCACGACCTATGTCTCGTTTGAAGGCGTGGCGCGGGTGTTGCGCTACAAGCGCCTCGGTGGGTTTGCAGAGAACCTGCCGGACCACCCGGATTTCGCGCAGTTGCAGAAAAACTCGGCGCTGGAGACTTTGGCGATCGACGGGCAAGGCACGCTTTACACGATCCCCGAACGGTCAGGGGGGGAGCGTGCGCCCTTTCCGGTCTACCGCTTTCGCAAGGGCAAATGGGACAAGACGCTAAGCATCCCCCGGTCGGGTGGGTTTCTGGTGGTGGATGCTGATGTCGGGCCGGATGGGCGGTTCTATGTGTTGGAGCGCCGGTTCCTTGGGTTGGCGGGCTTTGGGTCACGCTTGCGGCGGTTTGACATGGGCAAGACGCTGACCGGGGAAAAGGTTCTGATGGAAGCGCCGGGGGGGCTTTATGACAATCTGGAAGGCCTTTCGGTCTGGCGGGACAGCGCGGGGCAGTTAAGGGCCACCATGATCTCGGACGACAATTTCAACCCGCTGCTGGTCACGGCGGTGGTGGAATACCGGTTGCCGGATTGACCGGGGGCCATCAAGGCGCTAAAGCCGCGCGTCCCCAATACCGGGGCCAAGTCTCCGCGACCTTGTAAAAACGGAACATCCTATGAAAATACTTCTGCCTGGCAGTCTTGCCATGGCCGCCATTGTGGTGGCCTCGAATATCCTCGTTCAATATCCGATCGGCCAGTGGCTGACATGGGGGGCGTTCAGCTATCCCTTTGCCTTTCTGGTGTCCGACCTTGTGAACCGCTTTCAAGGCGTGCGCGTGGCGCGGCAGGTGGTGCTGCTGGGCTTTGCTGTCGGTCTGATCTGTTCGGCCATCGGCACCCAGATCATCGGTGAATTCGGGCCGCTGGTGACGCTGCGCGTGGCCATCGGGTCGGGCATCGCCTTTTTGGTGGGCCAGTTGCTGGACGTGACGCTGTTTGACCGACTGCGCCGCTCGGCGTGGTGGCGGGCGCCGTTCCTGTCAACGCTTTTGGGGTCCACGGCCGATACGATGATCTTCTTCACCATTGCCTTTTCGGCCGCGATGGTCTGGCTTGAGCCGGGCAATGACGTGTCTTGGGCCGGCGGGCAGGTGCCGCTTTTGGGCTTTGGCATGGCGGTGCCCTTGTGGGTTTCGCTGGGAATGGCGGACTGGTTGGTCAAGGTATTGATCGATCTTTTGGCACTGTTGCCATTTCGCCTTGCCATCGCAAAGTATGCAGCACGGGTTGCGTAAAAACTTTTGACAAACACAAAATCTGTGTCAACCTCCCCCTATCGGCAACCATTTTGAAAGGAGGTGATCCAGTGTCTAGAGTGATATTGGAGAAGCGCGTCGGGACAGTCATGGGGGGTGTTTTCTAGGGGCAACCCTCTAGTCAACAGACCACTGATTGGGGTGTTCACCTAACTGACCCCATCTCCTTGAACTCGGAAAGGGTTGCCGCACTCCGGCAGCCCTTTCTCTTTTGGCCCTTGCCCATGCCCCCCGCCTTTTGCGATCCGCCCGTTATTTGGCCCGGTGCGGGCCTTGTGCCGTTGGGCTGCGCGGGGCAATGTCCGGCCTATGTTGTGGATCACCGAAACCCTGTTCATCGCCGATTGGGAGCTGTCGGAAAGCTTTGTCCGGTCCTCTGGTCCCGGTGGGCAGAACGTCAACAAAGTGTCGACGGCGGTCGAGCTTCGGTTTGAGGCGGAACGCTCGCCGCACCTGACGCCTGCTGTCAAGGCGCGGTTGAAAAAGCTGGCCGGGCGGCGCTGGACGCTGGAAGGCGCGATCATCATTCAGGCGGAGGAAACCCGCAGTCAGGCCCGCAACCGGGAACTGGCGCGGGAGCGGCTGGCCGAGATGATCCGCGCCGCCTTGATCGCGCCAAAGCGGCGGATCGCCACCAAGCCGACCTTGGGCAGTCAGCGGCGGCGGCTGGCCGCCAAGGTGAACCGGGGCGAGGTCAAGGTGCTGCGCGGCAAGCCCTTGGGCGAAGACGAATGAGTGCCGCGGCCGAAACGGCAGCGGCCCTATGGGGCGGGCGGCTGGTCCGGCTGATCCATGAACGAGAGAATGCGGTTTACGAGATGGCGGTACCGGGTGGCCGCGCCGCATTGCGGCTGCACCGGGTGGGGTATCAGGAACCCGCGGCGATCCGGTCAGAGCTGTGGTGGTGTGCGGCTTTGGCGGCACGCGGGGTGGCGGTGGCCCCGGCCTTGCCGACCTTGGCGGGGTCATTGCTGGCAGAGTTGCCAGGCGGGGCTGTGGCATCCGCCATCGCTTGGGTAGAGGGCGCGCCCTTGGGCCATTCGGGCCAGCCCTTTGCGCGCGGTCTGGCCGAGTTGGTGGATCTGCACCGGGCGTTGGGGCGGTTGCTGGCCGATCTGCATTCCGCAACCGACGCGCTGGTCTTGCCGCCAGATTTCATCCGCCCGCGGTGGGATGTAGCGGGGTTGGTGGGCGAGGCGCCGTTCTGGGGCCGGTTCTGGGAACACCCCGAAGCGGAGGCAGACGATGCCGCCGTGCTGCGCCGGGCGCGGGCCTGGCTGGCGGATCGGCTGCACGACGGGTTGGATTTCGGCCCGATCCATGCCGATGTCTTGCGCGAGAATGTGTTGGTGCAGGACGGGCAAGTGACGCTGATCGACTTTGACGACAGCGGGTTTGGGTTTCGGCTTTATGATCTGGGCACAGCGCTTAGCCAGAATCTGGCAGAGGCAGCCTATCCCGCGATCCGGGATGCCCTGATTGCGGGCTATGGCGAGCGCCGGGCAGTGACGGTGGACGAGGTTGAAATGTGCGTATTGGCGCGGGTCTGTGCCTCGGTCGGGTGGACGATGCCGCGGATCGCAGCGGGCGATCCGGTGCATGCGCGCCAGATCCGCCGCGCTGTGGAATGGGCGCGGCGGCTGGGGGTTTAGACCTGCAAAGCTTGGGCGGTCTGCTCGCCCACGCCAAAGACCCGCTTGTAGCGCTCGATCTCTGACGCAGGGCCCATCGCCTTGTTGGGGTTGTCGGACAGTTTGACCGTGGGCCGACCATTGGCGGACACCGCTTTGCAGACGAGGCTGAAGGGGGCCAGCCCGTCGTTCGGCACAAGGCCGCGAAAATCATTGGTCAGCATGGTGCCCCAGCCAAAGCTGACTTTCACCCGGCCATTGAACTGGGCGTAAAGCTGTTCAATCTCGGCCACATCCAACCCGTCAGAGAAGATCACCAGCTTTTCCCGAGGGTCTTCGCCGCGCTCAATCCACCAACGGATCGCGGTTTCCGCCCCGGTTGCGGGATCGCCGCTGTCGATGCGGATACCGGTCCAGCTGGCCAGCCAATCGGGCGCGTTGCGCAAGAAGCCTTCGGTGCCGTAGGTGTCGGGCAGCATGATCCGCAGGTTGCCGTCATGCTCTTCGTGCCAGTCGGCCAGCACCTGATAGGGCGCTTGGGCCAGTTCGGCATCCGAATTGGTCAACGCGGAATAGACCATTGGCAGTTCATGTGCGTTGGTGCCGATGGCCTCGATGTCGCGGCGCATGGCGATGCGACAGTTGGACGTGCCGATGAACTTGGAGCCGAGGCCCTCTTGCATTGCCTGCACGCACCAGTCCTGCCACAGGAAGGAATGCCGCCGCCGTGTGCCGAAATCGGCAATCCGCAGGCCGTCGATCTGGCGCAGTCGTTCGATCTTTTCCCAAAGCCGGGTCATGCCGCGCGCATAAAGCACTTGGAGTTCGAACTTGCCCAGCTTGCCCAGAACCGCCCGGCTGCGCAGTTCCATCAGCACGGCAAGGGCCGGGATCTCCCAAAGCATCACCTCGGGCCAGCGGCCTTCAAAGGTCAGCTCAAACTGGCCGTCGCGCTTTTCCAGATGGTAGGCGGGCAGGCGCATGCCCTCAAACCATTCCATGAAATCAGAGCGGAACATATGCCGCTTGCCGTAAAAGGTGTTGCCACGCAGCCATGTGCTTTCGCCGCGCGACAGTGACAGCGAGCGGACGTGATCCAGTTGCTCGCGCAACTCGCCCTCATCCACCAGATCAGCCATGCGCACCTTGGCCGAGCGGTTGATCAGCGAGAATTCGACGTTGGTATCCGGCTTATTCCGAAAAACGGACTGGCACATCAATAGCTTATAAAAATCTGTATCGATCAAAGACCGAACAATCGGGTCTATCTTCCAGTTATGGTTATGAACCCTGGATGCAATATCGACCATGGTGACCCTCCGTTTGCATCCGTTCTAGGCATGCGCAGACGAAAGGTCAAAACGATCCCGCTCTTGGGCGACGCGCTGTAACAGGGCGTAAAGCTCTGTCCGGTCAAAAGGTTTGGTCATCAGCCCGTCCATTCCCGCCTCCAGACAGGCGCCTTCCTGCTCGTCCGAGGAATAGGCGGTCAGCGCGTAGATGGGGCAGCGGGGCAGACCCATCTCGGCCTCATAGACGCGGATGGCGCGCGTGGCCTCCATCCCGTCCATTTCAGGCATCGACACATCCATCAGCACAAGGTCGGGCGGGTCGGCGCAATACATCTGCACGGCCATACGCCCATCGACCGCTTCGGCCACCGACCCGACCGAGCGCTCCAGCTGTTTGCGCGCGATCAGGCGGTTGATACGGTTGTCTTCGGCCACCAGCAGCCGCAGTTGGGTTTCGGGGGCCGCGTCGCGGATCGGGCGCGCTTCGGCCTCGGGCTGATCCACGGTGCGCGGCAGCCGCAGGGTCAGGGTAAAGACCGACCCCTCGCCCAGCACCGAGGCCACTTCGATCCCGCCGCCCATCTGCTCGGCCAGCAGGCGGGAAATGGTCAGCCCCAGCCCCGTGCCGCCAAACTGTCGCGATATCGACGAATCCGCTTGGGTAAAGCTTTCGAACACATGGCCAATCCGGTCTGCGGCAATGCCGATGCCCGTGTCAGCAATCGCGATCCGCACCAGATCATGGTCGGCCTCGGCCTCCAGCCCCAAAGCGGCACTGATCTGGCCCTTGGTGGTGAATTTGAGCGCATTGCCAATCAGGTTCAGCAGGATCTGCCGCAGACGGCCCGCATCGCCCTGATGGCGCGGCAGACCTTGGGGGATTTCGCAGGTTAGCGTCAGGCCTTTGGCTTTTGCGGTGGGGCGCAGCAGATCCAATGCCGAGTTCAGGCAATCTTCGACCGAAAAATCCTCGATCCGCAGTTCCACTTTGCTGGCTTGCAGCTTGGACAGATCCAGCACGTCGTTGATGATGGTCAGCAGCGCTCGCCCGGACTCTATGATCGTGGACACAAACTGGCGCTGCGGTTTGTCGAGTTTGGTGTCTTCCAGCAGTTCGGCCACCCCGATCACCCCATTAAGCGGGGTGCGGATTTCGTGGCTCATCGTGGCCAGAAATTGCGCCTTTGCTTTGGCGGCCGATTCGGCCTCTTGCCGGGCTTGGGCGAGTTCGGCGGCATAGGCCTTGGCGGCGGTGATGTCGCGCTCCACCGCGATGAACACCTCCGGCGTGCCATCGGGGCGCAGGACCGGGTTCATCGAAATTTCCATCCAGACGACATGGCCGTCTTTGCAGCGGTTTTGCAGTTCCAGCCGGCAGGGTTTGCCCTCTTTCTGGGCTTTGATCAGCGCGGACAGGGTTTCAAGCGAGGTTTCAGGGGCATTGAGCAACCCGCCCGGCGAGTGGCCGACCGCCTCGTCAAAGCTATAGCCGGTCGTGCGGGTAAAGCCTTCGTTCACCCATTCGATCGTGCCGTCGGGGCTGGTGAAAATCACGCTGTCATTGGCGTGTTTGGCGACCAGTGCCAGTCGTTCAGCCTGCCGAGAGGTTTCCACCAGTTCGGCCTGGGTTGATCGCAGGGCAACCTGTTCTTCAAGCAGTGCGTTTTCAAAGCGCAGCCGTTCGCGGTAGCCCTTTTCAACGGCGCGGATAAAGACGGTGGCGGTATAGGCGATGATCATGACCGACAGGAAAAAGAACCACTCCCCTGCCCGATTGCGGCGCGGCATATCGGCAAGGTCAATGGCGACCATGACCGCACCAGCAAGCGCGTAGATGGCCAAGCGGACGTTGGTTCCAGACGGAAAGTGGCGGCGCACCAATCCGGCGTTGATCACCCCCGCCATCAGAAAGACGGCGGCAAAGATCCGCGCTTCGGGCACCTCAATAAAGCGCCAGCATAAGATGACGCAGGCCGAGATGGTCACCGACTGAAACGCCGCTGTGGCCGTGGCGATCTGCCGGGCAACTGCGTCGCTGCGGTTCTGCCGGATGAAGCCGCGCAGGGTCAGGCAATCCACCGCTTCGCCCGTCAGTGCGATGGCAAGCGCGGCAAAACCCATCCACGGTTCACCGAACAGGCCGATCACGATGGCCCCGACCAAGGTCATCACCTGCCGCGAGAGGAAATCGCGGGTCCGCCCCCGGGCATAGCGCAAGAACAGGCCGCTGGGGCTGTTGCGATCGCGGAAATTCTCAATCGCCTGGGCGGCTTCAACGGTCATGGGCGTGCCCTCTTAAAATCGCGTCTAAGTTGAGCTATAGCAAAGCGAGGAGTCTGGCGTAAGGGTCCAAGCCGCAAACGGATCGCCAGCGCGCAAAACGCATCAAACTGTTGCAATCGGCGCTAGGGCGCCCAGATCACACCCGCAGAAAGCGTGGTGGCGCGGGCCTCTTCCAACGAGCCGTTCAGGTCGATGGCGCGGCAAGCGCCCTCCAGCACGGTGACGCCAAAGCCAAGTTTTGCTGCGTCCAGTGCGGAATAGGCGACGCAGAAATCGGTGGCAAGGCCGACCAACACCAGCCGCTCGACGCCCCGCGCGCGCAAGTAGCCTTCTAGCCCGGTGGGGGTGCGACGGTCGTTCTCAAAAAAGGCCGAATAGCTGTCGATCGCGCGGCGAAAGCCCTTGCGGATCACCAGTTGGGCCGGGTCGGTTTGCAACGCGGGGTGGAACGCGGCCCCCTTTGTGCCTTGCACGCAATGGCGGGGCCATAACACTTGCGGGCCATAGTCCATGTCGACCACCGAAAACGGCTCGGCCCCGGGGTGGGTGTCGGCAAAGCTGGAGTGGTCTGCCGGGTGCCAGTCTTGCGTCAGCACGGTCACGGCAAACTCGGCCATCAGCGCATTGATGCGGGGCAGGATCTGATCGCCACCCGCCACGGCGAGCGCACCGCCGGGGCAAAAGTCATTTTGCACGTCGATGACAAGGAGGGCTTCGGTGGTGGGGTGCATGGCGGACTCCGGCGTGAGGGGCGTTTGCTTAGGGGTAGGGGGCGGGGGCGGATCGGTCAACATGGCTGTGCGACGTTGCGCCTCTTGCCCGCGCGGCGGGTTTGGCCTAGCGGTGCGTTTATGCTGACCATTGCCGCACTTTATCACTTTACCCGCTTTGACGAACCCGACGCTTTGCGGGCGCCTTTGCTGGCGCTGTGCGATGCTGGCGGGGTCAAAGGATCGCTTTTGCTGGCCCGCGAGGGGGTGAATGGCACGATTGCCGGCAGTGCCGAGGCGATCGCGGCGGTGTTGGCGCATCTGCGCGCCCTGCCCGGCTGTGCCGCACTGGAGCACAAGGAAAGCTATGCCGAGGCCCAGCCCTTTGGCCGGATGAAGGTCAAGCTGAAGCGCGAGATCGTCACGATGGGGCAGCCCGACGTGGACCCTTTGGCGCAAGTGGGCACCCATATTGACGCACGCGACTGGAACGCGCTGATCTCTGACCCTGATGTGGCGGTAATCGACACCCGCAACGACTATGAGGTGGCGATTGGCAGCTTTAGGGGTGCCATTGATCCCGCAACCCGTAGTTTCCGCGACTTTCCCAAATGGTGGGAAGAGCACCGCGACCAATTCGCGGGCAAGCGGATTGCGATGTTCTGCACCGGGGGTATCCGTTGCGAGAAATCCACGAATTACCTGCTGGGGCAGGGCGTGAACGATGTCTACCACCTGAAGGGCGGTATTCTGAAGTATCTGGAAGAGGTGCCACAGGCCGAAAGTCTGTGGAACGGTGAATGCTATGTGTTCGACGGGCGGGTGTCGGTCGGGCATGGGCTGGTGCCCGGCCCCTATGACAGTTGCCACGCCTGCCGCCGCCCGATCAGCCCCGAAGACAAGCAGCGCCCGGAATATGAGCGGGGGGCGCAGTGCCACCAATGTGTGGGCGAATATTCCGACGCGGACCGCGAGCGGTTTCGCGAACGGCAGCGGCAGATGGATCTGGCCGAGGCGCGGGGCTTGCCGCGCTAAGGCGCTACTGCGCGCCCGGAAACCGCCAGCTTTCCGCCTCGGCCGCGATGGCGGCAGCGATGGGCTTCAGGCTTTCGGCCATGACCTCCAAGGCGGCAAGCGTGGTTCGGGCGGTGGTTGATGTCACCGACAGCGCCCCGATAGGCTGGCCCGCGCGGCTGAGGATCGGCACCGCACAGCAGATGATGCCCGGCTCATGTTCTTCGCGGTCCAGCGCGTAGCCGGCACTGCGGATCGCCCGCAACTCGGCGCGCAGACGGTCTGGGCTATCCAGCGTGGCGGGGGTAAAGCGATGAAAGGACTGGCGTTCCAGCGCGCGGGCCAACGCCTCTGGCCCCAGATAGGCCAGCATCGCCTTACCCACGCCGGTGCAATAGGCAGGGCCGACCTTGCCGGTTTGGGCAAACATCTCGACCGGGCGGGCGGCGTTGCGTTTGTCCACATAAACCACCTGCCCCTGATCAAGCTGCGCCAGATGCACTGTCTCGCCGCTGTCTGATGCCAACGCCTCCAGCCACGGGCGGGCGATGGGGGCGAGCGAGCTTTGCGACCACGCGGCATGGGCCAGACGGACCAAGCGCAGGCCAAGCGTATAATTGCCGCCCTCATCCAGTCGCAGCATTCCTTGGGCGGTCAGGGTTTGCAGCAAGCGGTACAGCGTGGCCTTGGGATAGGGGCTGTCGGCCAAAAGATCGGAAAACCGCACCGGGCCCCCTGCGGCGGCCACGCGGTCCAACACCTCTAGCGCCTTGCTGACGGTGCCTTCCGCCTCCATCTTATGCCTCCGCTGGTTGACAAGGGCGAGACTACCGCGCATCATTCCCATTATTCAAGACTTAGTTTCAAATAGTGGAACCACAGCTATGACGCTACAGGGGCTGAACTGGATCGCGGCGGACTGGGGCACCTCTAACCTGCGGGTCTGGGCGATGGGGGCCGAGGGGCCGCTGGCCGAGGCAGTGTCCGAGGATGGCATGGGCAAGCTGGACCGCGCGGGGTTTGAGCCGGCCTTGCTCCGGTTGATCGACCCTTGGCTGGGGCCGGGCCGCGTAACACCGGTCATCGCGTGTGGCATGGTGGGCGCGCGGCAAGGCTGGCAAGAGGCGCCGTATCGCAGCACACCCTGCGCCCCGGTCGCCTCGGGCGAATTGTCGGCGGTGGCGGTCACCGATCCGCGCCTGACATTTCAGATTGTGCCGGGGCTGAAGCAAGACAAGCCCGCCGATGTGATGCGCGGTGAAGAAACCCAGATTGCGGGTGCGCTGCTGTTGATGCCGCAGTTTGACGGGGTTTTGTGCCTGCCGGGCACCCATGCCAAGTGGGCAAGGATTTCGGCGGGTGAGGTTGTGGGCTTCCAAAGCTGCATGACGGGCGAGCTGTTTGCGCTGTTGTCCGGCCAGTCGGTGCTGCGGCACGGGATGGCGGGCGACGGTTGGGATGAGGCCGCCTTTGATGGCGGCGTAGCCGAGGGCGTTGCCCATGCGGATCGCCTAAGCGCGCGGCTGTTTTCGCTGCGCGCCGAGGGTTTGATAGCCGGGCTATCGCCGGATGCGGCCCGGTCGCGGCTGTCCGGTCTGTTGATCGGGGCCGAGTTGGCCGCGACCAAGGGCTATTGGTTGGGGCAGGATGTGGCGCTGATCGGGGCCAGTCGTCTGGCGGGAAACTACGCGCGCGCGCTGGCGGCCCAAGGGGTAACGGCGCGAAGGCTAGAGGCTTCGGCCTGCACGCTGGCGGGGCTTGTGGCTGCGCGCGGCGCGGCTTTGTAATTCAAAGGAAACGCAATGATTAAACATCGCCCCCTGATCGCCATTTTGCGCGGCATTACCCCGGATGAGGCCGTGCCCGCCGCCGAGGCGCTGATCGCCGCCGGGATCACCCGGATCGAAGTGCCCATGAACTCGCCCCAACCGCTGCATTCCATCGCGGCGATGGCCAAAGCCTTTGGCAAGGTGGCCGAGATTGGCGCAGGCACCGTGCTGACGATAGAGGCGGTGCGCGCGGTGGCCGAGGCAGGCGGCACGCTGATCGTCTCGCCCAACTGCGACCCCGAAGTGATCGTGGCAAGCAAGGTCATGGGGTTGCAAAGCTGGCCCGGAGTGATGACGCCGACGGAATGTTTTGCGGCCCTGAAAGCTGGGGCCGATGGGTTGAAAATCTTCCCGGCCTCGTTGATCGGACCCGACGGGATCAAGGCGATCCGGGCGGTGTTGCCGAAGGGATGTCAGGTCTATGCCGTGGGTGGGGCCGGGCCTTCAAACTTTGGCAAGTGGATGAACGCCGGGGCCGATGGCTTTGGCATTGGCACAGCACTTTATACACCGGGCCTTAGCCTGCCCGAAATCGCCAGTCGGGCCGCCAGCATTGTTGCCGCCTATGACGCCGCTTTGACCGAAGGACGCACAGCATGATCTATGACACCCGCACCTGCCAGCTGGGCGAAGGCCCGTTGTGGCACCCGACCCGCCAGCAGTTCTTTTGGTTCGACATCTTGAACAACAAGATGTTGTCGCGCCGGGGCGATACACCGCTGGAATGGCAGCTTGACGCCCGGGTTTCGGCGGCGGGCTGGGTCAGCGATACAGAGTTGCTGATCGCCTCGGAAACCGGGCTGCACCGGTTCAACATTGACACCTCGGCGCAGGAATTGGTTGTGGCGCTGGAGGCAGACCGGGCCGACACGCGGTCCAACGATGGGCGGGCGGACCCGTTCGGTGGGTTCTGGATCGGCACAATGGGCAAGAAGGCTGAATCGGGGGCCGGGGCGATCTACCGCTTTTACAAGGGCGAGTTGCGCAAGCTGTTTGCGGGCATTTCGATCCCCAACGGCACCTGCTTTGCGCCTGACCGGAGTGTCGCCTATTTCGCCGACAGCGCGACACGTCAGTTGATGCGGGTGGCGCTGGACGGCGCGGGGTGGCCCAAGGGTGCACCAGACGTGTTCGTCGATCTGACCGGCGGCGTGCCAGAGCCGGACGGCGCGGTCACCGACGCGCTGGGCCGGGTCTGGCTGGCACAATGGAACGGCAGCCAAATGGCCTGCTATGCGCCCGATGGCAGCTTGGTGACGACGGTGGCGGTCGATGCACCGCAAGCCACCTGTCCCGGCTTTGGCGGGGCCGATTTCGGCACGCTTTACTGCACCTCGGCGTTTGAGGGCATGGACGAGACCCGCCGCGCCGCGCATCCGAACGGGGGCATGACCTTTGCCTTTGACGGCGTGGCGACGGGTATCGCTGAGCCGCAGGTCATTCTGTAACGGTCAGCCTTTCGGGCGGTTGTCCACGATCCGCACGGCCTTGCCGTCAAAGCGTGGCACCTCGCCCGGAGCACCGACGCGCGCCTCTACGGTGATGCCAAGCAATTGCTTGATGCGCTTTTGCAGCCCCTGCGCAAGGCGGGCGCGGGTCGACTCTTCCACCGCTTCCGCCGTCTCGACAGAGACAACCATCGAATCCATACGGCCATCGCGCCGCAGTTCCAGTTGGAAATGCATCGCAAGGCCGGGGGTGGCGATCACCTGTTCCTCAATCTGGCTGGGGAAGACGTTGACGCCGCGCAGGATGATCATGTCATCACTGCGCCCCATCACCCGTTCGATACGCCGCATCGACCGGGCCGTGCCGGGCAACAGCCGCGTCAGATCACGGGTGCGGTAGCGCAGGATCGGCAGCGCCTCTTTGGTCAGCGAGGTCAGGACAAGTTCGCCCACCTGCCCATCCGGCAACAGCGCGCCCGTATCAGGATCGACGATTTCGGCCAGAAAGTGATCCTCCCAGAGGGTCAGGCCGTCTTTGGTTTCGACGCATTCGATGGCAACACCGGGGCCGATCACCTCGGACAGGCCGTAGGAATCGAGCGCGTGAATATCAAACGCGGTTTCGATTTCGGCGCGCATGGCATTGGTCCACGGCTCCCCACCGAAGATGCCGATTTTCAGCGGGGACTGGCGGGGATCGCGGCCCTGTGCCCGGTATTCGTCGAGGATCGAGAGCATGTAGGACGGCGTGCAGGCCATGGTTTGCGCGCCGAAATCTTCGATCAGGCTGACCTGTCGGTGGGTCATCCCGCCTGACACGGGCACCACGGTGCAGCCCAACCGTTCGGCCCCGTAGTGAAATCCAAGCCCGCCCGTGAACAGCCCATAGCCATAGGCCACATGCACCACATCGCCCGGACGGGTGCCGCAGGCGCGCAAGGACCGGGCCATAAGGTCTGACCAGGTCTCCAGATCGCGGGCCGAATAGCCCACCACCGTCGGCTTGCCCGTGGACCCGGAAGAGGCATGAAGCCGCAACACCTTTTCACGCGGCACGGCGAACATGCCAAAGGGGTAGTTGGCCCGCAGGTCGGCCTTGGTGGTGAACGGCAGATGACGGACGGCATCAAGCCCGGTGACATCGCCCGGTTCCATCCCGAGCGCGCCAAGCGCGGCGCGGTAATGCGGCACGTTTTCATACGCATGGGCGACCGAGGTTTTCAGGCGGCTGAGTTGCAGCGACTCTATCTGGTCCCGGGAAGCGATTTCGATCGGTTCCAACAGGTCACGCGAAGGGGTCAGGTGTCGCATCAGAAAATTCGCTTTCGTACCGCAAGGCGGCTGAAGGGGGACAATGTGTTCAAACTACATAAATTGGGCAAGGAAATGGCGACAACAGCGAAATCTTTATATTTTTGGCACCACAAAACGCGCCTGTGCCCGCATGAGCGCCACCTGTCGCCCGTCGTCGGCGGTGACGGTCACGTCATAAAGCGCGCTGCGTCCGTGGCGTGCGGCCAGTCTGGCCGCTGCGGTCAGCCGCTCTCCGGCGCGTGCGGGGGTAATGAAGTTGATGGTCGCGCCTTGGGTCAGCGCGGTCAATGTCTCACCATCGGCCCCGCCGGACAGTGCCGCGAAGCCCATGGCGGTATCGGCCAGCGTAAAGATCACGCCGCCGTGGCACAGTTTGTGGATGTTGCCGTGCTGGGGGCCAAGGTCCAGCGCCAGTTCCGCCTCGCCGTCTCTGGCGCGCAAAAGCTGGATGCCAAGCGCGAGCGGGGCCGGATCGGCGCGCCACAGCGCAAGAATTTCGGGTGCCGCATCGGCGTGGGGAAAGGGGCTCATACGGCACCTTTCCCCGTTGGGGTCATGGGGTCAA
The DNA here is from genome assembly GCA_963815355.1 of uncultured Alphaproteobacteria bacterium. Taxonomy (GTDB): domain Bacteria; phylum Pseudomonadota; class Alphaproteobacteria; order Rhodobacterales; family Rhodobacteraceae; genus JAPUEK01. Next base: position 77,644 of record CAWFGJ010000011.1, read on the forward strand.
GCAGGCAGGGCCGGGTCACTCGGCCAAAAGGTCGCGTACCATCGGAATGACCAATTCCCCATACAGCCGGATACACTCCATCAAATCGGCATGGGGCATCGGCCCGGTGGAATATTTCATGTCAAACCGCTGAACGCCAAGCGCCTTGACGGTTGCCGCGATCTTGCGGGCCACCGTTTCGGGCGAGCCGACGTAGAGCGAGCCGTGCTCTACCTCTTCGATAAACCGCTCTTTGGTGGTGGGCGGCCATCCCCGTTCGCGGCCAAGGCGGCCAAACATGGTTTGGTAATGCGGCCAGAGCGCCTCGCGCGCCTCATCATCAGTGGCGGCGACAAAGCCGGGCGAATGGATGCCTACCGGCCGGACCGGGCGTTTCAACTCGGCACAGGCGCGATGATAAAGATCGACATAGGGCGCAAAGCGGCGCGGGTCGCCGCCGATGATCGCCAGCATCAGTTGCAGGTCTTGACGCACCACGCGCACCACCGATTCCGGGCTGCCGCCGACACCGACCCAAACGCCCATGCCCGCCTCGGACAGGGGCGGATAGACGCGCTGCTTGGTCAGGCCCGTGCGGGTCTTGCCCTGCCAGGTCACCTCGGTCTGGCGGACGAGTTTGGAAAACAGGTCCAGCTTTTCTTCAAACAGCACGTCGTAATCTTGCAGCTCATAACCAAACAGCGGGTAGCTTTCGGTAAAGCTGCCGCGCCCGAGGATCACCTCGGCCCGACCATTTGACACAGCGTTCAGCGTCGAAAAGCGCTGGAACACCCGAACCGGATCATCCGACGACAACACCGTCACCGCCGTGCCCAGTTTGATGCGGTTGGTCTGGCCTGCGACGGCGCCAAGGATCACCTCGGGGGACGAGATCGCAAAGTCGGGGCGGTGATGTTCGCCCAAGCCTATGAAGTCCACGCCAACGGCATCGGCGAGTGACGCCTCGGCCACCACATCGCGCAGCACGGCGTCCATCGGTTTGGGCTGGCCGTCGGCGCCAAGGGTCACATCGCCAAAGGTATCAAGGCCAAGTTCGACGGTCGAAAGGTTGGGGGCGGAAAGCGTGTCATTGGGGAGCATGATCTGTCCTTGCAATCTGGTGCAGGCCCTAGGGCCGGGGTTGGACAGAACATAGGGGGTCACTGGCCGCACCGATAGCCGTGGCCCTGCACAGTCGCCATGCGCAGATGCACCAAGCCCTGCTTGTGCCAGTGGACATTTCGCGGCTTAGTTGGTGCACAGCCCGAAAGGATCACCCATGCCCCGCACCGATCATCTGCGCGCAGCCCCGTTTCATCTGGACGATGCCGGGGTTGCGTGGGTCACGGCGACGCTGGCCGGGTTCAGCGACGATGAGCGCGCGGGGCAGTTGTTTGTCCATGCCTCGATGGGCCGAGAGCCGGAGGAGTTGGCGCGGCTGGCCAAGTTGCGCCCGGCGGGGCTTACGCGGTTTTTCACGCCGGATTTCGACTATGAGGCGGCATTCATGGATGCCGCCCGCGCACAGGCCAGGGTGCCGCTGCTGATCAGTGCGGATCTGGAAGGCTCGCGGATGAGCCTTGGGTTTGGCACAGAGGTGCCGAACCCGCTGGCCTTGGCGGCGGTGGATGATGTGGCCGCCAGCCGCGAGATTGCCCGGATCATGGCCGAAGAGGCGCGGGCGGTGGGCATAAACTGGTCCTTCACCCCGGTTCTGGACATCAACGCCGCGTTCCGCAGCCCGATCGTTGCGACGCGCGGCTTTGGCTCGGACGTGGACCGGATCGCGCGCCACGCACTGGCGCAGGTTGAGGTGTTTCAAGCCCACGGGATCGCGGCCACCGTCAAACACTGGCCCGGCGAGGGGCATGACGACCGCGACCAGCACCTTGTTACCACCATCAACCCGCTGAGCCTTGAGGCGTGGGAGGTCAGCCACGGCGCGCTTTACCGGGCGGCGGTGGCGGCGGGGGTGATGTCGGTGATGTCGGCACATATCGCCTTTCCGGCCTTTGTCCGCGCGCTTGACCCGCAGGCGGGGCTGGAAGCGTTCCGCCCGGCCTCGGTCAGCCGGGTGTTGAATGAGGAATTGCTGCGCGGCCAGTTGGGGTTCAACGGGTTGATCGTGTCGGATGCCACCCCGATGGCTGGGTTTGGCGCTTGGGCCCCCCGCGCGGTGATGCTGCCCGAGGTGATCGAGAACGGCTGCGACCTGATCCTGTTCTCCCCCGATCCCGAGGCGGATTTTGCGCTGGTCCGTGCGGCGATTGCCGATGGGCGGATCTCGGCGGGGCGGGTAGAGGCGGCCTTGCTGCGGGTCTTGGGGCTGAAGGCGGCGCTGGGGTTACACCGCGCGCCCGCGGCACCGATGGCCGCCAATCGCGCGCGGATCGGCAAGGCGGCAGACCGGGCCACGGCGCGGGCAGTGACCGCGCGCGCGCCGACGCTGGTCAAGGATGTGCAGGCGCTGTTGCCGCTGTCGCCTGCGCGGTATCAGCGGGTTCTGATCGCCTCGGGCGGGATCGTGCAGCCGCTGTCGCCTGAGCCAGCACCCTTTGCTTTACCCGACCTGCTGCGTGCCGAAGGCTTTGAGGTGACAATGCTGGCCCCCGGACAGATCCCCGACCCCGCAGAGCATGATCTATTGATGTATCTGTTCGGCGAGGAAACCCTGCTGACCCGAGGCCGGATCTTTCTGGATTGGGCCAAGATTGCGGGCAATTTCCATGCGGCAATGGATCGGGCATGGCACCGTATGCCGACGGCGCTGATTTCCTTTGGCTATCCCTATTACCTGTATGACGCGCCGCGGATGCCTTGCGTGATCAACGCCTATGCGACGATGGACACGATGCAGGCGGCGGTGGTCGATTGTCTGATGGGCCGGGCCGCGTGGAACCTTGACAGCCCGGTTGATCCGTTCTGTGGGCTAGAGGATGCGCGCTACTGATCTTCGGGGGCCGAAAGGTTCAGCTTTTGCAGCGATTCCAGCAAGTCCAGCAGGGTTTCCAGCCGCTCGGGGCCGAAATCCCGTTCAAGCCGGGTCAAGATCGCGCTGCTTTGCTGGCTGTGGTCGCGGATCAGCTTGGCGCCCGCCGGGGTGATCGCGGCGATGGCTTTGCGGCGATCCTCCAGATCGGTCTGGCGGGTGATCAGGCCCTCTTGTTCCATCGCGCGGATGATGCGGGTCAGGCTGGGCAGCAACAGACAAGCCTGTTTCGCCACGAGGGTCAGTTCAGACGGGCCGCGTTCCTGCAAAACCCGCAAGACACGCCATTTCTGTTCGTTGATATTGCTGGTGGCCAGCATCTCGCGGATCGGGGCCATGACGGTTTCGCGCGCCCGCAACAGCGCAATCGGCAAGGACCGTTCCGTGCGTCGAAGGTTGGGATTGGCGGGGGCATCGTCTGTCATAGCCTCGTCATGCCCCGATTTCGGGGTCTGCTCAAGGGGGGAACGGCGCGCGCGCGCATTGGCCGCAAGGGTCACAGACGAAAGCCGTCGGGAATGGCGTCCTGCCCGGTCAGGATCAGATCGGCCATGACCTCGGCGATCTTGGGGGCCATGCCAAAGCCGATCTTGAAGCCGCCGTTGGCAACGAACTGACCGGGGCGGCCGGGCCACGGGCCCAGCAGCGGCGCGCGTGTTTTGGCGCGAGGCCGCAGGCCCGCCCAGCGCGCGGCTATGGGCGCGTCTTGAAGCACCGGAAGGGCCGCGATGGCGCGGGCGTGCAGCCCGTCGAGTTGCGCATCGACGGCGGTGGGATCGTCCCATTGGTATTCAGAGGTGGAACCGATCGCCACGGTGCCATCGGCATGGGGGATGACGTGCAGCCCGTCGACGAAAAGCTGCGGCAGGGTCGCGGCGGGAAAGATCAGCGACAGGGCCTGACCCTTTACGCCGTCACCGATCTTGCGATTCTGATCTCGGCTCAGATCTTGCAGCCCGGCGGCTCCGGTGGCCCAGAGGGTGGGGCTATCGGGGGGCGGCGGCGCGAGGCCCTGCGCCTCCAACACCTCGCCGCCCAGCGCGCGGATCGCGGCGGCCAAGGCCCGCAGCGCCATTTGCGGATGCAGGCGCGCGCTAAGTGTGTCGTGAACAAGATAGCCCGAGGGGGTTGCGGGTTCCCACGCGTCCCCTTTGGCGGGGATCACGTCCCATACCGCGCGGCCTTGCCACAGCACGGCCGCCCCTGCCCCGCGCGCTTGGGCCAGCGCAACTGCCGCCCCGTCGGCCAAGGGTTGCAGCCGCCCGACCCGCCCGTAACCGGGGGACAGTCCCGAGGCTTGCGCCACCGCGTGCCACCAGTCTTCGGCCATCAGCAGGCTGTCCAGTTGGAACGCCTTCTTGGGGTTCCAGCCTTCGGGCACGTGGGGCGACAGCGCGCCCACCAGCCCACCGCTAGAGCCTGCACCGATCCGGTCCCGCTCGATCACCCGCACCTTCGCGCCGCGTCGCGCCGCCGCCCAAGCGATGCCAAGTCCGAAGATGCCCGCGCCCATGACCGTCAGATCGACTCTTGCCATTCCTTGCGCCCTTGCTCATGGTCCGCCCGATTTACGGGGATACGGCAAATGTCGGGCGGGGAACAGGGCAGCGGTTTGGACTGGCGCGAGGGCGTCATTCCGGTCTCGCAGCGGTTCGACGACCCGTATTTCTCATTGAACGACGGGTTGGCGGAAACGCGGCATGTGTTTCTGGCGGGAAACGACCTGCCCGCGCGGTTGCGCCCCGGTTTCCAGATTGCGGAATTGGGCTTTGGCACCGGGTTAAACCTGTTGGCGACGTTGCTGGTCGCACCCGAGGATGTGCCAATCCGCTTCACCAGTTTTGAGGCCTATCCGCTGGCCGCCGCCGACATCGCCCGCGCGCTGGCGCATTTCCCGCAAGCCGAGGCTGTTGCCGCGCCGTTTCTGACGGCTTGGGCTGCGGGGGCGCGGCGGTTTCAACTGGGCCCTATCGCGGTCGAGGTGATCGAGGGCGACGCGCGCGCCACACTGCCCGCGTGGCAGGGGCGTGCCGATGCATGGTATCTGGACGGGTTTTCGCCCGCCAAGAACCCCGAGCTATGGTCAGACGGGCTGATGGCCGAGGTGGGCCGCCATACCGCGCCCGGCGGCAGTTTTGCCACGTATACCGCCGCAGGCCATGTGCGCCGGGGGCTAGAGGCGGCGGGCTTTGCCGTCGACCGGGTGGCGGGGCATGGCCGAAAACGGCATATGACGCGGGGACACCTGCACGACAAATCAGACGATATGGAAAGCGCGCAATGACTGAGGCGACCGGAACCAACCGCAAGGGCATCTTTCTGATGATCGCCGCTGTGGCCGCCTTTGCCGCGCAGGACGGCTTTTCCCGCCATCTGGCCGAGACGTATAACACGCTGATGGTGGTGATGGTCCGCTATTGGTTTTTCGCCGGGTTCGTGATGATTCTGGCGCTGCGCCGGCCCGAAGGGTTCCGCACGGCGGTCCGTTCAACCCGGATCTGGGCGCATGTGGCGCGGTCGATCCTGCTGGTGTCTGAAATCTGTCTGATCATCTGGGGGTATACGCTGATCGGGCTGATCGAAAGCCACGCGGTCTTTGCGGTTTGCCCGTTGTTGGTGGTGGCGCTTTCCGGCCCTATCCTTGGCGAGCGGATGAGCTGGAAGCGGTGGGCCGCGGTGGCGGCCGGGATGGCGGGGGTGCTTATCATCCTGCGGCCAGGGGCCGGGGTGTTTTCTTGGGCCGCGCTGTTGCCCTTGGCGTCCGCGATCCTCTTTGCGCTTTATGCGGTGCTGACGCGGTTGACGACGCGGGCCGAGCGGACCTTTCCCGCCTTTTTCTGGCCCGGCGTTATCGGCGCTGTGTTGATGACGGCGGCGGGCCTGCCCCATTGGCAACCCGTGGTGGGGTTGGATCTGCTCTATCTGGCCGCCTATGCCGGGATTTCGGTGATGTCGCATTGGCTGCTGCTGAAATGCTATGAGGTGGCAGAGGCCTCGGCGGTGCAGCCCTTTGCCTATATGCAGATCGTATTCGTCACGATCATCGGGATCGTGGTCTATGGCGAAGCATTGGCCCCACAGGTTGCGTTGGGGGTCGGGGTGATCGTGATGGCCGGGCTTTACGCCCTGTGGCTGGAGCGTAAACGGCAAGAGGTGCCCCTTGGCTGAGCAGAACACCAGGTTGGGCATCTGGTTGATGGTGGCCACTACGCTGATCTTTGCCGTGCAGGACGGCATCACCCGGCATCTGGGCGGCCAATACAGCGTCTTCATGGTGGTGATGATCCGTTACTGGTTTTTCGCGGCCTTTGTCATGGCTGTGGCGGCCCGCGCCCCGGGCGGTTTGCGCGGGGCGGTGCGCACAAAGCACCCGGCCTTGCAGATCCTGCGCGGCCTTTTGCTGATCACCGAGATCTGCGTGATGGTGGTGGCCTATGTAAAGCTGGGGCTGATAGAGACCCATGCCGTTTTCACCAGCTATCCGCTGCTGGTGGCGGCACTTTCGGGGCCGGTATTGCGGGAAAAGGTGGGCTGGCGGCGCTGGTCGGCCGTCGCGATTGGCTTTGTGGGCGTGCTTATCATCTTGCAGCCGGGCTTTGGCGTGTTTTCCCTGTGGTCTTTGGTCCCCTTGCTGGCAGCAACGCTGTTCGCGCTCTATAGCCTGCTGACGCGCTATGTGGGCCGGGGCGACGCGGCCTCTGTCTCGTTCTTCTGGACGGGGATGGTCGGAGCGGCGGTGATGACACCGCTGGGCCTGTGGCACTGGCAAGAGATGACACCGCAGGACTGGGGCTGGATGGCCGCGCTGTGCATCATCGCGGTGGTGGCCCATTGGCTGCTGATCCGCGCCTATGAGGTGGCCGAGGCCAGCGCGGTGCAGCCCTTTGCCTATTTCCAGCTGGTGTTTGTGTCGATCTTTGGCCTGACCTTCTTTGGTGAGGTGTTGCGCGCCAATGTGGCCGTGGGGGCTGCGGTGGTGGTCTGTGCGGGGCTGTTCACCCTGTGGCGCCAGCGCATCCGGGGGCAGGTCGATCCTGTCGCCAGCCGCTAGGCGCTGCTTACTGCCCCGCCAGTTTACTGCCCCGCCAGTTTACTGCCCCGTCAATTCGGCGGTGATCCGCACCGGGCCGGTTTGGCCTTTCAGGCGCGCACGATAGATCACCACGCCTTCGACCACCCGCATCACATAGGTGCGGGTTTCGCTGAAGGGGATGCTTTCCACCCAATCCACCACATCACCTTGCCGGGGGTCGCCCAGTTCGGTGATCCACTGGCGCGGGCGGCCCGGCCCGGCGTTATAGCCCGAGGCGATCAGCGCCACGGCGGGGCCGAATTCTTCGGCCATCTGCGCCAGATAGGCCGAACCCACGGCCACGTTATAGGCCGGATCGGTGGTCAGCTTGGCCGTGCCCGGCTCTAGCCCCAGTTTCTTGGCCATCCGCTCAGCAGTTTCGGGCAACAGTTGCATCAGCCCCCGCGCGCCGGCGGAGCTTTGCGCGGCGGGGTCGAACTCGCTTTCACGGCGCGAGATGGCCAGCGCCAAGGCCCGGCTGACCGACAGACCATCGGGCACCATATCGGGCACCGGGAAATAGGCGCGCGGCAGGATCAGCCCGCGTTCCGCCGCCGCCTTGCCGATCAGCACGGCGATGTGTGGCTCATCCATCCGCAGGGCGAGGTCGGACAGCTGCTCTAACCCCTTGGCGTCCAGCCCTTCGGCCAGTTGCAGGAAGAACCGTTTGGACAGGGCGCGATCCCCTGCGGCAGACAACAGCCGCGCCGCCGACAGAACCGAGGATTGCGCAAAGGGCGCGGTTTTCCAGCCCGGCCCGGCCTCCCCCACCGTCACCAGCGACGGGTCCAGCGACAGGCCCAGCTTTTCGGCGGCCAAAAGACCGTAATAGGCGGTTTGATAGCGGGCAGCGCTTTTATAGGCGGCGGTGGCCCCGGCCTTGTCGCCCGCCGCCTCTTTCGCGCGCCCGATCCAGTAATCGCCGCGCGACAGGGAAATCGGCGTCGCCACGGCGTTTTTCAGGTGGTTGAAGTGTTTCAGCGCCCGCTCAGGGTCATTCAGGCGGCGCAGAGCAATAAAGCCCGACAGAAACTCCAGATCGGCATAATCCGCGCCGCCTTCCAGACGGTGGCTGGAGGCGATCTTGTAGGCCTTTTGCGGCTCGCCAGTGCGCATCAGGCGGCGCGACAGCAATGCGCGGCGTTCGGCCCAGAGTTCCGGCCGACCCAGATGCGCGGCGCTGTCGGAATTGGTGGAGATCAGGCTTGCGGCATCATCGTAGCGGTCCTTGCGCATCCGCCAGATGAACCGCTCATAGGCCAGCCCCGGATCGGCGGCGAGTGCGGCGGGCACCGCATCAACAAGGGCCGAGGCGTTCGGCTCCATCTCGCGCAGGGCGATGCGGGCGGCACCAAGCGCGCGCCACGCGGGGCCGACGCGGGGCAGCATCCGCCGCGCCTCGGCACTGCGCCCGTCCCAGAGCAGATTGTCCAGCCGCACCTCATGCGCGATGGACAGCGCGTCGCCTTGCAGGGCGAGCAGCGCGGTTTCCTCTTCGGCGGTGAATTTCAGCACGGCCCAGCCGCGAAAGGCTTCGGCCTCGGCCTCACCGGGGCGTCCGGCGGATTGCAGCGCCTGAATAAGCGTGATGGACCCAAGCGCCGTGCGCGGCTTGGCGGTGGCGAAATAGGCGATGATGCGGGCGGGATCGGTGGAACGGGCCACAGCCTCTTCGCCCTTTTCGCGCAACAATTGCAGGCCGGGCCAGTCGGCGTGGCGGGTCAGAAAGGATTCGTAGTCCCCCAACCGTCCCTCACCCCCGCTGCGCAGGCGGTGCCACTCGATGATGTCCACGGCGATCTGCCCGGCCCCTTGCGCCGCAGCGGACGCCCCCGCCCAATCCTTGGATGCGGCAAGGCCCAGCGCGGTTTTCAGAACGCTGGCCTCATCGGCATGGGCAAGGGGGGCGGCCCCGGTCAGGGACAGCAGCAGGGCGACAATGCGGGGAAAGGTGCGGAGAATTCTCATGGCCTGAGCCTGCCAGACCCATGCCTGCGCCACAACCCAAGAGGCCGTGAACCCACCGCCATCGGCAAAGCTTGGCAATCGGTCGCCGCAAGGATATGGAGAGCGCGTTTGCAACCGGGCCGCGCTGCCCATTCCAAAGGAGAAACGTGTCATGATCAAAGGGTCCCTTCCTGCCCTGGTGACGCCGTTCAAGAACGGCGAGCTGGATCTTGATACGCTCAAACACTTGGTGGAGTGGCATATCGCCGAGGGTTCGACCGGGCTGGTTCCGGTGGGCACCACGGGCGAAAGCCCGACGGTGACGCATGAAGAGCATCAGACCGTCATCGAAGTGGTGGTGAAAACCGCTGCGGGCCGGGTTCCGGTGATCGCGGGGGCGGGGTCGAACAACACCGCCGAAGGCATCAGCCTGATGCGCTTTGCCCAAAAGGTCGGGGCGGATGCGGCGCTGGTCGTCACCCCCTATTACAACAAGCCGACCCAAGCCGGGCTGGTGGCGCACTTCACCGCGCTGCACGACTGCTGTGATCTGCCGATCGTGATTTACAACATCCCCGGTCGGTCGGTCGTGGACATGACGCCGGAAACCATGGGTCAGTTGGCCAAGCTGCCGCGGATCATCGGGGTCAAGGATGCGACCGGAAAGATCGAGCGCGTGTCGATGCAACGCATCACCTGCGGGGCCGATTTCATCCAGTTGTCGGGCGAAGACGCCACCGCGCTGGGGTTCAACGCGCATGGTGGGGTCGGCTGCATTTCCGTCACCGCAAACGTCGCCCCGCGTCTGTGCGCCGAATTCCAGGCGGCGACGCTGGCGGGCGATTATGCCAAGGCCTTGTCCTATCAGGACAAACTGATGCCGTTGCATGAGGCGATCTTTATTGAGCCGGGTCTGGTCGGGGCGAAATACGGTCTGTCCCTGCTGGGCAAGTGCAGCGAAGACGTGCGCCTGCCGCTGGTCGGTCTGACCGATGGCACCAAGGCCCGCATCAAGGCCGCGATGCAGCACGCCGGACTGATCTGACGCTTTGTCTGGGCGCCTGTCATGGGCGCCCAAGTTCCCACATCCCCGAGGGCCGCGATGACCAATAACCTGCGCGGCAGTCTGTGGATGATCGCCTCTATGGCCGGATTTGCCGTGGAGGATATGTTCCTCAAATCGGCCTCCCGTGACATTCCCATCGGCCAAGCCATTCTGGTGATGGGTCTTTTGGGCGTGCTGGTCTTTTCCCTTATCGCCCGCCGCCGGGGAGAGCCTGCCTTTCCCCGCACCCTGATGACCCGCACCATGGCCTTGCGGTCGGGGTTTGAGGTAACGGGGAGGCTGTTTTATGCGCTGGCCATTGCGCTGACGCCGATCTCGGTGGCATCGGCGATTTTGCAGGCCTCGCCCCTGGTGGTGGTTTTGGGGGCGGCGGTGATCTTTGGCGAAAAAGTCAGCTGGCAACGCTGGGCGATCATCCTGCTGGGCTTTGCCGGGGTGCTGGTGATCCTGCGGCCGGGTCTGGCGGGGTTTGATGCGCTGTCGTTGTTGGCCGTCGTGGGGCTGCTGGGGTTTTCGGGGCGGGATCTGGCGACGCGGGCGGCCCCGCCTGCCCTGTCGAACGCGCAGCTTGGGGTGGCGGGGTTTTCGATGCTGGCCCTGTCGGGGGTGATTATCCTTTCCGTCTCGGGTGGGGCGCATTGGCCCGAACCGCTGGTCTGGGCCAAGCTGGCCGGGGCGGCGCTGTTCGGGATCAGCGCTTATGCCGCCCTGACCACGGCGATGCGCACCGGAGAGCTGGGGGTGGTGACGCCCTTCCGCTACACACGCTTGCTGTTTGCAATGATCATCGGCGTCGTGGTCTTTGGCGAGCGCCCCGACGCCGCAACGCTGCTGGGCTCTGCGATCATCGTGGGCTGCGGGGTGATTCTGCTGGCAGGCCCCCGGCTTGCCGCGGGATGGCGGCGGCGGGCCTAAATCGGCGCGCATTACCGCGCTGTGATTCGAATTGTTGCTTAATCAAATCCTAATGCCGCGCTGACCTCGCGCGTTTGCCGCGGTTTGCGCCGCCATTGTTGACGTAAGCAAAACAATGCCCGCGTCTTGCCCTTAGCTTGTCGAGAAAATGGCGAAATTCAGGTGCTTCTTGGGCAAAGCGAGGCTGACGCCGCCGCAAGCGTAAACAAACCCTTTCCCCTTCGCCCCACACCGGAGACCCGCCATGTTCATGAAAGATTTCACCCGCAGCGCTTTGATCTCTCCTGCGCTGGATCGCTTTGCCGCCCCCATCACCTCGGGCCTGACTGCCGGCACGCTGGTCGAGACTGATCTGGGCTGGCGTGCGGTTGAACGGCTGGCACCCGGTGACAAGGTGCAGACCTTGGATGGTGGCCTTGCGCGGGTGGTGGCACTGGACCGCCAGATGTTGCGGCCCGACATGGCGACCCCGCTGGTTCACCTGCCCGGCGGCAGCTTTGATGCCTGCACCGATATGGCGCTACTGCCCGGCCAACACCTGCTGATCGACACGCTGGACGATACGAGCTTTGGTGGTGCGCCGTTTGCACTGGTGCCTGCCGTGGCGCTGTGCGGGTTGCAGGGCACCACCCGCGCCCCGGCCAGCGCGGCATTGGCGGTCATCACCCCGCTTTTTGCCGATGAAGAAGTGATCTATGCCAATTCGGGCCTGTTGATGCATTGCCCCGGCATGGCGGACGGGCCGGGCCGCTACCCCGAAAACAGCTTTTTCCCGCGATTGGATGCGACCGAGGCCCGCGCCTTTCTGCGCCGCCGGGCCGAGCGGCTGGCCTAGCTGCGCTTGCGCTTTGTCTCGACCTGCCCTTGCCGTGCCTGCCGCAAGGTATCAACCAACAAGGCGGTCAACAGCCCGAAGTTCAAAAAGCCGTTGGCCGCCTCCATCCCCGACAACAACCGCCAATCCTTGTGCAACAGCACATCGCCAAAGCCCAAGGTCGTATAGCTGACGAGTGAGAAGTAGACCGATTCCTCCATGGTGGTGAACACGCCCAGCGCGTAATAGGCGGCCGCCCAGCTCCAGACCCCGGCGGTGACCACACCCAGCACCCAAAGCGAGACGCCTGCGATCAGCAACACCATCTTGGGCGCATGCGGTTCGCGCATCAGCCAGCCCTGCGCGCGGGCCAGTTGCGCCTCCAGCAGCATGGCGGCCACGGCGGCGACAAGGATATTCAGCGACAAGAGCACCGTGCCCGCCACGATCTGCAACAACATGCCCGGCCCCCCGCTGGACTTTGCCCCATGGCTCGCCTATCTCGGACGCACCATGGTAGAGAAATCCGATCCCAATTCCAAACTCATCGCCGAAAACCGGCGCGCGCGCTTCGATTTCGCGATCGAGTCCGATCTGGAAGCGGGTATCATGCTTTATGGCTCCGAGGTCAAATCCCTGCCGCAAAGGCGGCTCGAACATCGCGGAAAGCTATGCCAGCGTTGAGGGGGGCGAGCTGTGGCTGATCAACGGCTATATCGCGCCCTATATGCAGGCCAATCTGTTCCCGCACGAAGAGCGCCGCCGCCGCAAGCTGCTGGTGTCGAAGAAGGAATTGTCGCGTCTATGGAATGCCGTCGGCCGCGAAGGCATGACGATCGTGCCGATGAAGATGTATTTCAACGAGCGCGGCATCGTGAAGCTGAAGCTGGGCATTGCCAAGGGCAAGAAGCTGTCTGACAAGCGTGAGACATCGGCCAAGCGAGATTGGGACCGCGAAAAGTCGCGATTGCTGAAGCAAAACCTCAAGGGCATGTAGCTGCCGCCACTGGCGCTACCAGATCTCGTTGCCTGAAGGTCACTTTTCAGGCAGAATTCCCCCTATCCGGCCAAGGGCCGCAGGTCCAAGCTAGAGCCGGAACCACGCCTGAGCGTCCCGCATCGGGCTTTGTCGGGAAGGAACGAGTAGAATGGACATGAACCTGATCATCCAGCTGATCGCCGGGGCCATTGGTGGCAACGTCGCGGGCGGATTGTTGAAGAACCTGAACCTTGGCACGCTGGGCAACTCAATTGCGGGCGTGCTGGGCGGCGGACTTGGCGGCCAGATCCTTGCCATGCTGGGCGGTGCCGGTGGCGCAATGGCGGCCAGTGGCGGAACCGATATCGGCTCTATCCTTGCCTCTGTCGCCTCTGGTGGTGTCGGTGGCGGCGTGTTGATGGCGGTTGTCGGCGTCATCAAAAACATGATGACCAAGTAAGACGACCGCCGCTTTTGGGCGAAAGGTTTGGGGCGGGGGCTTTGCAGCACCCGCCCTTTTGTCTGCGCGGCGCCCGAACCGCCCACCCCCCGGCGCGCAACTTTATTGCGGAGCCGGGCCTGCAGACGCGCGCCCGCCCTTGCCTGACCTTCGGCTTGGGGTTAGGGGAAGGTATCCCCCGAGCGGAGCTAAAAATGACCCTCGTCGATGACCCCAAAACCCTTGTCTCCACCGCGTGGCTTGCCGCACATCTGAAGGACCCCGATTTGCGGGTGCTGGATGCCAGTTGGTATTTGCCCGACGCAGGCCGCGACGCAAAAGCCGAATATGCCGCGGGCCATATCCCCGGCGCGCGCTTCTTTGATGTGGATGAGATTACCGACAGCCGCTCTGCCCTGCCCCACATGGCCCCCGCGCCGGAAAAGTTCATCAGCCGCATGCGGGCGATGGGCGTGGGCGACGGGCATCAGGTGGTGATCTATGACGGCGCGGGGCTGTTCTCGGCGGCACGGGTCTGGTGGACCTTCCGGCTGATGGGCAAGCTGGACGTGGCCGTGCTGGACGGAGGCCTGCCGAAATGGCGCGCCGAAGGCCGCGAGATTGAGGACATGCCGCCCATCGTCAAGGACCGTCACATCACAGTGTCGCGCCAGCACCATCTGGTCAAGGATGTGACACAGGTCGCCCATGCCGCCAAACTGGGCGAGGCAGAGATCATTGACGCCCGCTCGGCCCCCCGGTTTCGCGGTGAGGCACCCGAGCCCCGGCCCGGCCTGCGGTCCGGTCACATCCCCGGGTCGCGCAACGTGCCCTTCTCGACCATGCTGAACGGGGATGGCACCATGAAGCCGCTGTCCGAATTGCGCGCGGTGTTCGAAGCGGCGGGGGTTGATCTGACCCGCCCGGCGATCACCACCTGCGGCTCTGGCGTGACGGCGGCGGTGCTCAGCCTTGCGCTGGAACGGCTCGGCCATAAGAACCATGCGCTCTATGACGGCTCTTGGGCCGAATGGGGCATGTACGATGACCTCGCGGTCGCAAAAGGATAAGACGATGCTCGAAAGCCTGAACCCGCAGCCACAGGACAAGATCCTGCAACTGATCGCCCTGTTCCGCGACGACCCAAGGACCGACAAGATCGACCTTGGCGTCGGCGTCTACAAGGATGCCACCGGCCTGACCCCGGTCATGCGCGCCGTGAAAGCGGCCGAGAAAAAGCTGTGGGAGGTTGAGAAGACCAAGACCTACACCGGCCTCGCGGGTGAGCCCGCCTATAGCGCGGCCATGATCGAGATGATCCTCGGCACCGGCTACGCCGACCGGGCCGCTGCGGTAGCAACCCCCGGCGGCACAGGGGCAATCCGGCAGGCGCTGGAACTGATCAAGCTGGCCTCACCGCAGGCCACGGTGTGGATTTCGGCCCCGACATGGCCGAACCACCCGTCGATCATCAAGTATCTCGGCATGAAGATGGCCGAATACCGCTATTTCGACGCAGCCACCCGCGGCGTGGATTTTGACGGGCTGTTGGCCGACCTCGCCGGGGTGAAAGCGGGCGATGCGGTGCTCCTGCACGGCTGCTGCCACAACCCGACCGGAGCCAACCTGTCGCTGGACCAATGGGCGCAGGTGGTGACACTGCTGGCGACCAAAGGGGCTGTGCCCTTCGTCGACCTTGCCTACCAGGGCTTCGGTGACGGGCTGGAAGAAGACGCCGCCGCAACCCGGCTGATCGCGAATGCGTTCCCCGAAGTGCTGATCGCTGCCTCGTGCTCGAAGAACTTTGGCATCTACCGCGAAAGGACGGGCATTCTGATTGCGCTGACCTCGCCCGATCGCAAAGCCGTGGTGCAAGGCAACCTCAACTTTCTGAACCGGCAGAATTACAGCTTCCCGCCCGATCACGGCGCGCGGCTGGTCACGATGATCCTTGAAGACGACACCCTGCGCGCCGACTGGAAGGCCGAACTGGAAGAGGTGCGGCTGAACATGCTTACCCTGCGCCAAAATCTGGCCGACGCACTGCGCCGGGCCACAAACTCGGACCGCTTCGATTTCGTGGCCAAACATCGCGGCATGTTCTCGCGCCTTGGCCTGACCGAGGCAGAGGTGAACATCCTGCGCGAAACCCATGGCATCTACATGGTCGGCGACAGCCGGATCAACATCGCCGGACTGAACGCGACAACGGTACCTATCCTCGCCGCCGCCATCGCCAAAGTCACCGCCTGATCCAACAGCGCGGCTCCGCCGCACGCCCCTGACCTCGCCCGCGCAATCGCGTAGGCTCAGAGTCAGGGGGCTTTGCCCCCTCGCTGCGCTCACCCCCAGAGTATTTGGGCCAAGCTGAAGCCAAAGCGTCTGGTTTTCATCTTGGGTCATCTACTCTCGGGGGCGGATTTGCCTGCAAATCCGGAGGGGGCAGACAGCCCCCTTCTTTGCCTTCCCCGCGTGCCGCATCCCGTCCGCATCCGGGCGGCGCGGGCGCGCGAGAGTTTTTGGCGCGCGGCTTCCGCGCCGCTTTGGACAAAACCAAACGGCCCGCGGGGAGCGCATCCCGCGGGCCGTTTTTGGTGCAGATCCGGCGCGGGCAGTTGGCCGCGCCGGAATTGTCAGGCTTTAGCCGTGATAGGCTTGTTCGCCGTGCGAGGTCAGATCAAGGCCCTGCCGTTCGGTGTCATTGTCGACCCGCAGGCCAACCAGCATATCGACGATCTTGTAGAGCACGAAGGAGATCACGCCCGACCAGATCACCGTAATCGCGACGGCTTGGAACTGGATCAGGGTTTGTCCGGCGATGGAATAGTCATCGCCCTTGACGCCACCCAGCGACGCTGCCGAAAAGATGCCGGTGCCGATGGCGCCGATGATCCCGCCCACACCATGGACGCCAAACACGTCGAGGCTGTCGTCATACTTCAGTTTGTTCTTCACCACGGTGACGAAGAAGTAGCAGACCAGAGCCGCGATCGCGCCCAAGGCAATCGCCCCCATCGGGCCAACGGTTCCACATGCCGGGGTGATGGCCACAAGGCCTGCCACGATCCCGGATGCCGCGCCCAGCATCGACGCTTTGCCGCGCTGGATGCCTTCGACGGCAGACCAGACCAAGGCCGCGGCAGCCGTTGCGATGAAGGTGTTGAACATCGCCAGGCCAGCGCCGCCGTTGGCTTCAAGGTTGGAGCCGACGTTAAAGCCGAACCAGCCGACCCACAGCATCGACGCGCCGATCATGGTCATCACCATCGAATGGGGAGCCATGTTCTCTTTGCCAAGGCCCACGCGCTTGCCGATCACGATGCAACCCACCAGAGCCGCAACACCGGCGTTGATGTGCACAACCGTGCCGCCTGCAAAGTCGATGGCGCCCATGGTGAACAGGAGACCATTCGCATCCCAGACCATGTGAGCGATCGGGAAGTAGACCAGCGTCACCCAAAGCGTGGTGAACAGCAAGACAGCCGTGAATTTCACGCGTTCCGCAAAGGCGCCGATGATCAGCGCCGGGGTGATGGCCGCAAAGGTCATCTGGAAGGCGATGAACACATATTCCGGGATCACATAGCCGGCCGAGAAGGTCGCGGCCATGCTGTCTGCTGTCACGCCGGACAGGAACAGCTTGGCTGTGCCACCCCAATAGGGCGAGGTGCCGCCGCCGAAGGTCACCGAGTAGCCATAGACCACCCAGATGATCATCACGAGGCAGGCGATCAGCGTGGTTTGCATCAGGATCGAAAGCATGTTCTTCGACCGCACGAGGCCGCCGTAGAACAGCGCAAGGCCCGGCAAGGTCATGAACAGCACCAGCACGGTGCTGGTCATCATCCAGGACACGTCGCCTTTGTCCATCACGGGGGCTGCGGCCTCGGCCACGGCGGCAACGGTTTCGGTGGTGGCTTCTTGAGCCAACGCCGGAAGGGCGGCCAAAAGGCCAAGCCCGGCAAGTCCGAATTTCTTCAACATCTGTTTTTCCTTCCCTGCCAGATCACAACGCATCGTCGTCGAGTTCGCCGGTGCGGACGCGCAGGGCGCTCGCCACCTCGACCACGAAGATCTTGCCGTCGCCGATCTTGCCCGTGCGAGCGGTTTTGGAGATGGTGTCCACCACCGTATCCACCATGCTGTCGCTGACGACGATCTCCAGCCGCATCTTCGGCACGAAGTTCACCGCATATTCAGCCCCGCGGTAGATTTCGGTATGGCCCGACTGCGTGCCGAACCCCTTGATCTCGGTGACCATCATGCCCCGCACCCCGATCGTGGTCAGCGCTTCGCGCACCTCGTCGAGTTTGTAGGGTTTAATGGCGGCAATGATCATTTTCACGACGCACCCCTTTTTCCTTGTCCCTGGACCCATTCGGCCCTCGAAAGCGATCAGGCGGATTTCGCAGGTGCAGCACAAGTTTTCGACCCGACCCCCAAAGCCCATCCGGGCAGAACGCGGGGAAACGCCGCACAATTAATCGGCACTGATTAAAATATGGGCAGATCGTATAGGCGAATCGGCGCTCGTGCCGCTTCGCATTTCCTGCGGCGCGGGTTAGATTGTGGCAAAACGAACAGCGAAACAGCGGGTCGGGCAGGCATGGCAGGACTAGGACGGGGCAGAGGGCAAGGCCCTTTGGTGGCAGACAAGCGTTACAGCGCTGCCAACGCTACGACCAAAAAGACCAGCACTGGCAGGGGCGCACCGCCGCCGCCGCGCAAACCTGCGCCGCGCAAGCGTGCGCCTGCCCGCAAACGCGGGCTGATCGGCGGTCTGGTGCATTTCATCTGGCGGCTGTTCTGGGGCACGGTCTGGCGCAGTGCCGCCGTGGGTGCCTTGATCCTTGGCATCGCGATCTTTTACTTTTACGCGCAGATGCCCGCTCTCAGCGCCCTGTTGGATGGGCGCGCGCGCGGGTCGGTGACCTTTCTTGACCGCAATGACACGGTGTTCGCGTGGCGGGGTGAGACGTTTGGCGGCCAGATCACGGCGGGCACGGTATCGCCCTACCTGCTGAACGCGGTTGTCGCGACCGAAGACAAACGGTTCTACCAGCATTTCGGGATCTCGCCGCGCGGCATCGCCAGCGCGATCCGCATCAACCTGTCCGAAGGGCGCGGACCGCTGGAGGGCAATGGCGGCTCGACCATCACGCAGCAGGTGGCAAAGTTGCTGTGCCTTGGCGTGCCCTATGACCCGACGCAGTGGAAATCGGAAACTGCGTATGAGGATGACTGCCGGGGAGGTGGCGTCTGGCGCAAGGTCAAGGAAATCCCCTACGCGATGGCGATGGAAACGAGATACTCCAAGGCCGACATCCTGACGATCTATTTCAACCGCGCCTATCTGGGGGCAGGCGCGCGCGGCTTTGAGGCGGCTGCCCAGCGGTATTTCGGCACCTCGGCCAATGATCTGACCCCGGCGCAGGCGGCGATGTTGGCGGGCTTGCTGAAGGCCCCGTCGAAATACGCACCGACCAACAACCTGAAACGCGCGCAGGACCGCGCGAACGTCATCATCACCTTGATGGAAGAACAGGGCTATCTGACCAAGGATGAGGCCGACAACGCCCGCGCCCATCCGGCCCAACTGTCCGAAGCGGCGCAGACCAAATCCGGTGGCTTCTTTGCCGATTGGGTGATGGAGGCCGCGCCCGCGTTCCTGACCTCGGAGACGACCGAAGATGTGGTGATCAAGACCACCTTGGACCAGCGCATGCAGAAGGGGTCTGAAGAGGCCTTGGACTGGGTGTTCAAGAACAAGCTGAAAGAAGGGTCCAACGCGCAAGCGGCCATAGTGGTGATGAGCGCGGACGGCGCGGTGCGCGCCATGGTTGGCGGGCGCAAGACCCAAGAGGCCGGGGCCTTTAACCGGGCCACGCAGGCGCTCCGGCAGACCGGGTCGTGCTTCAAGCCCTTTGTCTATGCAGCGGCCTTGGATCTGGGGTGGAGCCCGTCTGACTTTGTTGAGGACACGCCCCTGACGATCAACATTCCCGGCTCTGGCCCTTGGACGCCCAAGAACTACGACGGCAAGTTCAAGGGGCTGATCACATTGACCGAGGCCCTGGAAGAAAGCCGCAACATCCCCGCGGTGCGCGTGTCCGAAGCTGTGGGCCGCGATATGGTGCGGCAGGTGGCGCTGGATTTCGGCATTGAAAGCGATTTGGCGGCAGGCCCGGCGCTGGCGTTGGGGGCCTCTGAATCGACCCTGATCGAGATGACCGGGGCCTATGCCGGCATTCTGAACGGCGGCTCTTCGGTGACGCCCTACGGGATGCGCGAGTTGACCCTGAAAGGCGAAGAAGAACCTCTGATGGGCGCAGGCGGCGGCATCGGAGAGCGGGTGATCACCGATGAGGCGGCCAAGCTGCTGACCTATATGATGAGCAAGGTCGTCGAAAGCGGCACCGGCACCCGCGCGCGGCTGGACCGTCCGGCGGCGGGCAAGACCGGCACTACCTCGGCCGGGCGCGACGCATGGTTCGTGGGATTTACCGCCGATTACGTGGTGGGCGTCTGGATGGGGTATGATGACAACACCCCGCTAAAGGGTGTGACGGGCGGCGGGTTGCCTGCCGAAATCTGGCATGAGGTGATGGTGCGCGTGAACGAAGGGCTGCCGGTGCACGAGCTGCCGATGATCATCCCCGAGGCGCGCAATCCCCCGCAGCCGCAATACACCGACCCGGCCTATGATCCTAACGCGCAGATCTATGACCCCAACGCCGATTTTTATGACCCGAATGCCCCCGTCTATGACCCCAACCAGCCGGGCGTGGATCAGACCTTGGATGAGGCGATGCAGGGCCGCCCGCGGCAACAAACCCGCCGCGACCCCGTGGAAGAGTTGCTGCGCGAGATTCTGGGCACCGGGAACTAAAGGTCAGAGGTTCCGGCGACCGGCGCGGGTGGCCAGACGTTTCGGGGCGGTGCCGCGCGGATCTGCGCCAGAAAGCTGCGCAGGAGCGGCACGCGGCGCGGGCGGAAGGATTCGGCGCTTAGCGTCACCGCACCCATCTGCAAAAGGTTAAAGCGGCGGAACTCCTGACGCAGGCAGCAATAGGCCAGACACATCAGCGTCCGGTCCAGAAACACCACCGACAGCGGCCAGATGCGCCGCTGCGTCACCTTCCCCCCCCTGTCGGTATAGTCGATGTCCAAGGCCCGCTCGTCCCAGCAGGCCTCGCGGATCAGACCCAGATGCGCGGGGGCAGGCGCGCGTTTTTCAAAGCGGTAGGTCTGGCTGACCGCGTGGATCGCTTGGCGCTGCACCCGTTCGGGCAGGCTGGCGGTGATCTTGGCCATCGCCACCTCGGCCGCTTTGGCAAGCGCGGGATCGCCGGCCAGCCGCACTTCGGCCAGACCCAGCACCAGCGCCTCTACCTCCAGCCGGGTGAACATCTGCGGCGGCAGGGCGGGGTCTTCGGTCAGGGTGTAGCCAAGCCCGGCCTCGCCATCGATCAACGCCCCTCCAGCGCGCAACGCGACTATGTCGCGGTAAAGCGTGCGTTCAGACACGCCCATCTCTTCCGCCAGACGGGCGGCGGTGACGGGCTGCGGCAGCATCCGCAACGCGGTCAGCAGGCGGAACAGGCGATCAGACTTGGCCATTTGATCCTGACGGTTTCTGGCAGGAGCCTTGCAGCATAAAGCCCCTATCGCAAAACACAACGGAGACGAAAATGCTGACGCTGTTCCACGCCCCGAAATCCCGGTCCACCGCCATAGTCACCCTGCTGGAAGAAATGGGAATACGCGACAAAGTCGCCCTTCGGCTGGTGTCCATTCCCCGGATGGACGGCACGGGCGGGCGCGATCCGGCCAACCCGCATCCCGAGGGCAAGGCCCCCGCGCTGGTCCATGATGGCCATGTCATCACCGAACGCGGCGCGATCATCCTGTATCTGACAACTCTGTTCCCCTCTGACATGGCGCCAAAGGTCGGCACGCCGGCTTGGGGCAGCTATGTGACGTGGCTGTCCTGGTATCAGGGCGTGTTTGAGCCGGTTTTGATCCTTGATTTCGCCCAAGCCAGCCACCCCTCGCTAACGGCCACCTTTCGCGGCCACAAAGAGGCCGCTGCGCGCCTCCGCGCGGCGTTGGAAAAGGGGCCGTGGCTGCTGGGCGCGCAGTTCTCGGCGGCGGACCTGCTGGTGCATGCACCCTATGCGTGGTTCGACGGCATCACGCCCAATGATCCGCTGATCCTTGACTGGGTAGAGCGCTGCAAGGCCCGCCCCGCGCGGCTAAAGGTGCTGGCCGAAGATGCCGCGGCGATCGTTCAGGGTGCCTGACCATAACAGCAAAAAGGCCGCCCCAGGGGCGGCCTTTTCAACAAAGCGGCGCGCGCAGGTATCCCTGCCCCGCCAGTGAAAGCGATCACGCGTTCACGGAATCTTTCAACGCCTTGGCGATGGCGAATTTCACCTGTTTGTCGGCACCCTTGGTGACCATCTCGCCCGTTGCCGGGTTGCGAACCAGACGCTCAGGGCGCGCGCGGCAAACGACTTTGCCCAGACCCGGCAAGGTTACTGCGCCGCCAGCAGCCACTTCACGGGCCACAATCTCTGCGATCGCGTCCAGAGCAGCGGAAGCCACTTTCTTGTCAGCGCCCATTGCGTCGGACATTGCAGCCAGAAGTTGGGTCTTGGTCATCGGTTTGGACATTTCTTTATCCCTCATTGCGGCCCCTTCGGTCAGCGGGCCTTGGTCATGCCTTCAAGGCGAATGCAGCGGCTTCCCATGTTTCAAGGCGGCAAGGCAAGCCCTTTCCGCCTTGTTTTGCTGGATTTCTTGACGTTACAGGAATGCCGTTTCCTCAAACGACCGCAACTTGCGGCTGTGGATGCGCGAGACAGGCATTTCGCGCAGGCGTTCCATGGCCCGCACGCCGATCATCAGGTGCCGGGAAACCTGTGTCTTGTAGAACTCGCTCGCCATGCCCGGCAGCTTCAATTCGCCGTGCAAAGGCTTGTCGGACACGCACAGAAGCGTGCCGTAAGGCACACGGAACCGAAAGCCATTGGCGGCGATGGTGGCGCTTTCCATATCCAGCGCGATGGCCCGCGACTGGCTGAGCCGGCGCACCGGGCCGGACTGGTCGCGCAGTTCCCAGTTGCGGTTGTCGATGGTCGCCACGGTGCCGGTGCGCATGATGCGCTTCAGCTCATAGCCTTCCAGCTTGGTCACCTCGGCCACCGCCTCTTGCAGGGCGATCTGGATTTCGGCCAGCGCGGGGATCGGCACCCAGATCGGCAAGTCATCGTCCAGCACATGGTCTTCGCGCAGATAGGCATGGGCCAGACAGAAATCACCCAGGGACTGCGAGTTGCGCAGCCCCGCGCAATGGCCGACCATCAGCCAGGCATGCGGCCGCAACACCGCGATATGATCGGTCGCGGTCTTGGCGTTGGACGGGCCGACCCCGATGTTGACCAGCGTGATCCCGTTGCCATCGGCCCGTTTCAGGTGAAAGGCCGGCATCTGCGGGATCTTGCTGTGCGGCAGGATGACCCCATCCGCCGTGGTGATTTCCTGATTCCCCGTGGCCACAAAGCTGGTGTAGCCCAGCGCGGGATCGGCCAACGCGGCGCGGGCAAAGGCGTCGAATTCCTCGACATAGAACTGATAGTTGGTGAACAGGACGTGGTTCTGGAAATGCGACGGATCGGTCGCGGTGTAGTGGCTTAACCGCGCAAGGCTGTAATCGACGCGCTGCGCCGTAAAGGGCGCCAGCGGGGCCGAGCCGTCGTCATTATGCGTCCGGGTGCCGTTGACGATATCATCGTTGGTGGTGGCAAGGTCTGGCACGTCGAACACATCGCGCAGCGAGAATTCCAGCACCCCTTCTTGCGGCACCGACACGGCGGGATTCCCGGCGACGGCAAAATGCACCGGCATCGGCGTATCCGACAGACCGATCTGCACCGGGACGCCATGGTTTTCCAACAGCAGGCCGATCTGTTGGGTCAGATAGGCGCGGAACAACTCGGGTTGGGTGACGGTGGTCGCATAGGTGCCGGGGCCAGCCACATGGCCAAAGGACAGGCGGCTGTCGACATTGACGTGGCTGGTCACGGTCAGGCGAATCTCGGGGTAGAAGGCCCGCACCCGCGCGCGGGGTCTGCGGCCTGTCACGGCATCCGAGAAATGCTGGGCGAGAAAGCCCGTCGCCTCGGCGTAAAGCTGCTCCAACCGGGTCACGGCAGCGGCGGCATCGGTGAATGCCTCGGGCGCGCGGGGGGCCGGGGTCAGGATCAGGGAAAATTCGTCTTGCATCAGAAGCCTTCCGTTTGATCGATCATGTAAACCGGAACCACCCCTGCGGCGCAAGTGACGTGTTCATGACGGCGGTCTCAGGCGGCGCCGGGCGGGATGCCCACCCTTGCCCCCGGCGCAGCGGGCGCGGATAGTGGCACGCATGAACACATTGCTTTGCCTTGGCCACGGCTATACGGCCGCCACCCTGTCCCGCCATCTGATCCCGCAAGGATGGCGGGTAATCGGCACCCTGCGCGACGCCACCAACGCCCCAGCCCTGCGCGCGGCCGGGGTAGAACCGTTGGTGCTGGGGGCCGATCCCGCCACGCCACTTGCCGCGGCAGTGGCGGCGGCGAGCCATATCCTTGCCTCTGCCGCGCCGGGTGCCAATGGTGATCCGTTCCTGCAGGCCGCGCTTCCCGTGATCCGGGGCGCGGCTGCGGCTTGGGTTGGCTATCTGTCCACCACGGCAGTTTACGGCGACCATCAGGGGGATTGGGTGGATGAAGACACGCCCCTGAACCCCGGCTCGGCGCGGGCGGTGCAGCGGGTGTTGGCCGAGCGGCAATGGCTTGCCACCGGCCTGCCCGTCCATGTGTTCCGGCTGGCCGGGATCTATGGCCCCGGTCGCGGCCCGTTCGAAAAGGTGCGCGACGGGTCCGCGCGGCGGATCATAAAACCCGGTCAGGTCTTTTCGCGCATCCATGTCGAGGATATTGCCCGCTGCCTGATCGCCTCTATCGCGCGGCCCGCGCCGGGGACGGTCTATAACGT
This sequence comes from uncultured Alphaproteobacteria bacterium, assembly GCA_963815355.1. Classification (GTDB taxonomy): domain Bacteria; phylum Pseudomonadota; class Alphaproteobacteria; order Rhodobacterales; family Rhodobacteraceae; genus JAPUEK01. The sequence continues at coordinate 101,887 of CAWFGJ010000011.1, forward strand.
CTGCGATGACGACCCCGCGCCGGGGGAAGACGTGTTGTCCTATGCCGCGCATCTGCTGGGCCTGCCAGAGCCGCCCGCCGTGCCCTATGAGCAGGCCGAAATGACGCCGATGGCCCGCAGCTTTTACGCCGAATCGCGCCGCGTGCGGAACGACCGGATCAAGGCGCTGGCCGGGCCGATGCTGTATCCCAGCTACCGCGAAGGGTTGGATGCGCTGAAGGCGGCCAGCGGCGGCTAGCGCTCCATCACCTCCACCGACAGGACGGTGGGCAGGTGGCGGGCGATCTCGCGCCAGCTGTCGCCCTCATCCGTGCTGGCAAAGACCGAGCCGGAGTTGGTGCCAAAATACACCCCGACCGAGGGCTGCCGGTCCACCGCCATGCCTTGGCGCAATACGGTAAAGAAGCAATCCTTGGTGGGCAGGCCAGTGTCGCAGCGCTGCCAGCTATCGCCGCCATCACTTGACCGCCAGACCGCCGCCGAGGCATCGGGCGGAAAGCGGCCAAGGCTGTCGCCGTTCAGCGGAAACACCCACAGCCGTTGGGGGTCGCGCGGATGCACGGAAATGGGAAAGCCAAAGGTCGACGGCAGACCGTCCGAGATTTCCTCCCACGTCCGGCCCGCATCCGCACTGCGATACACGCCGTGATGGTTCTGCTGATACATCCGCCCATCACCGCCCGGTGCCAGCACGATGTTATGCACGCAGATGCCAACCTTGCCGTGATCGTGCCCATGGTCATGCGTCGCATGGTCGTGGTTGGAACGGCGGTTGCGGATTTCCCATGACTTGCCGCCATCCTCGCTGGCGAATGCGCCAACGGCCGAGATCCCGATCCACAGGTTTTCGGGCCGTGCGGGGTCGGACACGATGGAATGCAGCACCAGCCCAGCCGCGCCGGGATTCCAATCCTCACGCCCCGGAAAATCGGCCAGCGCGGGAAGCTGCTGCCATGTCTCCCCGCGATCGGTGCTTTGGAATATCTGCGCGGGTTTGGAGCCGGCATAGAGTGTATCGCCTGCCCGGCCCAGCGACCAAACTGTCTCTATTCCCGCCAAATTGTCTTTCGACAGGGTCCAGTTTTGCCCGCCATCGACGGATCGCCAGATGCCCGGCCCATGCCAGTTGCTGCCCCCCGCGGCCCAAAGCGCGCCCGTCGCGGGATCGCCAAGGACATGGTTGATGGGCCAGCCATCACAGAACGGCCCCCGGATCTGCCATTCCCGACGGTCGGCGTCAGAGTCGAGCAGGAATGCCCCTTTGGTGGTCCCAAGCAGAACAGTGATCGCGGCCATGGTGTCCCTCCTCGGTTGCCATAGATCAGGCGGATTTTGTCGCAGGATAACATGGGAGCGAAATTGGCTAAGCAGATTCTTCTTGCAAATATGCAAGCCTCTTGCCATTTTGCCGGGATGTCAGACCCGATCGGCCCCAAAATTCGCGCTCTGCGCCTTGAACAGCGCCTGTCGCTGGCAGAGCTTGCCAGCGCCACCGGTGTGTCCGAGGCCACCATGTCGCGGATTGAAACCGGGCACTCCGCCGTCTCGGCCCCGCACCTCTACGCGCTGGCCCGCAGGCTGGGCACTGATATCGGGCAGTTCTTTTCGGATGGCACGGCCACCCTGCGCCAAGGCGCGCGCTCTGTCACGCGGGCGGGGGAAGGGGCGGCCTTTACCACGGCCCGCTTGTCGGCCCGGCTGCTGAACGGTGATTTGCGCCACAAGGCCATGCATTCCTTCGTCAACCGCACCAGCGCCACCCAGTTGCAAGACGTGGGCGGGCTGCTGGCACATGAGGGCGAAGAACACCTGTTCGTGCTGCGGGGCCCCTTGATCCTATGCACCGACGGATATGAGCCTTTGCGGCTCGACACGGGCGATAGTGTCTATTTTGACGCCGCCCAGCCCCATGCCTATCTGACCCTTCCGGGCCAGGAGGCCGAGTTTTTGGTGACCTCTTCCACCGATGCCCCCCACCCCTTGACCAAGGATGCCCCCGATGCCGAATGACATCATCGCCGAAGTGCTGCTGCCGACGACGGAGCTGCGCAACGACCTGCCCTTTTACACCAAGACGCTGGGGATGCGGCTGGAGAACATCTTTCCCGCCGACAGCCCCTCGGTGGCCTCGCTGTCCGGTCACGGGCTGCGCATCAGGATCGAAAAGGATGCACCCGTGCCGCCGGGCAAGCTGCGCATCCTGACCGACCATCCCGAAACCTTTGCGGGTGGTCAGACCCATCTGACCGCGCCGAATGGCACCCTGATTGAGGTCGTGCCCCTGTCGCCCAAAGTGGTGCAGCCCGAAACCGTCCACGAATTTGCCGTGCGGCGGTTGAAGGATGAGGCCCCTTGGGTCATCGGGCGGGCCGGAATGCACTACCGCGATCTGATCCCGTCACGGCTTGGCGGGTCGATCATCGCCAGCCATATCCGCATTCCCGACGGTGGCCCGGTGCCGGATATGGTGCATTACCACACGGTCGGGTTTCAGCTTATCTACTGCTACCGCGGCTGGGTCGACGTGCTTTATGAGGATCAGGGCGATCAGATGATGCGGCTGTCTGCGGGCGATTGCGTGATCCAACCGCCGGAAATCCGGCACCGCGTCTGCCACGCCTCGCCCAATATCGAGGTGATTGAACTGGGCGTTCCGGCCGAGCATATCACCACGATCGACCACAACTTTACCCTGCCCAACGGCTCGGGTGATCCGGCGCGGGAATGGCAGGGCCAGCGCTTTGTGCATCACGTCAAGGACAAGGCGGTCTGGCAGCCTTTCCGGATTCCGGGCTTTACCTGCCGCGACACCGGGATTGCGGCGGGCACCAAGGGCGTCGCTAACATCCAGATCGCGCGCTATGACGGCACGCCACCGCCCGCCACGGCCCATGACACAGACATCCATTTCACCTTTGTGCTGGACGGCACCATGCTGCTGAAAGCCAAGGGCCAAGCCGATCGGGCGCTGTCGGCGGGCGATGCCTTTGTCATCCCGCCGGGCATGGCGGCGCAATACTGTGACTGTTCGGCCGATCTGGAACTGTTGGAGGCAACGCTTCCCGCCGGGTTCTCAACCACGGTGACCACGCTGTAACGAACAAAGCTGAGGGGGGTTTCATCCCCCCTCGGGCAGTGCGGCCAAGGCCAGCGCCGTGCGGCGCTGCATTTCCGGCACGGCTTTCGGGTGATTCAGCCAGTCGTGCAGGGGCATCAGGCACCAACGCTGCCCTTCGTCCCCGAAACGGATCGCTTGCGTCTCTGCGGTCATAAGACGCCCCGCGAAGAACCACGACCGCTTGTCCGGCCAAAGCATCGACGGAAACTCGGCCCGCCAGTGCAGACGATCTTCGGGCAGGTGCAGACCGAATTCCTCGGCCAATTCGCGCAAAAGGCAAGCGGCGGGCGACTCGTCCGCCTCTCTGCCGCCGCCGGGCAGATCCCACAGCCCCGCAAATGGCAGGTCGGGCCAATCATCGCGCAGGTAGGTCAGCACACGGCCTTGCCACAAGAACACCGCCTTTGCGCCGACGAAATCACCGCTCATCGTGCGGGGTTAGTCATTGATGTCCTTGTCCCAGAACTTCACCTGACCATCGCGCACGCCCATCGTGCGGCGCAACGCGAGCCATGCCGCGACCGAGGCGACGGCAAAGATCAGCAGCAACAAGGGCAACGAGCCGCCAACCAGCCCAAAGCCGACCAGCGCCCCCGTCACCACCGCGCCGATGGCAAAGCCAAGGAAGATATAGCCCGGCGCCAACACCTCCAGCACACCCAAGGCGAAACCGGCGACGATCCAGACCCACCAGACGTTCCACATATCAGCCACGCCCTTTCAGCATCTTGAAGGCATCGCCAAAGGCATCCAAAGCCTGAGCCGGAACGATGATCGTCTGCTTGCCCGCGCCTTGGCCGACGGCGGTCAGCGCCTCAACCTGTTTCAGGGCAACCTGATACTGCGCGGCCTCGATGCCGTTTTCCTTGATGGCGATGGCGATGGTCGATGTGGCATAGGCCTCGGCATCGGCCAGCACGCGGCGGGCCTTGGCCTCTTGCTCGGCGGCGTAAAGCTCGGCGTCGGCGTTCAACTCAACCGCGCGCTTCTTGCCCTCGGCCTCGGTCACCTGAGCGCGGCGGGCGCGTTCGGCGTTCAATTGCTGCATCATGGCGTGGCGGGTCGCCTCATCCAGCGACACGTCCAGAATCTCGGCGCGGGTCACTTCGATGCCCCAGTCGTCCACCATGGCGCGGACATGCTCGCGGATGTTGGCGGTCAGTTCGTTGCGGTTGGACTGGACCTGATCCAGTTCCATCTTGCCGATTTCCGAGCGCACGATCCCGGCCACGGTCGTGGCAATCGCGCCGTCCACGTCCTTGATCCGATAGACGGTCTTTTCCGGCGAGATGATGCGGTAAAAGACACTGGTTTCCACCTTGGTCATCACGTTGTCGGTCGTGATGGCGTCTTGGTGGGCGGTGGGAAGCTGGCGTTCCAGAATGGAAATCTTGTGGCGCACGCGGTCCAGAAAGGGCACGACAAAGTTGATACCCGGCCCTAACACGGCGCGCAGACGGCCAAAGCGTTCAACGACGTGCTTTTCAGATTGCGGCACAATCCGCACCCCGAGGAAAATGCAAAGAATAACAAAGATGGCTATTGCCAGATAAACGGCGTTGCCGCCCATCAACTGCTCTGGTTGCATGGAATGATCCTCTCTCAAATGGTGCGGTTTTCCCGCCCACCCAAACTGCCTTTAATTGGCGCCCCGTGCAAGGCATGTGCAAAGCCGCCTTGGGCGCGGCACCGGGCCGCCAATAGCCCGTTCCCCCCGGCGGCGCTTGGCGCTACTCTGGGCAAAACCCTGACGCTGAAGGGCCTGGCGATGACGTCTTCCTCCCTGCTTGACCGCCGCGCCCGGCTTTTGGGGCCCAATGTGCGGCTGTTCTACGACGACCCGCTGCATCTGGTGCGCGGCCGCGGCACCTGGGTTTGGGATGCCGAAGGGCGGCGCTATCTGGATTGCTATAGCAACGTGCCCCATGTCGGCCACTGCCACCCCGCCGTGGTCGAGGCAATTGCCCGCCAAGCGGCGCAGTTGAACACCCACACCCGCTATCTTCATGAGGGCGTGCTGGATTATGTGGAGCGTCTCGTGGCGACGTTCGGTCCACAGATCACCTCGGCGATCATGGTCTGCACCGGGTCTGAGGCCAATGACGTGGCTTTGCGGATGGCGCAGGCGGTGACGGGCAAGACCGGGATCATCGCAACCGACCACACCTATCATGGAAACACTTCGGCGGTGTCGCAACTGTCCACAACCATGCCGCCGATTGGGGGCGTTTTGGGCCATGTTCGTCACGTATCCGCGCCCGATAGCTACCGCGACGGCCCCGATGCCGCTGCCCACTTTGCGGCCGAGGTAGAGTCCGCCTGCCTGTCGCTGATCGCCAGCGGCCACGGTGTGTCGGGCATGATCCTGTGCCCGGCCTTTGTGAATGAGGGGTTTCCGAACCTGCCGCCCGGGTATCTGGACCCGGCGATTGCCGTGCTGCGTCGCCACGGCGGGTTGATCCTTGCCGATGAGGTGCAGCCCGGTTTTGGCCGGCTTGGCACCCATTTCTGGGGCCATATGCGCGCCGGTTTTGCGCCCGACATCGTGACAATGGGCAAGCCGATGGGCAACGGGCATCCGGTTGCGGCGGTGGCGACCTCTTATGACATCATGGCCGCGTTTCGGGGGGCGTTTCGCTACTTCAACACCTTCGGCGGCAACCCGGTGTCCTGTGCCGCTGCCAGCGCGGTGCTGGATGTGCTGGAAGCCGAAGCCCTGCCCGCCCGCGCGGCCGCCACGGGCACGCATTTGCGCGAGGGCCTGCGCGCTTTGGCCAAACGCCACGCGGTGATTGGCGATGTGCGGGGCAGCGGCTTGGCAATCGGCGCAGAAATCGTCTCTGACAAGGCTGAAAAGACCCCTGATCGCGCGCTTGCTGACCGGATCGTCAACGCGCTGCGGGGGAAGGGGGTGCTGATGGGCGCGAATGGCATTTCCTACAATGTGCTCAAGATCCGCCCGCCGATGCCCTTTGGTCGGGACGAGGCCGATCTGGTTCTGGCCCTGTTGGACGAGGTTTTGACAGAACTGACATGACAACGCTGTGCCGCGATTGCCTGCATGTCTTTGCGGCCGGGGCGCGCTGTCCCTCCTGCCGCTCACCGCGGGTCTTGGCCCATGCCGAGTTGGAACACCTGTCCATCGCACATATGGATTGCGACGCGTTCTACGCCTCGGTTGAAAAGCGTGACAATCCGGACCTGCGGGATCACCCGGTGATCGTGGGCGGCGGGCAGCGGGGCGTCGTCTCTACCTGCTGTTATTTGGCGCGCATCCACGGGGTGCGCTCGGCCATGCCGATGTTTCAGGCGCTAAAACTGTGCCCGCAGGCCGTGGTGGTGAAGCCGCGCTTTGCCGCCTATGTCGAGGCCAGTCGCGCCATTCGCGCCATGATGGAGCAATTGACCCCCGCCATCGAACCCCTGTCGCTGGATGAGGCGTTTTTGGACCTGACCGGCACCGCGCGACTGCATGGCGCCCCGCCTGCCGTCTTGCTGGCAGGGCTTGTGCGGCGGATAGAGACAGAGTTGGGCCTGACCGGATCGGTCGGCTTGTCACATAACAAGTTTCTGGCCAAGATCGCCTCTGATCTGGACAAGCCGCGCGGGTTTTCGGTGATCGGTCGCGCCGAAACAGAGGCGTTTTTGCGCCCCAAGCCGGTGCGGATCATCTGGGGTGTTGGCGCGGCCACCCAAGCCGCGCTGGAGGCGGCGGGCATCCGCACCATCGCCGACCTGTTGCGCTGGCAGAAAGAGGACCTTTCGGCAAGGTTCGGCTCTATGGGCGAACGGCTTTGGCATCTGGCGCGCGGGCAAGACACGCGGCGGGTGAACCGGGATGAGCGGCTTAAGTCGATCTCCAAGGAAACCACGTTTTTTGAGGATACCTCGGACCCCGACCTGCTGGACGGCCATCTGTGGCGGCTGGCAGAGCAGGTGGCGGACCGGGCAAAGGCCAAGCATCTGTCGGGGCGCACCGTTGTGCTTAAACTGAAGCGCAGCGATTTCCAACTGATCAGCCGCCGCCACGCGCTGACCGACCCGACACAACTGACCGACCGTATCTACCGCGCCGCGCGAGACATGCTGAACCAAGCGGGCAATCGCGGGCCGTTCCGGTTGATCGGGGTGGGCATCGCTGATCTGGCGCCAGAGGCTGAGGCTGACCTAAGCCGTGACCTGCTGGACCCCGACGCAGCAAAGCGGGCGGCGGCAGAGCGGGCCACCGACGCCATCCGCGCCCGGTTTGGCAAGGATGCGATCGTCAAGGGCCGGGCGTTGCGCTAGGCCCCAAGCTATTCGGCAGCCAGCGGCAAGGCATGCTGAGCGCCCGTAATCTCAGCAATCACCGTCGTGATCAGGCGCTTGAAGTCGACAAAGCCCGGCAAGGGCGTGATCCGCGCCTCATCCATATAGAGCGAGCGGTCGATCTCTACCTGTATGACATGGCGGCGGCCACTTGGCCGGCCATAGCTTTGCGCGATGAACGCCCCGGCAAAGGGCGCGTTACGGGCCACGCGCAGGCCCGCGCCGACAAAGGCGGCTTCCACGCGGTCCATCACCTCACGCCCGGCGGCGGCACCAAAGCGGTCGCCCAGCACCACCTCGGGCTTGGGGCTGCCAAGCCGGGTGTGCCCGTCAATCGCTTCATGCGGCATGGAGTGGCAATCCACCAGCACCGCCTCGCCAAAGCGGAGGTGGGTCGCCTCGATCAAATCGCGCAAGGCGCGGTGATAGGGGTGCCAAAATTCGCGAATCCGTGATTCGGCCACGGCGAGGGGCAGCTTGCCGCGATAGATCGCCCGCCCGCCCGACACCACGCGGGGAATAACCCCAAGCCCGGACGACACCCGCGGATTGTGCGGCGCGCGGCTGATTCCCTCGATCACCGCCGGGTCCAGTTCATCCGGGGCGCGGTTCAGGTCCAGATAGGCGCGGGGGACGCGCGCGGTGATCAAAGGCGCGCCATAAAGCGGGGCGGCAGAAAACAGATCATCCACAAAGGCATCTTCAGAAGACCGGATCACATGCGCATCCAGCAGGCTATCGCGCAGAAAGCTTTCCGGATAGACGCGGCCAGAGTGCGGAGACGAAAAGACGACCGGCACAGATTGCCGTTCGGGATGCGCAATGTGAAAGACATCGGCGGTCATGCTGTCACCTCCGTTACAGGTATAACGTCAAAAGATGATGTGCCGAAACCCCTTGAACAGCCGCGCGACTCTGTTTATAGCCCCACCGACCGACGCGGTTCTGCCCGCGTCCTTTTCAATTTAACCGATTGAAAGGGGCCGGCGGGACCAAGTGGTAAAGTGGGCGGTTAGCTCAGCGGTAGAGCACTACGTTGACATCGTAGTGGCCACTGGTTCGATCCCAGTACCGCCCACCATTTCACCGCCTCCCATCTGGGGGGCACCGTTTTTAACTGGCGCGAAGACGCGCCGCGACAAGGGAGACAGCCATGAAGGTTGCAAACTCGCTCCGCTCGCTGAAGACGCGTCACCGCGATTGCCAGGTCGTGCGCCGCAAAGGCCGCGTTTATGTGATCAACAAGACGCAGAAGCGCTACAAAGCGCGTCAAGGTTGAGCCCGTCTGGGCTGATCGCGATCAGCAGTATCGAATAAGCCGCCGAGGGTTTCCTCTGGCGGCTTATTCATTGGGATTCGCCGGCCGGCTGGCAGGCGTTCGGGGCGCAGAGAAATTCTATCATCCGCCCCACGAAATCTCCGAATTTCAGTTGAAAATTTTTATGCGCGTGCAACTGTCCGCAATAACGAAAACCAAAAAAATCCATTCAGGGAAAGATCATGTTTATAAAACCTCGCAAGGTTTTGCGGGCTGCAGGGATGTTGTTAGCACTGACCCTTCCGGCGCAATTCGCCGTGGTGGGCATGGTCTATCCGACCGAAGCCGTTGCAAAATCGAAAAAGCCTGCCAAATTGCCCAAACCCTATGTGTCCAAGGCACTGGGTGCGGTGTTGATGGAAATCACGCCTGCGGTGCGGCAAACCTACAAGCTGAAAAAGAAAAAGCAGGGCGTGCTGATCATTTCGGTGCAACCGGGCGGGCCTGCTGCCAAGCGCGGGCTAAAGCCGGGCGATGTCATCGACAACGTCAAGAAGGGCGGCTCCAAGGGCAAAAAGGTGGCCGGGGCGCAAAAGACCAAGGGCAAGGTGATCCGCAAGCCGCAGGAACTGGATGCGGTGCTGCTGTATTGGCTGAACGATGGCTATGACGGGTTCTACTTTGTCGGCTCCAGCAATGGCGTCTACTTTGCCAATTACGCGCTGGTGTCGCTGGACGATTATTACTACCCTTATGATCTGGCGCTGGTCTCGGGCTGGGATGCGGAATGGTATGGGGCAAGCTACGCCTATACCGAATATAACTACAGCTACTCCGAGACGATCACGACCTATTCGACCGAGATCCGCGAAAGCTATGAGTATTCTGAGACTTATGCCGCCGAATACACCTCGTCAGAGGAATTCGTCAGCGAAGTGTCCTATTCCGACACCGAAATGAGTTCTGAGGAAATCACGCAGGAAGAGGTCGCCAACGTAGACCGCCGCGAAGATCCCGAAGAAGACGAACAAGCCGTGCTGGCCGAAGAAGAAGCCAGCATGGTCAGCAGCGACGCCCCCAGCGAAGATGCGGTAACGGATGAGACGGCCACCGATGAAAGCACCACCGACGAGGCGGTAACGGATGAGACCGCCACGGATGAAAGCACCACCGACGAGGCGGTGACGGATGAGACCGCCACGGACGAAAGCTACACCGACGAGGCGGTGACGGACGAGACCGCCACCGACGAAAGCTATACCGACGAAGCGGTGACGGATGAGACCGCCACCGACGAAAGCTACACCGACGAGGCAGTGACGGATGAGACCGCCACGGACGAAAGCTATACCGACGAAGCGGTGACGGATGAGACCGCAACCGATGAGAGCTACACCGACGAGGCGGTGACGGATGAGACCGCCACCGACGAAAGCTACACCGACGAGGCGGTGACGGATGAGACCGCCACCGATGAGAGCTACACCGACGAAGCGGTGACGGACGAGACCGCCACGGATGAAAGCTATACCGACAAATCGGCGGTGGAGGAGGCTCCGGCGGAAGACACCTATGAGGAACCCGCAGCCGAAGAGCCCGCCTATGAAGAGCCGGTTGCGGAAGAGCCTGCCTATGAGGAACCGGCGTATGAGGAGCCGGCGTATGAAGAGCCTGCTTATGAGGAACCCGCTTATGAAGAACCCTCGGGCGGCGGTGGGGCTTGCTGTGATGAAGAATGTCTTGAACCGAACTGCTAAGCCGGGCCAATCGGTCTGAGCCTTGCCAAAGACAAAGCCGCCGGGACCTGTGCCCGGCGGCTTTCATTTGGGGCGCGGCCCCTGTGCGTCTAGCCCCAGGCGCGGGCGCTTTGCTATTGCAGCGGCGTCAGTGTCGCCAGCGGAACCCAGCCCAGCGCCGCGCCGTCCTTGGCGATGCGGGCGAAGCCGTCTTTCTCTTCGGCCTTGAAGACGCCAAAGAACACGCCCTGAGGGATTTGCTGCACCTCGGCCCCGCCCGGTCCGTCCAGCACCGACGTGCCCCCTGCCACCACATGGGTCAGCGTTGCGGGGAAGCTTTCGGGCGCATCGCCCAGCACCGCCACCTGCGCGCCCAGTGCAAAGTCGCTGCCCTTGATCGACATCTGCGGCACTTGGCGCAGACCAAAGACCGCCGCCGAAATCTCGGGCACTTTCAGGTCCAGATAGTTGGCCAGTTCCGTCACCTCGATCGTCGCATTGCCGTTGGTATCCGCCGCGCCCATCGCGTCCAGCATAGCCCATGTCATCACGCCGTGGCCACGATACCCCTCCAAGGCGGGGGCATCGTCGGTGGAGGCCGACAGGATCGTGCGCCCCATCGCGCGGGTCAGCCGTTCCACCGCCGCCGATTGCGCCATCGCCGCATCGACAGACCGCGTGCCGGTCAGCGAGCCGCTTTCGCAGGTGTCATAGATCATCACCGACTTCTTCGCCTTGACCCCGGCGGCCCATTCCTGCCAGCGGTCCTGATCAATGCCATGGGCGCGGAACGGGTCGTCGCCGTCAAAGCGGAAATCCTGCGGGATAAAGTAATACTTGCCCTCAACCGTCTTGCCGTGGCCCGCGAGGAAGAACAGGAACACATCCTGCGTCTGCACCTTCCGGCCCATCTCGGCAAAGGCGGCGGCAAGCTTGGGTTCGGTCACATCCGCGTCCAGCAGAGTCACCACCTCGATCGATTTGAACAGCCCCGCCCCGGTTTTCTGCATCGCCTCGGCAAAGGCCTTGGCGTCATTGGCGGCGTATTTCAGTTGCAGACGCCCATCGGCATAGTCGTTGACCCCCACCGACAGCACATAAAGCGCGGGCGGTTCGGTGCTGGCCACCCCGTCCCAGTTCACGATCACCTGCCGGGGGGCCGAAGCCAGCAACCCCGCCGCGTTATAGGCCACCACCTCGATCACGTTCTGGCCGGGGTCCAGCGCGATGCGGGCGCTGGCCTTGGGGGCGTCGTCGTCCAGCGCTGCGGCGGCACGGGTCGGCTGCACCTCGACCGTCAGGCCGTTCACGCGCCATTCAACCCGGCCAATGCCGCCGCCTTCGTCGGACAGTTCGGCCTCGACCTCAATTTCAGGATCGGCGGCTTTGAACCCGTCCAAGGGAAAGGAAAACCGGGTGATCGGCGCGGGGCCAGAGCCAAGAACCCGGCTTAGATCCAGTTCCTGCGCCGCCTTGGCGACCGCGCCATCCGGATCACCCGCCAGCTTGGCCGCGACCAGATCAGGCCGATACAGAGCCTGATACACCTGATCCACCGAAAACGCGTGCATCCCGCTGGCGACCGACACCAGCTTTGCCCCATTGGGAGAAGCGGCAAAGAACCCTTCCGGCGTCACGATCAGCCACTCACCTTCCGGAGTGGTCAGAAACTCGGCCAGCAGGGTTCCGGTTTTCAGATCATAGGCGCGGTGCAGACCCACCGGGTCCAGCATCACGGCAATCCGCCCCTGCGCCAGAACCGCCCGCGCGCCTCCGCCCGGCAGGGCGCGCAACTGGGCAAGGATTTCTTCGGAATAGGGCAGTTGATTGTCGTAATCGACCGTGGCCAGCAGCGCCTGCGTTTCTTCCTGCGACAAGGGCACCTGTGCCAACGTGGTCATGTCGAACACGGCAAGCGCGCCCTCTTCCAGACCCGAGAACAGCGCAAAGCGGTCGCCCATCGGGTCCAGCGTTTCCTCCACGCCAAAGGCCGCGCCCTCGATCGGCACCTGGCGCTCCAGTTGGGCTGTCGCAAGGTTCCACACCCAGACCGACCCCGCCCCATCGGTGGTAAAGAACCGGTCGCCATCTATCAGCGCCGTACCGTTCTGGGCGCGGGCCAGCGGCGTGGCAAAGCTGGCGGTCTGGCGCGGGGTGGCGGGATCGACCAGCAGAATGTCGGTACCCTCGGCCCCGATCAGCACCAGAGCCCCATCGGGGGCAAAGGCCAGCCGGTCCAGCGAATAGACAAAGCGGTCAAAGCCGTGGGCCAGCGCCGTCTCGCCCGCGTCCAGCAGTTGCGACGCGGTCACCGCCCCATCGGGCAGGGCGCGCACCTCCAAATAGGCTGCGAACGGATCACTCCACGACCCGGCATAGGCAAGGCTTTGGCCATCCGGGGCGATGTCCAGCGACATGACCTGATCTATCCCCTCGGGCAGATCGATCATTTGCGTGCCGCTTTGGCGGATTACCTCCAGCCAGTTATGCGGGCGGTAGGTTCCGTCGGCCTGTTCCAGCAATTCATTGCGGGCGATCACCAGTGTGCCATCGGCGCCTAGCGCCATGGTCGGCACCGCAGCACTCAGCGGGTAGAACGGCGCGGGCGTGGGCGCGGCGTCGATGCGAAACAGCGTCTCGCCCTGTTCGCCGAACTGCACCAGACCGCCGCCTTGGCTGGCCGCGTATAGCGTCTTGCTGTCGGCCGAAAAGCGGATCTTGGCAGCGGGCTCATCGACAGCACCCATGGATTGCCCGGTTTGCGCCGACCAAAGCCGGACCGTCTGGCCATCGGTGGTGGCCAGTTGCGCGCCATCGGGCGACAGCACCATATCCAGCACGGCCCCCTTATGCGGATGAATGCGGAACAGCTCTGCCCCGCTTTGCCCGTCCAGCACCGCCACATGCCCCGAGGCATAGCCCGCCGCGATCAGCACCGTGCCGGGCAACAGCACCGCCTGTGTCAGATCCTTGGCCGGGATCTTGCGGATCAGCCGGTGGGTTTTCATGTCCCACAGCGCCAGTTCGGCATCAAAGCCATGGGCCAGCACGGTGATCATCACCCCCGCCTTGGCGTCAAAGCTGAGCGAATGCAGCGAGACATTGTCCTGCGTCACGTAATAATGCGGGATCGACGGCACCAGCGTAAAGCCGGGGCTGGCCGGGGTGGTCAGACTGGCCAAGGGCAGGGAATAGCGGGTGGCAGGGTCGGTCGCCGCCGGGGCGATCACCCCCCATTTGCCACCTTGTTGCACGGGGACGACACCACCGTCATGGCGGATGAAGTCGTCAAACTGCGGTTCGGCCACCAACCGCCCGTCGGGGGCCACAAACCCGCGTTTGTCCCCGATCTGCACCCCGGCCAGCCCGTCGGAAAAGCTGTAGGCCTGATCGAACTGCGGCGGGATCACGAAGTCGGCGCGGTCATTGATAAAGCCCCATTTGCCGCTGTCATCCTGCGCGGGGGCCAAACCTTCTTCGAATTCCCGCGCGGCCTTAAGCGTGCCGCCGATTTCGACCCCCACCCCATAGGGCACGGCATAGCCCCAGCCCTCGGCAGTCTGCACCGCTGATTTGCCTTCGCGCACCGGGCGGGCGGCAAGGAAGGGGCCGCCATCATCCCCGATCACCGTCGACCCGTCCGCGCAGGACATCTGGAACCAGTCCTCCCCCAGCCGATAGGCAAGAAAGCCTTCAGAGGGCGCACGCACCTCGGCCAGTTCGGACAGGTCTTGCTCTATCGGGTCCAGCCCGCGCGCAAAGGCCACATAGTTTCCGGCGCGCTTGCCCAGAACGCAGGCGTCGTCGTTGCCGACCCATTCGTCCATCGGCAAGGGGGCGGATTCGAACTGCCCGTCGGGGCCAACGATCCACCATTGCCCCTGATAGCGGATCGGCGTGTAGGTGGCGGGCGTGCCGATGGCGTCGAAATCCATCACGCCCACGGGCGCGCCATCCAAGGTGGCCACGCCCCACTTCCCGGCCTTTTCCACCGGGAACCAGCCCTTGCCCGCAGTGCCCACCGCATCAAACTGCGGCTCGTAAAGCCAGCTTCCATCGGCTTTCATCAGCCCCCAGACGGCGCCCAATTTTAGCGGCGTGATGCCCATATGCGGCGTGCCTGCCGCATCAAAGCCGGGCTCGGCCACCCAGCGAAAGGCATTCTCGGCACAGGCCGGGCCGGCAAGCAGCAAAAGGGCAAGGCATAAGGCGCGCATGGGGAATGACTTTCGCAAAAGGTATCGGCAGGTTGCGGCATCCGGGGGGCTTGGGGCAAGTGACAGCTTCTGTCATCATCGGGTTTTACCCCTTTCCCCGGCAAATGATTGCGGCTGCCGCGGCCAAGCACTAGCCTGCGACCAAATTCAAGGAGCCCCGCATGCGTCTGTATCATTCCCCGACGACCCCTTTTGGCCGCAAGGTCATGGTGCTGATCCATGAGGCCGGGCTTTTGGACCGGATAGAGGTGGTGCATGTCGGCGGCACCCCGATTGATCCGGGCAACCTGCCCTTGGACCGCAACCCCTTGGGCAAGATCCCCGCGCTGGACCGGGTGGGCGGTGCGACGATCTACGACAGCCCGGTGATCTGCCGCTATCTGGACGCGCTGGCCGGAACGGGGTTCTACCCCGAGGGCGAGGCACTCTGGGACGTGCTGACGCTGGAGGCAACCGCCGACGGCATCCTCGATGCTGCATTGCTGATGGTCTACGAGACGCGCATCCGCCCCGAAGAGCTGCGCTTTGCGCCGTGGGTTGAGGGCCAGTGGCTGAAGATCGCGCGCGCGCTGGACGCGACAGAGGCCAATGCGGCGGCACTAAGCGCGCCGCTGAACATGGGCCAGATCGCCCTGGCCTGCGCTTTGGGCTATCTCGATTTCCGCCACGACGGGCGAAACTGGCGCGATGGCCGCCCCAACCTTGCTGCGTGGGAAAAAGGAATCGCCCAGCGGCCCTCGCTGCTGGCCACGCGGCCCGGCTAAGCCGCTTTTCCCCCACATCCCCGCGGAATCAGCGCGAAAGCCGGCCTTTTCCGCCGGTTTCGCGGGCAATCGCGCCCAAGGTGGGGGCGCTGTCATAGGATCAATCTGCCGCTGTTCAAGGCAGGATCGCCACAATCGGCACAGAACTACCCCCCTGCGCGCCTTTGACCGCTGGACGGGCCGGATTTCCTCGTCTAAATCCGCCCTGCAAGGCTGCGGGAAACTGCGGCCGCCATGGTATTACGGGTCGCATCGCCCAAGCGGCCTTGAAAGGGAGAAGATCTCGTGTCCCACGCAGACGATCACGCAGGCACCCGCAGGGATTTCCTGTATTACGCAACCGCCGGAGCCGGGGCTGTCGCCACGGGCGCCGCTGTCTGGCCACTTGTGAACCAGATGAACCCCTCGGCCGACACCCGCGCCCTTGCGTCGATCATGGTCGATGTGTCCGGCGTGACCGTTGGCACGCAGTTGACCGTCAAATGGCTTGGCAAGCCGGTGTTCATTCGCCGCCGCACCGAAGAAGAAATCAAGGCCGCCCGCGACACCGCGCTGACCGATCTGGTTGACCAGAATGCGGAAAACGCCAACATTGCCGGCGTCGCAGATGCAGAAGACAAGAACCGCACGCTGGACGAAGCAGGCGAATGGCTGGTGATGATGGGTGTTTGCACCCACCTCGGCTGTGTGCCGCTGGGCACCGCCGGTGACTTTGGCGGCTGGTTCTGCCCCTGCCACGGCTCGCACTACGACACGTCGGGCCGCATCCGCAAAGGGCCAGCACCGCGCAACCTGCCGGTGCCGGTGGCAAAGTTCGAAGACGCAACAACGATCAAGCTGGGTTGAGGAGCTAAACAGATGGCCGGTATTCCGCACGACCATTACGAGCCCAAGACGGGCATCGAAAAATGGCTCCACTCCCGCCTGCCGGTGGTGAGCCTTGTCTATGACACGCTGATGATCCCCACGCCCAAGAACCTGAACTGGATGTGGATCTGGGGCATCGTTCTGGCGTTCTGCCTTGTGCTTCAGATCGTCACGGGCATCGTTCTGGTGATGCACTACACCCCGCATGTCGATCTGGCCTTCAAGTCGGTCGAACACATCATGCGCGACGTGAACGGCGGCTATATGATCCGCTATATGCACGCCAACGGCGCCTCGCTGTTCTTCTTTGCCGTCTACCTGCACATCTTCCGCGGCCTTTACTACGGTAGCTACAAAGCCCCGCGCGAAGTGACGTGGATCGTCGGCATGCTGATCTATCTGGCGATGATGGCGACCGGCTTCATGGGCTATGTTCTGCCCTGGGGTCAGATGTCGTTCTGGGGTGCCACGGTGATCACCGGTCTGTTCGGCGCCATCCCCGGCATCGGGCCAAGCATTCAGGAATGGCTGCTGGGCGGGCCTGCCGTGGACAACGCCACGCTGAACCGCTTCTTCTCGCTGCACTACCTGTTGCCCTTCGTGATCGCGGGCCTTGTGGCCGTCCACATCTGGGCCTTCCACACCACCGGCAACAACAACCCGACCGGGGTTGAAGTGCGCCGCGGGTCCAAGGAAGAAGCCGCGAAAGACACGGTTCCCTTCTGGCCCTACTACGTGATCAAGGACCTGTTCGCGCTGGTCGTGATCCTTGCGGTGTTCTTTGCGGTTGTCGGTTTCATGCCGAACTTCCTCGGCCACCCGGACAACTACCTTGAGGCAAACCCGCTGGCGACACCTGCACATATCGTGCCGGAATGGTACTTCCTGCCGTTCTACGCGATCCTGCGGGCCTTCACTGCGGACGTCTGGGTTGTGCAGCTGACCAGCTGGGTGACCTTCGGCATCGTCGACGCCAAATTCTTCGGCGTGCTGGCCATGTTCGGTGCCATTGCGATCATGGCGCTGGTGCCGTGGCTGGACACCTCGTCGGTGCGCTCGGGCAAGTATCGCCCGAAGTTCAAGGCGTGGTTCTGGCTGCTGGCCATCGACTTTGTCGTGCTGATGTGGGTCGGGGCGCAAACCCCGAATGAGCTGATGTCGTGGATCTCGCTGATCGCGTCGGCTTACTGGTTCGCCTATTTCCTCGTGATCCTGCCGCTGCTGGGTGTGCTTGAAAAGCCGCTGCCGCAACCGGCGACGATCGAGGAAGACTTCAAGTCCCACTACGCCAGCCCGGCTGAGTGAAGAAAGGAACTGACTGAGATGTTTCGCAAAATCGCAATCAGCGCCGTTTCTGCCCTTGGCCTAATGGCCGGGGCCGCCCTTGCCGAGGGCGCGCACGAACCGACGGTGCACGACGTAGACTTCAGCTTTGAAGGCCCGTTTGGCGCCTTTGACGAGCACCAGCTTCAACGCGGGCTGCAGATCTATACCGAGGTCTGCTCTGCCTGCCACGGGCTGAAGTTCGTGCCGATCCGCACCTTGGCTGACGAAGGCGGGCCGCGCCTGCCGGAAGATCAGGTGCGGGCCTATGCCAAGCAGTTCACCGTGGTGGACAAGGAAACCGGCGAAGACCGTGAGGCGCTGCCGTCGGACAACTTCCCGATCAACACAGGTGCGAATGCGCCGGACCTTTCGCTGATGGCCAAAGCACGCGCTGGTTTCCACGGCCCTTACGGGCTGGGGATCAACCAGTTGTTCAAGGGCATTGGCGGACCGGAGCATATCGTTTCGATCCTGACCGGCTACACCGGTGAGACCAAGGAAGAAGCAGGCGAGACCTTCTATGAAAACCACGCCTTCTCTACCGGCTGGATCAAGATGCCGCCGCCGCTTGCCGACGATCAGGTGACCTATGCCGATGGCCACAAAGCCACGGTTGAGCATATGGCCGAAGACGTCGCTGCCTTCCTGATGTGGACCGCAGAGCCGCATATGATGGCGCGCAAAGCGGCTGGCTTCAAAGCCGTGATCTTCCTGATCGTGCTGGGGTCGTTGCTGTACCTGACGAACAAGCGCCTCTGGGCTGGCATCAAGGGCAAGAAGATCGCCTGATCCTCGCCTTGGCAAAAGATTGAAAAAACCCCGCCTCGCGCGGGGTTTTTTTATCCCAGATAGCTTTGCAGGGCTGGGGGCGGGTTGGCAAACAGCGCCTCTGTCGCCACCGGTGCCTGTGCCACCCCGTCCGCCACCAGCACCGTCTGCCCCGCAAAGTGGCGCGCGTCCGCCGGATCATGCGTAACCATCAGCACCGCAGCCCCCGTCTCGGTCGCAACCTCGGCCACCAGTTCAAGCATCTCGGCCTTAAGCGCCGGACCCAGCGCCGCAAAGGGCTCATCCAGCAGCAGCAGCGGCCGGGCGCGCAACAAAGCCCGCGCCAAGGCCGCCCGCCCTTGCTGGCCGCCCGAAAGCTGGCCGGGCTTGCGCGCGCCCATGCCTTGCAGCCCCACCCGCGCAAGCGCCTGATCCACGCGCGCGCGATCCTGCGGGCCGAGGCGCAAGTCGGGGTTGATCCCCAGACCAAGATTCTGCCCAAGGCTTAGATGCGGGAACAGGTTCTGATCCTGAAAAAGCATCGTCAGCGGCCGCTGCCCCGGTGGCACCCCGCCCAGATCGCGGCCCTCCCACAGCACCCGCCCCGCGGCAGGGGCGATAAACCCCGCCACCGCCATCAGCAGCGTCGATTTGCCCGCCCCAGACGGCCCGATAACCGCCACGCGCTGCCCCTTTGCCACCGACCAATCGGCGGTCAGGGAAAAGCTGTCCTGCACGATCCGCAGTGCCTCAAGCGTCAGCATGTTTGCCCCCCAAGCGGTCAAAGACCCAGAACAGCCCGAAACTGAGCAACAGCAACAACAACGACGCCGCGGCCGCCGCCTCCATCCGGTAAGCGCCCGTCAGGCGTTGCACCAACAGCGGCAAAGTCACCGCTCTATCCCCCGCGAACAGGGCAATCACACCCAGATCGCCCATCGACAACGCCGCCGCCAAACCAGCCCCGAACCCCAGGGGCCGCGCCAACCTTGGCAAGACCAGCCAGCGCAGACGCGCCACACCGCGCAGGCCAAGGCTTTCCGCCAGCCGCCCGTAATCGGCCTGCATCGCCCGCGCCTCGGGCAACAGCGCCCGGTATAGAAACGGCAGCGCCATGGTCGCGTTCACCAGCACCGTCACCGCAAGGGCCAGCCGTTCGGGTGCCACCAACGGATGAATGACCAAAAACAACCCGGTGCCCATGACCAGTCCAGAAGCGGCCAGTGGCAGCATCGCCACGCCCTCGATCCAGCGCGCGCCCTGCACAACCGCCAGCACCAACACCAGTGCCGCCCCACTGGACACCAAGGCCGAGATCACCGCCACCGACAACGACCGCCCCGCCGCCGCCCAAAGCCCACCGGGCAACGCGCCCATTCCAGCCAAACCTGCAACCGCAACCGCCACCAAAGGCGTCGCCAGAAACCCCACCGCCAGCACAATCGCCAAGCCATCCGCACTGCGCCGCCAACCGGCGGGCGCAAAGATCGGCACCGCCCGCCCCAGTCCCGCGCCAAAGCCCGCAGGTTGGGTCAGCCGCAGCGTCGCCAGCACCACCGCCCCGCACAGCGCAAATTGCAGCGCCGCCAGCAGCGCCGCGCGGCCCAGATCAAACTCAAACCGCAGCGCTTGATAGATCGCCAGTTCCAATGTGCTGGCCTTTGGCCCGCCGCCCAGCGTCAGCGCCACCGCAAAACTGGTCAGGCACAGCAAGAAAACCACCGCCCCCGCCCCCGGCAACACCGCCCGCAGCATTGGCAATTCCAGATGCCGGAACTGCGCGCCCGGCGCCATCCCCAGCGCTTGCGCCAGCCGGAACCGCTCTGCCGGGATCGCAAACCAGCCTTGCAGCACAAAACGCACCGTCAGGGGCAGGTTCAAAAACACATGGGCAAGCACCACACCGTGCAACCCGTAAATGGAGAATGCAGGCAGATTCAGCCATAACAGAGCCTGATTGATCGGCCCCGCCCGCCCGAAAACCGCCAAAAGCCCCAGCACCGCCACTACCGTCGGCAGCAAAAACGGCGCGGCCATCAGCCGGATCACAAAGCCCCGCCCAAAAAACCGCCGCCGCGCCAAGGCCCGCGCCACCGGCACCGCCAGCAGCACAGAGACCCCCGCCGACCACAGTGCCTGAACCACGGTAAAGCGCAGCGCCGCCCAGTCGGACGGCGCAAGCGCCCAGCGTTCAGCGCGCGTGGCCGTAACCGCCGCGCTGCCCAAAGTCAGCGCGACGATCCCCAGCGCAATCAGCGCCGGGATTATTTTGCCAGCGCGGTCTGCCATTCCTCTACCACGGAGGCGCGCAGATCCGCCGCCTCTGCCGCCGAGAACAGCAGCGATTTCTCGGGCTGGATCAACGTGTCAAAGCCCTTGGCCAGACCCGCCGCCGGCAGAGAGGCAGGATACATCCAGTTGGTTTCCGGGATCACCGCCTGCGCAGCCTCGCTGCCCAGATAGGCCAGAAAGGCATCGGCAAGGGCGGGCTGATCGGTGGCAGCCAGCTTTCCGGCCACCTCAACCTGCAGGTAGTGACCCTCGGTGAACGGGGCAGCGGCCTTGCTGTCGTCGCTTTCCGCGATCAGGTGATAGGCGGGCGAGGTGGTATAGGACAGAACCATGTCCGCCTCGCCCTCCAGAAACATCCCGTAGGCTTCGGACCAGCCCGGAGTGACAGTGACGATATTATCCGCCAAAGCGCCCCAGATTTCCCCCGCGCGGTCGCCATAGGCCGACTTGACCCACATCACCAAGCCCAAGCCGGGGGTGGATGAGCGCGGATCCTCGATCAGGATTTTCAGATCCGAGGCCGCCAGCGCCTCAAAACTGGTGGGCGGTGTGGTCAGCTTGGTCTTGTCATAGACAAAGGCGAACCAGCCCCAGTCAAACGGCACAAAAAGCGGGTCATCAAAGGCGACTGGCAAGGATGTCGCCGCAGCCTGCCCATGGGGTGCAAAAAGCCCGGTGCCCGCCGCGATTGCGGTCAGGTTGGTGTCGAGCCCGACAACCACGTCGGCCTCGGACGCGGCGCCTTCCAGTTGCACGCGCGCCAGTACCGCGGCGCCGTCGCCCGCCGTCACATAGCTCAGGTCGCACCCGCAGGTCGCCTCAAAGCCCTTTTCGATGGCCGGGCCGGGCCCCCACTCAGCCGCAAAGCTGTCGTAGGTCATTACAGTCAGAACGGGAGTCTCTGCCGAAGCCAGAGTGGCAAGGCAAACAAGACCCGCAGCAAGAGGGAGCGTCTTCATGGTATCCTCCAGTTGCGACGGGGTAGGTCGGGCTGGAAGCATTCCACGCACCTTCCCTCCGCCGGTATGAGCCGGTTCAGGTTCAACGGGTCCGCTTTCGCATCTCAGCCGGATTCGCTTTCGCAACCGGCACCCCGAGGTAAGGCGCAACATACCGACCCCGCGTCAGCGTGCAAGGGCATTCCTTAGGGGCGTCCGGCGGGCAAAAGCGGGTGGGGCGGCAGGGGTGCGGCGACCAAACGGGCGCAGGTGCATTCCCCAGTCGCATCTGGCAGGCAGGCGCGGGCAGGTCGCAAACTGCGCGTAAGCCGCCGAGGCGATCGGCCCCATCCGCGCCGCACAAGCGCGGCAACGGGGCCCGTGGCTGGGTGTTTTCTGGAGGCTTCGGGACAGACCGGATTCAGGACGCGGCGCGGTGCCGTGCGATGGCCTGATCAAGCCCCTGTTCAAACGCAACCTTGGACCCTGCATAGCTTTGCAACAACGGGGTCAGCGAAAAACTTGCGTCGCCCTGCGCTGCCCGCCGCTCACCATCCTGGCAACGTGCCGCAAAATCGGCAAAACCAAGGTTCAGCGCACTGCCCTTTAGGAAATGGAGGTCTGATTCCAACGCCCGCGCGCCTGCCGCACCCGACAGCCGCGCTATCACCTCATCCGCCTCTTCCAGAAACATCGTGACGATGTCCGCGAAATCTTCGGCCCCGATTTCAGAGCGCAAATCACAAACCCTGGTCCAATCAATCATGGCGCATTACCGCGACGCATGCGGCCCTCATCTCGTTTCTTCGTCCTATCTTCTCGCGATCCACTTAAGAATCCGTAAGCACGGCACAAGACGCAAAGAGTTTTAGGTTTCATTTTCCTTTAAGGCCTATCCACCAAACATGCGAGCCAGAAACGGAGCTTGCATGACCCTGTCGCCCCTCCCTCCCCCAAACGCCGCACCCGCGCTGGCCAACGTCAGCCCGCGTCCGGTGCTGGTCGTCGATGACAGCCGGGCGCAGCGGATGATCCTGACCAAGCAGTTGACGCGCTGGGGTTACCGGGTGACCGAAGCGGGCTCTGGCGAAGAGGCGCTGGCGTTGTGCAAATCCGCGGTGTTCGACATGGTCTTGTCCGACTGGATGATGCCGGGCATGTCGGGTCTGGATTTCTGCAAGGCTTACAGGGGCTTACCGCGCGAAAGCTATGGCTATTTCATCCTGCTCACCTCCAAATCGGAAAAGGCGGAAATCGCGGATGGGTTGGAAAACGGCGCGGATGACTTTCTGACCAAACCCGTCTCTTCGGATGAATTGCGGGCGCGCCTGCGGGCCGGGGAGCGGATTTTGGGCATGCAGGCCGAACTGGTGGAAAAGAACCGTTTGGTCGGCAGCACGCTTGATGTGCTGCAAAAGCTGTATGATTCGCTCAACCGCGACCTGATGGAGGCGCGCAAGCTGCAAGAGACGCTTGTCCGCGACCGGTTCCGCGATTTTGGCCGGGGAACGGCGTCGTTGATGATCCGCCCGTCTGGCCATGTGGGAGGGGATTTTGTCGGCTCGTTTGTGATCGACCCACAGCGGGTGGCGGTCTATTCGGTCGACGTGTCTGGGCATGGCGTGGCATCCGCCTTGATGACGGCACGGCTTGCGGGGCTGTTGTCGGGGGTTTCGCCCGATCAGAACATCGCGCTGAAACCCACGTTGGATGGTCGCCGCCAAGCCTATCCTCCGGGCGAGGTGGCGGCACGACTGAACCGGATGATGTTGGAAGAACTGCGGGTCGATCAGTATTTTACCCTTTGCTACGCCGAAATTGACCTGATGACGGGGCTAGGCCAACTGGTGCAGGCCGGGCACCCGCACCCGATGATCTTGCGCGACAATGGCGCGATTGAGGTGTTGGGCAAAGGCGGCATGCCGATTGGCCTTATTGCCGACGCGGCCTATCCGCAGATCGACTTTGCCCTGCGCCGGGGGGATCGGTTGTTCCTTATGTCGGACGGGTTGACCGAATGTCCCGCACCGGACGGCTCTGAACTGGGCGAAGACGGGCTGATTCGCCTGCTCCACCTGAATGAGGGCCTGCCCAGCGCCGATCTGCTGGAGGCGCTGGTTTGGGATCTGAACAGTTTTGCCGGGGGCCGGGTTTTTCCCGATGATCTGTCAGGCCTGTTGTTCGATTACCGTGGCAACCCGGCCTGAGCCATCGCAAGCGCCAACATCGCGCGGTCGCCGTCATTGCCCAGCAGCTCCAACGCATCATGGGCGCGCATCCAGACAGCGGTGTGAAACCGCTCCGTCGGCTCGCCAAGACGCAAGGTCGGGCGCGCGACATAAACGGTGCACAGCTTTTCGGCCCAGAATTCATACTCCGGCATATAGGTAAACCGCCGAAAAGCCCCCAGATGCCGCAGGTTAGCGATGCGCCAGCCGGTTTCCTCGATCACCTCCCGGTGCAGGGCGGCAATCGGATGCTCGCCCTTGTCGATCCCGCCGCCGGGCAGTTGATACTCTGGCACAGGCGATGCCTGAAACGTCGTCAGGATAGAAGCGCCGTCCAGCAGCACCGCATAAACCCCCGGCCTGCGCCGATAGCGTATCCCCGGTTTTACCGCCTCGCCGTAACGTCTGATCATCGCCGCCCCCTTGGACCGCTGGTTGCTCTGCCTATATAGGCGCGGTATGCCAAGTGTGGCACGTTAAGGAAACCCCATGACCTCCGGTTCGCAAATCGCTTGGGACGATACAGTCCTGCCCTTTCAGCTTGATCTTTCTGACATCCGTGGCCGGATTGCGCGGCTGGATGGGGTGTTGGAACAAGTCCTAAGACAACACGCCTATCCGCCGGTGATTGAATCGCTGGTGGCTGAGGCCGCACTTTTGACCGCCCTGATCGGCCAGTCGGTAAAGCTCCGCTGGAAACTGTCGCTGCAAATTCGCGGCAAGGGGGCGGCCCGCCTGATCGCTACGGATTACTACGGGCCTGCCGAAGAGGGCGAGCCCGCCCGCATCCGTGCCTACGCCAGCTTTGACGCCGACCGGCTGGACCCGGACGCCGATCCCTTCAGCCAGATCGGCGAGGGCTATTTCGCGGTGATGATCGACCAAGGCGAAGGCATGGTGCCCTACCAAGGCTTCACCCCCATCGCGGGCGGCTCGCTTTCAGCCTGTGCAGAGACGTATTTCGCCCAATCCGAACAGCTGCCGACCCGTTTTTCGCTGACCCACGGCAAGTCGCAGGTGCCCGGAAAAGCGGCCCATTGGCGGGCGGGCGGCATCATGCTGCAACATATGCCCATCGTCGGCGGCTCTGTCGCGGCCGAGCAAGGCTCCGGCGAGGGCGGCTTGCTGACCCATGCCGACATCCTTGGCGGTGCGGAAAGTGAAAACTGGAACCGGGCAAATATCCTGCTGAACACCGTCGAAGAGATAGAGTTGATTGGCCCGTCGGTGACCCCAACCGATCTGCTTTTGCGCCTGTTCCACGAAGAGGGCCCGCGGGTGTTTGATGCCCAACCGGTGCGATTCGGCTGCTCGTGCTCGGCCGATAAGGTGCGTCAGGCTATGTCGATCTATTCGCAAAAAGACATCCGCCACATGACCACGGCGGAAGGCAAAGTCACTGCCGATTGCCAGTTTTGCAGCGCGCATTATGAATTTGACCCGCTGACGCTGGGGTTTGAGGGCAAAGATGCCTGACGCCGATCGCCTGCTGCGCGCTCTTTCGCGCCCGGCGGGCGAGTCGTCTGACTTTGACCTGAACCCCGAGATCACTTTGCCTCCGGGGCGGGTGTTGCGGCCTGCCGCGGTGCTGATTGCCGTTTGGGGGGATCGGCTGATCCTGACGAAACGGTCTTCGCATCTCAAACACCACCCGGGCCAGATCGCCCTTCCCGGTGGCAAGCTGGATGCGACCGATGCCTCGCTTGAGGCAGCGGCCCTGCGCGAGTCGCAGGAAGAGGTTGGACTGAACCCGGTACAGGTGACCCTTATGGGCCGCCTTCCGACCCATGAAACGGTGACGGGCTTTTCCATTACCCCCATTTTGGGCCTTGTTCGGGACGTTTTTCACCCCATCCCCGAAGCGGGCGAGGTGGATGAGGTCTTTACCGTCCCGATGAGCCATGTCCTGACACCCGCGAATTACCGCATAGAGCGGCGGCTTTGGCGGGGGGAGTGGCGGCGCTTTTACACCGTCCCCTACGGCCCCTATTACATCTGGGGTGCCACCGCCCGCATCCTGCGCGGTCTGGCGGAGCGGATGGGATGAAGATCACCGCCCCTTGGCTGGCTCATCCCGGCACGCAAGCCCTCTGCGCCGCATTGGAGGACGCCGGGTTCAAGGCGTTGTTCGTCGGTGGTTGCGTGCGCAACGCGCTGCTGGGCATGGCGGTCAGCGATATTGATCTGGCGACGGACGCGCGGCCCGAAATCGTCTCTAACATTGCCAAATCGGCAGGTTTCAAGGTGGTTCCGACAGGGATCGAGCATGGCACGGTCACGGTCATCGCCCAGCATTTACCGCATGAGGTGACAACCTTTCGTCGCGATGTGGCAACCGACGGTCGCCGCGCCACCGTCGCTTTTGCCTCTGATGTCACCGAAGATGCGGCGCGGCGCGATTTCACCATGAACGCGCTCTATGCCGATGCGCGCGGCGTGGTGCAGGACCCGTTGGCGGGCCTACCCGATCTGATCGCGCGGCGCGTGCGCTTTGTGGGCGATGCCGAAACCCGTATCCGCGAAGATTACCTGCGTATCCTGCGGTTCTTCCGCTTTCACGCCACGCACGGCGACCCGCAAGAGGGGCTGGACGCCGAGGGCCTTGCCGCCTGCGCGCTGCTTTCAGCAGGAATAGAGACGCTTTCGTGCGAACGCCTTGGCGCAGAGATGCGCAAACTGCTGGCGGCCCCTGATCCGGCGCCCGCGCTGGCGGCGATGCAGCACAGCGGCGTCCTGTTGCAGGTTTTGCCCGGCGCCGACCCGCGCGCCCTGGCGCCTCTGGTGCATCTGGAGCACGACATCCCGGCGCGCTGGCTGCGGCGTCTGGCCGTTCTGGGTGGGGAGGGCGCCGGCGACAGACTTCGCCTGTCCCGTCAGGAAACCACCGATTTGGGCCGTATCATAGACGAAATCGGCGGCGTTTCGCTGCCCGCGGCACTTGGTTGGAAGCTGGGCGCCGCTTTGGCGCAGGATACGGTTCTGGCCCGAGCCGCCCTGTTGGAAAGCGCCCTGCCGCCCCATTGGCAGGCCGACATTGCGCGCGGCGTGGCCACCGCCATTCCGGTGACCGCCGCCGATCTGATGCCCGCACTGAAAGGCCCCGCCCTTGGCCAGCGCCTGCGTGAGATTGAAGCGCGCTGGCTGGCCTCTGATTTGACGCTCGACAAGCGCGCCTTGCTGAGCTGAGGTTTCCCTTCGCCCCAATCGGCGCTATATCCTTTAGACACCGCGTGAGATTACCATGTTCAAATTCTTTGAGGGGCTCGTTGACCCCTACGCTTCCTATACCCAATCCGATACGCCACCCCGCAAGCTTTGGCCCTTCTTGCGAGACTATATCCGCCCGTTCCGGGGGGTTTTTGCCGTTACTGCGGTGGTGTCGACGCTGAACTCCGTCTTTGATGTGGGGCTGATCTGGTATGTCGGGCGCATGGTGGACCTTTTGGCCATGGGTGAGCCTGCGGCCGTCTGGGCCAGCCACGGAACCGAAATCATCTTGGTCGGGCTGACCATTCTGCTCCTGCGCCCGATGATTGCCGGCACGGGGGTGGCGCTGCTGCACAACACCATTCTGCCGAACTTTGGAACCATGATGCGCTGGCGGGCGCATCGGCATGTCCTTCGCCAGCCCGTGGGCTGGTTTGAAGGCGACTTTGCCGGGCGGATCGCCAACCGGATCATGCAGGCCCCCCCGGCGGCGGGCGAAGCCGTGTTTCAGACTTTTGACGCGGTGGCCTTTGCGTCAACCACGCTGATCGGGGCCGCCATCATGCTGGCCGGGGCCGATCCAAGGCTGTTGCTGCCCTTGGTGCTGTGGTTCGTGGGCTATGTGGCGCTGATGCGCTGGACGATTGGCCGCGCCGGGCCTGCGGCCACCGCCTCATCCGAGGCGCGTTCGGCGGTGACGGGGCGTGTGGTGGATGCCTATTCCAACATCCATTCGGTCAAGCTGTTCGCGCATCACGATCTGGAGCTGGATTACGGCCGCGCGGCGATTGAGAAGGCGCGCAGCACCTTCATGGCCGAAATGCGCGTTGTGACCAAGATGGACATCATCCTGACCGGGCTGAACGGGCTGCTGATCGTCTCTGTTACGGCCTGGGCGATGTGGCTTTGGTATACGGGGGCAGCCACTGTGGGGACGGTGGCGGCGGCGGTGACGCTGGTTTTGCGGCTGAACAACATGACCTATTGGATCATGTGGGCGACAACGAACCTCGTCCAGAACCTTGGCACCGTGCAGGAAGGGATGCAGACGATCACCCAGCCCATCGCGCTGGTGGACAAGCCCGGCGCCCCCGATCTGATCCTGCGCGAGGGCCGGATTCAGCTTGACGGCGTGTCGCATCACTATGGCCGTGGCTGGGGCGGGTTGCAGCACATCAGCCTGCAGATCAAACCCGGCGAGAAGATCGGCGTTGTGGGGCGGTCCGGCGCAGGGAAATCGACCCTGGTGAAGCTCATGCTGCGGTTTTATGATACCGAGGCCGGGCGTATCCTGATCGACGGGCAGGACATTGCGGGCGTCAAACAAGACAGCCTGCGCCGCCACATCGGCATGGTTCAGCAAGATTCGAGCCTGTTGCACCGCTCGGTCCGCGAGAACATCCTTTACGGCCGCCCGGACGCCAGCGAGGCCGACATGATCGCCGCCGCAACGCAGGCCGATGCGCATGCGTTCATCCTGACCCTGCAAGACCCCGAGGGCCGGCAGGGCTATGACGCCCATGTGGGCGAGCGCGGCGTCAAGCTGTCAGGCGGGCAGCGGCAGCGGGTGGCGCTGGCGCGGGTGATCCTGAAAGACGCGCCGATCCTGATACTGGACGAGGCGACCAGCGCCCTCGACAGCGAGGCCGAGGCCACCATCCAAGACTCGCTATACGGGGTGATGCAGGGCAAGACCGTCATCGCCATCGCGCACCGCCTGTCCACCATCGCCGCGATGGACCGGATCGTGGTGCTGGATGACGGGCGCATTGTCGAAGAAGGCTCTCACACCGCCCTTTTGGCCAAGGGCGGGCTTTATGCCCGGTTCTGGGCGCGCCAATCGGGCGGCTTTATCGGGTTGGAGGATGACGCATGACCATTGTGCAATGGCTGGGCAGCCGGGTGGATGCGTTCGCCCCCGCTGATGGCCCGCCGCCCCGCACCTTGGGCGCGTTCTTTGCGTGGTGCCTGCGCGGATCATGGCCTGCCATCTGGGTAGCGGCGGTTGTCTCGGCCATTGCCGGAGTGACAGAGGTCTTGTCGGCCACCATCCTTGGCTGGGTGGTGGATGCGACCACGATCGCAGCGCCGGCGGATTTCTTTGCCCAACACCTGCTGCTGGTGCTGGGATTCATCGGCTTTTACATGGTGGTGCGCCCCTTGGCCTTTGGCCTGTCCTCGGCCAGCAATGCCATCATTATCGGGCCAAACGTTTTGCCGCTGGTGCTGTCACGGCTGCACCGCTGGACGCTGGGGCAATCCATCACCTTCTTTGACAACGATTTCGCCGGGCGCATCTCGCAAAAGCAGATGCAGGCCGCCCGGGCCGTCACAGACAGCGTGACCGAGATGATCAACACCGTGGCCTTTGCGCTGGCCTCGGTTGTGGGCTCTGTCCTGTTCCTGCTGGCGATTGACTGGCGCATTGCGGCGGCTTTGGCCGTGTGGCTGGTGTTCTACGTCGGGCTGATCCGGTTTTTCATGCCGCGCGTGCGGGTGAATTCGGCGGCACGGGCCGGGGCGCGCGCGATGGTCACCGGGCAAGTGGTGGACACGATCACCAACATCAAGACAGTCAAACTCTTTGCACATGCGGCCCACGAAGACCGCGTGGCGCTGGACGCCATGGAGGTGTTCCGCGACAAATCGCTGGAGTTCGGTGAGATTTCGACATGGTTCCGCCTGTCGCTGATGACGCTGGCCGGGTTGCTGCCCGTGTTGCTGATCGGCGGGACGGTGCTGATGTGGACCCAAGGCATCGCCACCCCCGGCGAGATTGCCGCCGCCGGGGCGATCTCGATGCGGATCGCGCAGATGTCGGGCTGGGTCAGCTTTACCCTGATGGGCATCTACACCTCTATCGGTGAGGTTGAGGACGCGATGACCACCCTTGCCGTGCCCCACACACTGGCCGACGCGCCCGATGCGGTGGCGCTGGAGCGGGTGAAAGGCGAGGTCACCTACAGCGGGGTCGATTTCGCCTATGGCAAGCGGCGGGGCGGGGTGAAGGGGTTGAACCTTACCATTCGGCCCGGCGAGCGAATCGGCATTGTGGGCGCGTCCGGGGCGGGCAAATCGACGCTGGTGTCGCTGTTGCTGCGGCTTTACGACCCCGAAACCGGGCAGGTCAGCGTGGATGGCGTGGATCTGCGCCATGTCACGCAGGAAAGTCTGCGGCGACAAATCGGCATGGTCACGCAGGAAACCGCCATGTTCAACCGCACCGCCCGCGACAACATCCTGTATGGCCGCCCCGATGCCAGCGAAGAGCAAATGATCGCCGCTGCCCGCTCTGCCGAGGCGCATGACTTCATCCTGAACATGCAAGATGACAAGGGCCGCAAAGGCTATGATGCGTTTCTGGGCGAGCGGGGGGTAAAGCTTTCGGGCGGTCAGCGCCAACGCATCGCACTCGCCCGCGCGTTTCTTAAGGATGCGCCGATCCTTGTGCTGGATGAAGCGACCAGCGCTCTGGACAGCGAGGTAGAGGCCTCCATCCAATCCGCGCTGGACCGGGTGATGCAGGGCAAGACCGTGCTGGCCATCGCGCACCGCCTGTCCACCATCGCCGCGATGGACCGGATTGTGGTGCTGGAAGAGGGCCAGATCGTCGAAGAAGGCAATCACGCAGCGCTTTTGGAACAGAACGGGCTTTACGCGCGCTACTGGAACCGCCAATCAGGCGGCTTTCTGGGCACCGACGAAAAGGAAGCCGCTGAGTGAAACTGTTGATCGAGCGGCTTGGCCATCTGGGCGACGGTATCGGCCAAGGGCCGGACGGGGCGATCTTTGCCTCTGGCTTTCTGCCGGGCGAAGAGATCGAGGGCGATTTGGTGGGCGATCAGCTCCAGAATGCCCGCATCCTTACCCCCTCTGCCGACCGGGTCCGCCCGCCTTGTGTCCATGCCCGCACCTGTGGCGGTTGCCTGTTGCAACATGCCTCCGACAGCTTTGTTGCGAACTGGAAGCAGGACATCGTGGTGGCCGCACTGGCCGGGCAGGGCCTGAGCGCGCCCTTCTGCCCGCTGGTCACCTCTCCGCCCCAATCGCGCCGCCGGGCGACGCTGACCGGGCGCAAGACCAAGGGCGGCGCGCTGTTGGGCTTTCACGCCCGCGCGTCGGATCAAATGGTGGCCGTGCCGCAGTGCCAACTGCTCCACCCCGACCTGATCGCCACCTTTCCCGCGCTTGAGGCGCTGGTAAAGGCAGGCGGCAGTCGCAGCGCCGAAGTGCAGTTGACCGTCACGCGCAGCCTTGCCGGGCCGGATGTGGCCGTCAAGGGCGGCAAAGAGCTGGACAGCGCCCTGCGCCTTGATCTGGCCCGTCTGGCCGAAACCCACGGGATTGCGCGCCTGACCTGGGACGGTGAGATGATCGCCCTGCGCACCCAGCCCATGCAACGCTTTGGGCGCGCATTGGTGGCCCCGCCGCCCGGTGCCTTCCTTCAGGCCACGGCCGAGGGCGAGCAGGCCCTGCTGCGCGCCGTTGCCCTTGCCATCGGCCCGGTGCGCCGGATGGCCGACCTTTTCGCAGGCTGTGGCACCTTTGCTCTGCCCTTGGCCGAACGCTCTGAGGTGCACGCCGTTGAGGGACTGGCCGCGATGACCGCCGCACTGGATAAGGCCGCCCGCCAGATCGAGGGGCTCAAGCGCGTCACGGTAGAGACCCGCGACCTGTTCCGCCGCCCGCTGGAACCCGATGAGCTGAAACGCTTTGACGCGGTGGTCATCGACCCGCCCCGCGCCGGGGCCGAAGCGCAGACACAACGGCTTGTCGAAGCCGCCGTTCCGATCATTGCTTCGGTGTCTTGCAACCCGACGACCTTTGCCCGCGATGCGCGGATTCTCGTCAAAGGGGGCTATACGCTGGACTGGGTGCAGGTCGTCGATCAGTTCCGCTGGTCTGCCCATGTCGAACTTGTTGCGCGGTTTTCGCGCCCCACCTGACCAAAGTGTGATCCGTCGCTGCGCACAGCCTATGGCCTGAGGCCGCGAATTCGATTATGGGGAAAAGAAAACCACGAGGCAGTTGCAGTCATGTCCTTTCTGAGGGTCTTGTTCCTTATCGCGCTTTCCTTTGGCCTTGCCGCTTGCGGCGGGTCCAAATTCAAGACCTATAACGGTCCCGAGGTCACCCAGATCCAAGTCCACAAGGGTGACCGGAAGCTGTATCTTTTCCACCATGACAAGGTGCTAAAGACCTATGACATCGCCCTTGGCGGCAACCCGATCGGGCACAAGCAGTTCGAAGGCGATGGCAAAACGCCCGAAGGCATTTACTACATCTCCAACCGCAATCCGAATTCCACCTATCACCTGTCGCTGCGGGTCAGCTATCCCAACGACGCCGACCGCGCCTATGCCACCTCGCAAGGCAAAGCACCGGGCGGGGATATCTTTATCCACGGCGGACCGCCTTACAAAACCAGCAAGAACGACTGGACAGCAGGGTGCATCGCGGTGTCCGATAAACAGATCGAACAAATCTATTCGATGATCAAACCCGGCACGCCGATCATCATTCTGCCCTAGGTCTGCACGCCAGACCTCCGCCAAAAGAAAAGGGGCCGCGTGGCCCCTTTTTTGTTGCGTTATACCAAGACGTTAGCCGCCTGTCAGC
Organism: uncultured Alphaproteobacteria bacterium; assembly: GCA_963815355.1. GTDB lineage: Bacteria > Pseudomonadota > Alphaproteobacteria > Rhodobacterales > Rhodobacteraceae > JAPUEK01. The sequence goes on from CAWFGJ010000011.1 coordinate 134,533, forward strand.
AAGGTCCACCAGATCTTGCCACCCGGCTCTTGGAACCACGAAAAGCCCATCTCGCGCGCCATCGGGTCCAACAGCACATCGCGGGTATCGGGTTGCGCCATCCAGACCGACAGCGTCTCCATCTCGGTCTCATAGGTTTCCGAAATCAGCTCGCCCATCAGCCGACCCGAATAACCAACCCGCTGAACCCGCACGAGCGGAGAGGAACCGTCAGAGCCGAAATGCCAAGGCCGATTCTGCACCGACATATCGCGCGAATGCGTCAGACAGGCCGCGTTCAACTCGGCACTAAAGCTCAACTGTTGCGCGCCCTTGGCTTGCCGCAGCGTGTTCACCGCATCCAGCAGACGGAAAGAGATTTTCTCGACGTCGTTCTTGCCGATCTTGTAAACCTTGGGCAATGGCCGACCGTCGGCACCAACCTGCGGTGCTTGGCTGGTCATGGCACATCCCGCCACCAGCGCGGCCGCGCCGCTCATCACTAGAACTGTCCGTCTGTTCATCGCTTCCACACCCAAAGGGCCTCTACGGCCACAACCATCCGCCCGTCTTTATCCAATGACGGACCAAGGATCAAACCCAACTCCGCGTGAACGTCACAATCCGCGTCTTCCCGCCAGTTGACAGGGGTTTGATTTGCGGCACCCCGCAGAACAGCGTAGAACACCGCGAAATTGACCAAGTTGGGAAATGGGCACCGAACGTCGCGGCCAGCCATCCCGAGCAGGAGAGCGTCATGACCGAGCAGAACAACAATCCCCTGAACCGTCGCCGGCTTTTTGTAAGCGGCGCGGCAAGCCTTCTTAGCGCCGCGGCCCTTCCGGCCTTTGCCCAACAGGCAGGCTCGACCGAGGTCGAGGCACCGTCCACCAACCGGAACAACGTCTCCAGCTTTCGGATGCTGAACTGGCAGGATTACTTTGAAAACACCACCAAGGGCGCGATTCTGGTCGATATCACCTCACGCGCTCTGCATTTCTGGTCAGAAGATCAGTCGATCTACCGCTTGTTCCCCACCTCTGTGCCGCTGTCGGATGAACTGACCCGCAAGGGCCGGACCGAGGTGGTGCAAAAGGTGGTCAACCCGCAATGGCGCCCGACGCCGTCGATGCGCGAACGCAACCCCGAATGGCCCGAAGTGGTTGAGGGCGGCGCACCGGATAACCCGCTTGGGGTCCGCGCGCTGTATCTGTCCTGGACCTACTACCGCATCCACGGCACCCACGACACCCGCAAGATCGGACGCCGCTCGTCGAATGGCTGCGTCGGCCTGTATAATGAGCACATTTTGGAGCTGTTCGAATACGCACAAATTGGCACGCAGGTGTTGCTTATTTGACTAGTTTGGGGCAGCGCTTGGCCCTTACCCGCCTGCCTTGTTGCGAAGACAGGGGCAGGTTGGGTAAAGAGGGAACAAGAGGACTGAACTTGGGTGCTTGCCGAACCTCTGCAAACCTTCGGCATGCTTATTTCTGGAGGCTACCATGAAAAAATTCCTTCTCGCTACCGCACTGATCCTCGGCTCCTCGACCGCATTCGCTGGCGGCATGGCTGAGCCGGTTATGGAACCGGAAGTCGTTGCAGCACAGACCTCGTCGTCGGCTGGCGGCATCATTGTTCCGCTGCTGCTCCTGCTCGTTGTGGCTGCTGCGATCGCTGGCTCCAGCAACAGCAACCCGGGCTGAACTGTCCAAAACCTAAAGAAAGACGGCGCGCCTCTGGCCGCCGTCTTTTTCTTTGCCCGATTGTCCGTCCCAGCTCTTAGCCAAGTCCTCGGCCCAGCCCTCCGCGCATTGCGCCCGTTCTGCTGCAAAACAGCCGATTTTGGCCTGAAAACCCCCTGCCCCGAAGTTGCGCCTTGTTCCGCTGACATGACTGTGTTGCGGTTATCCGATGTTCGCCTGATCTGCGGCGGACGGATCAACACAAAGGAACATCATTTGAAATCGCTTATCCTCGCTGCTGGCCTTGCGCTTGCCTCCACCACCGCCTTCGCTGGCGGCATGGCAGAGCCGGTCATGGAACCCGAAGTCGTCGCTGCCAAGACCTCGTCCTCGGCAGGTGGCATCATTGTTCCGCTGCTTTTGCTGCTGGTTGTGGCCGCCGCCATCGCGGGCAGCAACAACTCCCCGGCTCCCTGATCTTCGGCACGTCTGAACAGGGCAAAAAACAGGGGCGGCCATCGTTTGGCCGCCCTTTCGATTCGCCGCCATTGCGGCCGATTTTGTTGGAATAATGCAACGGCTTTTGAAAACCCGGGTGATTTCGGCCTAATTCTTTGTGTAAACAGCCTTACCATGGTCCTCTTACGGCTTATCGCCGTCGCAGACGCCCCGTGCCTTCGCACGCCGCGCCAGATGTTAAAGGACCCAAGCATGAAAACCTTCGCCCTCGCCGCCGCCCTGACCCTTGCCACCACCACCGCCTTCGCCGGCGGCATGGCAGAGCCGGTCATGGAGCCCGAAGTTGTTGCCGCGCAAACCTCGTCCTCGGCGGGCGGTATCATTGTTCCGTTGTTGCTGCTGTTGGTTGTCGCGGCCGCTATCGCTGGCAGCGGCGGCAACACCGTCGACTAATTTCGGCCTGAACCCCTAAAAGCGGCCTCGGCCCGCATGGTGGATTGCGACCTTGCCGGTAGCAACGCGCAAACTGTTGTAAGAAAGGCGCAACGCTCGGGTGAATTGATACGGACCCATCGCATTCAGCCTTGCATAAAACGGCCCGCCGTGGTGGGTGCACGTCACCGATTGCCAACCCGTGCGCCCCTGGATCAGACGTGTTCAGCGCATAAATAACCTCTGGAGAAGACCATGAAGAAACTCGTTCTCGCTGCCGTTCTGGCCGTTGCTTCCACCTCCGCTTTCGCTGGCGGCATGGCTGAGCCGGTAATGGAGCCGGAAGTTGTTGCAGCACAGACCTCGTCGTCGGCTGGCGGCATCATTGTTCCGCTGCTGCTCCTGCTCGTAGTGGCAGCTGCTGTTGCTGGTTCCAGCAACTCCAGCAACTAATCCCATCTGATGGGGTCCACGCCCAGGCGTGGATAGGGAAAGGCCTGCACATCGTGCAGGCCTTTTGCGTTTGGCACCCCCGATTGTTGTGGATTTGCCGCATTTTCGGCCCAGATTGCCGCCAAATGCGAGAATATTTGATTTGCCAGGCCCGCTTGGGCAGTCTTCAAACAAGCGCCCGGCACTCGCCGTGGCGCATTATGAGACCTGTCTGCACAATCGCCTTGGAGCCTTGAATGAAAAAGTTTGTCCTCGCCGCCGCCCTGACCCTTGCTACCAGCACCGCTTTTGCCGGCGGCATGGCAGAGCCGGTCATGGAACCCGAAGTCGTCGCCGAAAAGACCTCCTCTTCGGCGGGAGGCATTATCGTTCCGCTCTTGCTGCTCTTGGTCGTTGCTGCTGCCGTCGCTGGCAACAGCAGCGGCAAGTAACCCCTAAACCTGCGTAAACCTGGAGATTTCCTATGAAAAAGCTGATCCTCGCCTCGGTCCTCGCCCTGTCCACCACCACCGCTTTTGCGGGCGGCATGGCAGAGCCGGTTATGGAACCCGAAGTTGTTGCCGCAAAGACCTCGTCTTCGGCTGGCGGCATCATCGTTCCGCTGCTGCTGCTTTTGGTCGTCGCTGCTGCAATCGCGGGCAGCAATGGCGGCGAAACGCCGGTTTGATCGGCTAACGCCTATCTGACGCGCATGATGTGACAGGCTAACCGGGCCGCAATGGCCCGGTCATCTGGTGCTAAACCTAGACCCAGCCTGTCAGATTCGCCTGAATAACCTCGACCAGCGCTGCAATATGCGCTGCGTCGTCGTTAAGGCAGGGGATATAGGTAAAACTCTCGCCGCCCGCGTGCAGAAATGCTTCGCGGATTTCTCCGTTGATTTCTTCCAGCGTTTCAATGCAATCGGCCGAAAACGCCGGGGCCATCACCGCGATGCGCTTTTTGCCCTGCTTGGCCAGTTCGGCCACGTGTTTCACGGTATAGGGCTTCAGCCATTCTTCCCGGCCAAAGACCGACTGAAAGGTCGTGTCGATCGACCCCTTTTCCCAGCCCAGCCGTTCCCGCAACAGCCGCGAGGTTTTGGCGCAATGGCAGTGGTAGGGGTCACCCTCCATCAAATAGCGGATCGGCATGCCGTGATAGCTGGCGACCAGCACATCTGGGCGGTGATCCAGCCCGGCATAGGCGCGCTCGACCGATTGGGCCAGCGCGTCGATATAGGCGGGGTCATCAAAATACTCTGGCACGATGCGCGCGGCGGGCTGACGCTTTTCCTTCATCAGCGCCGCAAAGAAAGAATCATTCGCCGTGGCCGAGGTCGCCCCCGCGTAATGCGGATAAAGCGGGAAAAACAGGATCTTCTCGCATCCCGCCGCCACCATCGCCTGCACCTTGGACGCGGTAGACGGATTGCCATAGCGCATGCAGAAATCGACCATCACCTTGTCGCCGTGCAGCCCCTGCATCGCCGCCGCAATCGCCGCGGTCTGATCCTTAGTGATCGTCAGCAACGGGCTTTCGTTCTTTTCATGGTTCCAGATCAGCTTGTAATTGGCACCGGAACTGAAGGGCCGCTTGGTCAGGATCACCAGTTGCAACAGCGGTTGCCAGATCCAGTCCGAGATATCGACCACCCGCTTGTCAGACAGGAATTCGTTCAGATAGCGGCGCATGGACCAATAGTCATAGCCGTCCGGCGTGCCAAGATTGGCCACAAGCACCCCCACCTTGGCCGCTTTGACCGGGGGGTGATCGGCTGGGGCATGGGCCAAACGGCCTGTTCCGGGCATGATATCGAGCATCTGGGGTCTCTTTCCTTGGCGCTTGGCGCAGCAGATAACGCGCGCAGCGCCGGGGTCAACCTTCGCTGCGCGGCAAGGGCGTTTCTGCCGCATTCAACGCCTCGGCCAGACGCGCGGCGGCAGAGCCGGGGCGCAGCGGCTTTTGCTGGCTGTCATGCGCGGCCCATCCGGTCAGGCAGATGATCTCAAACGTCGCGGGGATACGCCCATCGGCCCCGGCGAATCGGCTTTGATAGATCTCGGCGGCGCGGGTAAGCACGCTGCGCCGGGTCGGGCGGCGCAAGCGGGCGTGCAGCGCGTTGCCTTCACCCATCGCGCGCAGATCGCGCATCAGGTGGAAGGCGTCGCGGTAGCGCACGGTCTGGGTAAAGCTGTCGGCCACCGGCAGCGCAAAGCCTGCCCGCTGCAACAGCCCGCCCAGATCGCGAATCTCGCCCATCGGCAGCACGCGCGGCGACAGACCGCCCGTCACCTCGGCCTCGGCCTCAGCCAGACTGGCGCGCAATTCGTGCAAGGTCTGCCCGCCGAACATCAGCCCCAGAAACAACCCGTCCGGCCGCAGCGCCCTGCGGCATTGCACCAACTGCCCAACCGGATCATTGGCCCAATGCAGCGCCAGAGCGTGGATCACCAGATCCTGCGCGCCCGGTTCCAGCGCCAGAACCTCGGCATCCTCGACCACCCGATATTCCGGCCACAACGCAGGAAAACCGCTGACCACGACCGGGGCTGTAAAGGTTCTGTTAACCTCACTCAGCCGATCCTGCACCTCGGCCACGACGAGGTCATGCAGAAAGAACGCCGTGGCGCGGTGGCGATGGGCGACAAGGGCGGTGCGGTCGGTCAAAAGCGGTGCGGACATGCGCGGGACCATAGGGGGACGGAATGGGAATGCAAGCGGTGCTCCACCTGCTGTATCCGCCGCAGTGCCTGACCTGCGATGCACAGGTGGCAACCGACTTTGGCCTTTGCGGCCCGTGTTGGCGCGACACGCCTTTTGTGTCCGGGCTTGTGTGCGACGGCTGCGGCGTCCCGTTGCTTGGCGAGGATGAGGGACGGGCAGAGCATTGCGACGATTGTCTCGCCATTGCCCGGCCTTGGTCGCACGGGCGGGCGGCGCTGCTCTATAAGGACAACGGCCGCAAACTGGTGCTGGCGCTAAAGCATGGCGACCGGATGGACTTGGCGCGGCCCGCGGCGGGTTGGCTGCTCAAGGCCGCCCGCCCGATCCTGACGCCGGATTTGCTGGTGGCCCCGATTCCGCTGCACTGGACCCGGTTTTTCAAGCGCCGCTATAACCAATCGGCCCTGCTTTCGGGCGGTTTGGCCAAGCTGGCCGGGTTGGAGCATTGCCCCGACCTGCTGGTTCGCCGCCGTGCCACCCCCAGCCAAGAGGGGCGCGACCGCAACGGCCGCTTTGCCAATGTGCAGGATGCGATCATCCCCCATCCCCGCCGCGCCCATAAGATAGAGGGGCGGCGGATCTTGCTGATTGATGATGTAATGACCTCTGGCGCCACTTTTTCTGCCGCGGCAGAGGCTTGTATCGCCGCAGGGGCCATCGGGATATCGGTTCTGGCCCTCGCCCGCGTTGCGAAGGACGCCTAAATCCGTATAGTCCCGCCTGACTGACAGGTATTGGCTATCGAAGGTTCCAGATGAAAACCGTTGAAATCTACACGACCCCGACCTGCCCCTATTGCATTGCGGCCAAAGGGCTGCTGACAAAAAAGGGCATCGTCTTTACCGAAATCGACGTGTCGCGCGACCCGGCACTGCGGGTGGCCATGACAGAGCGCGCCAAGGGCCGCCGCACCGTGCCGCAAATCTTCATCGGCGGCACCCCGATTGGCGGCAGCGATGACCTGCACGCGCTGGACCGTGCGGGCAAACTTGCCGCGATGCTGGCCTAAGCGATGCGCAGCGCCCTTGTTCAACTGACCGTCTCGGATGATCCGGTGGCCAATCTGGCCCAAACGCTGGGCTATGTGCGGGCGGCGGTCGCGGGCGGGGCAGGCTTTGTGCTGACGCCCGAATGCACGAACATGCTGTCCGCCAACCGCGCCCACCAGCGCGCCGCCCTGCATCTGGAGGCAGATGACCCAACCCTTGCCGCCCTGCGGGCCGAGGCAGCAAAGGCGGGCATCTGGCTGCTGATCGGCTCGCTGGGCTTGCTGACGGGCGATGCGGATGGCCGCTTTGCCAACCGCTCATTTCTGATCTCCCCAACGGGAGAGATCGCTGCGCGCTACGACAAGATCCACATGTTCGACGTGAACGTGTCTGAAACCGAGATCTACCGCGAATCAGCAGGCTATCGCCCCGGCGCACAAGCGGTGCTGGCCACCACGCCCTTTGCCAGCATCGGCATGACCGTGTGCTATGACCTGCGCTTTCCGCATTTGTTCCGACGTCTGGCGCAGTCGGGGGCGCAAATTCTGACCGTGCCTGCCGCCTTCAACCACATCACCGGTGCCGCGCATTGGGAAACCCTGCTGCGCGCGCGGGCGATTGAAACCGGGTGCTTTGTGCTTGCCCCCGCCCAGACCGGCTTTCACCCCGAGACGGCGACAGGCGGCAAGGGCCGGCGCACCTTTGGCCATTCACTGGCCATCGCCCCGTGGGGCGAGGTGCTGGCCGATGGCGGCACCGATCCCGGCGTAACCTTTGTGGATCTTGACCTTTCGCAGGTGGCGCTGGCGCGTGGCCGCGTGCCCTCGCTAACCCATGACCGGGATTTTGAGGGCCCATGACAGAGCGCAGCACCGACGACATTGCGATCACCCTGTTTGGAGAGCTGTTCATGGCCGATCAGCTCGCCCGAAACCGAATCTCCAAGGCCTTGCCGCGTGGGATGGAAGTGTCGCATTTCTCGGTGCTGAACCACCTTGCCCGCAAGGGTGAGGAACGAACCCCCGGCCAGCTCGCGCGCGCCTTTCACGTCACCCGCGGGGCGATGACCAACACGCTGGCCAAGCTGGAATGGGCGGGCCATGTGCATATCCGCCCCGATTGGGATGACGCGCGCAAGAAACTTGTGGCGATCAGTCCCTCAGGCCGGGCGGCGCGCGATGCGGCGGTGGCCTCTGTCGCGCCGTTGATCGGTGACGTGGTCAAGGCCCTGGGGGCCGAGCGGGTGCGCGCCGTGCTGCCCGTGCTGCGTGAGTTGCGCATTCGGCTAGAGGCCGAAGATCCCCCTTTGCTCTGACAATAGGCCCCCGCAAACCCAATGATCATCCCCACACTTCCCCCCAAAGTCAGCGCGGCTTTCTGGCATTTCTACCGCCGGATTGATCAGGCAGAGCTTGATCTGATTGCCGCTGGCGTGGCGTTCTTTGGCTTTCTGGCAATCTTTCCGGCCGTGGCGGCGGTCATTGCGATCTGGGGCTTTATTGCGGACCCGGTGGTGATCCGTGAACAGGTGGCCTTGCTGCATACCTTGCTTCCGCCCGATGTGCTCAAGCTGATCGCAGATCAGGTCGATGCGCTTTTGGCGGTGAACAGCCGCAGCCTTGGCCTTGCGACGATCCTGTCCACGGTCTTTGCCTTCTGGTCGGCCCGTGCCGGTGTGGCGGCGCTGATCCGGGGGTTGAATGCCATTCACCACCTGCCCAACCGCGCCGGGCACCGTCACCAACTGCGCGCGCTTGTGGTAACGCTGCTGCTAATGGGGCTGGCCTTGGGGGCGATGGTCATGTCGGTGGTGATGCCGCTGGTGGTCGCGCATCTGCCGCTGGGGCCTTTGTCTGCACTGCTGCTGCGCGATGGGAACCAAGTGCTGGGGATGGTGCTGGTGGTGCTGGCGATGAGCATTGCCTACCGCATGGGCCCCAACCGCCCCGACGGCAGCCGCCCGCCCGCGTTCCTGACATGGGGCCTGCTGGTGGCCGTGGTGCTGTGGATTCTCGCCGCGCGGGGCTTCATGCTCTATCTGGCGAACTTCCCGTCCTATAACCGAGTCTACGGCTCTATCGGGGCGGTGGCGGCCTTGCTGATGTGGCTTTATGTCAGCGCCTATGCGGTGCTGCTGGGGGCTGCGGTCGATGCCGAGTTGATGGGCCGCCCGCGCCGTCAGTAGTCTCTTTCCAGATAGATGCCCAAGCCCGTCTCGCCGTCCGAACTCGCCCGAGCGCGCAGGGTGATGGATTTGGACACATCAAGGTTCAGGTCGATCTGGCTTTTGCCGGTCTGATCCACCGTCACCTCGGAATAGACCTTTTTCGTCAGATACTTGCCCGCCGTGATTGCGGTGCCCCCGGCTGCGTCGGTCTGCACATCCAGATTGTCCAACCCAAAGCCCCGGCGCAGCTTGTTGACCACACCCTCGCCGCCCCGACCCGCCAGCGTCGCCACCGCATTGGCCAGTTGCAGCGCCTGCAGGGCCGACAGGTTCTGCAACCCCTGCCCGAACAAAAGCTGGGCCAGCACCTCTTCCTCCGGCAGTTCCGGCGAAGAGGTAAAGGTCACCTTGGGGTCCGTCGCCTCGCCCTCAATCAACACGCCGCTGGTGATGCCATCGTTTTCGGTCATGGCCGCAACGCGGATATAGGGGATCAACCGCCCCTGCATTTCCAACCGTGCCTCGGTCAACTCCAACCGCTTGCCCAAAAGATCGAGCCGCCCGCGAATAAGGTCAAACGCTCCCTGCGGCGAGACAGCCGACGTGCTGCCCAGCAGGCGCAATTCGCCGCCCAACTCCGCGTCCAGACCCCGACCCCGCAGGAACAGCCGGTTCGGCGCCGAAATCACCACATCCAGCCCGTAAGACACCCCGCTGCCGCCGCGTTCCGCCGCCGCGCCGCTGTCGGTAAGACCGGCCCGCGCACGGGTGGCCTGCACAGCGGCGGGTTCATTCGCATGGCTCAGGTCCGGCAATCCACCCGCCCCGCCAAAGCCGGTTGACGGCACGCGCAGCTCCGTCTCCGTCAAGGCCACGCGCCCAGCGATCTGTGCGCCGCCCGCCAACGGGCCCTTTACCGTCAGTGCGCCGTTCATTGTGGTTGTGTACAACTGCGGATCGCGCAGCGTCAGCCGTTGCAGCGCGATGGCAAGGTCACCGCTAAACGGTGCCGCCATCCCGACCGTGCCGCCGATGGTGGCCTGACCGCCGCTGGACACCGGCACCGTCGCATCCACACGCGCCACGCCACCTGAAAGCGCCACCCGCGCTGCGATGTTCTGGAACGAGAACGGCAGCAACGGGTCCGTCAACCGCCCGTCCGCCAACCCGACAGAACCGCTCAGCGATGACAGCGCCAGCGGCCCGTTCAGCCGCAGATCAAAGCTTACCCCGCCCGACACCGCCCGCGGATCGATAAAGGCATTGCCCAACGCCGCCTGCGCATTGCCCTTGATCGTCAGATCGCCGCTGGCAAAGCCGGGCGCAAGGCGGCCCGACACCAGCGCATCAATCCCGCCCGGGCCGCGCCCCGACAACGCCAGCGTAGTGCCATCCGCGGCCTGAACGACTTTACCCTTGATCGTCAAAGCCCCCGGAAACTCTGGCAGGATCAGCCCAAGCGAGACCAGTTGCGCGTCGATGTCGATGGTCTGGACACCCTCCGTCAGAGTGCCGGTGGCCTTGGCGGTGATCTGCGGGTTGCTGACATCGGCCCGGTCCACACGGATTTTACCCTCGCGCAGGTCCAGTTCCAGCACGACCTGGCTTTCGCCCGCCAGCAGCTTGTCCGCCTCAGCCTGACCGACGCGCAAGCCCGAACCTGTCGCCGTCACCGAAACCGTGCCCGCCTCGCCCTTGCCCGTCAGTTGTGCATCGCCCTGCAGGCTGCCGCCAAACCCGGCCCCCAAAACACCCAGATCGGCCAATGACAGCTTTGCCGCCAGATCGGTGCCAAGCCCGGTCAAGCTGCCCGCGACCGAGCCTGCCACTTGCGCCTCAAGCTGCGGGTTGGACACATCCGCGCGGGTGACGGTGATCACCTCGCCCTTGCGCGCCACCACGATCGACAGCAGGCTTTGCCCGGCCAGAAGCTTATCCGCCTGCGCTTGGCCGACGTGCAGATCTTGGCTGGTCGCGTCCAGCGTGACCGCCGCATCCTCAACCGTGCCGGTAATCCGGCCTTTCCCGACCAAAGCGCCGCTGTAGCCGTCCCCAAGCACGCTCAGGTCCGCAAAATCGACACTGCCGGTCAGGTCGCTGCCCGCTGTGGCCAGCTTTCCCTTCGCCTCCACCCGCAGGCTGGTGGCTTGGACAGACAGGTTCCGCAGGGTCGTGCCGGTCGTGTCGCGTACCGCCGACACGTCGACCGTGGATTTGCCCGCCAGCAAACCATCCAACTGCGAAATCCCGCTGCGCAGATCGGTGCCCGTGATTGTGCCCTGCACATCAAACCCGCCGGTCAACGGGCTGCCCGCCCCGCTCATCACGAAATCTGCCGCCCCCGACAGGGGCCGGTCTGCAAGGCCCGACAGGCGCGACAGATCTTCCATCTGCGCCTCAACCTGACCGGCCATCTGCAAAGCATCGCCCAGACCCGAGATCTGGGCCGCCACGATTTTGGCCGCATAATCCTGCCCGTAAAGCGCCAGCTTGGGGATCGTCAGCTTGTCCGACCCGCTGGCCAGATAGATCAAGCCATCCCCCGACACGAACGCCCCCAGCGCCCGCGCCAAAGCCGGGTCGGTCGGGTCCAGCCCTTCGGCGTCAAAGCGCAGCGTGGCCCCGAACACCGGCCCCGCAGGCCGTCGCGCGATCCGGCCAGAGCCGGACAGATCAAGCCGCGCTGCCCGGAAATCTGCCCGGTCAAAGCCGGTGACGACCGCAGCACCCTTCCAGCCCTCACCCGCCGCAAGGTCATAAGACAGCGCAATATCCGCCGCTTGCACCCGAACCGGCAAGGTCGTGGTCAGCGGCAGCAGCACCGGCTGACCATCTTCCCGCGCGATCCGCCCGGTCAGGTCAAACGCCTGCGGCATCCCATCGGCGGCCAGTGACAGGCTGCCCGCCAACCGCACCGCCCTAGCCGTCAGATCAAACTGCGACAGAGCCAGACGCCCGTCCGGCGCGCGGCTGCCCTTGGCGATCAGCGCGACCTTGTTCCCAAAGAACTCGGCATAATCGGGCAGAAACAGCGGTGCCAGATCGCCCTGCAGATCGACATCAACCGTCTTGTCCCCGGCCTTTGTCTCGCCCAAGGCCACCGACCCCGACAGACGATTTTCCCCATCGGTTTTCAGCGCGACATCGGCCGCATAATCTGAAATCGGCCCCGCCCCTTTGACCGTCAACGAAACCGAGGGCGCGCCCGGCAGGTCCAGCAGCACCGCCGCCAGCCCGCCCTGGCCTTCAACCGCCGACAGGTCCAGCACCAAGGCCTTGCTGGTGTTGGAATAACTGGCGTCCAGTGCCAGCGTGCCCTCTGGCCCGCTGTCCGTCCGCTCCAGTTGCAACGTCGCAACCCCGTCGCCGCCCGACAATTGCACCGAGGCGTCCAGTTGCGCCTCGATCGCCTCACCCAGCACCGACGCGCCAATGGCAATGCGCTTGGCAGAAATCTTGCCAATCTCGATTGAAACCGGCAGTTCGGGCAGCGCAAACTCCCCCGCCTCTGCGGCGGGCAGCGATGTATCCACAGCCGGAAGACGGTCCAGAATGATCTCATCCGCGACCAGTTCATTGACCGAAACATTGCCCGACAGCAGCGCCGAGCGCGTCCAGTCCAGCGACACATTGCGCAGCGTCAGCCAGACACCCTGTTCATCGGCAATCGTCAGTTCCTGCAAGGACGCGCGGGACGACAGCGCTCCTTCAAACCCGGTGATCACCACTTTGCGCCCACCGCCCGACAGATTGTCCTCCAGCAAAGCGGTAAGGTAATCCCGGTCGTCGGCCAAAGCCTGTGTGCCAAGCGCCAAGGGGGCCGCACAAACGGCAAGGGCAAGAACCAGACCCCGCATCAGAACGACTGCCCAAGGCCGACGTAGATCTGCACACCGTCACCGGTTGTGCCACCCACCGGGGCGGCCACATCCAGCCGGATCGGCCCGACCGCCGTGGCATAGCGCAGCCCCAGCCCCGCGCCCGCGTGCCAATCCCCCGCGTCGCCCAGAAACCCGCCCACATCCACCCGGCCCACATCGACAAAGCCCACGATGCCAATCGTCTCCGTCGCCTTCACCCGCGCCTCCACCGAGGCCCCAAGGAAATGCGTCCCGCCAATGTGCTGATCGGCAAGGCCCGTGCGCGCCACATATACCCCCAGGGATTGATAGGGCTGTCCCCGCACCGTGCCCCCGCCGCCCGAATAGAAAAGATCATCCCGCGGCGTGCCCAAAAGGCTGGCGCCCAGCACCGCGCCGGCCTGCAACCGCGCCGCCAGAACGAACCGCTTTTCGGCACCAAACGCCTTGTAGCCCCGCGCATCCAGAACCGCACGCACCCCGGAATCGGTGGTCCCGAACCCAAGGAACGGCTTCACCTCGGCATCCAGATAGAACCCCTTGGTGGCATCGGCCAGTTTGTCGCGCCGATCCCACGTTGCGCCCAAAGGCAGGGCAAGGCTGCGGTATTCGCGTGAGCCATCCACATCTGTCACATCGGCAAAAGCAAACTCCACCCCAACCGATCCGCTTAGCTCATTTGAGAACACACGGGTCAGGGTCGACGACAGGCTAAACACATCGGCCAGATAATCCGCATCATCCAGATGGCCCGCCGACAGACCAAAACCAAGCGTTGTGTCCGCCGTAAAGGTTGCCGGACGGTCCAGCGTGATATCCAGCAAGTAATCCAGACCGCTGTCACTGGAGCCGATGTTGCGCACCTCGCCTGCGATTTTTAGTCGCTCACCGCCGCCAAACAGATTGCGGTGCGTCCACGCCCCGGTCAGGTTCAACCCGGCCAGACTGGCGATCTCTGCCCCGAAACTGTAGCGGCGGCGCTTTTCCTCAACCAACGTGGCGGTGATGCCCAACAGGTCCGGCGCGGTGATCTGCTCATCCTCGGTCAGCGTGATCGACTTGAACACCCCGGTGCGCCGCAGACGTTCGCGGGCGCGCTCCAGATCTTCGGGGGAAAAGGTCTTGCCCTCGGGCAGACCGGTAATGGCGCGAATCCGCGCGACCCGCATCCGTTCGGCCCCCTCGATGCGCAACGCGCCAAAGCGCAGACGCGGTCCGGGGTCCAGCTCGATGGCCGCCGACAGGGTAGCATTGGCGTGATCCGCCGTCAGATCCTGCCCCGACACCCGCGCCTTGGCGTGGCCGACGTTGCGCCACCCCTCAACCCCGACCGTCGCCGTCTCAAGGATCACACCGCTTTCGGCAATGCGGCCCACGCGGTAGCCCTCGGGCAGCACGGTTCCCTTGGCCAAAGGCTTTATCTCAGCCCGCGACAGGGCGAACTGCGGTCCCGGCTCTACCACGACCTCGACCCGGTTGATCTGGCCCGGCGCGTCCAAGGGCGGAATATCCGCCGCCTCGCGCCCATCAATGCGAATGTGAATGACGCCCGAGTAATACCCGTTGGCATAAAGCGCGTTGAGCAGGTTGGCATATTCGGCACGGGCATCGGTGAACAAAGCCTGCGCATCAACTGTCTTGTTCTTCTGGGCCTGCAGCAGCAGCGACGCGCCACGCAGCGTCTTTTCAAGCGCCAATTCCGCCCCCGGCGCGCTGAATTCCAGCGATTGCAGCGCAAGACCGGCAGGTGCAGAGACCAACGCGATCCCGACGGACAAGCCAATTGCACGCGCCGCGCCACCAAACATACCAAACCCCCGAGGCCCCATACCGATGAAGCACTTGCGAACTATCGCAATCCTTGGGCAAAAGGGCAATCGCGCACCCCGGATTTTGTGTTGAAAAGCGGCTTTCCGCGGGCGGCAGTTTGTGATGATCTTGCAACCGCACCGACAGCGCCTTTCAGCAAACGGGAATTCCCATGACCTATACCGCCGCCGCAGACCGCTATGACCGCATGATATACCGCCGTTGCGGGAACTCTGGCCTGATGCTGCCCGCCATCTCTTTGGGCTTGTGGCACAATTTCGGCCACGACACGCCCCATGACACCAAGCGCGCGCTCTGCCGCACCGCCTTTGATCACGGCATCACCCATTTCGATCTGGCCAACAACTACGGCCCGCCCCCCGGTTCGGCCGAAGAAGCCTTCGGCGAGATTCTGCGCAACGATTTCCGCCCCTACCGGGATGAGCTGATCATCTCCTCCAAGGCGGGCTACCGGATGTGGAACGGCCCCTACGGCGAATGGGGCAGCCGCAAGAACCTGATCGCCTCTTGCGACCAAAGCCTGAAGCGCATGGGGCTGGACTATGTCGATATCTTCTATTCCCACCGCTTTGACCCGGACACGCCGCTAGAGGAAACCATGGGCGCGCTTGACCGGATCGTGCGCTCGGGCAAGGCGCTTTACGCGGGCATCTCCAGCTATAACTCGCAGCGCACGCGGGAGGCTTATGCGATCCTGAAAGACCTCGGCACGCCCTGCGTGATCCACCAGCCCAGCTATAATATCCTGAACCGCTGGGTTGAAACCGATGGGCTGAAGGACACGCTGGCCGAACTGGGCGTCGGCTCCATCGCCTTTACGCCCTTGGCGCAGGGCATTCTGACGCGGAAATATCTGGGCGGCATCCCGCAGGGCAGCCGCGCCACGCAGGGCAAATCGCTGAACCTGTCCACGATCACCCCGGCGGCGCTGGCCTCTGTCGCCTCGCTGAACGCCATGGCCGAAGCCCGCGGGCAGACCTTGGCGCAACTGGCGCTGGCTTGGGTCTTGCGGCGCGGCGGCATCACCTCGGCCCTCATCGGCGCGTCAAAGCCGGAACAGGTGCTGGATTGCGTGGGCGCGATCCACAATCTGGACTTCACCGATGAGGAACTGGCCCAGATCGACCGCATCGCCGAAGAAAAAGACATCAACCTTTGGGCCAAATCGTCCGAAGACTGAATGCGACCGGGTGGCGGGGGGCTTCCCCCGCCGCCGCCTTACGGTTGGGGCATTGCCTCGACCGGGATCACCCCGCCCGGATGACCGATGACCGTGGCGGCCAGCCGATGCCCTGCCGCCGCCGCCGCCTCGGGTGCCGCCCCGTCCAGACGCGCGGCCAGATAGCCGCCGTTAAAGCTGTCGCCCGCCCCCGTGGTGTCCACCACAACCGCAGCCCGGGCAAAGGCCATCTGCGCCTCTTGCCCGCCCGACCGGACCAACGGCCCCGCAGCGCCATTCTTCAACACGATCTCTTCCAGCCCCAAGCCCGCCAGCCGCGCCATGACCTCGGCAGGCGTGGTGCCGGGATAGAGCCGCTCTTCGTCGTCAAAAGACGGCAGGCCGATGGTGCTGGCGGCCCACATCGACGCGAACACCGCGCGTGCTGTGTCTTCGTCGGCCCACAGCCGGGGGCGATAGTTGCTGTCAAACACCACCCGGTGCCCCGCCGCCTTAAGCGCCGCCAAGCGGGCGATCAGCGCGGTGCGCACCTCTGGCGGCAAGATCGCCAGCGTGATCCCGGAAAGGTAGATCACCTCAAACCGCGCCAGATCCTCCAGCCGCGCCCCCACGCCCGAAAACAACGTCCGCGCCGCCGAGGCTTCGCGCCAATATCGGAAAGACCGCTCGCCCGCCGCGTCCAGTTCGATCGAGTATATCCCCGGCAAGCGGCTGTCATGGCTGCCGACAAGGGTATCATCCAGCCCCTCGGCCACCAGCAATGCCCGGATGCGGGCCGAAAACCCGTCCGTCCCAAGGTTCGTGACATAGCTGACCCTGCAGCCCGCCCCGCCCCGCAACCGCGCCAGATAGACCGCGGTGTTGTAGGTGTCGCCCGCAAAAGCCACCCGCGCCTGCCCGCTTACCAGATCCAACCCGCTCAACTCGATCATACACTCGCCAATGCAGGCGATGGCAGGGGCTTGCGACATGGAGATCTCCAACTTCTCTGTTCATCTGCGGTTCTAAAGACGCCCTCGCCCGTGGGCAATGACCTAGCGACAGGCGGATGACCAATTGCACGCGCGCGCAGGATGCGCTTTCCTGCCACAGCATCAACATTGGGGGGCGGGCATGGACGGATTGGACAGCACAGGCTGCTATGTCGGACGGGTCTGGCAGCCCGGCCTCGGCCCGACCCTTGTGGCCCTGAACCAAGGCCGGGTGGTCGACATCACCAGCCGCACCGCCCCGACCCTGCGTGACCTGCTGGAACAGGGTGATCCCGCCGCCTTTGTCCGGGCGCATCTGGCCAAGGCCGATGCCGCAGACCTCGGCCCGCTGGCCGCCCTTTTATCCGCCAGCGAAGAGCCCGCACCCGACAGCCTCCATCTTCTGGCCCCCAACGATCTGCAAGCCGTCAAAGCCTGCGGCGTGACCTTTGCCGGCTCGATGATTGAGCGGGTGATAGAGGAACGCGCCGCCGGTGACGCCTCGCGCGCCGACGCGATCCGCAGCCGCGTTGCCGCCGTGATCGGCGACAGCCTGCGCGGCCTTGTTCCCGGCTCTGACAAGGCCGCAGAGGTCAAAACCCTGCTTCAGTCCGAGGGGCTGTGGAGCCAGTATCTAGAGGTCGGCATTGGCCCCGACGCCGAGGTTTTCACCAAGGCGCAACCAATGTCTGCCGTGGGTTACGGTGCCAGCGTCGGCCTGCACCCGATCAGTCGCTGGAACAACCCCGAACCCGAGGTCGTGCTGGCCGTGAATAGCCTTGGCACCATCAAGGGCGGGGCCTTGGGCAATGACGTGAACCTGCGCGATGTCGAAGGCCGCTCTGCCCTGCTGCTGGGCAAGGCCAAAGACAACAACGCCGCCGCCGCGATTGGCCCCTTTGTCCGCCTGTTCGACGAACACTTCACGCTGGATGACCTGCGCCGCGCGGAATTGAGCCTTGAGGTGCTCGGAACCGACGGCTTCCGCATGACCGGGCGGTCGTCGATGACCATGATTAGCCGTGACCCCGCCGATCTGGTGGCGCAGACACGCGGGCGGCATCACCAATACCCCGACGGCTTCATGCTGTATTGCGGCACGATGTTTGCCCCGGTGCAGGATCGCGACGGGCCGGGGCAGGGCTTTACCCACCACATCGGCGACCGGGTGACGATCTCGGCCCCGGGCCTTGGCACGCTGGTCAACACCGTGCGGCTGGCAACGCAAGCGCCTGAGTGGGTCTTTGGCACCGCCGCCCTGATGCGCAACCTCGCCGGACGGGGCTTGCTGTAGCGCTTAGGGCTGGTCGCGCAGCCACTCGGTCAGCACGCCCAGAAACTCGGCCCGCACCGCTTCACTTTGCGCGCCCAGCGCCACCCGCAACGGATGGGCCGATGGGGCCCAATTTGTCCGTCCGCGCTCGGCCCCGTCCAGCGTGACCGTCGCATCCCCGGTGGCAAAGTCGAACAGCTCCGGCATCAGCGCGGCGATCAGCGTTACCGGATCATGCAGCCCCGCCCCATCGGGCTTGCCGACCGAGGCATAAAACCCAAGGTAATACTCTGAAATCGCAGCGATAAACTTGCACATCCGGGTGTCCGGCGCGCACAGTTCCGCGATGTCGTCATGCGACAGCAAGATGCGGTCGGTCACATCCAGCCCCACCCAAGTGGACTTCGCGATCCCCCGCGCCACGATATCGGCCGACAGCGGGTCATTGTGGATATTCGCCTCGGCCACGACCGTGACATTGCCCGGCGCGCGAAACGCCCCGCCCATTATGTAAAGATGCCCCAACCGATTGGCGAAATCGGGGTCGCGCTGCAAAGCCTCGGCGATATTGGTCAGCGGGCCTACGGCGAAAATAACCACCTCGCCCGGGGCTTCGCGGGTGTGGCGGATCAGGAAATCGGCGGCGTCCTCGTCCACGGCCTTGCCCTGCACCACCCGCCGCTCCAACGCCCCAAACCCGTGCGGGCCATGCACCGCAACCGTGGGCTGGTGGATCACCGGGCTTTTCGGTGCCGCACAGCCCCGCGCCACCGGAATATGCCCCTGGCCCGCAACCTCGCACAGCCACAACGCATTTTCGGTGGCGGTATCGACCGTCACATTGCCGAACACCGCCGTCAGACCCAGAATCTCGAACCGCTTGCAGCCAAAGGCGTAGAAAAGCGCCAAGGCGTCGTCGATGCCCGGATCGGTATCAATGATGATCTTCACGCCCGTGCCTCCAGAAACGCCGTAACCTCGGCCAAAGTCGGGATCACCCCCGCCGCCCCCAACCGCGTCACCTGCAATGCCCCCGCAGCACTGGCATAGCGCAAGGCCTCCTCCACCGACTGCCCTCCGTCTTGCAACGCCAGAAAATACCCCATGAACGTGTCGCCCGCGCCGGTCGTATCCACCGGATCGACCTTGAAGGCGGGCATGGCAACCCGCACGCCGCCGCTGACATATTCCGCCCCCTGCGCGCCCCGCGTGATCAACAGCGCCAGCGTTTGCGGCAAATGATCTTCGCCACCAAGCGCCACGCAAAGCTGTTCAAACTCCACCGCATTCAGCGACAGCAGATCAACCAAAGGCAGCAAGGGCACCGCAGAAGCCGCATCAAACGGTGCTGGCACAAAGGCAATCTTCAGCCCCGCCGCCCGCGCCTCGGTCATCGCTTCGGCCAAAAGGTTGGTCTCATTCTGCGCCAAGAACCAATCGCCCACCGCGCAGGCCGCCAAGGTTTCCCGAAACGCAGCCATCGGAATATGACGGTTGGCGCCCGGGTCCAGCACGATGCAGTTCTCCGCGTCGGCATCAATCAGGATCAGCGCGGTTCCCGTCTCTACCCCCGGCACGCCCACGACATGCGTGTGGTCCAGCCCGAACCCCTCCAACGCCGCCCGCATCGCCCCATCCTGCGCCGAGATCGCCCCGACATGGCGCACCGCCCCCCCGGCCCGAACAACCGCAACCGACTGGTTCAGCCCCTTCCCCCCCAGGCCGACCAGCGTTTCCTTTGACGAAATCGTCTCCCCCGCCCGGGGCAGATGCGGCAAACGATAGATCCGGTCCCAGTTCAATGACCCAAGGTTCAGGATCGTCATGACAGCCCCCACTTACCGCATCGGTATCAGGGCCAACGAAACGCCGAAACAACAGCCAAGGGCAAGCCCCCCCGCTTAGCCCCTCGCGCAAAAATTTCGGCCGTTACCCGCCAAAGGCCGCCGCCAAAGGCGGTTCCAGATCAAACTCGGCCAGCACCTGCGCCCGGGCAAGCGCGGACATCTTGCGCGCGGTCTTTTGCACAATGTCCAAAACGTCGGCCGGATCACGGGTCGCCGCAAACCCCGCAAAATGCCAGCGCAGAAACACGAAACACACCACATCTTCCAGCGCCTGCACCTCGGGGTCGCGCTTGATCCCCTCCTTACGCAGCAACGCGCCGATGCGCGCGCAATCCGCTGGCGGATAGGCCGCCTCGGCCATGATCCCGGCGACCCGCTCGGCATGGCGCAGACCCTGCTCCTTGCGCCACGCCAGATACCCCTCTTTGCCTTGGGGATAGTCGGCGCGCGGCAAAAGCCACCGCTCGACATGCTGGCCCCGCGCCGCGATCCTCAGAATGTCCGAGGCAGCCGGCACCAATCGCGCCAACTCCGCACTCATCCGCTCGCCGTAAAGCAAGGCGGCGGGGCGCCCCTCTTCCAAGGTGGGATCAGCGGCATTGGCCGCATCAATCAACGCCAAAGCCATCGTCAGGCGCCCAAGCGTCGGGGTGGCCGGAGGTATACTCATAAAAAAGACCCTTGTTTGAACACATTGACCTTAACGTAAATCAATCAAAGGCTGAACCCCGCGACCAGGGATTTACGCAGGATCACCCCAATTTCCCAACCGCTCCACGATTTCTGCCACCAGATCGGGCAGCGGCTGGTCGATTGACACCCGCATGGCCTCATCCGGGCCGGGCGGCTCCAGCGTGGCAAACTGGCTGTCCAACAGCGACAGCGGCATGTAGTGCCCCTTGCGCGCCGCCATGCGCGCGGCAATCACCTCGCGGCTTCCGTCCAGAAAAACAAACTGCACCGGTCCACCCGCGCCCGCGCGCAAACGGTCGCGATAGGCGCGCCGCAACGCGGAACAGCCGATGATCACCGGCGCTGTCGCCGCCATCTCCGCCGCCACAAGATCCAGCCAAGGCCAACGGTCCGCATCGCTCAATGCCAGCCCTGCCCGCATCTTCTCCACATTGGCCGCAGGGTGCAGATCATCACCGTCACGATAGCAAAGCCGCAAACGCGCGGCCAAAGCCTCACCCACGCTGGATTTGCCGCAGCCCGCAACCCCCATCAGGATGACCCGCAAACTCATAGCGAGGCCGTCAAACCGCCATCGACATAAAGGATGTGCCCGTTCACGAAACTCGCCGCGTCCGACGCAAGAAACACACAAGCCCCCACCAACTCATCAACCTTGCCCCAGCGCCCCGCAGGCGTGCGCTTTTGCAACCAGTCGTTAAAGGCCGGATCGGCAAGCAATGCGGCGTTCAGCGGCGTCTCGAAATAACCCGGCGCGATGGCGTTACAGTTAAGCCCGTATTTCGCCCAATCGGTCGCCATGCCCTTGGTCAGATTTCCAACTGCACCCTTGGTCGCCGTATAGGGCGCGATTGAGGGCCGGGCGAGTGCTGTCTGCACCGAAGCAATGTTGATGATCCGCCCGGCCCGGCGCCCAATCATATGCCGCCCCACCGCTTGACCGACGTGAAAAACACTGGCGATGTTGGTCTGCAACAACCGCTCAAATGCGTCAGCGGGAAAGTCCTCCAACGGGCCGCGATGCTGCATCCCGGCGTTATTTACCAAGATGTCGATAGCACCCACCTCGGCCTCAAATCCGTCAACCGCGGCGCGCACCGCCTCATGGTCGGTCACGTCAAACGCCAAGGTCCGCGCCCCGGCGATCCCTGCCGCCGCCGCGTCAAGCCGCGCCTGATCCCGCCCGTTCAGCACAACCTCGGCACCCGCTGCGGCCAAGCCCTTGGCCAAAGCATAGCCAATCCCCTGTGACGCACCCGTCACCAAAGCCCGCCGGCCTGTCAGATCAAAAATCTTCATCGTCCTCGCCCCCTCTTCAAAACCTGCAAAACGGCCCTGCAGAACGCTCCGCGGGGAGTATTTGGGCCAAGATGAAAGCCCATTTTCTGTCCTTAAATATCCCCGCCGGAGGCTTCCGCAACCGGCAATCTGCGCGCGTTCAGGCGACCAGCGCCTCAGCCCGTTTCAGATCAACCGAAACCAGCTGGCTTACCCCTTGCTCGGCCATCGTCACCCCGTACAAGCGATCCATCCGTGCCATGGTTACGGCATGGTGCGTGATGATCAGAAACCGCGTTTCGGTGCGGCGCGTCATCTCGTCCAACAGGTCACAGAACCGCGTGACGTTGGCGTCATCCAAGGGCGCGTCCACTTCGTCCAGCACGCAGATGGGTGCGGGATTGGCAAGGAACACGCCAAAGATAAGCGCCAGCGCCGTCAGCGTTTGCTCGCCCCCCGACAAGAGGCTGAGCGTCGACAGCCGTTTGCCCGGCGGTTGGGCCATGATTTCCAGCCCGGCCTCCAGCGGATCATCGCTTTCCACCAGCACCAACCGGGCTTCGCCGCCGCCGAAAAGGTGGGTGAACAAGGTGCCGAAATTCGCGTTGACCTGCTCAAACGCCGTCAGCAACCGCTCGCGCCCCTCGCGGTTCAACCCGGCAATCCCGGCGCGCAGCTTTTTGATCGCCTCTTCCAGATCGATCTTTTCGTGCGCCAGCGTGTCATGCTCGGTCTCGACCGCCTTTGCGTCTTCTTCGGCGCGCAGGTTTACCGCGCCCAGCGACTCGCGCTGGCGCTTGAGGCGCTGCACTTCGGCCTCCAGCGCTTCGGCGTCCGGCATCCGGTCTGGATCGACCTTGAGCGTGTCCAGAAGCTGCGCCGGGGTTGACCCCGCCTCTTCGGTAATACGCTCGGCCGCCAGCGCAACGGTCGCCCGCGCCGCTTCAGAGCGCGCCTCGGCCCGCGCGCGCGCTTCGCGTGCTTCGCCCGCCAGCCGCTCACCGTCGCGTTCGGTATCACGCGCCTGACGGTGCACCGCTTCAGCCCGTGACAGCGCCTCGGCGGCGTCGGTGCGGCGGCGCTCGGCGGTGGTCATCGCCTCGGACAGCTCATCGCGCATGATCGCGATTTCTTCCGGCGCGGCAAAGGCTTCGGCCAGTTCTTCTTCGGTCTCAAGGCGGCGGCTGTCCAATTCGCTGATCCGGCGCGACGCGGTATCCAGCCGGTGCTTCCAGCCCGACAACTCCTTGACCGCCTCTTGCCGGCGCCGCACGCGCGCCTCGCCCTCGCGGCGCAATTCGTCTTGGGCCGAACGGCGGGTCATCATGGTGATGCGGGCGGCTTCCACCGCGATGCGGGCGTCTTCGACCAAGGCGCGCGCGCTGTCCAGATCGCCCAGATCTTCGGTTGCGGCCAGCGCTTCTTCCAGCCGTTCGCGGGCCTCAGCACTGTCGTCTTGATGGCGGCGGATGGCCAGGCGGGCCGCGTCCAGCTTGCCTTCGGCAATGGAGCGGTCGGCTTCGGCGCGCGCAGCGGTGCGGTTGGCTTCGGCCACGCGGGCGTCTGCGGCGCGGCGCGCGTCCCGGGCCAGCTGGTCGGCGCGGGACAACTCGGTCAACCGGGCCTGCAAATGCGCATGGGCCTGCGCCGCGCCCTCGGCCCGCGCGCCCACCTCTTCCAGATCGCGCTTCAACCGGGTCAGCCGGTTCAACTGCTGCAACCGCAAGGCAGCGGCAGAGGGCGCGTCTTCTGCCCCCGCACGGAACCCGTCCCACCGCCACAGATCGCCCTCAACGCTGACCAAACGCTGCCCCGGCTCCAGCAGGGGCTGCAACCGCGCGCCCTCTTGCCGGGCGACAAGGCCGATCTGTGACAAGCGGCGCGCCAAAACCTCGGGTGCCTGCACATGGGCGGCCAAGGGTGCCGCGCCCTCGGGCAGCGGATGGGGCAGGGGATAGTCGGGCAGCGCCACCCAGCCCGAGGGCCGGTCCGCCGCCACTTCGGGGGCGCGCAGATCGTCGGCCAAAGCCGCGCCCAGTGCCTTTTCCAACCCCGGCTCTACCTCAAGCCGGTCAAGAACCTGATGCCCCGCCTGCGTTTCACGCTGCACCAGCCGCGCCAAAGCGGCAACCTCGGCGCGCAGGGCCGAAGCCTCTCCCTCCGCCTCCGAGCGGAGCCCACGGGCATCCGCCTCGCGGCTTTGCGCTTCGGCGCGCGCGTCTTCGGTTTGCAAAAGTGCGGCATCGGCGGCCTCTGCCATGCCAACGGCGACCTCTTGTGCCTCTTCGGCGGCGGCCATCGCGGCGACGGCAAGGTCAAGCGCTGCGGCGGTGGCGGTGGCGGCTTCACTGGCCCGCGCGGCCTCGGCTTCGGCCTTGGCCACGGCGGCGCGGCCATCCGCCAGCAAACGCTGGGCAGACTGGTGACGCGCGGCCAACCGGGCGGCGTCTTCGGTGGCGGCAGACAACACCTCTTCGCGCCCGGTCAGGGCAGAAGACGCCTCCCGCTTGGCCTCGGTCGCCTCGGCCAAGCGGCCCTCATGGCCCTCATGGGCGCGGAGAAGGTGGTCAATCTCCCAGTCCAGACGCTCAATCACCTCACCCGCGTCGCGGTTCAACCCGGCTTCGCGCTCTGCGTCGCGGACCAACTCGGCAATCCGCGTCCGCAGGGTTTCAATCCGCGCCCGCGCCCGCGCCTCCTGATCGCCCAACTGGTCGCGCTGCACGGTCAACCGCTGCACGATGGCGGCGGCGATCGCCTCTTCTTCCCGCAACGGCGGCAGAGCATCTTCGGCGGCGGCGGTCTGCCTGGCGGCCAGACGCGCGGCCGCCTCGGCTTGGGCAGCCTCGGCCACCCTTTGGCGCAGATTGCCATCCGCCTCGCCCCGCGCCAGATCCGCCTCGCGCCAGCGGCGGAACAACAACAACCCCTCCGCCCGGCGCAAGTCTTCACCGATCTCGCGATAGCGCGCCGCCTGCTTGGCTTGCCGGACCAGCGTGGACAATTGCTGGGCCAAGGCCTCCAACACATCATCAACGCGCAGCAAATTCGCCTCGGCACCAGTCAGCTTCAACTCGGCCTCATGGCGCCGCTGATAGAGGCCAGAAATCCCCGCCGCCTCTTCCAGCACCCGCCGCCGCGCCTTGGGCTTGGCGTTGATCAGCTCGGAAATCTGCCCCTGCCTCACCAAGGCAGGCGAATGCGCCCCGGTTGAGGCATCGGCAAACAGCATCTGCACGTCGCGCGCCCGCACATCCTTGGTGTTCAGCTTGTAGGCCGACCCCGCATCCCGCGTTATTCGGCGCACGATTTCAATCGTGTCAGCATCGTTGAAGCCTGAAGGCGCAAGCCGGTCGCTGTTGTCCAAGACCAGCGCCACCTCGGCAAAATGCCGTGCGCCGCGCGTCGCGGCCCCGTTGAAAATGACATCTTCCATGCCGCCGCCACGCATCGCGGTCGGGCGGTTCTCGCCCATCACCCAACGCAGCGCTTCCAGCAAGTTCGACTTTCCACAGCCGTTGGGGCCCACCACACCCGTCAACCCGTCATGGATCACCATATCCGTCGGATCGACGAAGCTTTTGAAGCCATTGAGCCGCAGCTTGTTGAAACGCAATGCCTCAGATCCCGGTGATTCCGTCAGGGCGCTTAAGATCAGCCACCGCCCCCCTCCGAGTCAACCGCCGCCTCCCCGATCTGGCGGCCACAGACGGCTTATCCCCAATATCTTGAGATCTTGGCACCGAATCCTACCCGCGAACGCTCCGCGGGGAGTATTTGGGCCAAGATGAAAGCCCATTTTCTGTCCTTAAATATCCCCGCCGGAGGCTCCGACGCTGGTAAGGGGCACCGTCAGATCATCTTGAGCGTGTCTTTCCCCACCGCCAGCATATAGCCGCGCCGGGCGATGGTCTTGACCAGCAATTCGCTGACCAACTGGTTGCCCAAGGCGTCGCGCAGGCGTTTGACGCGGGTGGCGCCGGCGGCCTCGTCGCAGTCGGCCTCGTTGCGGCCCGAAATCACCGATTCGATCTGCGCGCCAGTCAGCACTTCGTCATCCATCCGCGCCTCGGCCAGCACCGACAGTGTCTCGATCGCCGCTTCGGTCAGGGCAAATTCCATATCGTTGATATAGACCGCCCGCGCCTCACGGCTGATCAGCATCGACGACACCTGAATCCCCGACCGCTGGATCGCGGAAATCCGGCGGTTCAGCGCAATGATGGTGACCAGAAACACCAAGGCGGCGACCAGCAGCGCCGTCGAAAAGACCAGCAGCACAAAGATCACCGACCGATAGCTTTGAAGCACTTCGTCAAAGGACGTGCCGGACTGCGCGAGGATTTCCAGCAGCTTGATTTCGGCAGCCGCGGTCAGATCGTTGTTTTCAACAAACAACCGTTCCACCCGCGCGTTAAAGGCATTGGCATCAGGAAGGTTCAGGAACAGGAACACCGCCGCCCCGAACAGGATCAGCACGATGGCCGCGATCCCGCCCGCAACCACCCGGTTGCCGGCGCGCAGGCTGTCAGTAGCGGAGGAAGTAGGCTCCTGCACTGTCTTTCCTTTCCTCAAGACCTTCGGCTCCGAAGGTGGACAGAACGTTCAGCAAGGTCCAGCCATCCGCGGCCAGACGAGGGGTCAGCTCCGCCGCTGCCGCCTTGGGCGAACAACTGGCATCCGATACCTGCGCCACTCCGTAGTGCAGGCGCAAGGGGCTGTCCTGCTTGGCCTTGTAATCGGCGTAGCAGTCAGCGGCGGCAGGCAAAGCCGTCAGAAGGCTGAGCAGCACCGCCAGGCTTAGGCGTGTCATGGTTGGCTCTCCGTGAATAGGCCGACGCAAGAGACGGCAAAACAAGGTGTCATCCTGCGCGGTGTGTCGCGGATATTCAATAACCAAGGCCCAAGGGACGTGGGCAGGGGCCTGCTATGTCATAACACGCGCGCGTTATTGCTTGTCTGGCAGCGCGTGGCCGAGGCTGAACCCATCACGTCCAACAGCCCCTGCCGCCGTGCCTTACCGCACCCCGGCAGCCCCCCGCAAAAAAGAGGTTCCGCCAATGACCCGCACCCAGATCCCTTCCGAGACGCTTGCAGAAACCTTGCTTTCGGACCGCCCCCGCCGCGCCAAGCCCTTGGTGAACGCCGCGCCGAGCGCCCGCGTCCCGTCCCGCGCCCAAACCCGTGACGGCTCCGGCGCGATCCGCAAACTGATGACCGGGCTGACCGCCGCCGCCCTTGCGCTGACCCTGCTGGCCGCCGCCGCCGTGCCGGCCCGGGCTGACCGGGCGAGCGACAATCTGGCCAAGGCACTGGCCGCAGCGCTGGTGATCGGCGCCATCGTCAATGGCATCGACAACAACAATGACCGCGTTGAGGTCCGCGACCGTGGCCAGAACGACGGCTGGGACAATGGCCGCGATCAAGATTGGCAGAATCGGGATTGGCGCGATGGCCGGGGCCATTCCCACAAATACGGGCGCCAGCCGCGCGTGCCGCAGGCCTGCGCCTTTCGCCTGAAGGGCAAGCACAGCCGTTCGGCGCTTGTCTATTCCGAGCGGTGCCTGCGCCAACAGGGCTTTACCTACCGCCTGCCCGATTGCGGCCACAGCCTGCGTGTGCAGGGCAAGCGTGACCGCGTTTACTCCGAACAATGCCTGATCGGCGCGGGCTTCTCGCTGGGCCGCCGCTGATCCACAGGTCCCCCCGCGCCGGTGCCATACCCGGCCGGGTCCTTGGGGGTGGAGGGGTGAGCAGCCTCCACCCCCGTTTTTTACCCCCCTTCTTTTCCGCCGCCCTTTCGGGCAAAATCCTGCGATGGCCACGAACCCCCCCGATTTCAGCTTTGAAAGCGCCGCCCTTGACCGTGGCATCCCACTTGTCTGCGGCGTGGATGAGGTGGGTCGTGGTCCGCTCGCCGGGCCCGTAACCGCCGCCGCCGTGATCCTTGATCCCACGCAAATCCCCCCCGGCCTTGGCGATTCAAAGCAACTGACGTTCGCGAAGCGTGAATGGCTTTATCCGCAGATCCTTGCGCTTGCCCGCGTCAGCGTCGCCCATGCCAGCGTCGAAGAGATAGACGACCTGAACATCCTGCGCGCCAGCCATCTGGCGATGGAACGCGCCGTGGCGGGCCTTGGCACCGAGGCCCCGGCCTACTGCCTCATCGACGGCAATCTGATTCCCGCCGGGCTGAAGGGCCGGGCCGAAGCCATTGTCAAAGGCGATGCGCGCAGCCTGTCGATTGCGGCAGCGTCGATCGTGGCCAAAGTGGTGCGCGATCGGATCATGGTGGATTTGGCGCAACAGCACCCCGGCTATGGCTGGGAATCGAACGCCGGTTACCCGACAAAAACCCACCTTCAGGCGCTCCTAAATCTTGGTGTAACCCCTTGGCATAGACGTTCCTTCAAACCCGTCCACAATATCTTGTATCAAGAAGTTTCTGTAACCCCTTGATTCAATAAAGAATTTGACGATCGCCTTCCTGTGACTCATCCTGTGGATAACTAACGACGGCTAAACGTCGAGGGCAGAGGCACAGCATGGCGACTAAGATGAAAGCGGAGGGCGGACTCCTTCCGCTCAACCAGATACTTGACGGCGATTGCATCGAACGGATGAACAGCCTGCCTGCGGGCTCTGTTGATCTGATCTTTGCGGACCCCCCCTATAACCTGCAACTGAAGGGCGACCTGCACAGGCCCGACAATTCCAAGGTCGATGCGGTGGATGACCACTGGGACCAGTTCGCCAGCTTTGCCGCCTATGACCGGTTCACCCGGGACTGGCTGGCGGCCGCCAAGCGTCTGTTGAAGCCCAACGGGGCCATCTGGGTCATCGGCAGCTACCACAACATCTTCCGCGTCGGCGCAGCATTGCAAGATCAGGGCTACTGGATGCTCAACGACGTGATCTGGCGCAAATCAAACCCGATGCCGAACTTTCGCGGCAAGCGGCTGACCAACGCGCATGAAACGCTGATCTGGGCGTCCCGCGATGAAAACTCCAAATACACCTTCAACTACGAAGCGTTGAAAGAGCTGAACGACGGCGTGCAGATGCGGTCTGACTGGGTGCTGCCGATCTGCACCGGCCATGAACGCCTGAAGGATGAAATGGGCGACAAGGCCCACCCCACGCAAAAACCCGAAAGCCTGCTGCACCGCGTTATTCTGGCCACCACGAACACCGGCGATGTGGTGCTGGACCCGTTCTTTGGCACCGGAACCACCGGGGCCGTGGCCAAGATGCTGGGCCGCGATTTCATCGGGATTGAGCGGGAAGAGGCCTACCGCCGCGCCGCCCAAGCCCGCATCGACCGCGTGCGCCGCTTTGACGCCTCGGCACTGGAAATCACCGGTTCCAAACGGTCCGAACCCCGCGTGCCTTTTGGTCAGGTGGTGGAACGCGGCATGCTGCGCCCGGGGGAAGAGCTGTTCTCGGTCGGCAACCGTTTCATGGCCAAAGTGCGCGCCGATGGCACGCTGATTGGCAATGACGTAAAAGGGTCAATCCATCAGGTCGGCGCGGCGCTGGAAGGCGCGCCTTCCTGCAACGGCTGGACCTACTGGCACTTCAAGCGCGACGGCAAGATGGTGTCCATCGACATCCTGCGCCAACAGATCCGCGCCGAGATGGAGGCCGATCAGGGTCGCCGCCCGCACTGATCCCGGTGTCCAGCACGCCCGGGCCCGCCAAACTTGGGCCCGCCAAACTTGGGTCCGGCGATGACTGTCTCCACCCGCTTCACAAACACCGCGTGAGCGTGCCCTCCGGGCCGTCGCTCCGCCAATCCACGCCTGTGCCGCGGTCCGCCTGCGGCACAACTGCCCCGTCCTGCGCGTCAGGACGGGGCCTTTTCTCTTTGGCAAACGCCCCACCCGCGCTAGGCTCGCCGCAAAACGCCGGAGACCGCGATGCACCCTGATACCCCGCTTATGGCCAAGGCCCGCGTCGCCGAGGCCGCGCTGCTGGACCGGGTGCAGGCCCTTGCCGCCCAGTTGGACCCGCCCTTTACCCCCGCCGCACGCCGCCGCATTACCGCGCGACTGGCGGATGTCGCCGTGGCGCTGACCGCGCTTGGCTACATCCGAACCCTGCATGTCCAAACCTTTCCCATGCAACACGGCACGCCCGAGACGTTGTTTTTCAACCGCTACAACCGGCTTTTCCCGCAATGGCACGGGCTTGTGGACAGCCTGCGCCTTTGGCTGCGCGCCAAGCCGGTGCCGCTCTATGAACCCGCCACCCCCGCACCCGTCAAAGCGTTGGAGCGGATGCTGGAAAACCTGCACCTTGCCCTGTCCCCGCAAACCCCCCAGCTTTTCCCCGGCTCGGGGCAGATGCACGGCGATATCCCCCTCGCGATGGGCGAATATCTGGCCCACATGCACGCCGCACGCCGCCTGCGCCGCGCAATGGCAGGGCCAGAACCGGACCGCTTTCTGGATGTGGGCTGTGGCGTCGGGCTCAAGGTGCTGGCGGCTGCCGAATATTTCGATCAGGCCGACGGGCTGGAACTTGACCCCGCCCTTGCCGCCGCCGCCCAAGACCTGCTGGCGCGGGTCCACAACGCGCATGGCGCGCTTAGTGCGGAACAAACGCCCTGGGCCATGTCCCACATCGGGCGCGCGGGCGCGGTGTTTTGCGCGGATGCGCTCCAGTTTGCCGACTATGGCCTTTATGACCTGATCTACGCCTACCGCCCCATCGCCGACGCCCGCCTGCGCCACGCGCTGGAAGACCGGATCGTGGCGCAGGCCAAGCCAGACTGCCTGCTGATCATGCCCTACCCAGAGTTTTACGACCGCGGCAGAGCGCTAGGTTGCCACAAGCTGAAGGGGCCGATCTACCTTCCGCCCACGACAACCCTTGATCCCGCGCGCCTGTTGGAACGCGCGGGCAAGACCGGCATCTTCTTGCCCGACCCGCCCCCAGATGGCTACCGGGACGAAGGCTTTGTGGCCCCGCTGGACACCACCCTGCGCCGCTGGGGCCAGATCGGCTAGGCCGCAGCACCGCGTGGCATCGGGTTCAGCCCTTTGTTATAGGCATGCCAATCGGTGATGTCGGGGTAATGCTGGCGCCGCCATGCCCTGACCCGCTTGTTCATCACCCGCTTCCACAACGGCGGCACCATCGCCAGGGCCGTCATCACCGGATAGCCGTAGGGCAGTTGCGGCGCCTCATCGGCGGCATAGGTCTGCAGCAAGGGAAAGCGCCGATCCGGCTTGTAGTGGTGGTCCGAATGGCGCTCCAGATTGATCAGCAGCCAGTTAGAGGCCCGATGCTCGGCGTTCCAACTGTGGCGCGGCAAGACATGCTCATAGCGCCCCTCGCCCAGATGCCGCCGGGTCAGCCCGTAGTGCTCAACGTAATTGACCAGTTCCAACTGCCAGATGGCCGAACCTGCCTGCACAAGGAACAACCCCACGCCCTGCCAACCGCCCAACCCCAGCGCCAAGGCAAGCATCCCCAGTTGCAACGCCCCATAGCGCCAGAACGGATTGCTGCGATGCCAGACCGGCAGCCCCCGACGCGCCAGCATTGCCGCCTCTGCCGCCCAGGCCGATTGCGGGCATTGCCGCAAAACCCGCGGGAAAAACCGATGGAAGCCCTCGTTATACCGCGCCGAAACCGGATCGCGCGGCGTGCCGACATACAAATGATGCACCCGCAAATGCTCGCTGCGGAAATGCCCGTACAGCACCATCGCCAGCAACAGATCGCCCAGCCACCGCTCTGCCACTGGCTTTTGGTGCATCAACTCGTGGCTGTAGTTGATCCCGATGGTGCCAGACACCACCCCCATCCCAAAGAACAGCCCCAGCTTTTCCGCCAGCCCCAGATGCGCCGCCTGCGGCACATACCAGATCATCCCGAAGAGCAGCACGACCTGAACCGGCACCCAGATCAGCGTGATCAGCCGATACCAGAACAGCCCGTCCTCGGGGGTGGCCGGGTCGGGGTTATCCGCGTTCAACCCCAGCGTCGCATCCAGAAGTGAAAACATACCCCAGGAATAAACCGGCAGCGCCAACACCCACCAGCCGCCCCACGCCGCCCCCAAAATCGCAACAGGCACCGTGCCCAGCGACAGCCAGAATGGCAAAGCGTTGCGCAACAAGCGAACTTCGGCTGCGGGGATCTGGGTCATCGGGGCCTCTTTTCGTCTACCTTAGCGCAATTCGCGCCCACCTCAACGCGGCGCTTTGGCGGCTTGTGCCAGATCATAAGCCTTACGCATCAGCGTCGGCAGATCCGATGGCTGAAACGCCCCTTGCGCCAAAAACGCCCCCCGTGATGGCACCGCCTCGGTCCACGCCAAGCGCACCTGCAGAACAAGGTGGAAATGCGTGAATGTGTGACGAACCTCGCCCAAAACGTGCCATTCGGCGGCCAAAGGCGCGTCCCCGCCGCGGCCGTCCCAACCGTCGCCGGGAAAGCCCAGCATCCCGCCCAGCAAGCCGCGCTCTTCGCGCCGCTCCATCAGCACGGCACCGTCAGGGCGCAATGCGACCCAAACCACGCCTTCGCGCACCGGCTTGGCGGGCTTGGCCCGCTTGCGCGGCAATTCCGCCGCGATCCCCAAGGCCCGCGCCTCACATCCATCCGAGACCGGGCACAGCGCGCATACCGGATTGCGCGGCGTGCAGATCGTCGCCCCCAGATCCATCATCGCCTGCGCATAGTCACCGGGCCGCAAGGCCGGTGTCAGCTCCCCGGCAAGACGCCAAAGCATCGGTTTTGCGGTCGGCATAGGCTCTAACACCGCGAAAAGCCGTGCAACCACCCGCTCTACATTGCCATCAACCACCACCTCGGGCGCGTCATAGGCAATCGCCGCAATGGCTGCGGCGGTATAGGGGCCGATCCCCGGCAGGGTCAGCAACCCGTCCCGCGTGGCCGGGAAAACCCCGCCATGATCGCGCATCACCGCCCGCGCGCAGGCCAAAAGGTTGCGAGCGCGGGCGTAATAGCCAAGCCCCGCCCATTCGGCCATGACCGCCGCGTCCTCGGCCCCGGCCAGATCCGCAACACTCGGCCAGCGTTCGGTAAAGCGGCGAAAATAGGCCCGTACCGCCGCCACCGTGGTTTGCTGCAACATCACCTCCGACAACCAGACCCGGTAAGGGTCTGGCCGCACCCCGGCCTGCTTCTGGTCCGGCGGCACCCGCCACGGCATGACCCGCGCCTGCGCGTCATACCACCGCAACAAGGGCGCACTGATCCTGTCTTTGCTCACATCCGCGTCACGCAATCTTTATCCTTTCAGGCATGGCAAAGCACTGGCCCCGACCCGCCCCTGCGCGGTAGGATAGCGTAACAACAGATCAGGACCAGATGGCCCGAACGCCCGCGCCCCTTCCCTCTGCAAGCCACCGCAAGCGTGGCTTTGAACCCGCCTCCGGGTTGATGAAGGAACAGATTCGCCACGCCGGGGAATCGCGCGGCTTTGCGGTGGCCCGGTTGCTGACCCATTGGACAGAAATCGTGGGCGAGGAAACCGCCCGCACCACCCGCCCTGTCAAGGTCGGCTATGGCCGCGAAGGCATGGGGGCCACGCTGACCCTGCTCACCTTGGGTGCCGTCGCCCCGATCATCGAGATGCAAAAGGAAAAACTGCGCGAACGGGTCAATGCCGTCTACGGCTACGCCGCCATCTCGCGCATCCTGCTGACCCAGACCTCGGCCACAGGCTTTGCCGAAGGTCAGGCCGAATTCACCCCCGCCCCAAAGGCCGCACCCAAGGCCCCCGACCCGATCCTTGCCGCCGAAGCGCAGCGCACCGCCGCGCCAATCCGCGACGAGGGTTTGCGGGCCGCTCTTGAAGCCCTCGCCCAAAACGTCTTAACTCGCCGAAAATCCAAGGAAGGTTCGACCCCATGATGCAGAAATCCGCACTGGCCGCCCTCGCGCTGGTCGCCATGGGCGCGCTCGCCCCGGCCACGTTCGCTGAAACCGCAGCCCCTGCCACCACCGAAGCACCCGCAGCTACCGATGCCGCCACCCCGACAACGATTGAGGTCAAAGACTTCTCCATCGGTGCTGTAGATGCCAAGGTCAAGATCGTCGAATACGCCTCGTTCACCTGCCCCCACTGCGCGGATTTCCATGCGCAGAACTGGGACAAGCTGAAGGCCGAATATATCGACACCGGCAAAGTGCTGTTCGAATACCATGAGGTCTATTTTGACCGCTATGGCCTGTGGGCCGCGATGATCGCCCGCTGTGGCGGTGAGCTGCGCTACTTTGGCTTTGCCGACATGCTCTTTGCCAAGCAACAGGAATGGGCCGCCTCGGATGATCCGGCCGCCGTTGTTGAAAACCTGAAGAAGCTGGGCCGCAGCGTCGGCATGGATGACGCCACGATGGAGGTTTGCCTCAAGGATGGCGCAAACGCCGAAGCGCTGGTCGCCCATTACAAAACCAACTTTGAGGCCGATGGCGTCGAAGGCACCCCGACCCTGTTCGTCAACGGCACCAAGCATGGCAACATGGGCTGGGATGAACTCAAAGGCATCATCGACGCCGAACTGGCCAAGTAAGCCATGACGCCGCTCGCGGGGATAAAGGTCGTCGAACTGGCGCGGATTCTGGCTGGCCCATGGGCGGGCCAGACCCTTGCCGATCTGGGCGCCGATGTCATCAAGGTCGAGGCACCAGAGGGCGATGACACCCGCCGCTGGGGCCCGCCCTTCATCGCCCGCGAAGGCGACGGCGACGACAACCGCTCCGCCGCCTATTTCCACGCAACCAACCGCGGCAAACGCTCGGTCATCTGCGACTTCCGCACCGCCGAAGGGCAGGAAACCGTGCGCCGCCTGATCGCCGACGCCGATGTGCTGATCGAGAATTTCAAGGTCGGCGGGTTGGCCAAATATGGGCTGGACTATGCCAGCCTGCGGCAGGTGAACCCCCGGCTGATTTATTGCTCAATCACCGGCTTTGGCCAGACCGGCCCCTACGCCCACCGCGCGGGCTATGACTTTATCATCCAAGGCATGGCAGGCCTGATGAGCGTGACCGGCGCCCAAGGCGGACAGCCACAAAAGGTGGGGGTGGCGGTGACTGACATCTTCACCGGGGTCTATTCCGCAACCGCGATCCTCGCCGCCCTTGTCCAACGCGGCAGCACTGGGCAGGGCCAACACATCGACATGTCGCTGATGGATGTCGCCACCTCCATCATGGCCAATCAAGCGATGAACTACCTGACCTCGGGCACCCCACCGGGGTTGATGGGCAACGCCCACCCCAACCTCGCCCCCTATGCGGTCTTTGACTGCGCCGATGGCTGGATCATCCTTGCCACCGGCAATGACGGGCAATACCGCAAACTCTGCACCCTGCTCGGCCTGCCCGAGATGGCTGAAGCCCCCGCCTACCTGACCAACGCCGACCGCATCGCCAACCGCGATCCACTGACCGCCGCCCTCACCGCCGCCACCCTGCGCTGGCAAAAGGCCGACCTTCTGGCCGCCTGTGAGGCGCAAGGCGTCCCTGCCGGACCGATCAACGATCTGGCTGAGGTCTTCGCCGACCCACAAACCCAAGCGCGCGCCATGCAGATCGCCCCCGGCGGCATCCCCGGCGTCCGCGCGCCCATGCGCTTTTCCGGCGCCGAACTGGCGTTGGACCGTCCGGCCCCCAAACTGGGCGAACATCAAAACCTGCTGAACGAATAGCCCGCCGCCAAGGGCGAAGCCTCCGGCGGGAGTATTTGGGCCAAGATGAAAGCCCATTTTCTGTCCTTAAATATCCCCGCCGGAGGCTCCGGCGGTTCGGGCCGCGCGCGCTTAGCCGTTCATCGCCTGCCAGATCAACCGCAGCGCCAAGGCGGTGGACACGATGACCAGCAACGGCTTGATCAGCCGCGCGCCCACCCGCATCGCAAGCTTGGCCCCCAGCGCAGCCCCCGCCGCCTGACCCACCGCCATGCCAAGGCCAACCCCCCACCAGATCGCACCGGTCGAGGCAAAGACCACAAGGCCGCCAAGGTTCGAGGCAAAGTTGAGCATCTTGGTATGGGCGGTTGCCTTAAGCACGCCAAATCCGGCCAGCATCACAAAGGCGAGCATATAAAAGCTGCCCGCTCCCGGCCCGAAGAACCCGTCGTAGCAGCCCACCAGCGGCACCGCGGTAAAGGTCAGCACCGCTGGCCGCATCCGCTCGGACCGCAACTCGTCTGTCAGCCCCGGCTTGAAGGCGAAAAACAGCGCCACCCCCACCAACACCACCGGCATGATCAGCCGCAGCACATCGGCAGGCACCGCGTGGGCCACCAAGGCCCCGCCCGCGCTGGCCATGGCCGCGACGGCCGCCGCGCCCAACTGCGCACGCGGGCGCACATGACCGGCGCGCGCATAGGCCAGCACCGCGGCACCCGACCCGAAACTGCCCTGCAATTTGTTGGTCGCCAAAGCCTCCAGCGGCGAGGCGCCCGCCAACAGCAGCAGCGGCACGGTGATCAGCCCCCCGCCCCCGGCAATCGCATCGACAAAGCCCGCAACAAAGGCGGCCAAGATCAACAGCAGCGCGACATGGGTGGCTATTTCGAACATGATCTCTCCTACGGCCTTCCCAGTGTCGGGGACGACCCCGTTGTCGGGGGCCGCCCCGACAATGTAAAGTCACCCCAAACCAAATGCAGGAGCCCGCCATGTCCCGCCCCTTCCGTGCCGAAGATCCCTATGACTGGGACGCCCTGCTTGCCCTTTTGCACGCGGCTTTTGCCGGGATGGAGGGGCGGATCGACCCGCCGTCGTCGCTCCACAGCTTGCAGGCCGAGGATCTGGCCCGTCTGGCCGAAGAGGGCGAGATCTGGGTCATCGGCGAACCCGCCCTTGCCTGCGTCGTGCTGACCCCGAAAAAGGATGTGCTCTATCTGGGCAAGCTGGCCGTCGCCGCCCCGGCGCGCGGCAAAGGTCTGGCGCGCGCCTTGGTCGAACGGGCCGAGGAACGCGCCCGGATGCTGGGCTACCGCGCTGTCGAACTGGAAACCCGGGTGGAGTTGGTCGAAAACCACGCGGCCTTTGCCGCCCTTGGCTTTCATCACGTGGCCTCGACCGCGCATCCCGGCTATAGCCGTCCGACCTCGCTGACCTTTCGGAAGACCGTATGACCAACCCAACGCTGCTGACGATATCCGGTGCCCTGCGCGCCGCCTCAACCAACCGCAAGCTGCTTGCCGAGGCCCGCCGCCTGTTTGGCCCCCATGACCATGCCGAGGCCGATCTGCGCCTGCCGCTGTATGATGGCGATCTGGAGGATCAGGGCATCCCGGTTGAGGTGCAGGCCCTTGCCGACCAGATTGCCGCCGCGGATGCTGTGGTGATTTCCACGCCGGAATACAACAAGGCCCTGTCCGGCGTGCTGAAGAATGCGCTCGATTGGGTCAGCCGCACCAAAGGGGCCCCGTGGCGCGACAAGCCGGTGGCCATCGTCTCGGCCGCTGGGGGCCGCGCCGGGGGTGAGCGGTCCCAATATTCGCTGCGGCTGTGCCTTAACCCGTTCCGCCCGCGGCTTTTGCCCGGACCAGAGGTGTTTGTGGCCAATTCAGGCGAGGCGTTTGACGAAGCGGGTCATCTGAAGGACCCCCGCACCGTCAAGGGCCTGCAAGAATTGATGGACCTGCTGCGCGCGGCGGCTCAGGCCAGATAGGCGCGGAAACTGGCAATGACCTTTTCGTAGACCTTGCGCTTGAACGGCACGATCGAGGCCAGCATTTCTTCGGCCCCGATCCAGCACCATTCGGAAAACTCCGGGTGTTCGGTCGCTATGTTCACCTGCGTGTCGTCGCCCAGGAACCGGAACAGGAACCATTTCTGCCGCTGACCCCGGAACTTGCCGCCCCAGATCTTGCCCAGCAACTCATCAGGCAGGTCATAATTCACCCAGCCGTGGGTTTTGCCGACAAAGGCCACCAGATCGCTGGTTACCCCGGTTTCTTCCCACAACTCGCGCAGGGCGGCGGCGCGGGGCTTTTCGCCCTCATCAATGCCGCCTTGCGGCATTTGCCACGCGGCAACCGGGCTGTCCTTGCGCTGGCCAACAAAGATGCGGCCCTCCGCGTTGATCAGCATGACACCCACGCAGGGGCGGTAGGGCAAGGCAGCATGGGCAGCGCTCATCGGGACGGTCCAATCAAAAAGGGCCGCCCCTTGCAGGGCGGCCCAAAGGGGGTAAAGACGACTTAAGGCTTGGGCGCAACCGCGCTCAGACCGCGCAGGATGTCCACGGCATAGGCCAGTTGGTAATCCTCATCGCGCAGCTTTGCGGCTTCTTCGGTGCGGGCACGCTCTTCTTCCAACAGCTTACGCTCGTCTTCGGTCATAGAGTCGTTGGTGATCGCCCCGCGCAGATCGGCCTCAGAACGCTGGTTGGCGTTTTCCTCAGCCGCGGCGGCTTCGGTGCCGGTGGCGGTCGGGTCCACGACCGGCTGGTTGACCACGATATCCGGCATCACGCCCAGCGACTGGATCGAGCGACCCGACGGCGTGTAGTAGCGCGCCGTTGTCAGACGCATGGCCCCCTCGCCCTTCAGCGGGATCAGCGTCTGGACCGAGCCTTTGCCGAAGCTCTTGGTGCCGACCACGATCGCGCGGCGGTGATCTTGCAGCGCCCCCGCGACGATTTCCGACGCGCTGGCCGACCCGCCGTTGATCAGCACAACCACCGGTTTGCCCTGTGCCAGATCGCCCGGCTCGGCGTTATAGCGTTCGCCCTCGGCAGCGTTGCGGCCACGGGTCGATACGATTTCCCCTTTTTCCAGGAAGGCATCCGACACGCTGATCGCTTGGGTCAACAACCCGCCGGGGTTGTTACGCAGGTCGATGATAAAGCCGTTGATCTTGTCGATCCCGCCGGCCTCTTCGATGGATTTCTTGATGCCCTCTTCCAGCCCCGGATAGGTCTGCTCGTTGAACCCGGTGATCCGCAGAACCACCGTGCTGCCCACCAGCCGCGACTTGACGGCGATGGTCTTGATGGTGTCGCGGATGATCGACACATCGAACGGGTCGGTCACGCCTTCGCGCACCACGGTGATGATGATTTCCGACCCGATCGGGCCGCGCATCAGATCAACCGCCGCGTCAAGGGTCAGGCCCTGCACGGTTTCGCCGTTGACCTTGGTGATGAAATCGCCGGCCTTGATCCCGGCCTTGTCGGCGGGCGTGCCATCCATTGGCGAGATGACCTTTACAAAGCCCTCTTCCTGCGTGACCTCGATCCCCAAGCCGCCGAACTCGCCCTTGGTCTGGGTCTGCATGTCGTCGAAATCGGACGCGTTCAGATAGCTGGAATGCGGGTCAAGCGAGGTCAGCATGCCGTTGATGGCCGCCTCGATCAGCTTTTTGCTGTCGACCTCTTCCACATACTGCCCGCGAATGCGTTCGAAAATGTCGCCGAACAAGTCAAGCTGCTCGTAAACGCTGGCGTTCTTGGTCGCGTCCTGCGCGATCATCGGCCCGGCGATTTGCGTGGTGGCAAGCACCCCGGCCAATGTGCCGCCCAAGGCAGCCGCAATGATCTTTTTCATCAACGTGTCATTCCCCTGCTGCGGCGGTTGCCGCGAACCATTCCAACGGGTCCACCGGATCGGGGCCCTGTCTCAATTCCAAGTAAAGCGTTTCCGTGTCGCGTATGCCACCACCATCTGCCGCTGTCGCCAGAAAGTCGGCCACCCCCGGCTCCGCTCCGCCCATCAGGCCCAGCGGCGCGCCTTGGGCGATCACCTCTCCCACCGCACCATAGACCTGTTCCAGTCCGGCCATAACCATCAGATAGCCGTCTCCGGGCTCAAGGATAATCACATTTCCGTAGTCGAGCAGCGGCCCGGTATAGCGGATCGTCGCCGCCCAAGGGCTGGTGACCAGCGCGCCAGTGCGTGTTGCCAGCGTCAGACCGGGGCGTGTGACCCCGCGCGCGTCCGTCTCACCGGGGCGCAGAATCACCCGGCCCAGCACCGGCAGGGCCAGTTTTCCCTTCGCCTCGCCAAAGGCCGTGGTGCCGGTCTGGTCCAGCGCCAGACCCGAGGCAAAGGCCTCCAGCGTATCGGCACTTTCCAGCAGGCCGCGCAGCACGTCAGGGTCTTCGGTAAAGCGGCGCGGCAATTCGGTGCGGTCCGACATGGCTTGGCTCAGGGCCGAGCGCGCCACTTGCGCCGCGCCAAGCCCCCGCGCCAAAACCTCACCCGCCGCCAGTTGCAGGTTCCGCAGATCGCGCAATTCGGTCAGGTCGTCGCGCAAACGGTCCGCCTCGGCTTGCAAGGCGGGGGTAACATCCGACAGGATCATCCCCGACCGCACCGTGCCCAAAGGCCCATCGGGATGCATCAGCAGCAAGGGGCCCGGCTGTGCCTCGATCTGGCCCAACACGCCCAAAAGCTGCGCGACCTTATCCCGCTTGGCGTTGAACTGCGCGGTCAGTTGCCCCTCGCGCAGATCGGCCTGCCGAAGCGCCTCGCGCAGCGTGCCCAACCCGTCCTCATAGGCGCGGATGGTGCGGGTCAGCGCGGCGATACGGTCCTTGGCCTCGGTCGCCTCTTCCAGCGCCGTCACCGCGTCTTGCAGCGCGGCCGAGGCGTTGGAGGCATCTTCGGTCATGCCCGCCTGCGCCGGCCCAAAGGCCAGCGCCACCATCAGGCAAAGAACCAAACGCTTGATCATGCGGGCAAAAGCAAGCTGCGCCCGGTCATCTCGGCAGGTTGCGGCAGGCCCATCAGTTGCAACAGCGTCGGCGCCAGATCGGCCAGCCGCCCGCCGGGCCGCAGCACCGCACCCGTCGGCCCGCCGACCAGAATGACCGGCACCGGATTGGTGGTATGCGCCGTGTGCGGCCCCCCCGTCACCGGATCAACCATCAGTTCGCAGTTGCCGTGATCCGCCGTGACGATCATCGCGCCCCCCGCCTTGTGCAAAGCGGCCAAGGCCCGGCCCAGGCCCTCGTCCACCGCCTCACAGGCCGCCATTGCGGCGGCCAGAATGCCCGTGTGGCCCACCATGTCGGGGTTGGCAAAGTTGACCACGATCAGATCATAGCCCGCCTCGATCGCCTCAACCAAACGGTCGGCCACCTCTGGCTCGCTCATTTCGGGTTGCAGGTCATAGGTGGCGACCTTGGGCGATTTCGGCATCGCCCGCGCCTCGCCCTCAAACGGCACCTCGCGGCCCCCGTTCAAGAAAAACGTGACATGCGGATACTTCTCCGTCTCGGCCAACCGGAACTGCGTGCGGCCCTGCGCGGCCACCCATTCGCCCAGCGTGTTGACCAGATGGCGCTTGGGAAAGGCCGTGGCCATGAACCCGTTATGGGCGTCTGAATATTCCACCATGCCCAGCAGTGCGGACCATTTCGGCAGAGCCCCCCGGTCAAACCCGTCAAAGGCGGGTGCCGCCAAAGCCGACAGGATTTCCCGCGCCCGGTCCGCCCGGAAGTTCAGACAGAACAGCCCGTCGCCATCCCGAACCCCCGCATAGCCCGCAATGACGGACGGCGCCAGAAACTCATCCGTCTCGCCCTTGGCATAAGACTGCGCCACCGCAGCCGAGGGCGTCGCCGCAGCCTCACCCAAGCCCCGCACAATCGCCGCATGGGCGCGCGCGACCCGCTCCCAGCGGTTGTCCCGGTCCATCGCCCAATAGCGCCCGATCACCGTGGCCACCGAAGCCCCGGCAGGCAAAGCCACCTCCAGCGCCGCCACGAATTCTGCCGCGGACGAGGGCGCCACATCCCGCCCATCCGTGATCGCATGCAGCCAGACCGGCACGCCCAGCGCCGTCAGCGCCCGCGCCGCCGCCAGCACATGGTTCAGATGCCCATGCACCCCGCCATCCGACACCACGCCCAGCAGATGCGCCGCCCCGCCCGCCGCCCGCACCTTGGCGGCAAAGCCCGTGACCTCGGGGTTGGCCGCAAACGACCCGTCTTCCACCGCCAGATCAATTGCACCCAGATCCATCGCAACCACACGGCCCGCCCCGATGTTGGTGTGCCCGACCTCGGAATTGCCCATCTGCCCGGTCGGCAGACCCACATCCGGCCCAAAGGTGGTCAGCGTCGCATGGGGGCAACTGTCCCAGATCCCGTTGAAATTGGGCACCTTCGCCAAGGCAGGCGCGCTGACCGCCGGATTGTCGCCAATCCCCCAGCCGTCCAGAATACAAAGCACAACGGGTTTCGGAACAGTCATCGGGGGGCCTTTCCTAAGTTGCCCCCGCTTCTAACGCCGCAAGGGCAACTGGGCAACGGTTGGCTGTGCCTACCCCCGCCCGATCACCCAATCCAACAGCCGCGTCGGCAGGATCCGGCGCGCAAACCCCGCGATATAGGTAGGCGTGGTCACATAATAGCGCGCCCTTGGCCGCCGCGCCTCCAGCGCATGGATCAGCTTTGCTGTCACCGCCGAGGCGGGCAACTCAAACCGGTCCGGCCCCCGGCTTTCATACAGCCGCGACCGAAGCGCCGCATATTCCTCACGCCGGGGCGAGGCCTCCCAGTCAATCCAGCGTTCAAAATGCGGAATGGCGTTTTCGCGGATGCGGCTGGTGACCGGCCCCGGCTCAATCAACACCACGTCGATCCCGGTTCCGGCCATCTCGATCCGCAACACATCCGACAGCCCCTCCATCGCAAATTTGGTCGACACATAGGCCCCGCGCCACTTGGCACCCACCAGACCCAGAACCGAGGAACAGTTGATGATCCGCCCCTTGCCCGCCACCCGCATCATCGGCAACACCTGCCGCGTCAGGTCGTGATAGCCGAACAGGTTCACCTCAAAGATCGCGCGCAACGCAGCCCGCGGCAGGTCTTCCACCGCACCCGGACAGGCGAATGCCCCGTTGTTGAACAGCGCATCCAGCGTGCCACCAGTCCGCGCCTTAACCTCTACCACCGCGCCAGCAATGCTGTCCTCATTGGCATAGTCGAGCACAAAACTCTCCAGCCCCTCGGCGCGCAAGCGCTCACAGTCGGCCTCTTGCCGGCAGGTCGCAAACACCCGCCAACCGCGTGCTTTCAGCGTCCGCGCCGCATCCAGCCCGATACCAGACGATGATCCTGTGATTAAAACGGTTCCGCGTTCCATGCCTGCTGCCCCCTGCTTTTGCCCCTGATTAGGGTGCGAGCGGGTCTCAAGCCAGCATTTTCGCGCCGTTCACTCGCGCAGCAAACGTGCCGCTACGTAACCTTCCACGCCGTCGCCCTCAATGCGGATCAACGACCAGCCGTCCGGGCCCTCGCCTTCAACGACCACCAAAACCGCCTCATCGCGTGTCAGCCGTTCCACCACCGGATGCTCGGTCCCCGGACCTGCGCGCACATTCACGCTGCGGGCCGAAACATACCGCACCAGACCCGCCTCCGGCGTTTCGGCGGCCACGGTATCTATCGGGGCCACGTCGCTGCCCTCGGTCGTCACAACGGCAACCTCCGCCGCCACGGGCTGCCCGACATCCACTGCCAAAGCCACCGGCTGGGCCGCCATTACGGGCTTGGCCGGGGCAAAACGCGGCTCGGTCAGCGCGGTCTTGGGCGCAAGGGTTTGCTCTGCCGGCGCGGCAACTTTGACCAGAACCGGCGCTTCGGCCTGCGGCATCAGCCCGAAACGCAATTGGCCCATATCCCGGCCGCCTATCAGCATGGTCAGGAAAATGAAGCCGCCCAAAAGGAAGATCAACCGAAACATAATACGCCCTGATTACTCGTTCTCCCCCATGATTAGCACGATTCGAACGGCGGAGGGGTGGGAATCTCAGCATTTCTTCCCCCCTCAATCCGTCGCCGCCGCTTTTTTCGGGCTGGACCGGAACCGCCCCCGGCTTTACACCACATTCATGTCCGACACGCCTGAATCCCCCAAGATAGAGCCCATCCTGCTGTCAGAGCCGCTTTCCCGCGCAATCGGGGAACGGTATCTTACCTATGCTCTGTCCACGATCATGCACCGCGCCCTGCCCGACGCCCGCGACGGGCTGAAACCCGTGCACCGCCGGATCTTGTTTGCAATGCGTGAATTGCGGCTCTCGGCCACCTCGGCCTTCCGTAAATCGGCCAAGATTTCTGGCGACGTGATGGGCAACTACCACCCCCACGGCGACAGCGCGATCTACGATGCGATGGCGCGACTGGCGCAAGATTTCAACGTCCGCTACCCGCTGGTCGACGG
Organism: uncultured Alphaproteobacteria bacterium; assembly: GCA_963815355.1. GTDB lineage: Bacteria > Pseudomonadota > Alphaproteobacteria > Rhodobacterales > Rhodobacteraceae > JAPUEK01. The sequence goes on from CAWFGJ010000011.1 coordinate 178,509, forward strand.
CCAAGGCAACTTCGGCAACATCGACGGCGATAATCCGGCCGCCAGCCGCTATACCGAAGCCCGCCTGACCGCCATCGCCGAAACCCTGATGGAAGGTCTCGCCGAAAACGCCGTAGACTTCCGCCCGAACTATGACGGCACGCTGGAAGAGCCGGTGGTCATGCCCGCCGCCTTCCCGAACCTGCTGGCCAATGGCTCATCCGGCATCGCGGTCGGCATGGCCACCAACATCCCGCCGCATAATCTTGATGAGCTGATCCAAGGCTGCCACGCCCTGCTGCACAACCCGGACCTGCCGGAAGAAGACCTTGTAACCCTGATCCCCGGCCCGGATTTTCCCACCGGCGGCGTGATCGTCGAAGGCCGCGCCGCCATCGTCGAGGCCTACCGCACCGGTCGCGGCGCCTTCCGCACCCGCGCCAAATGGCACGTCGAAGACCTTGGCCGCGGCACCTGGCAGATCATCGTCACCGAAATCCCCTATCAGGTGCAAAAGTCCAAGCTGATCGAAAAGCTGGCCGAACTGATCAACCTGAAAAAAGTCCCGCTGCTGGCCGATGTGCGCGACGAATCCGCCGATGACCTGCGGATCGTGATCGAGCCGCGCTCTCGCACGGTGGAACCCGAAATCCTGATGGCCGCACTCTATCGCAGCAGCGATCTGGAAACCCGGTTTTCCATGAACATGAACGTGCTGATCGACGGCAAAGTGCCAAAGGTCTGCTCTCTGAAAGAAGTGTTGCGCGCTTTCCTTGACCACCGCCGCAACGTGCTGCAACGCCGCAGCACCCACCGCGTGGAAAAGATCGACCACCGGCTGGAAGTGCTGGAAGGCTTCCTGCTGACCTTCCTCAACCTCGACCGCGTCATCGACATCATCCGCTACGATGATGATCCCAAAGCCGCCCTGATGCGCGAAACCTGGGGTAAGGTGCACAAACGCGCCACCTCGGACAAAGACTACATCTCCCCCGCCCCCGGCGACGGAGAACTGACCGACCTGCAAGCCGAATCTATCCTCAACATGCGCCTGCGCTCTCTGCGGCGACTTGAGGAAATGGAACTGATCCGCGAACGCGACGCGCTGATGAAGGAACGCGCCGCGCTGGCCGATCTTCTGGACAGCGACCGCCTGCAGTGGAAGCAAGTCGGCACCGAACTTGAGGCGATCCGCAAGCAATTCGGCAAAAGCACCAAACTCGGCGCCCGCCGCACCGCCTTCGCCGAGGCGGGCGAGGTCGAGGAAGTCTCCTACGAATCCATGATTGAACGTGAACCGATCACCGTGATCTGCTCACAAATGGGCTGGATTCGCGGCATGAAAGGCCATGTCGACCTGTCCACGGACCAAAAGTTCAAGGACGGCGACGGCCCCCGCTTTGCCTTCCACGCCGAGACCACCGACAAGATCCTGCTGATCGCCGCCAACGGCCGCTTCTACACGCTTCTGGGCGCGAACCTGCCCGGCGGGCGCGGCATGGGCGAACCGGTCCGCCTGATGGTCGACCTGCCCAACGACAGCGAAATCATCGACCTGATGATCTTCCGCCCGGGTGAGAAACTCCTCATCGCATCCACCGCAGGCGACGGCTTTGTGCTGACCTCGGATGAGGTGCTGGCCCAGACACGCACCGGCAAACAGGTGCTAACCGTGCGTGATGGCGTCAAAACCGCACTCTGCCGCCGCGTGACCGGCGATATGGTGGCGGTGGTGGGCGACAACCGCAAATTGCTGGTCTTCCCGCTGGCCGAACTGCCGGAAATGGCAAAAGGCAAAGGCGTGCGGCTGCAAAAATATAAAGATGGCGGGCTGTCGGACGCGGTCACCTACATGCAGGCCACCGGGCTTAGCTGGAAAGACCCCGCCGGGCGCACGCGCACCGAACCCGACATGTCCGAATGGCAGGCCGCCCGCGCCACCGCTGGCCGCATGGCCCCCCGCGGCTTCCCGCGCGACAACCGCTTTACCTGAAGCGGCCCGCAAGCCGCGCCGTCGAACGCTCCGCGGGGAGTATTTAAGCCAAGCTGAAGCGCTTTCATCTTGGCAAAAATACTCCCGCCGGAGGCTTCAACACTGGCCAGACGCGCGTCGCCTTCAGGATTGGAACTCTTCGCGCGCATAGCCTTGCAGGAACAGCAGCGCGGTCAGGTCGCCATGGTTGATCCGCAAGCTGCACTGCGCCGCGACCGAAGGCTTGGCGTGCAGCGCAACCCCGGCCCCTGCCAGATGCAGCATCCCCAGATCATTGGCCCCGTCCCCCACCGCGATCGCATCCGCCGGGGTCAGGCCCAGCCGGGCCGATATGTCTTCCAGCGCCTGCACCTTGGCCGCCTTGCCAAGGATCGGGTCCGCGACAGCCCCGGTCAGCTTGCCTTCCGCGATCAACAGCGTGTTGGCGCGGTTTTCGTCAAAGCCCAGCCGCGCCGCAATGGCCCCTGTAAAGGCGGTGAACCCACCGGACACCAGCGCCGCGTGGGCCCCATTGGCCTTCATCGTCGCCAGCAGTACCGCCCCCCCCGGCATCAGCGTGATCCGGTCGCGGATAACCCGGCCGATCACTGCTTCGGGCAAGCCGCGCAACAAGCCCACGCGTTCACGCAGGGCCGCGTCGAAATCCAGCTCTCCGTTCATCGCGCGCGCGGTGATCCCGGCGACATGCGCGCCCACGCCCGCCTCATCGGCCAGCTCGTCGATGCATTCCTGCTCGATCATCGTGCTGTCCATATCCGCGATCAGCAGCCGCTTGCGGCGGTTGGCCGCCGGTTGCAGCGCAAGGTCGATGCCCAGGCCCTGCAAGCCTTCCCATGCGGACCACAGGTTATCCGGCACAGCCTCTAGCGGGAACTCTGCCGCCACCCCCGGGTCCAGCCAGATCGCATCCCCGCCGCCCCAGGCGTTGCGAAGCGATTCCACGGTGGCGCGGTCCAGAACGGGGCGGGCAGGGTTGCTGAGCAGGCTGACTATAAACATGCGGAGTTTCCGATAGTGGAAAAGGGAGTCGCAATTTCACGGCGATGCGGCGCTTTAGCGTGATTTTCCCGCTTGCGCCAGCCTTGGCGCCCCCGTATCCCCGGCGGCGGGACACCCCTCCCCAACGGGGGGCAATTATCTGGAAGGATACCATGTCTGATCTGCAGACCCCGGCCGCGCGCCCGGCAAACCCGCGCTTTTCCTCTGGCCCCTGCGCCAAGATCCCCGGCTTTTCCCTTGATCTTCTGGCAGATGCGCCGCTTGGCCGGTCGCACCGTGCTGCGGTTGGCAAGGCCAAACTGCGCGAGGCGATTGACCTAACCCGCGCCATCCTTGGCGTTCCTGCCGATTACCGCATTGGCATCGTCCCCGGTTCCGACACCGGCGCGGTAGAGATGGCGATGTGGTCGCTTCTGGGCGCCCGCCCGGTCGAGATGCTGGCATGGGAATCCTTCGGCGAAGGCTGGGTGACCGATGTGGTCAAGCAGCTGAAGCTGGACGCCAAGGTCAAGATCGCCCCCTATGGCCAGATCGTTGACCTTGCGGCCGTCGATTTCAATTCTGATGTGGTCTTCACCTGGAACGGCACCACCTCGGGCTGCCGCCTGCCTGATGCAGACGCCATCCCCGCCGACCGTCAGGGCCTGACCATCTGCGACGCGACCTCTGCCGCCTTTGCGATGGATCTGGACTGGGCCAAGCTGGATGTGACCACCTTCTCCTGGCAGAAAGTGCTGGGCGGTGAAGGGGCGCATGGCATGATCATCCTGTCGCCCCGCGCGGTCGAACGGCTGGAAACCTATACCCCCGCATGGCCGCTGCCGAAGATCTTCCGCATGACCTCCAAGGGCAAGCTGATCGAAGGCATCTTCGTGGGCGAGACCATCAACACCCCCTCGATGCTGGCCGTCGAAGACTACCTTGTGTCGCTGAAATGGGCGCAATCGGTGGGCGGGCTGGCCGGCCTTGTGGCCCGCGCCAAGGCCAACGCCCAGGTGGTGTGGGATTTCTGCGCCGCCAACCCCTGGCTGCAAAACCTTGCCGACCGGGCCGAGATCGCCTCGACCACCTCGGTTTGCCTCAAGTTCAACGATCCCCGCATCAAGGACGGTGAGGCCTTTGCCAAAGCCGTCGCCAAGCGGCTGGAAAAGGCCGGTGTGGCCTATGACATCGGCGCCTACCGCGACGCGCCTGCCGGTCTGCGGATCTGGTGCGGCTCGACGGTGGAAACCGCCGATGTGGCCACACTGATGCCGTGGCTTGCCCATGCTTTCCACACGGAAATCGCCGCTCAGGCCTGATCCTTTGCGCGCTGCGTGGCCCGCCCACGCAGCCGCCTTCCCCCCTTGAAACCCGATAGGAGTCCTTCATGGCCCCCCGCGTTCTTGTCTCTGACGAACTGTCCGAAACCGCTGTCCAGATCTTCCGCGACCGTGGCGTCGAGGTCGATTACATGCCGAAACTCGGCAAAGACAAAGAGGCGCTTGCCGCCATCATCGACCAGTATGACGGCCTGGCGATCCGCTCGGCCACCAAGGCCACCGAAAAGCTGCTGGCCGCCGCAACCCGCCTGAAGGTCATCGGCCGCGCCGGGATCGGGGTGGATAACGTCGACATCCCCGCCGCATCCAAAAAAGGCGTGATCGTCATGAACACGCCCTTCGGCAACTCCATCACCACCGCCGAGCACGCCATCGCCATGATGTTCGCCGTCGCCCGCCAACTGCCCGAGGCCTCTGCCTCCACCCATGCCGGCAAATGGGAGAAATCCCGCTTCATGGGGGTGGAACTGTTCAACAAGACCCTCGGCGTGATCGGCGCGGGCAACATCGGCGGCATCGTCTGCAACCGCGCGGTCGGTCTGCACATGAAGGTGCTGGCCTATGATCCCTTCCTGTCCGAAGAGCGCGCCAAGCAACTGGGCGTGCAAAAGGTGGAACTGGATGACCTGCTGGCCAAATCCGACTTCATCACCCTGCATGTGCCGCTGACCGAAAAGACCAAAGGCATCCTGAACGCCGACTCGCTGGCCAAAACGAAAAAGGGCGTGCGGATCATCAACTGCGCCCGTGGCGGTCTGGTGGATGAAGCCGCCCTTGCCGCCGCGCTGAAATCCGGTCAGGTCGCCGGCGCCGCCTTTGACGTGTTCGAGGTGGAACCCGCCACCGAAAGCCCGCTCTTCAACCTGCCGAACGTGGTCGTGACCCCGCACCTTGGTGCCTCCACCACCGAGGCGCAGGAAAACGTCGCCCTGCAAGTGGCCGAACAGATGTCGGACTACCTGCTGACCGGGGCCGTGCAAAACGCGCTGAACATGCCGAATGTCACCGCCGAAGAGGCCGCCGTCATGGGCCCGTGGATCAAGCTGGCCTCGCATCTGGGTGCCTTCATCGGCCAGATGACGGATGAGCCGATCAAGGCCATCAACATCCTTTACGATGGCACCGTGGCGGGCATGAACCTTGCTGCGCTGAACTCGGCCGTGATCGCGGGCGTGCTGAAAACCCAGAACCCGGATGTGAACCTTGTCTCGGCGCCCATCGTGGCCAAGGACAAGGGCATCCAGATCTCGACCACCAGCCAAGAGAAAACCGGCGTGTTCGACGCCTATATCAAGGTCACGATGGTCACTGACAAACGCGAACGTTCGGTTGCAGGCACCTGCTTTTCCGATGGCAAACCGCGTTTCATCCAGATCAAGGGCATCAATATCGACGCCGAAATCGGCGCCCATATGCTCTACACCACCAACGAGGACGTGCCGGGCATCATCGGCCTTCTGGGCATGACCATGGGCAAGAACGGCGTGAACATCGCCAACTTCACCCTTGGCCGGTCGGGTGTTGGCAAAGACGCCATCGCCATCCTCTATCTGGATCAGGCCATCGACCCCAAAGTCATCGACACGCTGGAAAACACCGGCATGTTCCAATCGGTCAAGGCCCTGCAATTCGAAGTGGCTTGACCGCCATCTCCCAACCCCTGCGCCCCGGCGCGGGGGTTACAACTCAACCAGACCGGCGAACATGCCCCAGACCATGCGCTTGCCGCTGATCCACGGCACGTCCAGCGATTGCATCAACGCCTCGTCGGCCATGCCAGCGGCCATCACCTCATCACAATGGGCGCGGTCACGAAAATGCAGGAACGACCAGACCACCGTCTCATCCGGCTCCAGCAGCACCGCGCGGGGAAAGGACGTCACCTTGCCCATCTCCAACCCTTCGCCTGCGGCCTCGATCACCGCAAGGGCACCCAGCTTTTTCCAGATCGCCCCGGTGCGTTCGGCCAGTTCCCGATACTCTTGCAAATGCGCCGTCTTCACCGGCACCACAAAGGCTTGATAATAGCTCATCATCCGTTCCTTTCCCAAAACGCCCGGCCGGGGCAATGCCTCAGACTCACCCGGCCGCAGCCCCCAGTCTTGCACACCGATGCCAAAACGCCACCTTGCGCTTGGCGGTCGACCGACTTACCCCAAGGCCAAACATAAAACTCCGCGAGATTTCCCATGCAAACCTATGCCATAGGCGACATTCACGGCCATATTGACCTGCTGCGCCGCCAGCACGATCTGATTGCCCGCGACCAAGCCCAGAACGGGTCCGCGCCCATCGTCCACATCGGGGATCTGGTGGACAGGGGGCCGGATTCTGCGGGCGTGGTGGAATATCTGCGCGCCGGGATTACCGCGGGTGAGGATTGGGTGGTGCTCAAGGGCAACCACGACCGGATGCTGACGGGCTATCTGGCCGACACCCAGTTTCACGACCCCGGCCTGCGGATCGACCTGTCCTACCTGCATCCGCGCATCGGTGGGGCCGAGACTTTGGCCTCTTACGGGGTGCGTGCGCCGGGCGACCGGCCCCTCGCCCCGGTGCATGCTGACGCGCGCGCTGCCGTGCCGCTGGAACACCGCGCCTTTCTGGAATCCCGACCCTCCAGCTATCTGCGCGGTGAGACGATCTTTGTTCACGCCGGGATTCGCCCCGGTGTGCCGTTAGAACAGCAGACAGAGGATGATCTGTTGTGGATCCGTCAGGGCTTTCTCGATGACACCCGCGACCACGGCGCGTTGATCGTGCACGGCCACACCGCCATCGACCTGCCCACCCACTACGGCAACCGCCTGAACATCGACAGCTCTGCCGCCTACGGTGGCCCGCTATCGGCGGTGGTGATCGAAGGTCACCAGGTGTTTCACCTGACCGACAAAGGCCGCGTGGCGCTAAAGCCGGCCTGATCCTCTGCCGGGCGGTTCATCGCCCGCAGGCTGACCAGTGCGCCCAGCGCCAGCACCCCCGCCCAACCCAGCACCAGCCAGAAGAACCCCCGGTCGCCCATCCCGCCGACCACCTGCGCGCAGAGCAGCGGCAACACCGTCGCGCCAAACAGACCAGAGCCGATCAGCACCGGGGCCACGCGCGCATCCCCGCCCATCTTTTGCGTGCCCGTCACGAAAAAGCCGTGGAAAAACAAACTGCCGCTGACGCCGAGCAACGGAAAGAACACAGCCGGGCTGACAAACACCGCGCCCGCCGCACACAGCGTGGCAAACACCATCGCCCCGGTAAAGATGGTAAAGGCCGGAACCCGGTCCACCACAAAGACCATCGCACTGCGGGTCAGCAGATAGGCGAGGTAGAACAGCGACAACAGCTTTGCCGCCTCAACCTCTTCCTGCCCTGACCGCATCAGCGCCGTGGGGCCAAGCCCAACCAAAGCCGCCTCCATCCCGATGGCCAGCACGCCGAACAGCAACGTCGGCCAATGCATCCGAAACCCGCCGGTCGCCGTCGCCACACCCAACTTGGCCCGCGCGACAGACCCGCTGCCCAACCAGATCACCGCCGCCAGACCCGCAATCGCCAGAAACGCGGGCTTTGGGTCGGACCCCATCCAGATGAACGCAAGCGGCGCGGCGATCGCACCGACCGAAAACACCGCGTTCAGCAGCGTCATCATCGACGGCCCCCGCGGCCCAAAGGCTTGCAATACCCGCGGATTGAAATCCGCCGCCAAGGTGCCATAGCCCATGCCAAAGAACACCCCGCCCAACAGCACTACCGGCCAGACCGGCCCCAACCCCAGCAAGGCCGCGCCCAACCCCGTCGCCGCCAGGCCCATCCGCGCGCCTACCTTGCCCGCAGCCAGAAACATCACCACCACGCCCAGAAAGCAGCCAACCCAAAACGCCGAGATCAACCACCCCGCCGCCGCCGTATCCAGATCAAACTGCCGCTTGAAGACCGGCAAGGCCGGGCCAAAGATCGCCTGGGTCAGCCCCATCAGTACAAAACTGATCAACCCCGTCCCCAGCAGCGCCATCCGCGCCCCGCTTGTGCCTTGCATGTCGATCCCCTTGCGTCTGGCAAAGCGGTAGCCCTGCCGTCTGGCAAGGTCAATTGGTCGCGCTTGCACCTCGACGCGCCAAAGCGCAGGCTGGCCCCAATGCTTAAGGAACCAGCGTATGATCACACTTTATGACTACTGGCGGTCATCGGCGGCCTACCGGGTGCGGATCGCGCTGCACCACCTTGGCCTGCCTTATATCGCGGTGCCCGTGGACCTGGTGGCAGGCGAACATCGCAGCCCCGCCAACCTTGCCCGCAACCCCCAAGGGCTGGTGCCCACACTGGAAATCGACGGGCTTCAGCTCACGCAATCGCTGGCGATCCTTGAATACCTCGCCGAGACGCGCGGCGGCCTCTTGCCCACCGACCCGGCCCAGCGCGCCCGCGCCCGCGCGCTCGCCTATGCGATCGCGATGGAGATTGCCCCGGTCTGCAATCTGTCTGTCCGCACCCATGTGGCCACCCTTGGCATGACCGCCGAAGACTGGCAGCGCCACTACATCACCAAGGGCCTTGCCGCGTTTGAGGCGATGCTTCCCCCCGCCACCCGCTATTGTCAGGGCGACACGCTGACCCTGCCGGATTGCTGCCTTGTTCCGCAGGTCTACAACGCCGAACGCGTCGGTATTGACGTCACGTCCTTCCCTCGCATCGCGGAAATTGTGGCAAATCTGAATGAACTTCCCGCCTGCGCCGCCGCTCACCCGGACCGCGCCAAACCCAACCAACCCTGAACCCCACCGCAGGAGCCGCCATGACCGACATCTTCATCCTCTCCGCCGTCCGCACCGCGATTGGCGGCTTTGGCGGCTCGCTCTCTGCGCTGCCCCCGATCGACATCGCAACCCAAGCCGCCGGGGCCGCCGTGACCCGCGCCGGGGTTGATCCGCGCGACATCGGCACCGTGGTGTTCGGCCATGTCATCAACACCGAACCGCGCGACATGTATCTGGGGCGCGTCGCGGCCATAAACATCGGCATCCCCGACAGCACCCCGGCGATGAACGTCAACCGCCTCTGCGGCTCAGGCGCACAAGCCATCGTCTCGGCCACCCAGGCGCTGATGCTGGGCGATGCCACCATCGCCCTTGCAGGTGGCGCGGAATGCATGAGCCGCTCTCCCTACAGCCTGCCCGCCGCCCGCTTTGGCCAAAAGATGGGCGACACCAAAGCCGTTGACATGATGACCGGTGCGCTGACCTGCCCCTTTGGCACCGGGCATATGGGCGTAACCGCCGAAAACGTCGCCGCCCGCTTTGGCATCACCCGCGCAGCACAAGACGCCTTCGCGCTGGAAAGCCAGACCCGCGCCGCCCGCGCCATTGCCGAGGGCCGCTTTACCGACCAGATCATCCCGATAGAGATGGTGTCGCGCAAAGGCACCATCAGCTTTGCGGTTGATGAACACCCCAAGGCCACCACGGCCGAGGCCTTGGCCGGCCTGCGTCCCGCGTTTCAAAAGGATGGCACCGTCACAGCAGGCAACGCCTCGGGCATCAACGACGGGGCGGCAGCCCTCGTGCTGGCGCGCGGCGATGCGTTGGACGGGCGCACCCCCCGCGCGCGGATCATGGGCTATGCCGTCGCAGGCGTCGCACCCGAGGTGATGGGCCTTGGCCCGATCCCCGCCGTGCGCGCCCTTTGCGCCAAGCTGGGGATGAAGCCCACAGATTTTGACGTGGTGGAATCGAATGAGGCCTTCGCCGCACAGGCCCTCGCCGTCACACAAGAGCTCGGCCTTGATCCCGCCCGCGTGAACCCCAACGGCGGAGCCATTGCGCTTGGCCACCCGGTCGGGGCCACGGGCGCGCTGATCACGGCCAAGGCGCTGTATGAACTGGAACGCATCGGCGGCAAGACTGCGCTGATCACCATGTGCATCGGCGGCGGGCAGGGCATCGCACTGGCGATTGAGCGGGTCTGACCCCGTTCTTTACGCGCCCCCGACCGGCTTGGGGGCCGCAAGATCGCAGGAAGATCGAAAGAAGATCAAAAGAAGATCGCGCCAAGATCGGAAAAGACCCGAAATCGGCGCGGTCGCCCCTAGCGCAGCCGCACCTTCGCGCGCGCCGAACGGCCCTCGGCATCAATCACCGACAGCGTCAAAAACCCCCGCCCAAGGTCGCCCAACATCACCGCCCGATCCCGCAAACTGATCGCGACAGGCACCCCATTGGCCATCCAGGTATAGGGTGCCGTGCCGCCCTCAACCCGCACCAAAAGGCCCTCGGGCAGCAGTTCAACCTCGGCCCCGTCGGGCGGAAAGGCAACCGCAGGCGCATTGCCCTTTGCCTCAAAAGCGGCGTTGCGGGTGCGGAATTGTTGCAAAGGTTTTGGCAGTTCCGCGTTTGAAACCAACAAGGTAGCGGCGGGCGGCGGCGGTTGCGGTGTCAGCGTGGTCTTTAGCCGGGCAAAGGCCTGAAACAACACCGGGGCCGCCACTTCGGCCCCAAACGCCCCCGGAACAGGGGTGCCATCGGGTCGGCCCATCCACACCCCCACCACATGCTGCCCGTCGTAGCCCAGCGCCCAAGCATCGCGAAAGCCATAGCTTGTGCCGGTCTTATACGCCAAACGGTTCTGCGGCGCGCCCGGAGGCGGGGCCAAGCCCGCCAAAATATCCCCAACACTCCAAGCACTTGCGGGAAGCAGCATCCGCTGCCCCTCTTCCCGCGGGTCGTCCATCTTGTAGGTCAGGGCCAAGGAAACCCCGCCCCGCGCGATGGTGCCGTAAAGCTGCACCATGTCTTGCAAACTGACCCCAATCCCCCCCAAAGCCACTGCCAACCCCGGTTGCCCCCCGGGAATCGCATAGCGAACCCGCGCCTTATCCAGTGCGGCCAGCAACTTGGCTGGCCCCAGCGCCTCGGTCAAAGCAACGACGGGAATGTTTAGCGACAGTTGCAGCGCCTCCCGCACCCGGATGGTGCCGCGATATTGGCGGTCAAAGTTTTGCGGACGGTAGCCGTTGAAATCGCTGGGTTTATCTTCGATCATCGTCTCAGGATGTGCCAAGCCCTCGTCAAAGGCCAAGCCGTAGACCAGCGGCTTTAACGTGGAGCCGGGGCTGCGCAGTGCTTGCGTCATGTCCACAAACCCGGCCCGCTGGTCCGCCTTGAACCCCGCCGACCCGACCGAGGCGAGAATTTCGCCGCTGCGATGGTCGGCCACCACGATTGCGACCTGCAACCGCTCTCCCTGCCCGGCAACCACCGTCGCCGCCAAGGTTTCCAAGGCGGCTTGCAGGCTGCGGTCAATCGTTAGCCGCAGCACCTGCGCGGTCGGATCAGCCTGCCGCGCCCGATCTGCCAGATGCGGCGCCAACGCGGGAAATCCCCGCCGCTTACCCGGCACCACCTCACGCCGCGCCGCCGCCGCTTCACCGGCATCAATCAACCCATCCCGCTCCGCCCGCGCCAAAACCCGATCCCGCGCATCCGTCGCCCGCTCAACGTATCTGTCCGGTCGACGGCCTTCGGGGCTTTGGGGAATGGCCACCAGCAGGGCATTTTCGGCCGGGGTCAGCCGCCTTGGTTCTTTGCCGAAATAAGACAAGGTCGCCGCCCGGATACCCTCCAGATTGCCGCCATAGGGCGCAAGCAGCAGATATAGCTGCAAAATATCGTCCTTGGTCAAACGCCGCTCCAGCGCCAGCGCCACCCGCATCTGCCGTAACTTGCCGCTGACCTTGCCGGTCCCGCTTTCCTCCAGCAAACGCGCGACCTGCATGGTCAGCGTCGACCCGCCCGACACCACCCGCCCATTCCACGCCGCCTGCGCCAAGGCACGCAGCACCGCCTTGGGGTCCACACCGGCATGGTCGTAGAAACGCTTGTCCTCATAGGCCAGCAGCGCTGCGGTAAAGCCGGGGTCTACCTGATCCAGCGTCACCCCCAACCGCCAACGCCCATCCGCCACCGTATAGGCCCGCAGCAACCCGCCGTCGCGGTCCAGCACCTCCACCGAGGTGTTGACGATCAACGGCGGCAAAACCGTTGCGTCGATCCAGATATCCGCTTCATCTCGTGCAAAAGCGGCGAGCCAAAGGCCCGCCGCTAACGCAAAAATCCAACCCGCGCGCATCACTCGGAAATGGTCAGCGTGCCCGTCTCCGAACGCCCGGTCAGGTCAGGCCGATACATGTCTTCGACCAAGGCCGCCGGATGGTGGAACACCCCCGGCGACACCGCCCGCACCACATAAGCCAAGCGGAACTTGGCATTCGTATTGCGGTCAATCGCGGCAAGGAACCGGTCCTGACGGAACTCGGCATGGGTCACCGACTCTTCCAGATCAAGCCCGTCCAACGCCGGAACATTTCCGCCCGACATCAGGTTGGGATTGTCGATCTCAAACCCCGCAGGCAGCGGATCGCTAACCATCAACCGCGCCTCACCCCGACCAAAAGGCTTGATATCCAGCACGGTTATGAACCGGTCGCCCATCTTGACCACATCAAGTGCAACCGGTTCTCCCTCCATCGTGTAGTAGCTGCGCGTGATCGAATAGCCCGTCCCACCCGCAGGTTCCGCCGCTGTTGGCACGCCATAGCTGGTGATCGTCAGCGTGGTTTCGGCCTTACCGTCATTGGCCACGACAACGGATTGCGCGGCATTGGCATCCAAGACCTTTACCAACGGCCCCGAAGCAGGCTGGCCGTCGATGGTGATTCCGTCGGCACCCGCCCGGTCGATCAAGGCATTCGCGGCCAACAGCGCCCATGTTGCCTCTTGCGTGGAAAGGGCAGTGGTGGTCGCGATCCGGTCGGTCAGCGCTTCTTTATCAATCGCCGCCGATCCAGACTCCGCAGCCAAGGCCAGCACCGCCGCCGCATCGCGGTAGTTGGTGCCAAAGTCCGCCCGGAAAATCTGTTCCTTTTCAGGCCCTTTGATCGCTTGCAGCGCCGCGGCTGCCCGCCGGAACATCGCATCCGCCCGCGGCTGATCCCCATAAGAGGCCAGCGCCGCGCCAAGCTGCGCCATTGCCGTCGGCGTGGCAAAAGCATCGCCCTTCACATCCGCGTAGTAGCGCAGATCGCCTACGGCCGCGGCACCTTCGCGCGCCAGCACCATCAACGCATAGGCCAAAGCCTCTCCACCCAGGTCAAAGTCGGTCTGATAGTTAACCTGATTGCGCAGATTATCGAGCGCTTGCCGAAGCGCCAGATCAGGAACCTCAAACCCACGCGCCTTAGCCCGGCTAAGGAAATCGGTCACGAAAGAATCCAGCCACATATCGCCGCTGGACGGCCCCCAAAGCCCGAACGAACCACTAGAAGACTGATTCATCAGGATTTCAGTGATCGTCTGATTGACCCGCGTACGGATGTCATCTGCCTGCGGCAAGTCCAACGCGACCGCCAAATCGTTGAAATACAGCAACGGCAGCGCTTTCGAGGTCATCTGCTCGGTGCAGCCATAGGGGTAGCGGTCCAGAGCCGCCAGTATCCCCGGCGCGTTAAGCCGCGCAATCGGGCCGACCGCCATCGTCGCCTTGCCAGAACCGGGGATCAACCCGTCAAAGGCGTTCTGGTCGAAGGTGAATTTCTCGCCTTTGGCCAGCGTGAAACGGCTTACGCGCACCACTTGTGGATCGTTGACCTGCACGGGCACGGTCAGCGTCTTTTTCAACTGCTTGCCGTCTGGGGTGGTCAGCGAAACTTCGATCGTCTGGTTCCCGATCTCTCCTGCCGTAATTGGCACGGAGAAGACGGCCTTGGCCTTGTCGCCCAGATCAAAGCCAGAAGGCACTTTGCCAAGCGTCAAGCCGGAGGAGGTGACGTCCAAACCCATCCGCCCCGAAGGCCCGCCAGCGTGAACGATTTCCAGCAACAACCGGCTTTCATCACCCGGCGACAGGAACCGCGGCAGGCTGGCGGTCACGACCACCGGGTCGCGCACCAAAACCTCGGTGTTTGCCTGTCCGACACCGCGTTTTGACCAGACCACGGCCATAACTTTCACCGCACCGTTAAAGGATGGCAGGTCGAAAGAAGCGCGCGCATAGCCATCAGCACCGACCTCAATCGGACCGCTGAAATAGGCGACCAGTTCTTCTGTGGGTGGCGGGGCCTGCAACCGCGCCTGCGCGCCTGCATCACCGCCAGAGCGAACCTGCCCCTCGGCTCCGTTCAACCCGTCGATCAGACGCCCATACACGTCGCGGATGCCAACACCCAATTTGCGCTGACCGAAGTAATAGGCCTGTGGATCGGGGGCCGCGAAGGCCGTCAGATTCAGGATCCCGACATCGACCGCCGCGATAGTTGCATAGGCCTTCTCACCGGGCAGGACGCCATCAACCTTCACCGCGACCGCCATGGGCCCGCGCGGCGCCGCTTCAGCCGCCGTTTCAATCGTCGCTGTCAGGGCGCGCGTGCCCGGATCAATCGCCGCATGAGTCAAGCCAAGCGCCCGCGCCGGATTACGGCCCGCTGCGACATCCATCGGACGCAGCACCGATACCGTCGCATAGACGCCGGCACCCCATTCATCCGTCACTGCCAGAGGAATAAGGTTTTCCCCCTCTTTCACTTCAACCGCCTGCATCGACACCAGCCGGTTCGACAGCACCGTCACGAGGGCCATCCCAGCCGCACGGGGTACGATCCGAAGCATCGCAGTCTCGCCGGGCTTGTAGGCTTCTTTGTCGAGCGAAAGCTCAAGAGTATCGGGGGTGGAGGACGTATCTGCAGGCGCATACCAGCCCGCGTAGAAGCTTGTTGAAGTGGCGCCGGCGTCACCATCCGTGCGCGCCACCCGCAGTTCATATTCGCCCCACGTGACCGCGGCCGCGATTTCAACCGGGGCGGCACCCAAATCGGCATCGCCTTCGGCAACGCGGCTGCGGGTATAGACCGGCTCCCAGTTCCAGTTCCCGTAGGCCTGATACCACTGGTAGTTCGTCTCAACCCGGGTGATTTCCCAATGAACCTTCATCGGCGTGGCTTTGGTGTCGGCACCGACCCCTACCAAGTTGAACCGCGCCTCGCTCCCCTCGGCAACAACAGCGTCAAACATCGGCTTGACGCCAATCATCGGCGACGAGGGCGTCAGCAAGCGGGTGATCCGGCGCTCAACCGGGCGCCCAGACCCTTCGGCAACCCGAACGGTCGCGCGCATCTGCAAGGGGCGTCCCGGATCTTCGACCGTGGGCAGAACCAGTTCCGCCGTTGCCATGCCATCAGAGTCAGTCCGGACCCCCGGAATGCTTTCCATGACTGCCGAGAACGGCTCATCGTGGCGCCCAAAGACATACCCCGGCCATGCCTCAATCTCTTGGGCTGCGCTCAAGAGGACCTCGCCCTCAACAGCCAGATCGGCCCCCGGCGCACCAAAGAGGTAGCGGGCATCGATCGTTAACGTGGGCGCATCGCCCAACCGGATCGGCCCATCCGCCAATGCCAGATCAAAGTCAATTCGCTCTGGCAGGAAGTCTTCGACGAGGAACGTAGCAGAGCTAAGCGCGTCCGCCTCAAGATCGGCATAAATTTCAATCCGCCAAACGCCACGCGGAGCAGAGCCTGCAATCGGGAGTGTGAAAACATGCCCCCCGGCACCGCCATCGGCGACCAGCTGTCGAGAATACTCCACCCCATCCGGACGCAACAAAAGCGCGGTCAGTGGCAGCCCTTCGACCGCGGCACTTTCCGAATCGCGGGCAAGTGCCGTGGCAAAGACGGTTTCACCAGCACGATACGCCCCCCTATCCGTAGTCAGGAAAACATCCACCGGCGGTGCCGCTTCACGCCCCTCAACGCCACGGTCAGACAGGTCAAACTCCGGATCAGTCAGCGACAGGAAGGCGACATCGGTTCCGCTGTCCTTGGCAACGATCATGGCCGGGGCCGCCCCACCGGTGCCCCGGGTCAGCCCGGCATCAAACCGAACATAGCCCTGTGCATCGGTCTTTGCCGACCCAAGCACCTCATTCGACGTAGACAGCAAATCAACCGAAATGCCCTCAACCGCCGCAGACGTCCCGAGTGAGCGGACAAACACATGCAAACCGTCCACCCCGCTCATGGAGGTGAGCCCAAGGTCAGAGATGACAAACCATTGCCAGCCTGCAGGGATGACATAGGGGTCAACCCCCGGAACGGCGGCCTTAAGTGCATAGATCCCTGCCGGCTGCCCCTTTAGCGCCTCGGTCAGTGGCAAGCGCGTGGTGATGTCGCGGTTAACCTCTTGGGGCACAACCGCGGTGCCGGTCCAAAGCTTGGTCCCGATCTCACCGTCGACGTAGTATTCCTGATACTCCATGATCGGTGTACCGAAATAGTTGTTCTGAATTGCACGCAAAAGGTTTCTGTCCGTCACGCGGAACAGGGTTAGGTCCAGATTTTCAGTGTTCACCGTTTCAACCGGGATCGCCGGTTCGCCGCCGCTTGGCAGCACATAACCCCGGCCCGGAAAACGCACGCCCGGTGCGCGATCGCGGATATACGCGGTGATTTCGACCGATTTGGCTAAGACCTGCCCATCCCCTGCAGGGAGGCCCTCACGGAACGTAACGGATTCCCGCGCGCCGTGTTGAAGCCCTTCGACACAAAGCTGCCGCCAGCCGTCAAAGCTTACCGTCAGATCCGGGGCCGGAAGCTGGACAAAGCTGGTATAATCCACGCCAGCCTTGATCAGATCTTCAGAGAAGTTCACGCAGATCCGCGGCCGCGCGCTGTCCGCCTCCACAACGTTATCGACCACGCGGAATCCGTATTTCGCGATGGCTGCATCCAAGGCCTTCGCGGTGTCGTCGCGGTGCTGAAGATTTTCGGCCAAGCGAAGCGCCTGAACGGTATCGCGACCCCGGTCGATGCCCTCCAACGCCTGCCCCATGGTGAGAAGGATGTTGTGCTGCAACGCCGCGTTGTCGGCCCTCAGATACGCATTGGCGGCGGCCTGATAAGACAGCGACCGGAAACTGTTCTGGTTCGCGCTGTCCTGATTTCCTGCCAGATACAACAGCCGGGCATATTCCAACCAGCCCTCGGGGCTATCGGTCAAATTTAGCGCAGCGCCCGCGAATCTGCTCGCGCCGACATAGTCGCCATTTGCCTCCGCCCCAGCAGAGGCTGACAAATGATCATCGGCCGAAAATCCGTTTGTGACATGGGCATTTGCGAGGTTTTGTGCCTGAGCAACAAAGCCGTCAGTCTCCCAGTTCGGCAAAAAGACCAGTTCTGCACGGCGGGTCTGTGCAAGTGCCTCGGCGGCGGGGTCCGCATCCAAAGCGTATCCGGAATAGGCCCCTTGATACGCGGCACCTTCCCCCGGATTCGCCTTTGAAAAACACGACCCATTGCGTGTGTTGAAGGTAAAGGCGGTGCAGGCGGTATTAGACTGACACGCCGCCTCACAAGCCTCCAACGTCGTGTCGAAGATCGACGCGATATCCCCCCCCGGCAGGTCGGTATTTTCGCTCAGGACAAAGCGCCGGTCCGGGATCAAATCTTGGGCAGCGGCGACGCTCGCGGCGACAAGAAACAAAAAAGAAACCAAGGCCGCAAGAAATCCGCGCATGAAAAAAACCTCCGAAAGATATTCAGATGACAGTGGCACGGCGCGATCCTGTCACGCAAGGCGCGTGATGGGTCAGAAAGTGTTTCTGCTATTAAGGTCGCGTTCACGTTGTTGCGGCAAATTCTGATCGTCAACCAAGGGTGGCAAAAGACCACTTTTGGGGAATCGATTCAGAACGGGTCATGAATGGACATTGCGGAACGGCTGGTCAAAGAGCGGCGGGCGCGACTTGCAGCCGAACGGTTGTTGGAACAAAAAAGCCGTGAGCTTTTTGCTGCAAACCAAAAGCTTTCGCTGCATGCGAGAACGCTGTCGGACCAGATTGTCGAGCAGCGGCAGGTTGTAAAATCCGCCCTGTCTCAGGCGGAGGCGCTTAAGGGCCAAAACTCTCGATTCGTCGATGATCTGGAAAGGGCGCACACCGCCGCGGTGATGGCCGAACGACGCCTGTGGGATTCGATAAACACCATTGAAGACGGTTTTGCCGTCTTCGACGCCAACCTTTGCCTTGTCGCAGCGAACCGTGCCTATCTCTCAGCTTTTCAGGGCCAGGACTTTCCACCCGGAACACCGTATGACTCGATCCTTCGCGCTGTCGCCGAGCGCGGCCTGGTTGAGTTGGGCGGGCAGGAGATCGACACGTGGGTCGCCTCCATGCTGTCGCGTTGCGATGCCGAGATCAGTAGCCCGGTTGTGCTTCCATTTACGACCGGTCGCTGGGTGCGCCTTGTGGATCGCCGCGCCCGCGACGGCGACATGGTCAGCCTTGCGCTGGATATCACCGATCAGATGCGCATCTGGGCCGCGATCGAAGCAATCCCCGACGGATTTGTATTATTTGACAGAGAGGAGCGGCTTTTGACCTGCAACCAGCGCTATCGCGACATCTATTCCGTGTCGGCACCCGCCGTCGTCCCCGGTGCCCGCTTTGAAGACATCTTACGCTACGGGCTTGCGCACGGTCAGCACGCCGATGCAATCGGGCGGGAAGAAGAGTGGCTCGCGGAGCGGCTTGACCTACACCGCAACCCGGGTACTGCGACGGAACAAAGCCTTGCCGATGGGCGCTGGATCCGCACGCAGGATCACGCCACTCCGGATGGCGGCAGGGTTGGGTTGCGCGTCGACATAACCCACCTCAAAGAGCAACAGGCCGCTTTGGAGGCCGCACGCAGCCAGGCAGAGGCCGCAAACCGCGCCAAATCAGCCTTCCTCGCCAATATGAGCCACGAGATCCGCACCCCGATGAACGGCGTTGTCGGGATGGCAGAATTGCTTTGCGATACAGCACTAACCGAAGAGCAACGCCTTTTCGCCGAAACGATCCGTTCTTCGGGTGAAGCCCTCTTGGTCATCATCAACGATATTCTGGATTACTCAAAAATCGAAGCTGAACGCTTGACGCTTCATCCGGAACCTTTCGATTTGGAACGCACTATTCACGAGGTAGCCATGCTTCTTCAACCTCGAGCGCGGGAAAAGAAGCTGAACCTGATGATCGATTTCGATATGTTCCTGCCCACGCGGTATGTTGGCGATCCGGGTCGATTGCGGCAGGTGCTAACCAATCTGGTCGGGAATGCAGTAAAATTTACCGATCACGGGCACGTCTTGATCCGCGTTGTCGGGCTAGAGGATGAACCGGGGCGCCAGCAACTGCATGTCACCGTTGAAGATACCGGGATCGGCATCTCACCCGACAACCTTGAGCACATCTTTGGAGAGTTCAACCAAGTCGAATCGCAATCGAATCGCAAATTCGAAGGCACTGGGCTTGGCCTTGCGATCACCCGCCGCTTGATTGAACGCATGGACGGCGCAGTTTGGGTAGATAGCGAGCCTGGCAAAGGCTCGTGCTTCGGTTTCCGTCTTTGCCTGCCAGTCGCTGAAGACCCGGCACCGCAACAGACACCAATTGAGATCCGCCGCGCCTTGGTCGTTGACGACCAGTTCATCAACCGAACAATTCTAGAGCGTCAGTTGACACCTTGCGGGATCGAAGTCACGCTTTGCCGGTCTGGTGTCGATGCTCTGAATGCGCTGGCGTCCGGCTCTTTCGATGTGGTTTTGACCGATCATGAGATGCCGGAAATGGATGGGCTGACACTTGCCGCGCGCATCCGCGCATCCGGCAACGCCGTGCCAATCGTGCTTTTATCCTCAAACCCTGCGAGGGCCCGCGAGGGCCTTGGGTCTGACGCACTCTCGGCGATTTTGCAAAAGCCGATCTTGCGCGCCGATCTTTATCGCCGTCTGCAAGATTTGAACGGCAAGGTCGAGGCACTACCCGTGCCGCCTCCGGTTGTTGTTATGGGGGAGCGGCGCTTGATGCGGGTCTTGCTGGCGGAAGACAACCGCACCAATCAGTTGGTTTTCCAAAAAATGGTTCGCGGGCTCGACATCGAGCTACAGTTGGCCAACAACGGGCTGGAGGCCGTCGCAGCGTTTCAGGCCGCGCCCCCAGACTTGATTTTCATGGACATCTCGATGCCGGAAATGGACGGACGCGAGGCGGCACGCGCCCTTCGGGTGCTTGAGGCTGGGCAACGTCATACGCCGATCATCGCGGTCACGGCGCATGCGATGGATGGCGACAACGAAAGCATCCTGGCCGCCGGGATCGATTTTTATATGACGAAACCGCTTCGCAAAGACGCAATCTTATCGGCCCTTATCGATCATTGCCCGGTCGACGCGCGCCCTATCGAAGCGGAACCAGAGGCGTTAACGGGCACCTAGGCTTGCAACCTTGCCCCAGCAATACCCGAAATTGCCACCTCAATGATCTGGCCTTCGGCTTGATCCGTGGCAAAATCGACCTCCGTGAACTGTTCGGTTCTGCCAAGCCGCGCGCCTTCCATCAACACAAGGTGCCGTTTGCCCACCTGCGCGGAGAGATGTCGCGCCAAAGCGGCGTCTCCAGCCGTTCTAAGCCGCGCCGCGCGTTCTTTGATGAGCGGACCGTGGAGTTGCGGCATCCGCGCGGCAGGGGTGCCTTTGCGGGCACTGAACGGAAACACGTGCAGAAAGGTCAGCCCGCAGTCGTCAATGAGCTTCAGGCTATTGGAGAACATCTCTTCCGTCTCGGTCGGGAAGCCCGCGATAATGTCTGCGCCAAAGATCATTTCCGGCCGCAAACGCCGCGCCTCTTCGCAAAACCGAATCGCGTCTTCTCGCAGGTGGCGACGCTTCATCCGTTTCAGGATCATGTCATCGCCTGCCTGCAGTGAAAGATGAAGATGCGGCATCAAGCGGGGCTCTGTCGCGATCGCACCCATAAGTGCGTCATCCACTTCGATGGAATCGATCGAACTGATACGCAAGCGCGCCAGATCCGGGACCAGACGCAGAATGCGCATAACCAGATCGCCAAGCCGCGGTTGGGCAGGCAGGTCCGCACCCCAAGAGGTCAAATCCACCCCGGTCAGAACGACTTCATTAAAGCCTTTGTCCACAAGCCGCTTGATCTGCTCCACCACGACGCCAGCAGGAACCGACCGCGAATTGCCACGGCCAAATGGAATAATGCAAAACGTGCAACGATGATCGCAGCCATTTTGAACCTGAACATAAGCGCGATGGCGGCCAAAGCCGTCGATCAGATGGCCCGCTGTTTCACGAACCGACATGATGTCATCGACCTGGATCTTTTCCGTCACCCCGATCAAATCGGGCACTTTGGCGGCAAGACCTGCCCATGTCTCAGGCTGCATCTTTTCATGGTTGCCAACGACCTTGGCGACCTCAGGCATGGCGGCAAACGTCTCAGGTTCGGTCTGTGCGGCACATCCAGTGACGATAATCTGCGCGCCGGGGTTTTCCCGCGAAAGGCGACGGATCTCTTGCTTGGCTTTGCGCACCGCTTCGGCGGTGACGGCGCAGGTATTGACCACCACCGCGCCTTCAACCCCTGCCGCAGCGGCAAGCTCTTTCATCGCCTCGGTTTCATAGGCGTTCAGACGGCAGCCCAGCGTAGCAAAGACCGGGGCGTTCATGCGTGCTCCACCAAAAATTCGGGCGAAAGCCTGCCATCAAAGACGTGCGCGACGGGCCCGGTCATCCAGACGCCATCATCGCGCCAATCAATTTCCAACACCCCGCCGTCCATCTCTAATGCCACCTGCCGTCCGGTCAGACCGCGCAGGTGAGCCGCAACCGCCGTCGCACAGGCACCAGAGCCACAGGCGAGCGTGATACCCGCGCCGCGTTCCCAAACCCGCATCCTTAGGCGATCTGGCGCAATGACTGAGGCGAACTCCACATTCGCGCGGGCAGGAAAGAGGGCATCATGTTCGACCTGCGGGCCGATCGCGCGCAGATCAACGGCGTTTGCGTCATCCACGAAAAAGACGCAATGCGGGTTGCCCATGCCGACAGCCACCGGATCACCCGGCAACGGAAGATGCATAGGATCAACTTCCCGGGCCAGTGGGACCGCGTCCCAATTCAGCTGCGGTGCCCCCATGTTCACCGAGACGCGCCCGTCCGGCACCCGTCGGGCCGACAAGGCGCCCCTTTCGGTCAAAAACGTGACGGAGCCAGCCTCAAGCCCGCGCATCACATAATCAGCCACACAGCGCGAGGCATTCCCGCAAGCGCCCGCCCGACTGCCATCGCTGTTCCAGAAGTCGAGCGTATAGTCCGCGCCATCTGCATCGCGAATCTCTGCCAGTTGGTCAAAGCCTACGCCGCGATTGCGATCCCCCAATGCTTTGGCCAAGGCGGGCGTCACCACCGCGCCCCGCCCGCGCGAGTCGATCACCACAAAGTCGTTGCCTGCACCGTGCATTTTCATGAAGGGCAGGCCGGAAGGGGCGCTCATCTGTGTCATGTCGGGCGATATACGCCCGCAATGGCGAATTTGCCAGTGGCTACGCGCTTTTGCCCTTGACCCTGCCCCCGTGCTTGCCTAATCAGCCCCTCGTTGTGGGCCGGTAGCTCAGTTGGTAGAGCAGCTGACTTTTAATCAGCGGGTCACAGGTTCGAATCCTGTCCGGCTCACCACTTCCTTAGAACCCTCTGCTGAAACGGCGCGTATGCGTCAGATTTCACAGAGGGTTTTTTGTTGCCTAAAATTCTGTTTGCGGCGCGTGTCGCATAGGTTGGCCGGGTCGGCCCACAAGACGACCCGGCCATGAACCTTTAGCCCAGGACCGTCTTCACCGCCCGAACCGCGGCCGAGATGACGATATCTGCCTCATCCCGCGTCAAACACAGGGGCGGCGCGAATCCTAGGATATCGCCTTGCGGCATCGCGCGGCCTATCACGCCCTCTTCCAGAAGTGCCGCAGAGACAGCCGGGCCAATTTTTCGCGCGGGATCAAAGAATCGGCGATCATCTTTGTCTTCAACGAATTCAACGGCAGCCATCAGCCCGTCACCCCGCACCTCGCCAACGTGCGGATGCGCCATCAACGCCTCTTCCAAGTTTTTTCTGAAATACGCGCCGGTGTCACCAGCGTTTTGCACCAGCTTTAGCTCATCGATAAGCTTTAGGTTCGCAACCCCCGCCGCGGCGCAGATGGGATGCGCCGAATAGGTCCAGCCATGCCCCATCGGTCCAAACTCATCTGCGCCCTGAACCAATACTTGCCACATGCGGTCTGAAACGATCGACCCCGAAAGCGGCGCGTAGGCAGAGGTCAGCCCCTTGGCGATCGTGATCAGATCCGGCTTCATCCCGTAATGATCCGAACCGAACATGGTTCCCGAGCGACCAAACCCCGTAACCACCTCATCCGCAACAAGCAGGATGTCATATTTCTCCAACACGGCCTGTATCTCTGCCCAATAGCCTTTGGGTGGCGGCACAATGCCGCCCGTACCCAAGATCGGCTCGCCGATAAAGGCGGCGATCGTGTCGGGCCCTTCGGCAAGGATCATTTCTTCCAGTTTGGCCGCGCAATCGGCGCTAAAGGCTTCCTCGGTCATAGAGCGATCGGCACGGCGGAAATAATAGGGCGCTTCCGTGTGCAGGATGGGCGCGCGTGGCAGGTCAAAGTGCGCATGAAACAGGGCAAGCCCGGTAAGCGAGCCCGTCATCACCCCGGACCCATGGTAGCCACGCCAACGCGAGATAATTTTCTTCTTTTCGGGGCGCCCAAGGATGTTGTTGTAGTACCAGATCAGCTTGATATTGGTTTCGTTCGCGTCCGAGCCCGAAAGGCCAAAGTAAACCCGGCTCATGTGTTTTGGCGCGCGCTCTATAATCATACGCGCAAGGGTAATCGAGGCTTCGGTCCCATGCCCGACATAGGCGTGGTAGTAGGCCAGTTCCCGCGCCTGTTCTGCGATTGCCTCGGCGATCTCTGTCCGCCCGTAGCCGACGTTAACGCAATACAGCCCGGCAAACGCGTCAAGGCTGCGCCTACCTGCCGCATCGGTGATATACACTCCCTCGCCACCGGTTATCAGGCGACGGGGCGTGTCGCCTCGCGCATGCATTCCCGCGTGGGTAGACGGATGAAAGAAGTGGTCGCGGTCCCAAGCATTCAGGTCATTGTCACGGTCAAACATTGTCGTCCTCTTTTGGTCCTGCGAAATGTGGCTCTTCGATCTTTTATGCGCGCTGGGGACAGGAAAAGGGGACCAAATCGAACCGCGGTTGTAGAGAAACTCTCTACGCGCGATCAAAAAGCGCCATCGGCAAAGGGGCGTTCTCTTTGACGGCGCGCGTCACCACGTAGGTGAAGTAACGGTCAATCCCAATCTCCGCTGCCAAAAGCTGATCAATAAGCCTTTGATACGCATCGATATCGCAAGTCAGCACTTTCATGAAGTAATCCACACCGCCGCCAACCGACCAGCAGGATTCGATCTCGGGGCGGGCGCTGACGGCTTTTTCAAACCGCTCAAAATCAGCCTGCCGGTGATTGGCCAACAAGACCTCGACAATAAAACTGGTGATCGGCCCAATATGGCGCGGTGCCAGATGGGCCCGATAGCCGGAAATGATTCCTGCCTGCTCCAGCCTGCGCAATCGAAGCCAGCAGGGCGTGGGCGAAAGGCCGACGCGTTCCGCCAGTTTCAGCTTGGTGATGCGCCCGTCACGCTGAACGACCTCAAGTATTCGAAGATCAATAGCGTCAAGCTTCATGGTGTTGGTCCCTTGGTATACTTCGCTGGCACAGGTGCACTCGATCTGAATTGCGCACGCAACGCAATCGCGGGCGCGGGCAGCTTCCAGCTGTTGCAGAATACCGCTTTTCCGGATCAACTGACCGCGTGGAAAGAGGGAGACCGCGACCATGACAGACGAAAACCTGCGGTTCACCCGCGCCGAGTTTTCTGAGCGGCTGGCGAAGACCCGTGTCGCGATGGAAGCCAAGGGCGTCGATCTGCTTATCGTCACAGATCCATCCAACATGAACTGGTTGACCGGTTACGATGGATGGTCTTTTTACGTCCACCAATGCGTCGTCGTCCCCCCCACCGGTGAGCCATTGTGGTTTGGCCGCGCCATGGATGCCAATGGGGCAAAGCTTACCGCATACCTTAAGCCGGAAAGCCTTATCCCCTATCCTGACCAATACGTTCAGTCGACTGAACGGCATCCGATGGATTACCTTTCGGCGCAACTGATCGACCGCGGTATGGGCAAGCTTCGCATCGGCGTAGAGATGGACAATTACTGGTTCACCGCCGCCGCTTTTGCCAGCCTCTCGGGCGGCTTGCCGAACGCAAAATTCGTTGATGTCACGGCCCTGGTGAACTGGCAGCGCGCCATAAAATCCCCAACCGAAATCCGCTATATGCGGAATGCCGCACGGATCGTCGAAGGCATGCATGCGCGGATCGTTGAAAAGATTTCGCCCGGGATGCGAAAATGCGATCTGGTTGCTGAAATCTATGACGCGGGCATTCGTGGCTCTGACGGGAACGGGGGGGACTATCCTGCCATTGTTCCAATGCTCCCCTCGGGCCGGGATGCCTCTGCGCCGCACCTGACGTGGGACGATCGCCACATGCGTTCCGGTGAGGGGACATTTTTTGAGATTGCGGGCTGCTACCATCGTTACCATGTTCCGCTTTCGCGCACGGTGTTTCTTGGCAAGCCGACGCAAGCCTTTCTGGATGCGGAATCTGCGACTTTGGAAGGCATGGAGGCGGGTCTGGCCGCAGCGCGCCCCGGAAACCTTTGCGAAGACATCGCCAAGGCCTATTTCGCAGTTCTGGCGAAGCATGGCATCGTGAAAGACAGCCGCACGGGTTATGGCATCGGCGTCAGTTATCCACCCGACTGGGGCGAGCGCACGATGAGTCTTCGGCCCGGCGACCGCACCGAGCTGCGCCCGGGAATGACGTTTCACTTTATGACCGGGCTTTGGTTGGAAGACATGGGATTTGAAATCACCGAGTCCATTCTGATCACAGAGGCGGGCGTTGAATGTCTGGCAAACGTGCCGCGAAAGCTATTCGTCAAGGACTAGTGTGATGACCCTCCACGAAAAGCCCTCGCCCATTACTGCCACAGTCGATTTTTGCGCTGACGGCGTGCAGCATGGCTTTCTGCGCCTGCCCTATAGCCGCGACGATGCGGCTTGGGGCTCAGTCATGATCCCGTTGACTGTGGCCAAGAATGGGGTGGGGCCGACCGCACTGCTAACGGGTGGCAATCATGGGGATGAGTACGAAGGCCCCAAAACCCCAAAACCCCGTCCTTAATCTTTTGAATCAGAGTTTAGAATTTTTGTTGCAGCGCCTGCTAAAAGCGATACTGTAGTTCTTGTCGTTCAAATTCGCTCTTAGAGTCCTGCCATTTCATTTGCTAAAACTCAAGAATTATCATGCTAGATTCCAACTATATTGAACGACTTGGCACTTTCAGCTTTAAAACGCCCTGTTGTTTCGAAACAATGAGCTTTAGTGAGTTTCAAAATCACTTTGGTCAGGACTGCATTAAAGAAGAAGCTTGTTAAATAAGCTAATAAAGGACATCAAAAGAAGAGTATAAAGAAGTTAGTCCTTTTAAAGAAACAAGTAAGACAACAAAATTTTGATCATTTGCAATTTGAAACATACTCAACAACAAAAACTTCAAATCAACTTTGCTAATATAGTTAAAAAATTGGACCACAGATTTAAAAATAAATAGAAAACGAAGAAATTATTACAAACCTTCCAATAGATGTAGTTTAAGAAGTTCTGAAAAAATTCTCTTACATCTTTTAGTGTCAAGTTCTGTTAACCTAAGTTGAGTTTCTTGATTTTGGCAAAAACATGTTCTTAGAGTTTAACTAGTTTCCGGATCTTTAAGTTGTCAGTGTAATTACTGGAGAAGATATTGGGTAGCCTCAGAAATATTGTGAAGATGTCTCAAGAGATGAAATAGCTACTCATTTTCTGAAAGCTAAAGCAAAAGGCCGCTAGTTTACTCTTAACTTGATCGTAGAAATATGAATTAAACTTTAACGAAGCGATGGGGTTTTGGGGTTTTGGGGTCCCTACGAGACGGCGTTGTCGTACGAGCACGAGGTCTATCCGTACGACCACTCGCCGAACAGCGAGGGCGAGGGCGGGTTCTCCGAGAACTTCCTGGTGTCCGAGTACACGCTGCTCGAGAAGGCCCACAGTGCCTCGGCGTTCATCGACACCTTCGCCGCGCTGTATCCGCAGCTCCAGGAAATCATCGACTTCCGCGACGGCGACCGAACTTGCAATACCCGTCTTCTTCGTGCAGGGTGCACACGAGGCCGGTGGTCGGCGCCGAGCCGTTCGAGGAGTGGTACCCGATGATCGACGCCCCCGACAAGGACCTTGCGATGCTGGCGACCTCGGGCCATCGACCCCTGTGGACCAACCCGACGAGTTCGTCGACTACATGGTCGGCACCGTGCTCGAGCGCACCGATGGTTGACGACGGCAGCCTGCTTCTCCATCACTCCGCCCCCGGGGAGGTCGCGTCCCTGACCTTGCACCCCGTGCCCACCGGCGATCTCGTGCCCACCGGGGATCATCCGGGTCGACCGGGCGGCATCGACCTGGAACGCCTGCTCCGCAGTGAGCCGAGGCCACCCGACCGGTTCGATCCCGAGACCATCGCCCACCTGCCGCCGCCGGCGCTGCTGCCTTCTCGCCGCTGCGATTCCCGCCGGCGCTCCCTCGCTCTTACTGCTCGGTGCTCGACATGGGAGTGGGACGATCCGGTTGGGCCCGCGGTGGTTCCCGTTCACGGCTCGACAGGTGCTCCGGGCAGGCATCGGTTTCGGTGCTGGGCGCTGGTGGTCGGTGGCCGCGTCGTGCGATTCGTCGGTGCCGACCTGCTGGGTCCGCACGGCGCTCGGATGGAGTTTCGCCTGCACGGCATCGTACCCGTGGTGCGGGCGTCGGGGCCCGACACGGCGCGCAGCGCCGGTGGACGCCTGGCCGTGGAAACCGTCGCATGGCTGCCGCAAACCCTCACCCCACAGTGCGGTGCGACGGCGGCCGATCGACGCAGACTCAGCCGTCGTGGAAGTCCGTGTCCCGAACGCCACGCTCGACGTCGAGGTCACCGTCGGCGACGACGGTGCCGTGACCCGACTCGGCCTCCAGCGTTGGAACACCGACGCATCGACCGCCGGCGGAGGAGTGGTTTGGGGAACGATCACCGAGTCGTTCACGGCGGATCACGGAGTACGCATCGCGGAGCCGGGACGGTCGGCTGGCATTCGATCGACCCGAGGCCGACGGTGTGTTCTTTCGCTATCGGGTCGTTCGCGCCCACCAGCCCACTCACGAAATCGAGCAGAGGAACTGACATAAACCAAATCTGGGACACAGTCCAAACCTGGTGCTAATCTGTCCGTCGTGCACGACGGCGTCGACCAACTGCTTCGACAACACGGTCTCCAGGTCACCGCACAACGAATCGCGCGTTGTGCCCGCCGTGTCGAGCAACCGCACGCCACGGCCGACGATCTCGCAGCCGAGGTACGCGCCGAGATCGGATCGATCTCCCGGCAATCGGTATACGACACGCTCGGCGTGCTGGTCGACAAGCAACTGATCCGGCGGATCCAGCCGGCGGGGTCGTCGGCGCGGTACGAGGGGCGAGTGGGCGACAACCACCACCACCTCATCTGCCGATCGTGCAACGCCGTGGTCGACATCGACTGCGCGGTCGGCGAGGTCCCGTGCCTCACCGCCGATGACGATCACGGCTTTGAGATCGACGAGGCCGAGGTGGTCTACTGGGGCTACTGCCCGACGTGCCGAGTCGTACCGGGCAATGCCTCGTGACAGCACCCGCCGAGGCCGCGACCGTTCATCAACCCATCTAACGACCCCTCACCAGCACCATCCATCAGCATCACCCACCAGCACCACCCACCAGCACCACCCACCAGCACCACTAACCAGCACCACGCCAACCGAAACACTCCAGGAGCGAACAATGAGCCAAGATTCAGAAGTCTGGGACATCAACGACAGCCAGCAGGGCTGCCCCGTCATGCACGGGCCGAATGCTGGGCACACCGGCAAGGGTCTGACTGCGAACCAGCACTGGTGGCCGAACCAGCTCGACCTGCGGATGCTGCACCAGCACGCCCCGGCCTCGAACCCGCTGGGCGACGACTTCGACTACTCCGAAGCGTTCCTGGCACTCGACTACAACGCCCTCAAGGCCGACCTGACCACGCTGATGACCGACTCCAAGGAGTGGTGGCCCGCCGACTACGGCCACTACGGCCCGTTCTTCATCCGCATGGCCTGGCACGCGGCCGGAACCTACCGCATCGAGGACGGACGCGGCGGCGGCGGCACCGGGGCGCAGCGCTTCGCTCCGCTCAACTCGTGGCCCGACAACGGCAACCTCGACAAGGCGCGCGCACTCCTGCAACCGATCAAGCAGAAGTACGGCAACGCCATCTCGTGGGCCGACCTCCTCCTGCTCACGGGCAACGTCGCGCTCGAGTCGATGGGCTTCGACACCTTCGGCTTCGCCGGCGGCCGCGCCGACATCTGGGCCCCCGAGGACGACATCTACTGGGGTCCCGAGACCGAGTGGCTCGGCGACGAGCGCTACAGCGGTGACCGCGAGCTCATGGATCCGCTCGGTGCCGTCCAGATGGGCCTCATCTACGTCAACCCCGAGGGCCCGAACGGCAACCCCGACCCGCTGGCCTCGGCGTGTGACATCCGCGAGACGTTCGCCCGCATGGCGATGAACGTGAGGAGACGGCGGCGCTCACCATCGGCGGCCACACGTTCGGCAAAGCCCACGGTGCCGGCGATTCCGATCTGGTCGGCGTGGAACCCGAAGGTGCCCCGATCGAACAGATGGGCCTCGGCTGGAGAAACGCGCACGGCTCCGGCGTGGGCACCGACTCGACGACCTCGGGAATCGAAGGTGCGTGGACCCCGACGCCGACGCAGT
>CAWFGJ010000012.1:0-212274 GCA_963815355.1 uncultured Alphaproteobacteria bacterium
GGCCGGCCGCGTCAAGGCCAGGCCCTGCGGGTGGCCTGCGGCCAGCCTGGACGCAGCCGACCGCCGGACCACCGATCTGATGTTCGACGCCGCCGGCGGCGCCAAAGTGCTGGATTTGGGCCTGAATCCAGCGTCCGGGTGGCCTGCAACCGGCCCTAGAGTCGAAAGCAGACGTCTGCACGCCCAATCTGCCATGACCCGCGCACTCGATCTGTCGGCGCTCGATCGGGCCGGCCCAGTCCAGCTTCTTCGACGCCAGCCCCGTGCCCACCGGCGAGCCGTTGACGCGTGCCGATCGACAGGCTGGTCGAAGACCCCGACAACCCGCGCACCGAGTTCCCGCAAGCCGAGATCGACGAGCTCGGACGGACATCGCCCAGCACGGCATCCTGCAGCCCATCGTCGTGGACCCGCCCGACGCCGCGGGCGACACCGGATCCACTTCGGCGCCAAGCGCTGGCGTGCCGCGCAGCGGGTCGGGCTGGCCGAGGTCCCGGTCGTGGTCGCCGCCCGCGGTCACACGGCTACGACCAGGTGGCCGAGAACCTGAAGCGGCACGGCCTGTCACCGCTCGACCTGGCACGCTTCATCCGCGGCCGGGTCGACGCCGGCGAATCGAATACGACCGTCGCCAAGCGGCTCGGCGTCGACCTGACGACGGTGGCGCACCACCTGGCGCTGCTGGACTTGCCGCCGGTGCTCGACGACGCGCTGAAGGCGGGCCGCTGTTCGTCGCCGCGCACCCTGTACGAGCTGGGCAAGCTGCATGAGAAGCGGCCGGAGCGGGTGTGCGGACCTGTGGGCGGTGGCGACCCCATCACGCGCGACGCCGTGCCGCGATCCGCGACGAGCTCGCGGCGCCCGCCCACGCCGGGCGCACGAGGACCGGCCGCGACCGCACCGGGCGGCCCAGATGCTGGCCCGCGCCATGGGCTTGCGAACGGCTGGACGCGGCGCTGCTCCGCCTGGGCCGGAAGGGCGCGAGCGCTGCCCGCCGACGACCTGACGGCGCTGCGGGATCGCGTCGCGGCCCTGGCCGACCGACTCGACCCGTGATGGCTGGTCGGCGATGCCCACGGCCATGCGCTTCAACGAGGCACGACGTGCGAAGCGGTTCTCGTGACCGGGTCACCGTCGACCTGCGAGGTTTCGGCGATCGCTGCGAGCCCGCGCCGCGGCGCGAGGGATGACCCCGGCCGCGTTCGTCCGGCGTCGCGGTCAAGCTGCTGGAGCGAGGGCGCTCTGAACGGACGCCGGCGACGTGGACCCCGACCGCCCTCTGAACGGGGACCAGGTCGTCAAGGTCACGCTGCGGATGTCCGTGGTGCATGCCGCGCTGCTGGCAGCGCGCGCCCGCGCCGCCGACGTGTCGCAAGGCGCCTACGTCGCCGGTCTGCTCGAAGGGCATGCCCCCCGCGCGCTTGCCACCCGACCATGCCGAAGCCGTTGCCGCGTTGGTCGGATCGACCGACCGGCTGGGCGATCGCCTGTGCCGACCTGAACGCCTTCATGCGGCTGTTGCGGTCAGCGCGGCGAGCCGGTCGAGCAGCGCTGCGCCGGCATCGATGCCGTCGCTGACGACGTTCGGCGCCACCTGGCGCTGGCCGCGCCGCTGCTGGCCGAGCTGCGGCGACGGGCGTCGCGCGACCCGCGGCCACGGCCGACCGCGATGACATCGAACCCGACCGTCGACGGCGTGCTTCTGCAGTGGGGCGAGCGGCTGTTCTATCCCTCCAACCGGATCGTCAGGACAGCACCGACGCCACGCCTGGACACGATGACGCGGCGCAAGGCCGCCGTGATCCGCCGGCGCATCGAAGCCACGGTGACGGGCAGGGCGCCGCAGGTGATGGTCAAGGTCACCGGTGGCGGCCGCGGCATGGGCGGCCATCGCGGCGCACTTCCGCTACATCAGCAAGAACGGCCGGCTCGACATCGAAGACGACCGGGGTGTCGTGCGCGAAGGCAAGGAATGGAGATCAGCGAGCCTGAAATCCGCCTTAGTTTTTAAGACACTGGCCTAGCCGCGAATGGTGCCGTCACCGGTCACCAGATATTTGAAACTTGTCAGTTGCTCTGCGCCCACAGGCCCGCGTGCGTGCATCTTGCCGGTCGCAATGCCGATCTCGGCCCCCATGCCAAACTCGCCCCCGTCCGCGAACTGGGTTGAGGCGTTGCGCATCAAAATGGCCGAATCCAGCCGCTGGAAGAAAAGCGCTGCTGTTTCGTCATTCTCTGTCAGGATCGCCTCGGTGTGCTGGCTGCCGTATTTGCGAATATGCGCAATCGCCTCTTCCACACCATCGACGAGCTTTGCCGAAATGATCATGTCCAGATACTCGCGCCCGAAATCATCGGGTGCGGCTTTGACCGTGCCGGGGATCTTTAACAACTCCCCTTCCGTCCGAACCTCAACCCCCGCTTTCAGCAAGTCTTCGATCAGAACGCCGCCGTGCTGGGTGTAAAACTTCCAGTCGATCAGCAAACATTCCGCCGATCCGCAAATCCCCGTGCGCCGGGTTTTGGCGTTCAGCACCACGCGCCGCGCCTTTTCAAGATCAGCGTCGCGGTCGGCGTAAACGTGGCAAATCCCCTCCAGATGCGCAAAGACCGGCACGCGGGCCTCGCGCTGGACCAGACCCACCAGCCCCTTGCCACCGCGCGGCACAATCACGTCGATGAATTCAGACGCACGCAACATATCGGTCACCACATCGCGATCACGGGTCGGCACAAGCTGGATCGCGGCTTCGGGCAAACGCGCCTGCTGCAAGCCGTAAACCAGACACTCATGGATCGCAGTCGACGTCTCAAAGCTTTCACTTCCGCACCGCAAGATGACGGCATTTCCCGCCTTCAGGCACAAGGCACCCGCGTCCGCTGTCACATTCGGGCGGCTTTCATAGATCACCCCGATGACCCCAAGCGGGGTTGCCACACGCTGAATATGCAATCCCGACGGCCGGTCCCATTCGGCCAGAATTCGGCCCACCGGGTCCGGTTGCTCGGCAATGGCACGCAACCCGTCGACCATATCGCGGAGCCGCCGCTCATCCAGCCGCAGCCGGTCCATCATGGCGGGCGACAGGCCCTTGGCTTCGGCCGCGTCCATGTCGATGTAGTTGGCGTCAAGGATCGACTGCCGCCGCTCCCAAACGCCGTGGGCGGCCGAGACGAGGGCCGCATATTTGCGCTCTTGGCTGGCATAGGCCAATTCCGCCGCCGCCGCCTTGGCCTTGGCACCCATTTCGGCCATCAGCCCCGAAATCTGTCCGTCCATCGCTTCAGTCCCCCATTGGCAGGCGGGTTCGTTTGCACGATCCGCGCTCAGACCACCATATCGTCCCGATGCACCAAAGCCGCGCGCCCCTGATAGCCAAGGATTGCCGCGATATCCCCGGACCGGTGCCCGGCAATCGCCTTGGCCTCAACCGCCGTGTACCGCACCAACCCCTTGCCCAGCACGACGCGCTCTGGCGACAAGATTGCAACCGGATCGCCGCGCCCGAACGTGCCGGAGACCGAAACCACCCCTGCGGGCAACAACGATTTCCCGGCCTTCAGCGCCGTCACCGCACCCGCGTCCAACACCAACTCACCGCGCGGCTTCATCGCGTTGATCCACCGCTTGCGTGCGGCCTGCGGATCGCCCTGCGCCACAAACCACGTCCGGTTTGCCCCATTCGCCAAGGCCGTCAACGGCCGCGGAAGCGAGCCCTCCATGATCGCCATGGCACAACCGCCCGCAACCGCCGTCTTGGCCGCCAAAAGCTTGGTCTTCATCCCGCCCTTGGACATGCCCGAGATCGGATCGCCCGCCATCGCCTCAATTTCCGGGGTTATCTTTTCGACCAAATCAAAGCGTTGCGCGGTCGGGTCTTCTTTGGGGTTGGCAGAGTAAAACCCATCCACGTCCGACAAAAGGATCAACTGATCCGCCCCGACCGTCACAGCGATTTGCGCCGCCAACCGGTCGTTATCGCCAAAGCGGATTTCGTCCGTCGCCACCGTGTCATTTTCATTGACGATCGGCACCACACCCAAGCCCAGCAACGTCTCCATCGTGGCGCGAGAGTTCAGGTATCGCCGCCGATCCTCGGTGTCTTCCAACGTCACCAGCACTTGGCCGGTGATAATCCCGTGCGTCGCCAGCACCTCTTCATAGGCGCGTGCCAGCCGGATCTGTCCAACCGCCGCCGCCGCCTGCGATTGCTCCAGCGTCAGAACCCCGTCGCCCAAACCCAACACCTTGCGCCCCAGCGCGATAGAGCCAGACGACACAAGGACCACATCGGTCCCGCGCAGCTTTGCTTCGGCCACATCCATCGCCAAGGCCGAAAGCCATCCCTGCCGCAGGCCCTTGGCGCGATCGACCAGCAGCGCCGAGCCGATTTTCACCACCAGCCGCTTGGCCGCGCGAACGTCCGGGGCAACCAACGGTCTCAGGGCTGCCAAGGCACGTCCTCCGGCGCGGGCGCCTCGCCGACGATCTTGGCATGGATCGCGCGCAGCGTCTCTTGCAAGCCCATGCCCGAGACACCCGAAATCACATGCACAGGCCCGCCAGAGGCCTTTTCAAGCGCTTTGCGGCGCGTGGTGATGGTGGCCTTGTCCAAAGCGTCGCATTTGTTCAGCGCCAGAACGCGTTGTTTGTCGCCAAGGATGTCGGAATAGGCTTCCAACTCTTTCACGATGGTCCGGTAGTCCTTGGTAATGGTGCTCGACGTGCCATCGACCAGATGCAAAAGCACTTTGCACCGTTC
This sequence comes from uncultured Alphaproteobacteria bacterium, assembly GCA_963815355.1. GTDB lineage: Bacteria > Pseudomonadota > Alphaproteobacteria > Rhodobacterales > Rhodobacteraceae > JAPUEK01. Next base: position 4,764 of record CAWFGJ010000012.1, read on the forward strand.
CACGTGCGCAAGGAACTGAATGCCAAGGCCCCGGCCTTCAGAGGCTCCCTCAATCAAGCCCGGAATGTCGGCCATCACGATTTCGGTGCCATCAATTCCCACGACCCCAAGGTTGGGAACAAGCGTGGTAAACGGGTAATCCGCGATCTTCGGCCGTGCGTTGGAAACCGCCGCAAGGAAAGTGGACTTACCCGCATTCGGCAAGCCAACCAGACCCGCATCCGCAATCAGCTTCAGCCGCAGCCAGATGGTCCGCTCCACGCTTTCCTGCCCCGGATTGGCCCGTGCAGGCGCGCGGTTGGTTGAGGATTTGAACCGCAGGTTCCCCCAGCCGCCATTGCCGCCTTGTGCCAGCAAAACCCGGTCGCCCGGGTTGACGAGGTCGGCGATCACCGTTTCCTCGTCTTCATCCAAAATCTCGGTGCCCAGCGGCACTTTCATGATGATATCTTCGCCCGTCTTTCCGGTGCGCTGGCTGCCCATCCCCGGTTGACCCGACTTGGCAAAGAAATGCTGCTGATAGCGATAGTCGATCAGCGTGTTCAGCCCCTCAACGGCCACCGCCCAAACCGAGCCGCCGTTGCCGCCGTCCCCGCCGTCTGGCCCACCAAACTCCACGAACTTTTCGCGCCGGAACGACACGCAACCCCCGCCACCGCCACCGGAGCGGATATACACTTTGGCAAGATCGAGGAATTTCATCGGAAAGACTTTCTGAAAGATTGTGTCAGGCGACACAGGAAAGGGCGATACAGGATTGCAGGCTTCGGCTCAAGCGCCGCTTGGATTTTCCCAGCGGGCAGCGGTCAGGCGCAGTGTATAGCCGTCGGCCGGAACGCCACGGGCCAGTGACGGCTCGCGGGTCTGGGCGGTGATCTCGAACCCCAATTTGGCCAGCAATGCCAGCGAGGCGGCATTGTCTGCCCACACGCCGGCATGAACCTCTGGCAAAGCCCCCGCCCCAAAAGCACGGGCAAGCGCAAAACGGCAGGCTTCTTCGCCAAAACCTTGGCGATGATGGGCGGGGTCCAGCATATAGCCCAGCTCGCCGTCCCAGACCCCCACCGTGCCAATCATGGCGCCATCGCGCAAGATCGCCCAGATAAAGCCATTGCCGGCATAGGGTTTGGCCCGTGTTGCCGTGTGGGCGCGATCGGCGGGCCACGGGTAGCCCCCCAACTGCCGCACCACGTCCCATTGAGAGACGAGCGCGTGCAAAGCGTTCAGATCATGGGGCCACAACGCACGATAGGCCAGCCGGGCCGACCGCGCCTCTACGGGGAAAGCCGCCTCAAAACCGGGCCGCAACAGGGCAAGATCAACGTGGACCCGGTCGCGCGCCAAGGGCCTGCAAAACGCCATGCCACGCCCGGTTTCCACAAAACCCAACTTTTCCAGAACGCGGGCCGAACGGCCATTGCCCTCAAAATACCCCGACATGACCGGTTCTGCATGGTCCGCAAACTGATAAGACAGGGCCGCCCAACAAGCCTCTGTCGCATAGCCCCGTCCGTGACAACGCGGCAAAAACCAATACCCCAAGGTGTCGCCTGCCCTGACAATGCCCGCAAACCCCTGGTCGTCATCGACAGCATAGGTCTCACCCGGGCGGGCGATCTCTCGGGCGAAATGCCGAAAATCGGCGGCGCCATAGGGGTATGGCACCACCGACAGCCATCCGCTGACGTCCAGATCATTCATTCCCGCCACCACCGCAGCCTCATCAAACGCAGCGACAGGGCGCAGCCAGAGACGCGCGGTCTTGATCTCCGCCGCCGTCATCGGTCAATCCAGTTTGAGCAGATAGGTCCAGGTCGGCACCCGCGCACCGCGCGCCACCGAATAGGTTTCCGCATCGCCCAAATATTGAAAGCCCTGATTGGTCAAGACCTTGGCAGAACCGGGGTTATCCTGAAACACCTCGGCAAAGATCGTCCGGCTGTTCAGCGGGTTGGCGGCAACCAAGGCCCGCACAGCCTCGGTGGCAATGCCCGTGTTCCACAACGCAGGCGCCACCCAATAGCCGATCTCCGACTGGCTCCGATCCATCGGCTTCAGGCTGATCACGCCCAAAACCTCGGACAAACCGGCCGCCGCGCCGTCCATCGCCCAAATCGTGCCTTCGGTTTCCTTGCTCATCGCGCGGGCAATAAAGGCCTCGACAGCCCCCGGCGGCAAAGGATGCGGGATGGAACGGGTTGCCTCAGCCACCCGCCGATCGCCCGCATACATCGCGCACAAACCCGCATCCGATTTCCGCAACGGCCGCAGAACAAACCGCCCCGCCGGAATCGAACCCAATGCGTTCAAGGGCCTCCCCGCCCCTGCCGTCAAATCCAAAGTCATGGCTTCCCTCCTTCGAAGCGCATGTCCGGGCACGCGTCCCGGTCAGCCATCCGCGACGCCGTGGCAGCGGATGTTTTGGTCGCCCCCTGTGACACAGGGGGCATAGGCTCAATATGGGAACCCATTGCGCCGATTTCAGGTCCCGCCCCGTCGTCCAGCATGTCCGCATACCGCATTGCGCCCAAACTGACGGAAAGGCTCCCGCGATTACCCAACCAGGCAACAAGTTCGGCCCGCACCAATCCTAAAGACTGGTCGGGCAAGCCGTGCGATTCAGTTTGGCCTCTTCCCCTGACGGGCATCATTCCGGTTCCATCGATACGAGTGTGGCAGGCTTCCCCACCGATTTGACCGATCCCCGAAGTCTGCTCCTGAAATGGAGCGGGGGACCGGCCTTTCAGCCGATCCCCCGTTTACTTGCGAAACGTAACGGTTCGACTTATTCGGCGGCCTCAGCGAGAGGGAGTACCGAAATAAACGTGCGGCCCTTGAGGCCTTTCTTGAAGTGCACGTGGCCTTCGACCTTGGCGAAGATCGTGTGATCCACGCCCATGCCAACGCCATTGCCCGGGAACCAGGTGGTGCCGCGCTGGCGAACAATGATATTGCCCGGGATGGCCGCTTGGCCGCCAAACAATTTCACGCCAAGACGACGACCGGCTGAGTCGCGGCCGTTGCGGGATGAGCCGCCTGCTTTTTTGTGTGCCATGGGGGATTACTCCTTCGCAGCAGCGGCCTTGGCGGCGCGCTTCGGTTTCGCAGGAGCTTCCGCAGCCGGAGCCGCAGTCGCGTTATGGGCAGCGCGGCGTGCATCGGCAGTGCCGGTAGCAGCAGCAACGCCCGACTTTTCGGCGCCCGAGGCCAGAACTTCGGTCACGCGAACCAGCGTCAGGTGCTGACGGTGGCCTTTGGTGCGCTGGCTGGAGTGTTTCCGGCGGCGCTTGACGAAGTGGATAAGCTTCTCGCCTTTGATCTGGTCGATCACTTCTGCCTGCACGGCAGCACCAGCGACAAAGGGCGCGCCAACGGTCAGGTTTTCGCCACCCACCATCAGGATTTCGTTGAACTGGATCTTTTCACCAGCGACAGCGGCCAGCTTTTCAACGCGCAGAACGTCACCCGCCTGCACTTTGTACTGCTTACCGCCGGTCTTGAGGACCGCAAACATGGTCTTTCCTTCTCTTGCTCCGCATCCTGTGGCCCCGTTCGCGGTTTCGCGCGATTGGTGTTTTGGGTTTCCCCGCCTCGGACAGCGCGCCCCTGTAGGGCGTCATGAAATAAAGCCCCGGCGAGATTCGCACCTCGCCGGGATGGGGGCTTATGATATGGGATGGTCGGACTGTCAAGAACCGGCGCGCGTGGTCAAGCCACGGCATCGGTTGTCCGTATCAGATGTCCTGCCCCGTCAAGCGGCGGCCATAGCTTTGTCCCAAACGATAGGAGATATCGTTAAAAAGCTCATCAAAGGCGGCAAAGACCGCCGCATTCACCCGCTGACCCTCGGGCGTGTCGGAAAAGTCGATATAGGCCTTTAGCTCTTCATCGCTCAGCGGTTGGTACGCCAGCATCAGAAAGGGGAAAAGCCAGGCCTGCGTGTCGATCCGCGTCTGCGCTTCCCCCTCCCAGACCGAACTCAGCATATCGGCTTCATCCATACCCGCCATTTCGCCACTTTGGTCAGAGATACCCCGGAAGAACGACAGATTGGCGTTCAGCGCGCCCATCACATTCGTTTCCACCAGATCATTGACCTCAGAAAAGCGGGTCAGCAGCGCCACCCGCGCGGGGTCATCCGACACAAGATCTTCAAAGGCCAACTCGGTCGTGCGCTCAACGTCCTTATCCAACAGCGCGCGGCGGGCGTCGATCTCCGATTGCAGGGCCTTTTGCCCGAGAGTGGAGCTGAAAAAAGTGGTCGCCGCGGCCAGCGCTTCGGGATCGGCCGCAAGCTTGGCGGCCAGTGTCTTGTCAAACACTTCCCGCATGGTGCCGGTGTTGTAGATTGCCGCCAATTCCGCCAGCCACCCCGCATCAGAGGCCCCCCCCGGAAGATCGGCTGCAAGCTCTGCCCCGTTGGCCAATCCCTCGGCCCGCATCACGTCCAATACGCCGTCCATCTTCATCAGTTCGGCCAAAGCAATCGCAGAGTCCTGCACCTGCGCAGGTTGCGGCGCAGGCATTCCCTCGGCCCGGCCCGCGTTGGCCCCACCCATAGCCAAGAGCCCCGCGACCCAAACGGTCCAGAGCATCGCTGACAAAGACCGGGGCACGCGCATCCAAATCACCTCAACATACATTTACCCCAGACAAATAGCCCCTCCCCCCCGCTTTGCCAAGCGAGCCCACGCCTCATCCCGAACCAACCGCCAAATCCTGCCAAAGAGGGCTTGCAAGCCCCGCAAGACCCCGCTAAATCCCCGCCACGATCCCTACCGCGGAGAGGTGGCAGAGTGGTCGAATGCGGCGGTCTCGAAAACCGTTGTCGGTTTGCGCCGACCCAGGGTTCGAATCCCTGTCTCTCCGCCACTCACTTGACAGCAAAATCTAGTCTAAAGCATTGAATTATAATGCAATTCGTCCTCCTTGAAGATGTCAGGCCAGGTTTTTGACCAGTTTTGCTGCACATCGCGCTACACAATCCGCGTCACATGCCTCCTTGAAATCTTTCTCGGACTTGTCGCATGGTGCGAATATGAAGCTTATGCGCCGCAATCAAACCCTGCACATTCGGAAGCGCGTTCCACGGCGCTATCGCAGCGTCGAGGAACGCGAGTTCTTTTGGGTTTCGCTTCATACCGATAGCGAAGCGGTGGCACGCCAGAAAGCGCCAATCATCTGGGCCGAAATGATCGAGGCTTGGGAGGCCAAGCTTGCCGGTGACACATCGGATGCAGATGCGCGGATAACGGCAGCGAAAAACTTGGCGACCAAGCGAGGGTATCGCTACCTGCCGGTCGCCTCGGTCGCGCAGCTGCCCATGGCGAAACTCCTTGACCGCGCTGAACGCATCGTGACGCCAAGCGGCAAGGTCGATCTGATTGAAGCCGATGCACTGTTGGGCCTGCTAGATGAACCGGAGGTTACAGTCACCAAGGCGCTTGAACAGTATTGGACCATCGCAAGGGCCAAGACCCTTGGGAAGTCGGAAGACCAGATCCGGCGCTGGGAAAACCCACGCAAGAAGGCGGTGGCAAATTTCGTCAAAATCATGGGCAATCTCCCCATCGCGGCGATATCCACCTATGACATGGTGCGATTCCGCGAATGGTGGGTTGACCGGATCGCGGCGGGCGAGGTCAGCGCCAACAGCGCAAACAAAGACCTGATCCACCTTACTGCGATGATCCGTGAGGTGGCCCGCGCCAATGACATGCAACTTTCGTTCTCCACCGAGAAACTGATGCTGGATGAAGGCAAGAAGAACCAGCGTCCAGCCTTTTCGCTTGAGTGGATCAAGGATCGGATCTTGGCCCCCAATGCGCTTGCTGGCCTCAATGCAGAGGCGCGGTGCATCTTGCTTGGGATGGTGAATACTGGATACCGGCCCAGCGAAGGCGCAATGCTCACGGCGGCCCAGATCCGACTGGAGGGGCCTGTTCCCTACATTCAGATCGAAGCAGTCGGGCGGCAGCTTAAATCGCACAACGCAGAGCGCCGCATACCTTTGACCGGCGTGAGTCTGGAAGCGTTCCGGCAGTTCCCGAATGGGTTCCCGCGCTATGCCGACAACCCGTCACTGTCGGATACGGTGAACAAGTTTTTGCGCGAGAACAAGCTGATGGAAACAGATCAGCACACGCTATATGGTCTGCGCCACTCGTTTGAAGACCGGCTCTTGGCTGCCGGTGTCGATGAACGGATTAGGCGCGACCTGATGGGGCACTCCCTCAATCGTGAGCGTTACGGAAAAGGCGCAACACTGGAGCATATAGCCAATCTTCTGGAGCCTATCGCGCTGTAAGATGACAGGCGGCGGCAATCATCGCCCGCGCCCGTGCCAAGGGATCAGCGGCGGCCATAGCCTCGGCCTTCTCGATTTCGCAAACAATCCGCTCAATGTTCGGCCGCACAGAAGGCCGCCTTTCGTGCAGTTCCAACATCGTGGACAAGCATCGGCGCAGGCGATGAATGTCAACCGACAATCGAGCCGCAGCCCCTCGAGCGGAGGGAAAACGACCAGGCTAGGCTCTGTAAACAAGAACGGGCAGGAGGTTGTGAAAGGAACCGACCTTCCGGGGAACGGCCACAACCAGGCTGTCTATGTGATGAAGTGCGGCAGCTGTGGACACCGGTATTGCGTATTTTGAGGCACGCCGCGCACCCCCGCATACAAACAGGGCTGGAAAGGAACCATGCCAAGGAGTGCCTCAGCTTTTACCGCGCTGTGGCACTGCCTAGACAACAGGACTTATCGCGACCCCTTCAAGAAATCGTCGACGAACTCGGAAACCGGCGTGATGCCTGTTACCAAAAGATGGTCGCGCGCACGGGTGCATGCCACGTAGAGCAGGTGTCTTTCTGTGTTGTAGACCTCTTCGAGGTCAGCATCATCAGCCACCGATTCAATGCGGTCCGATTGCGGAATAACATCGTCGTCGCAGGCCATGACGACCACCGACCGGAATTCCAGACCCTTGGCGAAATGCATTGTGCTGATAGCGACAGCGCCATCCTCGACTTCGACCTTGTCGTTAAGTTCAACAGCGCGCGCACCCGCTGACTTCACTGCAGATCTAGCGCGCTTCAGTTCCGCATCGGACCGCACGAAGACGCCCACTTCACTTGGTGCGCAGCCCTCCCTCAGCCTTTCACTTATCCAATTGCCGACGACGCGGCACTCATGGTCGGCATCGGTGCATGCCATGACCATCGGCGGAGGACCGTCGAACATCGAAACAGTGCCACGCCGTCCCTCTGCGTTTCCATCGACGTCTGAGACCGTTGTCGGAAGCAGCCTGTCGGCATGAAGGCGGATTTGATGGGACGTGCGATAGTTGATGCGCAGGGTGAAAGACCGGCCGCGTACATCAGTACACGCAACCTGTCGCGGATGGTGATGCCAGGGGAGACGATCAGGAACCGGCTGGAAAACGACTTGCTGTTCGGATGACGCACGGCATTGACGGTTTGCCAGGCGATCAGCATCGCCATGACGGTGGTCTTGCCCGCGCCTGTCGCAAGTTTCAGCGCCAAACGCATCAGTTCGGGGTTTGCTTGCTCATTCGCCCCTTTGATGTGGGCCCAGAACTTGGCGACGCGTGATCCCATCTTGGGGGCCACTTCCGTCAGCCAGATGGCGGTTTCGACCGCTTCGATCTGGCAAAAGAACGGACGGATGCCCTCGAACTTATGATGCCGCCAGTGTTGCAGCAGGCGTGCGGTCTCGGGCGTTACCAGCCATTGATCGGGGTTAGGCAAGTTGCGCCAGGTTTCAACATAGCCCCGAACCTCATTGATGATCGGGGTGGGGTTGTACTCTTGATCCGCCGTAGAAAGGTCGTCGTCGGCACCCAGCAAGAGGGACGCCTGCTTTGTGTTCTGGCGCTGCTTCTTTGTCTTTGGAACGGGCGTGATGAGATCCGAACGCCGCCGGTTTTCCAGAATGCGGTTCGTCGGCTGACCATCGGGGTCCAGTTCCCAATGTCTGCCCGGATATGCATAAGGAGAGTTCAGAATCGGTTTTTCGAAGAACTGCTCAGACATCCGCGGCACCTTTTCCAGAGGTTTCCTTTTACGGATGCCTTCTGTTCATCGATCCATCGATCAATGTCATCATGATTGAAGCGCCACTGTCCTCGAACCTTGAATGCCGGGATTTGGCCGCCGCGCGCCATCGTGTACACAGTTTTCTCTGCAACCTTCAACAAAACTGCGACCTCTGAAAAAGTGAGAATAGGGTCCGACATGGACCTGCTCCTTCTCGAAATATGTAAAGTGAAGCTGCCAGACTTTGCCAGCTTTTACTAGCAGTTGATTGCTCTTGGCCGGGTCGAGAGCCATGGCCGCACCTTAGGTATCGCCGCGGTCATCATGATCGCGCGCAGCGGCCCGCCAGCCACCAACCCACCACGAAGTCAGTCCAGCAAATGCCGCCAGTCGTCGTAACCGCGCCGGACGGATTCGATCTGCTCCGGTTACCGTCGGGGATCTTGATTGATGCAACGGTCATCAATGCGCCGTCCCCGACCAAGAACGAGGCGGAGGCACGCGACACCGAAATGTCGTGCATAGAGAAGGGCATAGAGTGGTACTTCGGGATCAAGGCGCGCATTGGTGTTGATGCGGACAGTGGTGCGACCTACAGCTTGGCGACATCGTCGACCAACGAGAGTCGACCCACACGCCTGGCTCGCCGATACCCTTGTTGCACGGTTCGGCGATTGAACGAAAAAGCTGATCTGAATGGCACCCATCAGCTGGCGGGCTGAAAGGCAGTGCCGGAAAGCAGAGCGTCAGATCATCAAGAGCAAAGATGCCGGGACGCCGAACATCCGCAGGAATGTCCGGCTGAAATGCGCCGAGTCCGCAAAGCCCGCCTCATGTGCCGCATTGGTCAGCGTATGTCCCGCAGCGATGCCGTTTACCGCCACCATCAACCGCCGCCAGAGCACATAGGTGCGATAGGGTAGGCCAACCTCTTCGACAAAGAGATGGCTGAACCGGCTTTCCGACAGACAGGCGATCTCGGCGGCCTGACCGGCGTCAAGCCGCGAGTCGATATCTGCGGAAAGTCTTTCGAGAACACGCGCGATACGGGTGTCGATTGTCCGGACGGGAACATCGTTCCCAGCGAGACGCGCCGCCAACTCCCTACCCAGTTCAACAAGGGTGGCGTCGTCCGGACGGGGCTGTTCCCAGATGCAGGACAGCCGGGTCGCGATGTCGTCGAATTTCGCTGGATCGAGCTGTGCCACCTTGCGGTCGGCAAGGTCTCGCAGAACCGCGGCGCCCAGCGTGCTTTCCGGCTCGATGAAGATCATCGCAGTCCGCCCCTGCGGTTCGAACGCATGCGGCACGTCCGGCGCGATGAGCACAACAGGACCCTGCACCACATCAGAGCCGATGTGGAAGCCGAAACTGCCTCCCACTGACAGCGTCAACTGCATGGCGTGGTGGGCGTGTACATCGGTGCTGCGCCGAACTGGGGACGCAAGCGGCACTTCGAAGGCCCAAAGACTGGCACCTTCCCACAGAACAATGCGGCCGCGTCCAGCGTATTTCATAGGACCTTTTATCAGCTTCCAAGGCATCTGCGAAGTCAGCCGTTTCGTTCAATCGCGTGTCCGGCTGCCTGCCTTATGAAACCGCATGACCGGCGAGGACCGGTACCCCACATTCGAAAGGAACCGATATGTCCACGTCCATTTCCCGCAGGGCAGTCCTGCTCGCCGTTCCGGGCGCTATCGTGCTGGCCGGTGCCGCCTCTGCCGGGCTTTTCTCAAGCCCAGTTCCCGACGACCTCGATCTTTCCTTGACCAGGCTGTCGAAGGGCGGACTTTATCGCGCCCGAGCTTTCGCCAGAGGCCATGCCGATCACTGTCAGACAGATGCATGTCTGGACCGTGACGTTGCAGACGGCGCGCAGGTGCGCCGGTCACCCAGGCAAAGATAGCCGTCGACGGGGGGATGCCGCAGCACGGCCACGGGCTTCCGACAGCACCGCAGGTGACGAAGAACTTCGGCAATGGCAGCTATCAGATCGAAGGCGTGAAATTCAACATGCGCGGCTGGTGGACCTTCGAGCTTGCGATTGAGGGCGCGGACGGTGCTGACGTCGTGACCTTCAACATCGTTCTGTGAGGGTGGCCATGGCAAACTTTCGGGTTCTCTCGCTTGGCGTGCTGGCGGTTGGGGGGATTGCCTTGGCGATTGGCTCTTCTGCCGCTGTCCCGGAATGGTCGGCCGAAGAGCATGGACTGATCGCTTCGCTTGCGCTTTCAGAACTTGGCCCCGTGCCGCAAGACCCGTCGAACCGTGTCGCTGACGACCCGCGGGCGGTTGATCTTGGACGCGCAATCTTTTCCGATACACGGTTCAGCGCCAATGGCGCGGTCTCCTGTGCCAGCTGCCATCTGCCTGATCGGCAGTTTCAAGACGATCTGCCGCTGGGTCGGGGCGTCGGTACGACAGGGCGGCGGACAATGCCGATTGCGGGCATGGCCCACAGCCCGTTCCTGTTCTGGGACGGAAGAAAGGACAGCTTGTGGTCGCAGGCGCTTGGTCCGATGGAAAGCGCGGTTGAACACGGCGGCGACCGCACCCAATACGCGCATTTGATTGCGACGGCCTACCAGGAACCCTACGAGGCGTTGTTCGGTGCGCTTCCTGAACTTGATCATCTGCCGCGCAAAGCCGGTCCGGTGCAGGATCCCGACGCCACTGCAGCCTGGCAAGAAATGCGGGAAGAGGACCGCAAGGCCGTGTCAGAGGTCTTTGCCAATATCGGCAAAGCCATCGCGGCATTCGAACGCACGATCAATCCCGCTTCCACGCGGTTTGACGCCTATGTGGCAGCCTTGTCGACCGGCTCAGGAGCGGACATCCTGACCGGGGACGAGATCGAGGGATTGCGGCTGTTCATCGGCAAGGGGGAATGCGTGAACTGCCATAACGGCCCCCTTCTCAGCGATAACCATTTCCACAATACGGGCGTCGCTGCCGGACCGGGCGCCCCCGAGGATGCCGGTCGTGCTGAAGGTGCGCTGCTTGTCCGCGACGACCCCTTCAACTGCCTTGGCCCCTTCAGTGACGCGGCGCCTGACGATTGCACGGAACTGCGCTTCATGGTCGTCGGTGGTCCGGACGACCAGGGTGCCTTCAAGACCCCGTCGCTGCGTGGTGCGGCATCCCGTGCGCCTTACATGCATGCCGGCCAGGTCGAAACGCTTGACGCTGTGCTACGGCACTACCAATCGGCACCGGAAGCCAAGATCGGTCACAGCGAGCTTCGTCCGCTGGACCTGGGCGCCACGGAACTGCACCAGATCGCGGCTTTCCTCGCGACGCTCGAGCCGCTCACCATCGAAAAGGAATAGACGCTTGATGCCCTGCGGAGTGTACGCTGACGACCCTAGATCGTGCCCGCCACCGCGAGCCCAAGCAGGGGCAAAGAAACGACCGTCGATGCCAGATCAGCAATCACGATCCGTCTTCCATACCTTTCAAAGAATGCCTCAACAGCCGGATATCGCACGGAAAGAGGTGTGAGTGCCGCGAGCATGAAGCCAGTTCCATTTAGTCCGAAAACGATGATCGTGACCGCAATACTGGAGAATTCCCATTTCATGCCGGGGAAGACCACGTAAACTAAAAGACCGTAGCCATGGGCGAGAGCCATCGAGAGGATCATCGTCCCGACGACTTACCGGATCCGCATAAGACCCATGCCATTGTCGACCCGTATGGTGCTCGGGTAGGCGATTGCAGTGGTCAGGGACAGGGTGAACCAACCCTAGACGCCTACCTGTTTCGCATCAGACCAAGAATGCCGTCGAAAAACGCGATCTTCTCCTCATCCGAGAACGCCAGTGGGCCTATGCGAGCACTCGCGCCGATGTGCTCCAGAACTTCGAAGCGCTTGTCATCGGGCAGCTTTCCATAGTGCCGCTCGGTGGTCTGTTCGTTCTCGTGGCCCATGTTCTCCGACCATGCCTTTCTCTCGAGATGAGTCAGTGGGCGCACGTCACGCTCGGCGGCTATGCAGTGTTTTGCAGCATGGGGTGTGAATTTGACGGCCTGATCGCGGCAGGCGACGGCGAACGCTTCTGTTGCGGCGTGCGAAGTTGACATAACTGGGACCGGTTTCGGCGTTGCACCCTGAGCGACCGGTCTATGTTTCAGCCAATCACTGGCCGGAAACAATGCATCCTCATCCTTGAACCCCAAACCCTTTAGCGCATGAAGCCATTCCGATGACCTCCGTTTCAAAACACTTGGGGATTGGAAACCACAAGATGTGAATGCTCTTGCCTGCTTTAGCCCGAACCGTGCCTCCGTCCTGTAAGATCAACCGGCGAGAAATGTCCACGTGTTTGAGCCTGAGAGAAATCAATGTGTCAGCCCTGAGTGCACCGAGGAAGGCGAGCGCAAAGATAGCCCGTGCGCGCTGGTCGACCAAGGACCGCGATGGCATGGTCCCCAACAGTTGCTCCGCCTCGGAAAGGGTTGGGTAGTCTTTACGGCCCACCGGTGTGGCAGACGCGAGGACTGCTTGCGGCAGGTTGAGATAGCCTTGAAGATCCTGCGGCAAGGTCTTGTAGCCGTCCTGCTTCAAGAGCCAGGTGAAGAATGCCGACAAATGCGAAACTATATGCCTGATCGAAGAAGAAGATAGGCAGTCCGATACACCTGCGCTCGCGCGGCGCTTGAGGTCATTCCGAACCTTGGCAACATCGTCACGGGTCAGCTTGCTGAAGGGCTTACCAGCCAGAATTTCCTCACAATAGCGAATTGCCGAAAGGTGGCGATCTATCGTTTTGACGTCATAGCGACCTGCGTAAGTTAACCAGTGGTGGATGATTCTATCGTTGTGGGTGTGAAGGCTTTTGGAACTGAAACTGCCGCTAATCCCAATACCAACAGGGATTGGCCTGTCTTCTTCGTGTAGGCAGTGCCTGTTGGTATTGGGATTGAGACAATCCTCGACAATGGCCCGATCCGCCTCGTTTGATATCTTCCGAACCGGAGACGAGCAGTCTGGGCACCTGGCGGCAAACATGTGTTTCCCATTGCTGGGGGCGATATCGGTCACGGTCTCAATATCTGGAAATACATGGGCCTTGCAGGTGAAGCAGTAAAACTGGCCGGGGCGTAGTTTGGTCGCAGTTCGCGCGCGTCTGTCCCTATGGAAACGCTGAATTTCAGCGCCTTGGAACAGATAGGGTTTCTGTCCGTCAGACGGGGCCAAACCATCCCCAACCCAGTTGGACACTGTATTGGCATTGACCGAGTAGAGGGCCATTAGTTCCTCAACAGAATAGACCCAGAATTTCTTCGGAAAGACGTTCTTATATGACCGGCTCATGGGGAATCGCCCAAAGTCTTGGCCGTGCGCTGAGTTGGCGCAGGCCATCCTTTTGGATTTTCAACGCTCGCGTTGCCAGCACAAGACTTATGCGTTTGGGCAAGCGGCTGCATGATTATTTGCCGCTCACGCTAGGGTCGACGCGGTTGGAGTTTGCCCAAGCGTTCAGGTCAGCACCGCGATAGACGATCTTGCGGCCCAAACGATAGTAGGCCGGACCCATGCCCTTGTGACGCCATTGGGCAAGTTTTTCGCGGTCGCCGATGATATCGAGCTCGGCATCACCCAAGACATAGTTGCGATTGTTTTCGAACAGGTTGGGCACGGTGCGTCTTCCTTTCGTTGCGTTGAGTTGCAACGAATGAATGCGCGCTAGCCTATGCTGAAAGGCAGTCCCCGATCTCGAAATCGGGGACCCCAAGTGTTTGAATAATAATAGAACAATATTTGTTCCTGTTCAGAGACGTAAGGCTTTTGGGTGCCTTTGGGGCAGAACCGGCTCAAGTCCAGCCGGAAGCTTTCGGCCAAAAAGAGGACATTTTGCTCATGATCCGGATTGTCCTCGCAATAATCCATGGCCATGCCCAAATGGACAACACCACGATACGCGTTCCAAATCCCCCTCAGGGTATCTAAATCCCTAGCCCCACTGACTTTGTACTCTTGGGCTTGATCGCTGACCTGCTTTAAGATCCCTTCGGGCGTTTGCACGCCTTCGAACCTGTGGCCTCGAATCGAGAGCCATATCAGCTTTCCGATATGCTCCGCCACATTGAGCTTTCGTTCATTCCTCTCTTCATACTGTCTGGCAGTTTGCAAGAACGCATAGCTGGCTTCATGGCGCTCGCTTGATGTTCTCGCAATCCATTGTACAAATTCTGCATTTTGGGGGTCGGACATCCATTTTGAGCCCAATTTACCACTGAGCGTTTCGAGCCGAAATGCCACCAGATCATGCTTTGCATTTACGATGGCTTTTTCCCTGAGCTCAGGGGTTGGTTCACTCAGAGCGATCCGGATATACTCAATCGACCGCAGTTCAGGTTCGTTGATGGGTACACTCAGCATTACTGATCTGACTGCAGACCAGTTTGCGCAACGAACTGAGACCACTGTTTCATGAGCATTCTCCGCTTTTCCAAGAGGTCCGAACGGGCATAAGCACGCTCGACATCTGAGCTGACTTTATGCGCAAGACTCATTTCCGCAACCTCGTGCGGTGCATTTGCGATCTCTGCCGCCCAATCACGGAATGTGGACCTGAAGCCATGCACGGTCACGCCTTCAACCTGCATCCGGCGCAACAGCATCAGCATTGCCATGTTGGACAATGGCTTGTGCCGCTTTTGACCCTCGAAAACGTAATTTGATTGCATCGCACGCAAGGGCTCAATGATCAAGATCGTGCTGGATGTGGCCAAGTCAAAGGGCTTTCGATCCGGCGCAAATCCAGTGACGGCGATCCAAGATGCTCAAATCTTGCCCAAGGTGAAGGCCAAACCCATGCACCACAGCGCGATGGCATTGCAGGATGTTCCCGCTAGGTTACGCATTTCTGCGGCGCGGCTCCCTGACCGTGGGTTTTTCGCCATTCGAGATTTTTGCTTTTCCGACGCAGACCGGATATCGAACGCAGCCAAGGAACTTGCCGAAGTTGCCGCTTCGTTCGACCAGCCAGCCATCTTCGCATACCGGGCAAGTCGGAAAGTTGGTACCGCAGCCACATCGAACCTCGCTCGTCCCCTCCGCATGCCGCGGCAGGTCCGTTCCGCAAGAAGGGCAAGCGGGCAGCAAGTTCCCGCAATGCTGGACATGCTCGCAGCGATACCAGATGCGGCCATCCTGCCCTGTCACGCCCAGCAATCGCCCACCGCATTCGCCGCAAACATGGGCTTCTGGTTCAGCCCCGGGAGCTGTCGAGATCCCGTAGGCAGGGTCCTTGCGAAGTTCGGTCACAAAGGACGACGGCCGGGCGTTCGAGGCAAGGATCGTCAGGGTGTGTCGAGCCCGCGTCATCGCGACATACATGACGCGCCGTTCCTCGGCGTTCTGGAACGCCTCCTCCTCCGGCGACACCAGAGACAGCAGGGGGTCGTCGACGATCTCTGACGGGAACCCCATGCGCCCGCTGTCGGCGTTCAGCAGGATGACGTGGTCGGCTTCCAGACCCTTGGAGGCATGGATGGTCTTGAAGCTGATCTTGCAGCCGCGGGAAGCGTCGCCTCAGAGCCCGCAGGTCTGGCTCGACGAAGCGATATCGGCCGAGGAGCAGCACCGTCGCGGGTCTTGCCTCAGTGGCCGCGGCGGCTGACAGGGCGGCAAGCACCTCGTTCAGTTTCCCCTCATCCTCGCCCTTGGACACGGTCACGACCCTGATCGCCGGTTCTGTCGCCGTCCCGGCCGGGACGATCTGCTTCTGGATCTGGACAGGGTTCCGCAGAACGAAGGTTCGGGCGGCAAAGGCGATCTGGTCGACCGACCGGAAGGTGCGGCCGAGATCGACCGCCCTGTGCACGCCCGCCTCGCCATCGAAGCTGCCGCCGAACTCACGACCGAAATGGCGCATCAGGTGGATGTCGGATCCGGCGAAGCGGAAGATGGACTGCCAGTCGTCGCCGACGGCAAAGACGCGCACATCCGGATGCTGGGCCTTCAGCGCCTTCACCAGCCGGGCCCGGCTTTGCGAGATGTCCTGGAACTCGTCGACGAGGATATGGCGGAAGGGGCTGACATAGCGGCCAGTCTCGGTATAGCGCGCCGCGCGCAGGATCATGTCCTCGAAGTCGATCCGGCCCTCCGAGGCGCTTCTGGTATTCCGCAAAGACCGGCGCGAAGACGTCGAGAAATGCCCTCGCCCGTTTGCCCAGCTTCATCCGGTCGGACTTGGTCTCGCAATCCTGCAAGGCTGTAGCCGCCGCTCTTGAACTTGCGCAGGAAGGTCCCGAGCAGCTTCGAGAAGTCATCGACCTGCTTCAAATCGACGATCCGGTCATAGATCGTGTCGGCCGGGCGCGGTTTGAGGGTGACATGCGGCGCCAGCTTTTCGGCAAGGCCGGTCAGCAGACGTCCCTCTTGCCGTTCATAGCTGTAGGTTTCGATCAGGGTCGTCTCATGCTCGGCATGGACCTGCCGCTTCCATTCCATGCTGGCCAGATATTCGTCGCGGTCGACGAAGGGCGCCGTGAACAGCTTTTCGCTGCCGTCTGCCATCTTCTGACGGCGCACCCCGAAATGCTCGATGTAGATGCCGCTTTCGGTCAGCCGGAAATCCGGCTGATAGTCCCGCCTGCCCGTTTCGGGGATCTTGTGCTCGTAGACCGGTTCGTATTCGTATTCGACGCCGTTTTCATAAAGCCAGTTGGCGATCTGCAGCTCTTCGTAACTCTTGACCTTCTCGCCCTGCAGGGTGCGCAGGTCCTGCTGCTCCATGTGGGTGTAGAATTCGTGCTTGGTCTTGAAGTCCCATTCGGTTTTCGGCTCGACCAGGAAATGCGCGAAGAACTGGATGATCGCCTTCGACACCTCTGACAGCGAATGCACCAGGTCCTTCAGGATCTGCTTGATCAGGTTGGTGAAGGCCATGTCGTCGGTGGCATGGTCGGCCAAGCGCGGGTTTTGACCCCTCCACGATGCCGATGATGTCGTAGGCCAGCGCGTGGAAGGTCCGCGCCACGATCGGCACGCCGGATCGCGCCTCGACCCGCTCCGACATCTCTGCCGCCGCGTTCTTCGCAAAGGCCAGCAGCAGGATTTCGTCCGGTTGTCGGATGCCCGGCCTTGACCAGGTAGGCCGCCTTGGCGGTGATGACGCTGGTCTTGCCTGATCCGGCACCGGCAAGGACAAGGGTCGCGTCTTCATCGACGACGACAGAAAGACGCTGTTCCGGCGTCAGCGGCTTGCTTTCGATGGTGTCGAAGAATTGCTTCCAGCGATCCAGTTCAGCGGCGACAAAGACCGATATCGCATTTGCCCGCGCCGCCCGAGGATCGGCGACGAATTTTCGCACGAGGGCCACGCGCTCTGCCCTATCCGTCCCGATTGCCTCGGACCTCAGCTTCGACAGCAGCGTGGTATCCAGGGACCGCGCGTCTTGAAGAACCAACGCCAGACTACAGGCCGCAGGATAGCGGCTTGGTTGCGCCAACTCGGAGACAGCGACATGAAGCCTGTCGAACCGGTGCGCTTCGCGGTCAAAGGCACCCGTGTTGAAGCTGACCCACGCAGCTTTGACGCTGTCCGCAAAGGCGCGTGCATCGCCATGACCGACACCCCGCAGAATGACATTGCTTTGCCCAGTCGATTGCAGGGACAGCGTCGTGCCAAGCGCACCCTTCCGAAGGGCTGGCGCCTCGCCAATATCCGCCATTGAGATCGACGCGGGCATGCTGCGCCCGGTGACCAGAAGATGATCGCCCTGCAACTCAATGGCGCGCGCAGTCGTGCCAAAGGGGTTCACGAGAAATCCGAACAGTGGTCTTTGTTGCAACCGAATCAATAGCATGTGCCCTGTAACCCATCCCAGGCAGCTTGCGCTTTGGTCCCTGGCGTCTGCAACCATGTTTGCCCGGCACAAAAGCGGGGACTCCGACAGCAGGGAAACTTGCGTGCGTCTTCATTATTGCTTATCTTGAAGACGCAAACCGGAGGCCGCCATGTCCCAGACCACAACGATGACTGTCCGCATCAGCGGCGCGCTGAGCGAGTTCGTGGCCTCGAACGTGGGCGAGAATGGGTCCTACGAGAACATCAGCGAATACGTCCGCGACCTGATCCGGCGCGACAAGGAGCGGGCCGAGGCGGAAGCGTTCAACCGGTTGAAAGCCGAACTGACACGCGCATTTGCGGCACCGGAGGAAAG
This sequence comes from uncultured Alphaproteobacteria bacterium, assembly GCA_963815355.1. Classification (GTDB taxonomy): domain Bacteria; phylum Pseudomonadota; class Alphaproteobacteria; order Rhodobacterales; family Rhodobacteraceae; genus JAPUEK01. The sequence continues at coordinate 22,992 of CAWFGJ010000012.1, forward strand.
CTATCGCCCGCTGACCGCCGCCGAGGTGATCGCCCGGAACCGGGGCTGACGACATGGCCGTCCGCGTCCAGGAGGCCGCATCGCTGCGGCTTGACGAGATCTACCGGTACACGCGCGACCGTTGGGGCGCTGAACAGGCAGATCGCTACATCACCGATCTGTTTGCAGCATTCGACAAAATCGAGGTGCACGGCGTCGCGTCGCGGCCGATCCCGGCAGAGTTCGCCATCGACGGCTTCTACTTCCGGCACGAGCATCATTTCGTGTACTGGCGGCGGCTGTCGAACGGCGACATCGGCATCGTGACGATCCTGCACGAGCGGATGCATCAGATGGATCGGTTCCGGGATGATCTTGGCGGCTGACTCTGGTTTCGGAACGCAAAAGGCCCCCACGTGGCGGGCCTCGTAAAACGTTGACCAGGTGTTGACAAGAATTTGGAATGACAAAAGCCGAGAGTTACACTCGGCTTTGAAGTCTTTGATAATGCGTATGTATTTTTGTTGCGGGGACGCGCAACCGCCGTCACTTGCCTGCCCCGTTCTGCTTGATCTAAGCACACCTGCGGCCTACAGGTTATTAGCCCCATCTCCCAGACGAACGGCTGTCTTTTGATTTCAACAGGTTACGCGATAACCTATTGAACTGTCCGCGTTTTCTAACCGCATCTTGCCGCAGCCAACCGCACCGGACGGGTCCAAACGGGGAACAAAGTAGGTAGACAGGCTGACCTATTGTTGACCCGCTGACTTGCCCCCCGGTCGTCCCTCGTTAAGAATGGAGGGATTACCCTACTATCCCGCTGATCTTGCACGTCATTTTCGGCCCGTTTGTTGACCTATTGTTGACCCGTGGGGAGGAACGCAAAAGCCGCCCGTTGCGGCGTCTCTTAAGCCGTTGATCTAGCTTGGTAAAACTGGTTGCGGCGGCAGGATTTGAACCTGCGACCTTCAGGTTATGAGCCAAAACCCTGACAATTCTAATAGATTATGAATTTCAATTACTTACATGCCAAGCGTTTGGTTTCGCGCGCTTTTCAAAGCGACAAAGCCCAACATTGGCCTGTTTTCAACATCACTAGGGTCAGAACTCGTTCTTGATCACAGCCAGAACAGAACGGTTGCGGCCAATGCGATTGCGGAGAGGTAGGTCTCCGGGCACCTGTCGTAACGTGTGGCGACACGTCTCCAGTCCTTCAGACGACCGAACATGATCTCGATGCGATTGCGCCTTTTGTAGCGGCGCTTGTCGTATTTCACGGTCTTCTTGCGCGACGTCCTGCCGGGGATGCAGGCTTTTATCCCTCTGTCCTGCAATGCTTTTCGAAGCCAGTCAGCGTCATAGCCCCGGTCTGCCAGAAACCAGTCGGCCTGCGGCAGGCCGTCCAGAAGCGCCGCCGCGCCGGTATAATCACTGACCTGTCCTGCCGACATGAAGAACCGGATAGGTCTGCCTTTCGCATCGGTGACGGCGTGCAGCTTTGTGTTCATGCCGCCTTTCGTTCGACCGATCTGGCGACCGCGCCCCCCTTTTTCGCACGCAGGCTGCAAGCCGTGCGGTGCGCCTTCAGATACGTCGCGTCGATCATGATCGTCTTCGGATCAGTGTCCTTCTGCGGCCAGGCCGACCATGATCCGTGCAAAGACCCCGTTATCGCTCCAACGCTTCCAGCGATTATAGAGCGTCTTGGCCGGTCCATATTCCCTCGGTGCGTCGCACCACCGTAAGCCATTGCGGTTGATAAAGATAATGCCGCTCAGGACCCGCAGATCGTCAACTCGCGGACGGCCATGGCTCTTGGGGAAGTAGGGGCGAAGGCGCGCCATCTGCGCTTCGGTCAGCCAGAACAAGTTGCTCATCAATCAGGTCTCCTTGCGGCGGCCTGAATCACGCAAAGGGCGTAAAATCAATGGGTCTGGAGCCTAGTAAATTCAGTGATTGATTTGTGTGGAATAGGTGTAATCGGTTTTGGCATCGATCGCTTTTAGCGGGGTGACAATGCTCTCTTAACGGCGAAGCCTTCGGTTAGTTGCGTTCATTTCGGAACTTCGAGTTTGCTCTTGAATGGTTGCTGAAATCCAACCTTATGATGAACTGCGTGCGCGCCTAATTCGGCATGTGAAAGGTTTCCCTGTATGTCAGCCACTCCCGTTCGAACTCTGCGGTCCTTGGAAGAGGTTGTCAGGCGACGTGGCGAGTTGAACTTACCCCACATAGCTCCGCTTCGTGACTTTGTGCTTCGGTTAAGGGCAGAAAAGCGTGGTGCCGTTCCGGACTTTGACCCGTTCGACGGGGGCATCGAAGCCGAAGTCTTGTTCTTGTTGGAAAAACCGGGACCGATGACTGACGATACCGCGATATCAGATAGAGTTGGTTCAGGATTTATCTCACGCGACAATGATGACCCGACCGCCGAGGCCACTTTGCGATTTATGGAAGCGGCTCAAATAGAACGCAGGCAGAGCATCATATGGAACTCCGTTCCTTGGTGGAACGGGACGCGCAAAATTTCGGCGTATGAACACAAGGTTGGAATCGAACGGCTGGCAGGTCTCATCGACATATTGCCCAAGCTGCGTGTAGTGGTCGGCGTGGGCGTCAGGGCCAAGAAAGCCGAACCATTTGTGACGAGGTGCGGGCTGAAATTCATTCTCTCGGCGCATCCGTCGCCGATCAACCGCGCGAGCCGTCCAGTTGTTTGGAACGATATCCCGCACCAGTGGGCACAGGTCAAGGATTGTCTCACGAAGTGAGCGAAAGGAATTGGAGGCCGTTGCCCCGATGATCGCTAAGTCCGGACGGTCGACGCTCAAACTGCTTGCAACCCACGGCCGTTTCGATGCTGTTTAAAACGACTCTGACAGTTTGTCGCATGTTGAAAACAGCTGAACATAGGAGTCAGAAATGCTCTGATCTCTGGCTGGAGGCCTGAGCCGCAGGTCGAGTTCGAATCCGCATTTCGGGCGGGACTGAACTACTCCCCGATCTTTGGACAGCTTTCCGGCTGAGTTAAGCTACTGCCTGCGTCTGCTGATCGATTTCAATGTTTTTGAAGTAGACCACGGCGGGCGGTTGACGCCATGGGCGGCGTGGGGCCGCAGGTGGTTATAGAAGGTGATACAGCGTCCAACGCTAGCCTTGGCTTGAGAACCGGTTTCCAAAACATGCAGATAGACGCATTCGTACTTCAGCGACCGCCAAAGACGTTCAATGAAGATGTTGTCCAGGTATCGGGCTTTACCGTCCAGCGAGATCTTGGTCTTTGTCCGCTTTAATCGGTCGGTCCAGTCGAAGGATGTGAACTGGCTGCCTTGGCCGGTGTTCATGATCTCGGGCGGCCCAAACTTCTGGCTCGCCTCGTTCAGCGCGCGCCCCAAGTATCGGACAGCCGATAGCCGCCGGGCCATGGGTCGGTGGGGTCCAGCATGTGCTGGTGGATGCCGGTGATCCAGCCGCGCCCCGAGATTTCGGGCAGGATGGCGTCGATATCGCCAACCTTGGTGGTGCCCAGAATCCGCCCCATGAAGGTCGATCCGATCAGCGAAACCGTGGTCAGCTGGTCGTCCATGCCCATCTCTCCCCGCGCATGCAGCACCGCCATTCGGGCGCAAAGAGCAGTTCCGGTGGGGGAGCGATCCACCTTACCCGGCTGGATCGCCACCGCGGCACCTGCGCGCAAGGCGTGGCCGTCACGGCTGATCGGCCCGGCAAACAGGCAAAAGGAATAGTGCCGCCAGTCCGAGTTGGTCGGGTGGTGAAATCCAAGGCTTTCAGTCGCAGCCCGGGTGATCTTGGCGCCCAATTTGGCGATATCATGCGCCTCGTCTGCAGTCAGCGCAAAGCCCATGCGGGCCGCGTCTACCATCACGAAGCTGTCACCGCCAAAGGCCGTGTCAACGGTCAGGGTGCCCAGACCTTCAACCTCCAGTGGCAAGGCCAACCTTGCGGCAAAACTGGGCAGGTTCTGCACGAATATCCGTTCGGCCTTGCCGTCCCGGCATTCGGCCCGCACCCGCACCAGACCGCCGGGAGCCTCAAGCGTGAATTCGGTCACTGGTTCCTGCATCGGGATGATGCCCGCATCCAAAAGGACGGTGGAAACGCAGATCGAGTTTGACCCCGACATCGGCGGCGTATCTTCCGGCTCCATGATGATGAAGGCGGCATCCGCCCTTGGGTCCTTGGGCGGCACCAGCAGGTTGACATGGCGAAACACCCCGCCGCGCGGTTCGTTCAGCACAAAGTTGCGCAGGGTCTGGTCGCGCGCGATCCAGCGGCTTTGCTCCCAGATCGTATCGCCGGGCGGCGGCATCACGCCGCCAACGATCACGTCGCCGACCTCGCCCTCTGCATGGGCGGAGATCACATGGATGGTTTTGGTGCTGCGCATGTTGATTTCCCTGTCATCTTAGCCAGTCCGGCAAGGTCTGCGGTGCAAGCCCGGTCAAACCGGCGGCAACGCAATCGGCCATGCTGCCAAAGCGCACGGCGCGGCCGCTGAGCCCGGGCCCATAGTGGGCGTATTTGCCGGAATTGGTCATCAGCGCGCGGGTTTGTGGCGGAAAAACCGGCTCGCTGATTGAACACCAGCAGATGTCGGGCACGACTTGGACGCCGCTGGCCTCCAGCTTGGCCAAAGTGCCATCCGCCTTCGCCTGCGAAATCACCTTGTGGCCAGCCGTGACAATTACATGGGTCTGGGCATCGCGCGGACGCCCCGCCAGAAGCGCGGCCAGCCGCTGGCATTCGGTCAGCGAGAAATGCGGGCTGCCAAAGGCCACCAGTTCAACCGCCTCCGGTCCAGAGTTCAGGCTGGCCCAGGCCTCGCGCATGTCTGCCAAAGTGATCGTGGCGTGGGGCGCATCTGGCAGGGCGTCACCTGCAGCCTCGGGCGTCACGCCCTCGATATGCAGCATCGGCGCGGCCGAACTGGTGCCAAAGGCAGCACACAGCGCCTTGAGGTCATCAAGATCCGGCTTGCCTGCCGCCAACCCGCGCAGCAGGGGAATGCGGTCGGGGGCCTTCTTGCCCGCCAGATAGCCGATCAGCGGCCAGAAGGCGTCATCGATTGCCTCGGGCAGTTCGACATCCACAATCAGGCCCGCGCGCCGTGGCGCGTCCAGATAGACGCCGGACAAGGGCGCGCGCCCGGTCAGGGCAATGCAGAGGTCAAGGAAATCCGGGTGCTTGGCGGTGCGGGCGCCCAGAACCGTATTGGCATAGATCACCGCATTGGATTCGGCCCAGGCAATGGCCTCACCCTCTTGCGGCGCTGTGTCCAGAAGATACGGAGAGCAGGTGAAACTCGGCTGACATCCCATCTTCACATAGGCATCCGCCAGCCGTGCAGCAGGCCCACCAAAGCTGGGCGGCACGCCTTGCGCCCGCCAGTTTGCCCGATCCACAGAAATGGCATTCATCGTGGTCGGCACGCAGACACTGCGCGCCCATATCCGCCATCTTCTGCGGCAAAGGTCAGGTTGGCGGGGCTTGCATAGATGCAGCCGTCGATATGGCCTTGGGTAATATCGATCAGCCGTGCTGCACCCTGATTGGCCGCCATGGCACAGATGATCCGCATCGCCTGTTGCACCGCCTGCCCCTGATCGCCCGCCAGCATGGCACGGTCGACGTTCGCTCAGTGCCAGCGCGGCGGTCACCGGCGGGACTGACAGGGACACTCAGGCCATCCACTGTGACAGCGCTTTCGGTGATCTCCGCCGAAGCGGCAGCCGACAGGGCCGCAAAACCGTCAGGCGAAAGCCGCAGCACCGGCAGGTTGCAGCCAAACATCTCGGCAGCGATCAGCGCGCCCAGCGTCAGCACATCCTCGGTCTCCGCTGAAAATCAACGCGGCAGGCCCGCGCCCGGTCAAGGCAAGATCCAACAGCACACCAGACCCAGTGCAAGAGCCCCGGCTGGAGGGCATCATCAGAATGGCCCCGGTCAGGCATTTGCCATGCAGCGGGTGATGCACGTCGATGATCATCCCCGTCGCGGGATCAACCCCGCCCCAAAAACTCAGGGCTTCGGTCGCGGCAAGAACCGGTCCGGTTGCAGTTCCGGATTGGATAGACGTCGCGTGATGCGGGCTTGCCATAGTCATTTCACCACAAACCCATGGGCAAAGGGATCGCGGTCGTCGATGAAGATGGTGTTGATCCCGGTCATCCGCGCCCAGCCCGCTATCGAGGGGATGATGGCGTCGCGGCCCGCAACCGTGGTCGCCGCCTCGACCCGGCCCCGGAACAGCGACCCGATGATGGATTCATGCACAAATTCATCGCCGACCGTCAGCTTGCCCTTGGCCGCCAGTTGCGCCATCCGCGCCGAAGTGCCAGTGCCGCAGGGCGAGCGGTCAATCGCCTTGTCGCCATAGAACACCGCGTTGCGGGCATGGGCCTCGGGGTGGATCGCGCGGCCGGTCCATTGGATATGGCTCAGCCCGTTGATCGCGGGGTGTTCGGGGTGTACAAATTCATACTTCGCGTTCAGCGCCGCGCGCAGTTTGGGCGAAAAGCCGATCAGCTCTCCGGCGGTGAAATCGGCCATGTCGCGAAAGTTCTTTTGCGGCTCGACGATGGCATAGAAATTGCCGCCATAGGCCACATCGACCACGATCTCGCCCAAGCCTTCGACTTCGGCGGTCAGACCTTCGGCGTAAAGAAAGCCCGGCACATTGGTCAGGCGCACTTCTTCGACGAAACGGCCTTCTTGGCGATAGGTGATGTCGACCTTGCCCGCAGGCGCGTCGATCGACAGTCTGCCCGGCTCGCGCGGGGTGATCAGGCCGTTTTCGATCGCCATGGTGATGGTGCCGATCGTGCCATGGCCGCACATCGGCAGACAGCCCGAGGTTTCGATGAACAGGACCGCCACATCGCAATCAGGCCGGGTCGGCGGGTAGAGGATCGAGCCCGACATCATGTCATGGCCGCGCGGTTCGAACATCAGATCCGGTGCGGATCCAGTCGAATTCGCGCAGGAAATGCGCGCGGCGTTCCAGCATGGTGGCGCCTTCAAGCCGCGGTCCGCCGCCCGAAACCAGCCGCACCGGATTGCCGCAGGTATGGCCGTCAAGGCAGGAGAAAGTGTACATGGCCATGGTCAGAACCTTTGTGGAGAGAAGGGTGCGGGATTGATTGCAGGGGTGCGATTGGTCAAGAGGTCTGCCACCAAACGCGCGGTGCCTGCCGATTGGGTAAGGCCAAGATGTCCATGCCCAAAGGCGTAAATCACACGGGTTGTGGCGCGGGCGCGGCCGATGGCGGGCAGGCTGTCGGGCAACGACGGGCGAAACCCCATCCACTGGGTGCCGCCAGCAGGTTTCAACCCGGGCAAAAAGGCGCGGGCCTTGGTCAGCATCGCCTCGGCGCGTTTGTAATTCGGAGGCAGCGCCAGCCCGCCCAATTCGACAGCACCACCAACACGGATGCCGGTAGAAAGCCGCGTGACCACAAAACCATGGCCGCCAAAAGTCACCTGCATGCGCAGATCAAAGGCATCAGCCGGCAGGGTGGTGTTATAGCCGCGCTCGGTTTCCAGCGGAATCTTCTCGCCCAAAGACCGTGCAATCAGATGCGAGAACGCCCCAGCGGCGACCACGACCTGTTCGGCCCGCAAGGCCGTGCCATCCGCCAGCCGGAGGTCGACACCCCCTTCAACGGGGTTTAACCCGGCAGTCTCGGCAATGCGCAAATCGCCGCCATTTGCCTTGAACCGTTCGGCCAAAGCCAGCGTGTAAAGCTTTGGATCTGCGATAGAATACCAGCCCGGCGTGAAGGTGCCATGACTGAACTGCGGCGATAATCCCGGCTGGATATCGGCCATCTCGCGCGCATCAAGGTGATGAAATTCGATGCCATGCGCGGCTCGAACATCCCAACCGGGTTGTGAGGCCGCAAGCTCGGTAGCGCTTTCATAGACCTGAAGATTGCCGTTCTTTTGCAACATGCTTGCCGTGCCGCTGGCCGCCAGAAACGGCTCCAACTCGGCCTTGGACAGATCCATCAGCGCAGTTTGTGCCGCGATGGACGCCGCCACATGGCGCGGTGAACAGGCTCGCCAGAATCGGTACATCCACGGCGCGATCTGAAGCGCATAGGAGGGTGGCACTGACAACGGCCCCAAAGGGTCCAGCAGCCATTTCGGCGCCTTTTTCATGATCCCCGGCGAAGCCAGCGGCAGAATGTCGGTAAAGGCAAAAGCCCCGGCATTGCCCGCCGAAGCCCCCGCGGCCGGGCCAATCCGGTCGATCACCGTCACCGAGAGCCCACGCGCCTGTGCTGCAAGCGCTGCGGACAGGCCGACCACGCCAGCCCCGATCACCACAACCTGCGCAGCCCTCATCAGCGCACGCCAGACAGGAATTTTTGGGTTTCAGGATGCTGCGGGGCGCCGAAAATCTGTTCGGGAGCGCCGATTTCGGCCATCACACCTTGATGGAAGAATGCCACCCGCTTTGACACGTCGCGCGCAAAGGCCATCTCATGGGTGACGCAGATCATCGTCATGCCTTCCTGCGCCAGCATCTTCAAGGTATCCAAAACCTCGCCTACCAGTTGCGGATCAAGCGCCGAGGTCACCTCGTCAAACAGCATGTAGGAAGGCTGACATGGCCAACGCGCGGGCAATCGCCATGCGCTGCTGCTGACCGCCTGACAGACGCGAAGGATAAACCGCAAGCTTGTCGCTCAGGCCCACATGGGTCAGCTGCTTGACCGCAATCTCTTCGGCGGCTTCTTTTGCCATGCCCAGCACCTTGCGCGGCGCCAGCATGACGTTTTCGAGCACGGTCAGATGCGGAAAGGCGTTCCACTGTTGAAACACGATGCCGACCTTCTGGCGCAGTTTGTTGATGTCGGTGGTCTTGGCATGAACCTCGGTGCCGTCAATCTTGATGCGACCCTGATCAATCGCCTCCAGCCCGTTGATGCAGGTCAGCAGCGTCGATTTGCCCGACCCCGATCCACCGATCACCGTGACCACCTCGCCTTTGGCCACGGTCAGGTCGATGCCTTTCAGCACCTTCAGCGCGCCAAAGGATTTATGAACGCCTTCGATTTCAATCATTTGGGGACCACCGTCTTTCAAGATACCCGCCAAGGCGAGCGATAGGGAAGCTGAGGAGGAAGTAGATCAGCCCGCAGATCAGCAAGATGAACAAAGGTTCCTGCAGACGCGTCACCAGCGTTTGCGAGGCCTTCAAAAGCTCGGTCAGGCCCAGCCACAGTACCAGCGCAGAATCCTTCATCACGCCAAGGCTTAGCCCGATCCACGACGGCAGCGCGACCCGCGTGGCCAAAGGCGCCACGATATAGCGCATGTCCTGCCCCCAGGTCAGGCCCAGCGACCGCGCTGCGCGCCGGGTGGTGGCGGGCACAGCCTCGATCCCGCCGCGCACGATTTCGGTGCAGTAGGCGGCGGTGTACAGCGACAGCACGACACAGGAGGTGAGCAAACGGCGCCCAGCCAAGGCCGATGATGGCCTGAAAGGCATTGGCCAGAACCAACTGGATCAGCAGCGGGCACCGAGCGAAAGATGTCGAGCAGAAAAGTCATGCGGTGCCGACCACCAGGGGCCAAACTGCGAGCGGATCACGCCAAAGATCACCCCAAGCAGGGTGCCCGCCGCCACCGAAACCCCGGTGACAGCCAGCGTCATCGCCGCCCCCTGGGCCAGAAACCCCAAGTCGGAAAAGGTAAGTGCCGTGTCAAACATCCTTCACCCTTTCAATAGCGGAACAGGCGCGCGGCCATGGCCCGTGCCAGAAGCGTCACCACCTTGGTCATCAGGTAGAAGATCACGGCAGCAATCGCGAAAAACTCAAAGGTGCGGAAGGACCGCGCGTTCAACTCTTGCGTCACCCCTGCCAGATCCATGTTCATCCCGACAGTGACCCCAAGCGAGGTCATCAGGATGGCCCAGACCATCTGATTGGTGATCGGCAGGAAGGCGATGCGCAGCATCTGCGGCACCACGATCAGCCGGAAGGCCTGAAACGGCGACATCCCCAACGAACGCGCCGCACGGGTCTGCGTCTCGGGGATGGCCTTCAGCGCGCCGCGGAAATTCTCGGCCAGATAGCCTGCGTTGTTGAAGGCAATGCCCGATCAGCAAGCGACACATAGGGGCTAAGATGGATACCGAAACTGCCCAGACCGAAATGCGCCATATAGATCTGGAACAGCGCTGGGGTGTTGCGGGCAATCTCGACCCAAGTCGTCGCAAAGCCTTGCAGGACCCGGCTGTTCGACAGGCGGCACAGGGTCAGCACAATCGCACAGCTCAGTCCGATAACCATCGACAATCCTGCGACCTGCAAGGTGACCAAAGCCCCGTCCAGAAGTTGCGGCAGCGCCTTGAGCGCCTGATTCCAATGGAAAGTATACGTCACCATCGAGGCCCCGATCCGGTTCGGATGAATACGACGGCGCAGCCAGACCTGCGCCGTCGCCGTCAGATGTCAGCGATAGGTGCCCGGAACCATCAGGTTGGGAACCTCGCCACCGATCCACTTCTGATACAGCTCTTCATAGCGGCCAGTGCGAACCTGCTGGTTCACGAAGAGGTTCAGATAGTTGATGAAACCATACTCTTCACGGTTGGTAAACAGCGCCACATAGTCCGTGTCAAAGGGCGCAAGCCCCCCCACCACGACGCCGGGGAAATTGCCGGATTTCACATTGGCCTGCGCCACGGTCGATGTCGAAACCGTCGCGTCGATCTGGCCCTGGCTCAGCGCCAGGAAGACATCGGACTGGGTCTGATATGGCCGGAACTCACCGCTGCCCCATGCCTTGACCTGCTCTTCCAAAGCGATGGCCTCATAGGTCCCGGCGGTTGCACCAACGATCTTGCCCTTCATATCCTCAAAGGTCTTGATGCCCGAGGCTTCTGTTGCACTGACCACCATTTCAAAGGCGAAATAGGGGATCGACATGCCGACAGTCTTGGCCCGCTCCAGCGTATCCGAAGTCGACGCCACGCCCACATCGACGCGACCCGACATCAATGCCGGAATACGCTCGGGGAATGGGGTTTCGACGATCTCGGCTGTAACACCCAAAGCGGTGGCCAGATCGTTGCAGTAATCGACGTCAAAGCCGATCGGGTTGTTGTCAGCATCGCGCGACCCCATCGGCGGGAAGTCGAGAACGACGGCGCAGCGCAGCGTTCCCGAAGAGATGATTTCATCCAGTTTGTCAGCATTGGCAGCCGTCGCAATGGCCGTGGTGGCCATCAGTCCCAAAACGAAGATCGAATGTTTCATGATGTTTCCCTCTGTTGGCAGTTTTGATTCATTACCACGGATATCATCCGCTGTATCTTTCCAGAAATCAAACGAAAATACACAAAGTATGCAACCAGTATTCAAAAGGCCCGCCCCTAAGTTTAAACCGCAGAGGCAGGCGGATATGCTCAGTCAAAGAAATCGCCGGGCAACAGCGCCTCTGGCAGGTTCTGATAGGCAACCGGGCGCAAAAACCGGCGGATCGACAAAGTGCCGACGCTGGTGGCGCCAAAGTTGGTCGAGGCTGGATAAGGCCCACCATGTACCATGGAATCAACCACTTCGACGCCAGTCGAATAGCCGTTGACCAGAAGGCGGCCGACCTTTCGCTCCAGTATCGGGCGCAGTTGTTGGGCGGCAGCAAGGTCGGCATCATCCATGTGCAGCGTTGCGGTCAACTGTCCGACAAAACCTTGTGCCAGTTCCAGCATCTCTGCCATCGATCTCACCCGACCCACCATCCCCAGAGGCCCGAACACCTCTTCGCCCAAAAGATGATCGCGCAAGAACTCCGGCCCGGTGGTCTCAAAGAGATTCGGCAAGGCGGCGCGCGCCAGATTTTCGGAGATTGGGCTTTCGCTGGCTAGAATCGTGCGCACTGTATTGCGGCTGGCCAGCCGGGCCTGCCCATCGCGGTAGGCGGCGGCAATGCCTGCGGTCAGCATGGTCTGCGGGGCCACCTGTTCCAGCGCTTCTTTTGTTGTGGCGACAAAACGGTCTGCGGCGGGCCCATCCACCACAACAGCGATGCCAGGATTGGTGCAGAACTGCCCGGCCCCCATGGTCAGTGATGCGGCCCAACCTTTGGCAATTGCCTCGGCCCGCGCTTCGGTTGCGGCGGGCAACAGGAACATCGGATTGACCGAGCCCAATTCGCCAAAGAACGGAATCGGCTCCGGGCGTGCGGCGCACAGATCAAACAGCGCGCGGCCCCCAGCCAGCGACCCCGTGAAGCCCACCGCCTTGATCAAGGGATGTTGCACCAGCGCATGGCCCACATCACGCCGCCCGCCCTGCACCAGCGAGAACACGCCAGGATGCATGCCGCAGCTCTTGATCGCGGCCTCAATGGCTTGGGCGATGATCTCGCCAGTTCCGGGATGTGCCGAATGGCCTTTGACCACCACAGGGCAACCCGCGGCCAAGGCCGCTGCCGTATCGCCGCCCGCTGTTGAGAAGGCCAAAGGAAAGTTCGAAGCCCCGAACACCGCAACCGGCCCGATCGGCCGCTGGATCATGCGGATCTCGGGACGGGGTGCCGGTTGGCGCGCAGGCAAGGCGGCGTCAAAGCGGCGGTCGAGATAGCCGCCCGCCTCTATGTGATCTGCAAACAGGCGCAACTGGCCCGTCGTTCGGCCACGCTCACCTTGCAGGCGCGCAACCGGCAGACCGGTTTCCTGAGTGCCTATTTCGGTGATCGCCTCGGCACGGGCCTCGATCTCATCGGCAATGGTGCGCAGAAAACCGGCCCGCGCGCTGCGGGTGGTATGGGCAAAGGTGGTGAAAGCGTCTTCTGCCGCATGACAGGCCCGGTTGACCAGATCAACTGTGCCCACCGCAAAGTCATGCGCCGGACCATGCGCGGGGTCCGAGGCAAACGTGCCCCCCCCTTGCAGCCATTCGCCAGCAATCAGATGTTTGCCTGTGGGGGTAAAACTCATCCGTCATTCCTTTGCAGTCTGGGCGGAAGCTGTGGCCTGCCGCTCTGGGCAAGGGCCAGTTTCACGCTGGCGTTGGTATTTGTATCTGTATACAAAAAGTATGCAATCTAGTCAATCAGAGAAGACCCCCTCCTGTCATCGCAAGGCACCCCTATGAACACCCTGTCCCCCATCCCCACCGACACCTTGCAAGCCAAAGTCCAGGCGATCTTTTGCAACGCCGGGATCAGCGCGCTTCAGGCCGCCGCCTTGGCGCGGGTCATTGTCGCTGCCGAACGCGACGCCTGCAAATCGCACGGCATCTACCGAATCGAAGGCATCCTGCGGACGGTCAAGGCGGGAAAGGTGAACCCTGTGGCCGAACCCGTCCTGATACCCGGCACAGATGACGCGGTGGTCAGGGTCGATGCCAAGGCCGGCTTTGCCAATGCGGCATTTGAACTGGGCCTGTCTTCTCTGGTGGCGCGCACGCGCCAACTCGGGCTGGCGGCGCTGGTCATCAATGACTGCTGCCACTTCTCGGCTCTTTGGCCGGATGTCGAGGCGCTGACAGATCAGGGCCTTGCGGCCCTGATCATGTGCCCCAGTTACGCGACCGTCACCCCCAGTGGCGGTGACAAGGCGCTGCTGGGCACCAACCCCTTTGCGTTTGGCTGGCCACGCCGGGGTGCCGAGCCGTTTGTCTTCGACTTTGCCACTTCGGTCGCGGCGCGGGGCGAGATTGAACTGCTGCGCCGCGCGGGAAAACCCTTGCCCGAAGGTTGGGCGATTGATGCGGACGGTCTGCCCACCACCGACCCCGAAACCGCCCTTGGCGGCGCGATGCTGCCTTTCGGTGGCCACAAGGGTTCTGCGATCAGCATCATGATCGAGCTTTTGGCGGGTGTGATGATCGGCGACATGACCAGCCCCGAAGTGTTGGATTTCATGGGCTCAACCGCCTTCGCCCCGATCCACGGCGCGTTGATCCTTGCCTTTGACCCGTCCAAGTTTGCCAAAGACCGGCCCGGCAATCCGCTGGATCGGGCGGAATTGCTGTTCGACGCCATACTGGGCACCGGCGCGCGCCTGCCGTCACAACGCCGCTACCTTGCACGCCAACAGTCGCAAAGTGCTGGCATCCTGCTGACCGAGGCTGAAACCCTGTCGCTGGACCGGATGCTTGCCCAAGGCCCTGACGCCTGAGAACCGCCTTTCCAAAGTAATAGGCCCTCTGTTTCCAGAGGGCCTTTGTTGCTCAGAAAGATTGCCCGCAAAAGGGCTTGCCAACTCAGGCCTTGTACTTGGCCACGGCCCCGGACTGCTTGCTCCAGACGGCATACCAGTCGTTGAACAGCTTGAACTGCGTCTCGACATAGCCGCGCTGGCTTGCGGTCAGCGCATCGGTTTCGTTGAAGTGCAAGGCGTATTGGGTCTCGCCTTTCAGAACCAGCATGTGCTTGAAATACAGCACCAGATCACAGCCTTCATCAAAGGACGACAGCACGGTGAGCGCGGAATCCAGCTCATGCGCGCGGGCGCGGGCTTCGACATCGCCCGCTGCGGCGGCGACGCTCAGGTTGCACAGGGTGATGATTTCTTTCGGCAGCACACAACCGATACCGGTGATGGCGCCTGATGCGCCACAGTCGACAAAACCATGAACCACACCGGTATCAACCCCGATCATCAGCGTTACATCGCTGTCGCCTGAGGTGATGTTTTCCGCTGCATAACGCATCGCATCCTTGCCGCCGAATTCCTTGAAGCCGACGAGGTTGGGATGCTCGGCGCGCAGTTGGAAAAACAGATCGGCGCGGGTGGCAAAGCCGTAATAGGGGCTGTTGTAGATCACCGCAGGCAGGTTGGGTGCCGCAGCCAGAATGGCCTTGAAGTGGTTGCGTTGCGCCGTAATCGACGGGCCACGCGACAAGACGCGCGGGATCACCATCAAACCATGGGCCCCAACCGCTGCCGCATGCGTGGCATGGGCCACGGCAACGGCGCTGTTTACCGCACCTGTTCCCACGATCACTTTGATGCCCGCCTTTACCAACCGCTCCACGCCTTCCATGCGTTGCGCATCGGTCAACAGCGGCCAATCGCCCATCGAACCGCAATAGACCACGGCGGACATGCCCGCTGCGATCATTTCATGGCCCTTGCGCACCAACGCGTCAAAGTCAGGGCTGCAGTCGGGCTTGCAGGGCGTCATCAGCGCAGGAATAACTCCTGAAAAGATCTCGGCTTTCATCACGTTCTCCTCATGGCACCTGAGATGCGGGCTATGAAACCCCCCAAAAAGAGGTTTCTAGTTCTGATTCCTTTCTCAGTATACCTTTTGGATATTATTTGTCGACATAAATCCCAGTACGATCAAAGAGCGATTTCCTGCCGCTCGTCGCGCGTAAAAAGCCGTTGAATCTGTCGCACGATCTGATCGGCATGGGCCTTTGCAAGTCGGTCGGCAGTGTCAACGTCACGCGCAATGATCGCCTCGATGATCCGCTCATGTTCGTCAACATATTGTTGCGGCAGACGGTCATCATAAGACTGATAATACAGCCGCAAAATGCGACGCCCCTCGTCCAGCAACCGCTTGAAAAGCCCGGTGTAATAGGGATTGCGTCCGGCGTCGGCGATTGCAGCATGAAAGTCGCGGTTCGCCGCGATCATCAGCAAGGCGTCTTGCTCCTTCACGGCGGCGGCGAAACTCGCCTGATGGTCGCGGATAGCGGTCAGGTCTTCGGACCGGTGGTTCTGCGCCGCCAGCCTTGTGGTCACGCGATACATCAAGGTCAGAGCGTCGAAAAACGTATGCAGGTTCAGGAAATCAATGTTCGACACCATGGTTGAGCGGTTAGGCAAGGTGTCGATCAACCCCTCGCCCGCCAAACGGACAAGGGCTTCGCGGATCGGCGTGCGCGACATTTCGAAACGCTCGGCCAGTTGCACCTCGTCTATCGGACTTCCCGGAGGCAGGGTCAGATCAAGGATTTCATTTCGCAGCAAGTCATAGACCACCTGCACGCCCGATCCGCGCTTGCGCTCTGGCGCATTGCTCTCTGTCAGGTCCGACATGGGAAGAATCCTTCGTTTGAATATGCGTATTCGCTTGGTTGGCAATCATTCAACAGCTTTGCCCTGTTCATAAATCGGGCACATAGGGTTGAATGGCAACTACCTGCGATTTTAGGAAAATCTGGAGCGCTCACCTATTCGGAAAAGAGTCGCATTGTCCCGCCCCGGAGTTCAACGCCGTCGACTTTGCCTTCATTGCGGGAACGATGCGGCCGATTGGATTGAAAGTGCAGTGTCTCCCCGGCTTCAGATGATCAGTCTTGTCGTCAACGTCGTAGATCATTTCGCCGCGGACGATATACAGGAATTCTTCGCCCGCATGGGTCATGATTTCCGATGTGTAACCCGGCGGCACATGAGTAAGCGCCGCATTGAGAAGGGCTTCCGGAAAGCCACGTTCAAGGAATTCATAGCATCGCTCTGGCCCCCCAACGCTATCGGCAGGACGCGTTCCAGAGTGCGAGACAATGCTGTGTTGGCGCATCGGCGCTTGCAAAAGAAAGCGGTCGACTGACGTCTCCAAGGCGTTGGCCACACTGCATAGTGACGCCAAAGAGGGTACCGAAATGCCGCGCTCGATTTGCGAAATGAAGCCGACGGTCAAGCCGCATTCATCAGCGACTTGCTGAAGCGTTTTGCCCAAAGCCCTTCGTCGGGCGCGCAGACCCACCCCCAAGCCATTGGATGCGTTGGTTCCCCCGACTTTCTTCTGAACGTCCAATTTCCACATCCCTCAGTCACAGCGCTGGTCACAACCGCTCGTCTTCACCAGCAAGTCTCCGAACGAAAGCTCCAAAGCGTTGCGCAGCCTCCAAGGTTTCCGCAGCAAAGTCCACCCGGCTGATGCGACTGTGCTCTCTGCGGGGGCCCTAGCCGCATTGCGGCGCAAGCCCGTCGCCTTAGTGGATATCGCGCCGGCAGAGTTCATCGAATTGGTACCTGCAAGCGTGCGTTTCTGCAACGATCTGCGCCTTGACCTCGTCAGGCCTGCGCTTCTGGCCATTGGCCTGTATCTCCACCCCATAGCCCCTGAGAAACTCCACCGTGGTCGCCACCGCGAAACTCCCGCCCATTATACAACAGCCGCAGAGTCGCAGGTTAACAGACCATGCAGAAGGTGAGGGCCAGACGCCGCTCACAAGCCGCAGGATATGAGACCGATTGAGCGCAACACGCTCTAGGCAATCGACCCAGCCGAATTAAGACCCATCCCTCTGACAGACTCGTTGGCGCTATTTCTTGGAATAAACATAGAGACATCGGCAACTCATAGGTCCGGTGCTGAGGCATGCGTGGCGCATGTTTCCATCAAAATGCAAAGTGTCGCCGGGGTCGAGTATAGCAGTCTCATACCCTTCGGAATGAAAGACCAATTGCCCCGACAACACAACCAAGAGGTCATCTGTTGGATGGCTGTTCCATTGACCGAAAGTCGCCAGGTCTGATTGGGTGAATTCCACGAGGGCAGATTGGAACGTGCGTCCCTTTAGCATAGCCGCAAGCGGCCACAGCCGATTGTTTGGATAAGAAACTTCCGCGCGCTCTGCCGAAGCCTTCTCGATCACCATGCGGCCTGACAATGGTTGGCTTTCGCTCTGCACAAGTACTGACAACTCGGTGTCAAAGCCGTGTGCAAGCTTCAAAAGTACTTCAAAGCTTGGCGACAGAAGCCCATTCTCAATCTTGGACAAGGTTGAACGGGCGATGCCAGCACGGTCCGCCAAGTTTTGCTGGTTCCAGCCGCGCTCGTCACGCCAGCGCAGAATTCTGGCAGCCAGCGTGGCATGGGCCAATTCCTGACGTGGCCTTGTTGTGATGTTCAAGTTCTGATCCTCGGCCATTGACACGAAAATGTTCTTATACGAACGTAGCGTTGTCAATCATATCGAGATCCAGTTATGCCAAATACATCGCAATCCCTCTTCGAGCGTGGACTAAAAGTTTTGGTCGAAGGGGTTTCTTCTGCCTCCCGCGGTCCAGCCACCTTTGGTGGCGCTCCGCGCTACATGTCACATGGGCAGGGTGCGCGGCTTTATGATGTGGATGGGCGAGAATACATCGATTGGATGATGGCATTTGGCGCGCTGCCTCTTGGACATGCCCACCCTAAGGTCGTTGAAACTATCACGCGCGAGGTGGCGCGCGGCACTCATTTCGCAACAGCCCTCGAAGTTGAAGTTGAGGTGGCCGAAATACTGGTCAACCTGTTGCCCCATGTTGATAAGGTGCGGTTTGCGAATACCGGGACTGAGGCTGCCATGGCGGCGTTCCGTCTTGCGCGCGGACATACGGGCCGACGCAAAATCATCAAGTTCGAAGGCCACTATCATGGCTGGTCAGATGCGGTGCTCATCAACACAAATCCATACCCACCCACTCTTCTGGGCCATCCCAACGATCCGATCCGTATTCCAGACAGTTCAGGCATTCCTGAGGAGGCTTGGAAAGACACTATTGTTGTTCGATGGAACGATGTTGAGGCCCTCGAACGTGCGATGGCGATCCATGGTCACGATGCAGCTTGTGTGGTTACCGAGGGTGTCATGTCGAACATGGGGGTGATCCCTCCAAAGCCGGGTTACCTTAACCGCATGCAAGAATTGTGCCATCAGTATGGGACACTCTTCTACCTTGACGAGACCGTCACCGGCTTTCGCCTAGCTGCTGGCGGCGCAGCAGAGCTTTACGGCCTCAGCCCAGACATCGTGACCTACGGCAAAGCGCTGGGTGGCGGTTTGCCCATGGCTATGATTGGCGGCCGGGCCGAGGTCATGGCGGGCCTTGAG
Organism: uncultured Alphaproteobacteria bacterium; assembly: GCA_963815355.1. GTDB lineage: Bacteria > Pseudomonadota > Alphaproteobacteria > Rhodobacterales > Rhodobacteraceae > JAPUEK01. The sequence continues at coordinate 41,793 of CAWFGJ010000012.1, forward strand.
TGGGGCAAAGTGCTGCATTTTGGCACCCATAACGCCGGGCGTCTCGCGCTTCACCTAACGAAGGTGATGCTGGAAACCATGCTGGCCGACAATCAGGCCGGCTTTTCCCGGATAAAGGATCTTGGCCTGAAGATGGGAAGCGAAGTGCGGCGCGTGGCCAAAGCCAACAACCGGCACGGCATCGTCGTCCAAGGCGTGAATTCAATGTTTCAGGTCTTTTTCACGGAGAAAGAAGAGATCACCGATTTTCGTGACTTCTGTACCCACGTCGACCGCATGAAGTTCCGCGACTTTGCCCTGCGGTTGATGGACAAAGGGATCTACATGAACCCATCTGCCACGCTCCACTCCCTGTCTTCAATCGTCCATACCGAGGCCGACATCGCAGCCACCGCCCGCGCCATGGCAGAAGTACTCGAGGAGATGCCATGAAAATTGGCATCCTTGGAGTTGGGAACCTTGCCGCCTACTTGGTGCAAGGTGCGCAGAAAGAGGGCCATACATTCCTTCTGTCGCCACGCAGCGCCAGCAAGACTATCGAACTTAGCGAGCGGTTTGACTGCGCTGTGGCAAAGAATAATCAGGCGCTGATCGATGCCTCGGACCACATCCTTGTCTGCTTGCCAGCCTCTGAAGGGGTGGCCATCCTGCGTGAGTTGACCTTTCGCAAGGATCAGATGGTATGCTCGGCGATGGCGGCTGGGGCCACGCTTGACGAGATTCGCGCGGCCGTATTTCCCGCAGAGGCGACACTCTCCATGATGCCCGGCTATGCCAATGCTTTTTCTGTCGGCCCAACATTTCTTTTCCCAAGTAATCCGGTCTGGGCCAGATTTTTCTCGGCTTGCGGCCCAGTGCATGAAATGCCGGACGCCAAAAGCTTTGAAACTGTAGCAGTTTTCGGCGCGATGTCGGGTGCGAGTGTCTTTTTGATGCGCCATCTCGCGGCCTGGTACGAAACAGAAGGTCTAAGCCCCGTAATTGCGCGCCGCCTCGTGGCAGAGACCTTTCGAGGTAATGCCGAGGTGCTTTTACAATCTGATGAACCGCTTGACGCTATCTGCAGCGGCGTGACCACTCGAGGCGGCATCACTGAGCAATTGTTATCGGATCTGAACAGCGATGGTGCGCTGGAGAGTTGGCACCAAGCCATGACCCATGTCCTGCACCGAATGGCTCCCGCTAGAAAGACCTAGGAACGGTATATGCGCCCTCCCGGAACATTCCATTGATCCCCGACGGCTGCCAATATTCGTCGCAAGGTCTGCGCTTTGCGATCTGATCGCCGGAGCCGCGTGATGGTAAGCGTCCGGTCTGACTGCCCTGCCGCGGATGGAGCGGGTAGGATAGTCTCCGCTTTCGATTGAAGAGCCCCTAGTTTGCTTGGCGCCCTGCAGCTTCAGTTTCTGCTGCTGTTCGAAGGCGATCGGTGACAGCATGCCGTTCGATCATTTTCTGTGGCGCGGTAATCCCCCCCGAAAGTAAGGGGCTGGATAAGTAGAGTTTTCTCGGCAAGATGCATGAGGAGATTCCGAATGAAGACAAGCAGATACACTGAGGCGCAGATCATCCGTTGCCCGGCAGGCGATTGCAAGGCAATCGGCCGAGAGGGGCGATCCTTCGGCAAGCCGAAGGCGGCGTGCCGAAGGCCGAGCTTTGCCGTGAGCATGGCATGATGCCATTGCCCGGCAAGCGTTGTTTACAACGCTGAGAGGGAACGCGTCGTTCTACAAGTGGCGGGCGAAGTATGGCGGAATGGATGCGTCCCTGATCAGCCAGATGAAGGCGATCGAGGACGAGAACCGTCGGCTGAAGCGGATGTATGCGGACCTGAGCATGCAAGCCGATCTGCTAGGCTCCAGACCCATTGATTTTACGCCCTTTGCGTGATTCAGGCCGCCGCAAGGAGACCTGATTGATGAGCAACTTGTTCTGGCTGACCGAAGCGCAGATGGCGCGCCTTCGCCCCTACTTCCCCAAGAGCCATGGCCGTCCGCGAGTTGACGATCTGCGGGTCCTGAGCGGCATTATCTTTATCAACCGCAATGGCTTACGGTGGTGCGACGCACCGAGGGAATATGGACCGGCCAAGACGCTCTATAATCGCTGGAAGCGTTGGAGCGATAACGGGGTCTTTGCACGGATCATGGTCGGCCTGGCCGCAAAGGACACTGATCCGAAAACGATCATGATCGACGCGACGTATCTGAAGGCGCACCGCACGGCTTGCAGCCTGCGTGCGAAAAAGGGGGGCGCGGTCGCCAGATCGGTCGAACGAAAGGCGGCATGAACACAAAGCTGCACGCCGTCACCGATGCGAAAGGCAGACCTATCCGGTTCTTCATGTCGGCAGGACAGGTCAGTGATTATACCGGCGCGGCGGCGCTTCTGGACGGCCTGCCGCAGGCCGACTGGTTTCTGGCAGACCGGGGCTATGACGCTGACTGGCTTCGAAAAGCATTGCAGGACAGAGGGATAAAAGCCTGCATCCCCGGCAGGACGTCGCGCAAGAAGACCGTGAAATACGACAAGCGCCGCTACAAAAGGCGCAATCGCATCGAGATCATGTTCGGTCGTCTGAAGGACTGGAGACGTGTCGCCACACGTTACGACAGGTGCCCGGAGACCTACCTCTCCGCAATCGCATTGGCCGCAACCGTTCTGTTCTGGCTGTGATCAAGAACGAGTCCTGACCCTAAGATGGGCGGAGCGGGCTGCATCACCGCCACCTCCAACCTTGTCGGGCGCGATCTCGCGTTGGTCTATCACGGCGCGACCGATCCGGCGCAGTCCGAAGCGGTTGCAAGTGCGCAAACCCGAATTGAGGCCTTCCGCAACTTGTCGAACGCCTACGTTCAACTTCCCGCAATCAAGGCAATGATCCGCTATCTGACCGGTGACGCCGGTTGGAGCCGGATGCGGCCGCCACTGGTCGAACTGTCCCCGGCAGAGCGCGCGGAGCTAAGGGCGAAACTGTTGACAATTGGTGCAACGGTGCAAGGGGAATAAGATGATCAACTACGCCCAACCGATCCGACTGCACCAGCCCCGCCGCCTTGAATTCGGTGCAGGCACCGCCGCGCAAGTCGGCGATTGGGCAAAGGCTGCAGGCTACTCGCGCATCCTCGTGCTGACCTCGCCAAGTGTCATCGCCATGGTGCACCGTCTTGCCCTTCCGGGGCAGGTAACGGTGTTTGACGGTGTAGCGCCGGAACCTGACACCACCAACCTTGCCGCTGCCATTGCGGCAGCTCAAGCCTGCGATCCCGATCTGATCGTGGGCTTGGGCGGCGGCTCGGTGATGGATGTGGCGAAACTGGTCACCGTCCTGCGGGGCGGTGTCGGGCTGGCTGATGTGATCGGTCCCAACAAAGTGGCAGGTCGGCTGAACGCCCTGGCCCTTGTGCCAACCACCGCTGGCACCGGATCAGAGGCAGGGATCCGCGCGCTGGTTACCGATGCCGCCACACGGAACAAGGTTGCCGTCGAAAGCCCCTTTCTTTTGGCCGACATGGTGGCGCTAGACCCGGATCTGACCATGTCCGTCCCGCCCGCGGTCACTGCCGCCACCGGCATTGACGCCATGGCGCATTGCGTCGAAGCCTTCACCAACCGCAAGGCGCATCCGCTTATCGACAATTATGCCCGCTTGGGGTTTTCACTGGTCGCACGCTTCTTGCCCCGCGCCGTGGCCGATGGTTCCGATGCCGAGGCGCGCGCAGCGCTTTTGCTTGCCAGCTATTACGGTGGCATCTGCCTTGGCCCGGTCAACACTGCCGCAGGTCACGCGCTGGCCTATCCCTTGGGCACAAGGTTGAAGTTGCCGCATGGCCTCGCCAACGCGGTGATCTTTCCGCATGTTCTGGCTTTTAACCTGCCCGTCGTCCCGGCGAAGACGGCAGAGATCGCAACTGCGCTTGGCCTGCGCGCCGACGATGAGGCGGCCCTGCTGGAAACAGCAAGTGCCTGGTGCCGAACCCTTGGCGTCGAAATGCAACTCTCGGCCTTGGGCGCAAGTACCGCCAACCTGCCAGACTGGGCGCGCGAGGCCCACGCCATCCGCCGCCTGATGGACAACAATCCCCGCGACATGACCGAAGACCAAATACTGGCGATCTACACCGCCGCCTACTGACCCGCTATTTCGAAGACAAATCCAACAGCCTCCCCTCGAACAGCCGGTCCCGCGATCCCCCCACATGGGCGGCCATCGCAGCGCGGGCAACTTCCGCCTCTCCCGCCGCGATGGCAGCGAAGATATCGGCATGTTCGTCCAATACATGATCCAGACCGCCCCGCACGGTCTGCAGTGACAACCCGTGGAACTTCATGCCCACGGCGATGTGGTCCTTCAGCGCCCGCATCGAGGTTTCAAAATACTGGTTGTTCGCCGCTGCCGTAATCGCCAGATGAAAACCGAAATCGGCATCTTCGCGATGGCTGCGCCGCTCGGTCGCGTCGCGCATCAGCTGCAACAGCTTTTCGATCTCGGCCAGATCGGCCGCACTGCGTCGCCGGGCCGCCAAAGCCGCCGCCGCCGGCTCAATCGTCAGCCGAAACTCATAGCAACGCTGCAAGTCAGCGATGGTTTCCAAGGGTTGAAACGCCATCGGCTTCGGCACGACGGACGCGCTGATATAGCTGCCCGACCCTTGCCGTGAGGTAACCAGCCCCTCATCGCGCAATCGTTTCAGCGCCGCACGGATCACCGGGCGCGACACGTCAAACTGCGCGGCCAAGGCATTTTCCCCCGGCAAACGCTCATCTTCGGCATATTCGCTATTGGCAATGGCGCGACGGATGCTGTCGTAAACCACATCTGCCAGCAACATCGACTTCGGCCGCTCAATCATAAAAGCCCCCCCTTGTTCATTCAACGTCTCCGTCTTTCTGCGGCTTGTCTCGCAGCAGTTGGCTCAATGTTTCAGGCCCGCCAAACCCACCGGATTTCGCGACAATAAGCGGGGCATCGGGAAAATCCAGCGCGCGGCACAGCGCCAAGCCCGGCAAGACCTCCCCAAGAACCTGCAAAAGCCCGATGCCCATCTCGGCCAACACCGCCGCCGCCGTCTCGCCACCCGTCAACACCAGACAGGCCCGCCCGGCCACCATATCGCGCACGAAGCCCCGCGCTAAATCCTGGCTGACCTCCGACGAGGTCCGGCCGGCGTCCCCCGGCACCGCCTGAATGATCGCCACTGCGGCGGTGGACTGCCCGCCCTCAGAGCGCCCGTTCGGAGCACGACAATACCCGGCGTCAGGTTGACTGCGTCGCAACGCCGCCACCTGTTCCATGGTGATCGGATCACGCGACCCTATGGCAAAGGCAATCGGCTGCGGCAAAGGCAGTTCCGGTGCATCTCCAGCGGCGCGCGCCATCTGTCACGCCAACCCTGCCGATAGCCCGCGCGCACCAATCAGCAGCACGTCAGGGCCAACCCCTGCCAAAATCGCGTCGATATCTGCATCGGTTTGCGCATCCGGCACGCGGAACGCAAATTCCGTCACATCGGCCAAAATTGCGGCCACGTCGATCGGCGCCGCGACACCAAATCCGCGCAATTGCCCGTTCTCAACCACGCGCCCCATCGCAGGGATCGCCGGGCAGATCAAAGCGTCCGTCATGCCCAGCGCCTGCGCCAGCGCCGATACTTCGGCCGCGACATTGCCCTTCAGCCGCGAGTCGATCTTCTTGAAGATCACCGGAACCGCTTTCAGTGACCCCGCTACCCCCTGCACCAGCGTCGCCGCCGACGCCGCTGGCAGCTCACGGCTGTTGGTCGAAACGCTGATCACCTCAGACGTCCGCCTGAACGCCGAGGCCAAGTGGTCGGGATTCGTCGCCACAACACAGCGCATCCCCGCCGCTGCAAACGGACCCACCGCGTCAAGCGCGCCTGTCAGGTCGTCTGCGACAACCACTATTTTTACGGAGTTTGCCAAGCAAGTCCTCAAATAAAAACAGGATTACGGCTTGACCTGTAAATTTGCAATGTATTTGTAATACCTTGGCGCGCTGTCCATTTTCAAACATCGGTGCGGCGTCGTTGCACAACTCTGGGTGCCAGAGATTCACATGGTGAATCCATGCGGTTAAACGGGTCAAGCTACACTGCAGCGCTGGGCAAGGAGATGGCTTTGCTCGCGCCGCCTGAAGGCAAACGACCGGGATAGAGGCCTGCGACACGCGCCGCCGCCAAACAGCCATCATCGACAGCCAAACCCCTGAAATCCAGAGACGCGTCGCCCTCATCAACCGCTTCAACGCACTCGGCACCGCCAAAATCGTCCGTATGGCATGACGCCAACGGGGAAAGGGGCTGTCCTGCCTCAGGCGTGACTTACGCAACAACGCCGCACTGACCTATCGATCCACGGTAGCCTAAACGCTCAGTCAGGTTGCCGCTAAGGGCAGGAAACAGGCCTGCGGTTGCGCTGGTGGCGTAGCGGAAGTCCAGGACAAGCACGATCTGGACGAGTGTAACCCACTCGCCCCGCAGCAACATCGAACCGCCGCACGTTCCTCATGCGCACGACGGCCGAAGCTCATCTATTTCTGTCTTCGACCGAACAGGGCCACGCAAAGAGCGACAACTGCCAGCAGTGTGGCGACCGCAAAGGTAAGCTGCAGTCCGGCTGCGCCTCCGGCGCTTGGCCCCATAAGGGCGTCGTGCTTTGACCCGAAGGCAAAGACTGCCCCCATCGCCGAAGCCCCCGTGATAAGCCCAAGGTTTCGGGACAGGCCCAAAAGGGCGGATGTGACGCCACGGCGCTCCTTTGTTGCGGCATTCATGACGGCCGTGTTGTTCGCTGCTTGGAACAGCGCATAGCCCGCGGTGATGATTGCAAGGCCGCCGATGTACCCAATTACGCCCAGAGCACCGGGAAGCACCATCATCAGAACGGACCCCACGGCGACGCCAAGCAACCCGGAGCATGTCACGGTCGCCTCACCAAAGCGGTCCACCAGCCGACCTGCCGGGATACCCGTCAACGCCGAAACGCCCGGCCCCACGGACATTGCAAACCCGGTCTGCACAGGGCTCAGCCCCAGAACCCCGGACAGGAAGAACGGGCCAACGACAAGGGTGGCCATCATGATGGTTGAAACCAGCCCCATAGAGATCAGACCGGCCGCCAAAGCGCGGTCTCGCAGCACGGCAAGTTGAACCAGTGGAACAGTCGTGCGCTGTTCGATCGCAACAAAGCTGGCCATGCCGATCAAGGCCAAGAGCCCCAGCCCGACGTTGGTCATGCCAGGCGTTGCACCACCCAGCGTGGTCGAAAGGGCATAGGCGCCAAACGACAACGCCAGCACCATCATGCCTGGCAGATCAAAGGTGAAATGCTTGGGCTTTTTGGCGGTATCAGGCGGAAAAACCTGATGACCGAACACGAAAGCGGCAGCGCCGGATGCCGCCATGAAGGCAAAGACCGCAGGCCAGCCAAATGCGTTGATCAGCAGCCCACCCAGCGATGGACCGAGGGCCGTTCCTACCGCCGAAACCGTGCCCAGCAGGCCCATCGCGCTGCCGGTGCGGTCCTTGGGAACCATGTCACTGACCGATGCGATTGTAAGCGCCATCATGATTGCGGCCCCAAGGCCCTGCACGCCGCGAAGTGCCACGAGCAGCCACAGGTTCTGGGCAAGCGCGCCACAGGCAGATGCCACGGCAAACAGGCCGATCCCGAACAGAAGAATGCGCCGCCGCCCCAGCAGGTCGCCCAGACGACCGGCGCCAACAATCAGGGTCGTCACGGCCAGAAGGTAGGAAATCACCACCCACTGCACATTGGCCATGGGCGCCTGAAACGCTGTGGCAAGGGTGGGCAGGGCCACGTTGGCGATGCTGGTCCCCAGCGATGGCAACAGCATGGCCAATGACAGCGCTGCAAGCCTTAGCCGGTAGGGGCCATTTGCGGGGTCTGCGCGCGTGTCGGTCATCGCGCGCTGGCCCCTGGTGCCTTGACCAACATGCCGACCAGACGGCGGGTGATCGGTGCCACGACCAGAACGACGGGAAAGGCGAAGGCCCACGACGGCAGCCAGGCGTTAACCCAAAGCCCAACGAAGCCATCGACCAGTCCGGCATTGCGCAGCATTGCAATGCCGGAAACGGCAAATGACATGAAACCAGAAAGGATGAAGCCGAACAGGGCGGGTGCAAGACGGGCAGGCATTTGAAACTCCGTATTTGATGATGCTTGTCAGATAACGCCCTCTGCCGTATTGCGGAACGCGCACCAATCGCATTCTATCCGTGCACCAGACGCCATGTATGGGGGCCGCCAATGCCAGACCTGAACCTGCTCCTAGCCTTGGATGTTCTCTTGGCCGAAGGCAGCGTGGCGGGCGCTGCGCGTCGTTTGCAACTTAGCCCTTCGGCGATGAGCCGGACATTGGCCCGCCTGCGCGAGGTGACGGCCGATCCGTTGCTGGTGCGGGCAGGACGCGGACTGGTGCCAACGCCACGTGCGATCGAACTGCGCGCGCAAGTGGGCACTTTGGTCGAGGGGGCAAATGCCTTGCTGCGCCCGGCCGACAAGCTTGATCTGGGCACCTTGCAGCGGCGATTTTCCCTGCGGACCAGCGAAGGGTTCGTTGAAACCTTTGGTCCACGCCTGTTGGGGCTGGTCGAAGCCCAAGCACCCGGCGTGATCTTGCAGTTTCTGACCAAGCCCGACAAAGACAGCGCGCCGTTGCGGGACGGTGAGGTGGATCTTGAAACCGGCGTGATAGACGCACAAACCGCCCCCGAGATGCGCGCAATGCCCCTGTTTGACGATCGATGGGTTGGGGCCGTGCGCCCGGATCACAGTCTCGCGCAGGGTGAGATCACCGCCGAACGTTTCGCGGCCTGTAGCCATGTGATGGTGGTCCGACGCGGATTGCACAGCCGCGACATCGACGAGGCCGTGCGCACGGCCGGGCTGGAACGGCGTATTGCCACGGTCGTCAACGGGTTCTCGGCGGCACTTGCCTTGGCGCGCGACACCCAGCTTGTCGCCACAGTGCCCGAACGCCACACCGAGGGTCTGCGCCGAGGCATGTATTGCTTTGCCCTGCCGGTTGAGATTCCCGCCTTCACCCTGTCAATGTTGTGGCATCCCCGCATGGATGGCGATCTGGCACATCGCTGGCTGCGGACGTGTTTGCGGTCGGTCTGCAGCACCAAGCGCGGCTGACCGGGATATCTTGGCCAGCCGGTTGCAGGGCGTCAGACGCACTGATGGCGTGCATATGACGCGTCTTCCGCAGCAGTCGAAATGCGATCATCAGAGGAAGCGTCCAGACCCATTTTCAGGAGGCTCAAAGTGACGACCATGATCTCGCTGGCTTCGACCGCCAGTCCCATTCCTCCAGCCACCGCCTCAGGGCCACGGCACGCAGCGGGCAGCGCGCCGCCGCAGGATTTCCATGACCGGATGCAACGGCTGGCGCGGCTGACCGGATTGCTGTTCATCATCACCTATGCCACCTCGATCCCGCCGTTCGTATACTTCTATGCCGAGGCCTTGGGCGACCCGGCGTTCATCCTGAAAGGCGGCTTTGATCGCAGCCTTGCCATCGGGGCCCTTCTGGAACTTATGTTGATCATCGCAAACATCGGCACCGCGCTGACCCTTTATCCCGCGCTCAAGAAGCGCAGCGATGTTCTCGCACTTGGTTTTGTGACAGCACGCCTGACGGAAAGCGGGTTCATTGCCGTTGGAATCATCGCCCTGATGGCACTGAACACGATGCGGTTGCATGGCAGTACGACGGACCAAGCCATGCTTGTCGCCACGGGGCAGGCGCTGGTCGCCATTCACGATTGGACCTTTCGCCTAGGGCCGGGTGTTGTTGTCGGCGTCGGAAATGGCCTGATCCTTGGCTATCTGATGTGGAAAACCCGACTGGTGCCACGCGCGATGTCGATCCTCGGCCTGATCGGCGGGCCTGCCTTGCTGATCGCCGGAGTTGCCGTGCTTCTTGGCTACACGGAGGCCGGATCGACGTTTCAGGCAATCGCAACCATCCCCGAGTTCTTCTGGGAGTTGTCGCTTGGGATTTGGCTTCTGGTGAAGGGTTTTGACGCGAACGCATTGACCGAATTGGAAAACCCGCAATAGCCAAAAGGCTTCGGGTTTCGACTGCCGGGGCGGATGCGAAAACATCTGCTGTCGGATCTGTGTCCTTTCACGCTACCTGACCCGCTTGTGGCCACCGACCACACAACCGATCCGATGGCCAGCAACCTGCGCTTCGCCAGTCATATATGCAGCGGTCTGGCCGAGCGCCCTCGACGTCCCAAAGCCAACCAAGCGAGGCGACGATGCCGCCATGCAACGGCAGATATCTACGACCAGATCATGGGCCGCCAAATGCCGGCGGGTCACGGTTCCTGCTCTTGCCAAGATCGGGCAGCCTTAGTTTGTCGTCGCCGTCACCAGAGCAGTCACTGGCTTGCCGTCGGCCAGCAGAAGTCCGATGACAGGGGTGCCATGAGCATCGGGGCGCTGGCCGAAGCGCACCTGGATAGCGGCACCGCGAAGCTCCACAAAGCGGATGTATCGAGCCTCGCGGCAAGTTGATCCTCAGAGTCCTGCCGCGTTCTTGACGTTCGGGGTTGCAGCACGCATTCGTTGCTCATGCGCTTTGGTCGATCATTTGCAATCCTCATCCTTGTTTTGGCAATCTTGCCATGGGGTGCCTATGCCGATGCCTTTGCCTCGCAACCCAACATCAATCAAACTGTAGCTGCCGTCTCTGCTGCGACCGATGCCGCGCAATCGGTGGCATCCAAGGATGAGCGTCGCGGCCCAGCTTTTGTGTTTGCAAATAAAAAGCGTTGCCGCACCGCAGCTCTGTTTGGTTCGCCCTGTGGCCCGGACGTTGCGTTTCCTTGGTCGGCGGTGGCGACTGAATCGTCAGTGGCCGTTAGGTCCGTTTACCAAAGTGCCGACGTGCTGCCCGTGAGCAAGGTGCCAAAGCCAGTCCTCGACCCGCCTCGATCCTGCTGATTGTCGCGACCGCTAAAGAAATGCGGTCACTCACGATTATCAGCAAACAAGGATCACACATATGTTTACCCGTCGCGCCTTCATCGCCGGAGGTTCTTTGGCTACGCTTTCCGCCTGCGCCATCAACCCACAGTCCATTTCGAGGCCAGAAGCAGAGCCGAAACCCACAAGTTTCCCGCCGCTTCCCGCGCATTATGGGCCGATCACGAATGAACCCTATCCAATCGCGGCGGTGCCTGAAGGGGTCGTTCCACCCGAGCTATGGCGTCAGGAAGTCGACAATCCTTTCCCGTCTGAGGCCCCCGGAACGATTGTCGTGGATCCGGACGCCGGATTTCTGCACCTTGTCGGAGACGGTGGACGGGCCATGCGATACGGGGCGGGTACCGGTGCAGCCGCTTTTCAATGGCAAGGCGCTGCCCGGTTGCAGTTCCGCAGAAGCTGGCCTCGCTGGAAGGTGCCCGAAACAATGGTTGCGCGCCGCCCCGAGCTTGAGCCGTATTCCGTCGCAAACGGTGGCATGGACCCGGGCCCGGGAAACCCTCTTGGTGCCCGCGCACTTTATCTGTTCCAGAATGGTGAAGATACGCTCTACCGAATTCATGGCGCCTGTGAACCTGAATATCTTGGGAAGGCAGTGTCGTCCGGCTGCATTCGCCTCCTCGATCAGGATGTCATCGATCTCGACCGCCGGGCCAAGCACGGCGTGACAGTGCGTGTTTTGCCTTCAATCGCGCCGCCCGGACTTGCTTCGGTTTATTGACGGAGGAACGGCAGAAGGCGGGGCACCCACCCCGCCTTCCGATCACTCTGGATTGCCAGATGAACCAGAGGCTTCTCATCACCAATTGGCCACGATCAAGCCCGGCACGCCGCCCACCGCCCGCTCTGCATCTCGCACCAGATCCAGCCGCTTACGTAACTTAACCTGCGGCACCAGCAGAATAATCGGCAAAGTCGCGACCCCGCGCCCTGTCTCCGACCTCGACGCCACAGCCCGTCCTTTGGAATTCAGTCTCCTCTCGGCCACAAGCAGTCTAGGCCCCCGGCGGCGATAGAGGAACCGCAGGCGCAACCCGGTGCAGCGTTCCCATTCGCCAGGGGTGATCCAGCCAACCTTGGTGCTTTTGCCAGCGACTGGGGGGGATGGCCAACCAGAACCCATCCTTTGACAGGATCAGCGGGCCGGTGTCATACCCGCGCCTCCGCGATCCGCTTATTCAGCGCGGCGGTCTGGTCGAACGCGGCGAGGGCGCGGATGCAACGCTGAGAATGCTCAATCTGCTCGTCGTATCGTGTCCACTCGGCTTCGTCCGGGGAAACGCGCCCCTGCCCCCCTCGCACCACTGACAACAGGAAGTTGCTTGCGCCTTCGTCAATCGGCGAACGGGCGCATAAGCAGGCAGCTCAGCACGGATGATCCGGATTGCGGATATCGGTGAGGGTGCCAAGAAATAGGGTCCTCATATCCTCTGCCGAAAACTCGGGCGACGAGACCATGTTGGTCTTTTGATAGGCCGGTCGCAACGCCTCCCAGTCGGCACGGGTGAACAGATCCTGCACCAGATCCTTGCGCCCCATCCGCAGCAGGACTCTTCCCAATCCGGCCCACGGTTTTTGCGTCGACCGGATTGGAAAAGCCAGGATAGGTCCAGAGCAACGGGTCTTCGGCGATCGGCAAAATCAGTTCATGGACAAAAGGCGCCAGCGCCGGATACCAGCGCAGATCGGCGCTGCATGCGGCCTGCAACAGGTTCAGCACTGGATCGCTGTCGCGCGGTGCGCTTGCCAATTCGGCGCGCAGCAACGGCACCGGATCGAAGTCATAGCGGCCAACCAGCCCGATCAAATAACCCGCGTTCCGTCGGCTGGCCAGCGCAGCGAGATAGGCATCGCCCTCTGCCGCATGGGTGCCGGGCGGGTCGCTCATCACGATCCGAAACGGCGCCGCAACGGCGTTTTGGGATTCCGCATCGGTCCCCTCACGCACGCTACGATAGAAATCGGCGATGTCGGTGACGAAAAGATCCGGACGCTCTTGCATCAGCTTGCTGATCGGAAGCTGCGCGGTAGCGCGCCCGACGAGATCCGCCAGCGCCCGTCTGTCAGCCGCCGTCGCCGCCCGTCCAGCCTGTAGCCCCTGCAACCAACCCCTTGCCTGATTGGCGACACGCTCGCTCAGATTGCCCGGCTGCAGGGCAAGAAGGGACAGGATCAGTGCGGTGTCGTTCGGGGCATCGGCTGGCCGGGTTTTAGGGCCGTAGCGCGCGCCCGTTTCCACCTGCAAGAGCGCCGGGGCAAGGGGTTGACCCAAGCGGATAAGGACAGCGGTCGCGTCGGGCATAGGATCGTTCTTGGTCTGGCGATGCAGAACCGCGCCATCTCCCCCCCTGTCATCAAAATGGATGTCAATCGTCATAAAGGGCGGGACGTTGGCCTCGGTCCCGGTGTTGGCCCTTTCATCATGCAGGATCGTGCCAACGCGGGTATCCTCCACTGTCAGGCGAGAGGTGGAGATCAGCGCCGCAAAACCACTGTTTTACGTTGCGCGGTCGGTCGCGATGTCGTCATACCGCACCCGCAGGTCGGCAGGCGCGCCATCATCGGTTGCGGCGAGCACGCAAGGCGCTGTCGGCGCGAAATCGGGGTCCAGTGCGCGGCAGTCTTCTGGCGGGGCGCGGCGGATAAGGTAGATCTGGTGCGCAGCCCGGTTGCGGTCGATGATCCGCACCCACTCCATCCCACCCAACAAAAGGCCTTCGCACACTCTGCCGCAGATGCCTTCCTCACTCGGTTGTGGCAGGTTACCAAGCTCCGCTGACCGCGCCGGAGTTTCGGCCAGTGCCGCAGGAATGCTCACGTTCGGGGGCAGCACAAAACCGGCCAGATCGCGTTGCACGGCAAACAGCACCATCAGCATGGCGAGAGAGGCCATTGCGCCCGCGACCACCCAACCCAGGATTGGACGGCCACTCCGATGAAACCGCACAATTGGCAGCAGGAGCAACCAGATCCACCACAGGTTCGCCAGCACCCCCCAGATCGGAAGGGCCAACCCCATTGTGATCATGGAGGTGTACAGAGGCACTATGCCGATGATCGTGGTCAACACCCCGAAAAGCGACAGCACCCCCAACGCGATAAACCAAAACGGCAAACCCAACCCTCGTATTGACCAATGCGCCGGACCTTGCGCGAGATTTGTGCCAACCGTGTGGAACGAAAACTGCAACCCAATCAAATCGCGAGATTTGGTCCCATTCCGCACTATCCCAAGAGCAGAATTTCCCGCACCGTTTCCCCTGCGGCAGGCGTGAACGACCGCTCACGGAAAGCAGCATTGCACCAGCCTTTCAGCGCCGTGCGGCACTTAGAGCAAGATGATTGTCACGCTTGGATTGGACTGTCATTTTGACTCGTTCAGACCGATACCTAAGCGGTGGCTGGCAATAGCGGAATGATCATATGACCGAGCTGTGGAAACTGACTGCGAACGAACTGGCGCCTCTCATCGCCGGGCGCCAGATTTCCGTCAAGGACGCAATTGCGTCGGTGCTGGAGCGGATCGAGGCGGTGAACCCAGCCGTGAACAGCATTGTCCAGCGCATGGATGCGCAAGCTCTTGCCGCGGCGCAAGCCGCCGACGCTGCACTGGCGCGGGGCGAGGCACCGGGGCCACTGACCGGCATCGCCGTGACCGTCAAGGTGAACATCGACGAGGCTGGCTTTACCACCACGAACGGCCTGCGCAGCCAAGCCGGCCTGATGGCAGAGGTCGATAGCCCCGTGGTGGCCAACCTGCGCAAAGCCGGTGCGATTGTCGTTGGCCGCACGAACACCCCCGCCTTTTCGCTGCGATGGTTCACCCGCAACAGCCTCCATGGAGCAACGACAAATCCGCGCAACCCGGCCCTGACGCCGGGGGGGTCTTCCGGTGGTGCCGGGGCTGCGGTTGCGTCGGGCATGGGGGCGATCGGCCATGGCACGGATATTGCCGGGTCGATCCGATACCCGGCCTATGCCTGCGGCGTGCACGGCCTGCGCCCATCGCTCGGGCGGGTTCCCGCCTTCAACGCCACGGCAGGGGATCGGTTGATCGGCGGGCAGTTGATGGCGGTGTCTGGACCACTGGCGCGATCAATCCCGGATCTGCGCGTTGCTTTGGCGGCAATGGCGGCGCAGGACATGCGCGATCCCTGGTGGCAGCCGATGCCGCTGCGGGGCGCCGATGTGCCGCGCAAGGTCGCTTATGTCGAAGCGCCCGATGGCATGGCCGTAGCCCAGCCTGTCCGCGATGCGCTGCGGGCGGCTGCCGCCAAACTCAGCGACGCCGGCTATCAGGTTGAAGACGTCACACCGCCCCCCCTGCGCGAGGCGCGCGACATGCAGTTGCGCCTGTGGATGGCCGAGTTTCGACAGGACGGCACAGCGGCCCTGCGCGCCGAAAACGACCCGGACGCGAACTTCGTCTATGCCCAGATGAGCCGCAATTGCCCTGAGATCAATCTGCCCGAAATGATGGCGACGCTGAAGGCGCGGGCGCGCTTCACCCGGCTGTGGCGCAGCTTTCTGGCGGAATGGCCACTGGTCCTGTGCCCGGTATCAGGTGCGTTGCCGTTCTCCGATCACCTGGACGTTGCCTCGCCCGCCGCGTTCGATTCCGTGTTGGAGGCCCAGCTTACCATGATCGCCATCCCTTTCATGGGCTTGCCGGGCCTGACCGTTGCCACTGGCGCTTTGGGGGCAACACCGGTCGGGGTGCAGCTTGTGGCCGATCAGTTTCGCGAAGACCTGCTGTTGACGGCGGGCGAGATACTGGCCCCGCACCCCGTTGGTTTGGCGCTGACCTGACGCAACCAAAGCCCGCTTTCATGCACCAGCCTTAGGCCACAGGACGGCAAAGGGGCGTGCGATGCGGCCTGCCAAAGGGCAGGTCGTCAATAGCGGTTCGCCAATCTCCTTTCACAAAGCAGCCAGACGCTGTAAGCATCCCAATCTTTGAAGATCTGGGACAAATCATGGCGCAAAATGCCACTATTTACAAAGTTGAGCTTTCTGTCTCCGACATGGATCGGCACTATTATGAAACCCACAAACTGACCGTCGCAAAACACCCATCAGAGACGGATGAACGGCTGATGGTGCGCATTGTCGCTTTTGCGCTCAATGCCCATGAGAGTTTGGAGATGACCAAGGGCATTTCAACCGATGATGAACCCGACATCTGGCAGAAAAGCCTGAGCGGCACCCTTGATGTGTGGGTGTCCCTCGGGCTTCCCAGCGAAAAGGTGATGCGTCAATCCTGTAGCAAAGCCGACAAGGTGATCGTCTATCCTTATGGTGGCAGGACAGCCGAAATCTGGTGGGACAAGATCAAAGGCAGCACCACCCGTTTTGATAATCTTCAGGTGATCAACTTTTCTGCGAAAGACACAGGCGAACTGGCAAAACTTGCCAGCCGCGCGATGCGGCTTCAGATCAATATTCAGGACGGCGAAGTGATGGTCAGTGTTGATGAAAACATCGTCTACCTTACCCCGCTAAAATGGAAGAGCGTCGCGTAATTCACGGGTGCCTGCCGCAAGGACGGGCTTCATTTGCCCATCTGTGCCCACCGAAATCTGATGGGCCCTGCCAGTATCCACACCGGACAAGCCGCTCGGTAGCGCAGATTTCCATGCGACTGTCGGCCCTGCCCCGCCTGCCTCCGCACGCAGACGGACACCTCTACCCCAAATCCCACCCGATCAGCAGATCGCCAGTGTCACCGCTGACTGTGCATCCGTCTCAGTTTCTTCTGCACAGGATCTGGCAAAACAGCCGGTGACCGGGTGCCGCTGCAAGGGGCATCGCCGCCGCCATCCCCGATGCCTTGGCCAGATCGCCCGCGCTCTCAAGACGGCCAGAACCGCCGCCTGCGCGAAGAACGCCGCGGTCTACTTGCTGCCGACCAAAACTGATCCATATACCCACTCGGTCATTGCCAATCCCTTCGATCGGCACGCCAAGACTATTCGTGCAACAGAACTTTGGGGTGGCGATAATGGGCAAGGTGTTGATTTGGGGCGGTTCCGGCGGCATCGGGGCGGCCACGGCCCGGGCGCTGTCCTCGCAAGGGTTTGATCTGCATCTGGTCGGGCGCGATGCCAACCGCTTGGCGGCGCTGGCCGAGGAACTGGGCTGCGCCACAAGTCAGGCAGATGTCGAGGATGACGCGGCCTTTGAACGCGTCAGCGCCGAAGCGGGCGCCCCCTTGGCGGGGCTGGTCTATGCGGTGGGCAGCATAAATCTTCGTCCGCTCGCACGTTTGACAGCCGCCGACTTCGCGCGCGATTTCAGGGTAAACGCGATGGGGGCGGCGCTGGCGGTGCAGGCCGCCCTGCCCGCCTTGAAGGCGTCCCCGCAGACGGCCTCGGTCGTGCTGTTTTCTTCGGTCGCGGTGGCGCAGGGCTTTAGCGCACACGCCTCTGTATCAATGGCGAAAGGCGCTGTCGAAGGGCTGACGCGCGCGCTTGGCGCTGAACTCGCGCCAAAGATCCGCGTCAACGCCATAGCACCGTCGCTGACCGATACGCCTTTGGCGGCGGGGCTGACCGGCAACCCGCAGATGGCCGCCTCCATCGCGCAGATGCATGCCCTGCCGCGCCTGGGCAAGCCACAAGACATTGCGGCGCTGGCGGCTTTCCTGATGTCCGATAAGGCGGACTGGATGTCCGGTCAGGTGATCGCCGTGGACGGTGGGCGTTCGCGCTTGCGCACCAAGGGCTGAGCGGGCGGGCCCTATGGCAAAGATGCGCAAAAAGGCCGATCTGCCAAGCAAGGTCTGCACCAGTTGCGGCCTTCCCTTTGTCTGGCGCAAGAAATGGGCGCGCGACTGGGACAGCGTGAAATACTGCTCTGACCGCTGCCGAGGCGCCAGTGCCAACCCGCAACCGGCGCGCGGTGCCCTCGCATGACCCGTCGATTGCGGCTTGTGCTGGGCGATCAGCTGACGCGCGGTCTGTCAGCGCTGTCAGACATTGATCCTGCGCGCGACGTGGTGCTGATGGTCGAAGTCAGCGAAGAGGCGCGCTATGTGCGCCATCACAAGCAAAAGATCGCGTTCCTGCTGTCGGCCATGCGGCACTTTGCCGAGGCGTTGCGGGCCGAGGGGATCGCGGTCGATTACGTCGCGCTGGACCATCCCGAAAACACCCACAGCTTCCCCACCGAACTGGCCCGCGCGGTGACCCGGCATCGCCCCGATCAGGTGGTCATGACCGAGCCGGGCGAATGGCGGGTCTGGCAGATGATGCAGCGTTGGGCTGGCGACTTGGCCGTTCCGATCGACATCCGCGACGATGACCGGTTCTTTTGCTCACGTGCTGATTTCGCGCGGCTGACGCAAGCGCGCAAGACCGGACGAATGGAATTCTTCTACCGCGAAATGCGCCGCCGCAGCGGGATCCTGATGTCCGATGGCGCGCCTGAAGGCGGGCAATGGAACTTTGACGCCGACAACCGCAAGGCCTTGCCACGCGGCGTGCAACCGCCCGTCCGCCGCCGCTTTCCGCCCGATACGATTACCTCAGAGGTGATGGAACTGGTCGCGGCGCGCTTTGGCAACCATTTCGGCGATCTGGAGCCGTTTGGCTGGGCGGTGACCAGAGCCGATGCGCTCGCGGCACTGGGTCACTTCATCACCGATTGCCTGCCCCGTTTTGGCGATTATCAGGACGCCATGAAGGCGGGCGAGGATTTCCTGTTCCACGGTCTGATCTCGCCTTACCTCAATTGCGGGCTCTTGACCGCTTCCGAGGTTTGCGCCCGCGCCGAAGCCGCCTACCGCGAGGGTGCAGCCCCCCTGAACGCGGTCGAGGGGTTCGTGCGCCAGATTCTGGGCTGGCGGGAATTCGTGCGTGGCATCTACTGGGCCGAGATGCCGGGCTATGCGCAGACCAACCATCTGAACGCCACCCGCGATCTGCCCGCCTTCTACTGGACGGGTGAGACCCCAATGCGCTGCATGGCCGAATGCATTGGGACCACCCGGCGGACTGCCTATGCCCATCACATCCAGCGACTGATGGTCACCGGAAACTTCGCGTTGCTGGCGGGGGTGGCCCCGCCGCAGATCGAGGAATGGTATCTGGCCGTCTATGCGGATGCGTTCGAGTGGGTCGAACTGCCGAATGTGCATGGAATGGTGATGCATGCCGATGGCGGCCGGATCGGGTCCAAACCCTATGCGGCCTCGGGCGCCTATATCGACCGGATGTCAGACTACTGCAAAGGCTGCGCCTATGATCCGAAACGGAAAGACGGCCCAAAGGCTTGCCCATTCAATTATCTTTATTGGAATTTCCTGATGGAGAACCAGGCTGTTCTCGCGCGCAACACCCGCATGGCCCTGCCCTACCGTACCTTGGCCCAGATGCAACCGGAACGACGCGCCGAGATTGCGCGGCAGTCCGCAGACTTCCTTGCCAAGCTCAGCCCGCCGTATCGCCCGATTTAAGGATCGGGGCTAAATGACGCCCCCGTTCCTTTTGCCGCCGATTGTCTGATATGGTCAGGCATTGCGCGCCTTAGGTTCCGCAATACCCCGTCCGACGGTCTGACCTTACCGCCAGTTTTCGCGCATCTGCGGGCGCTGCCGCTTCTGGCCGTTTGCACAGCATTTGTCGCCGCGGTCCTGCCCGGTCTGCCGCCGGTTCCGATGTGGCGCGCGCCCGCCGCTCCGGCAGAGTTCATATTTGCCTCGGGATGAGACACCCCGCCAAAATCGGCGGTTATCCTGTTCCAGCAGGGTCTGCTTGCCGCGATGCTCGCTTTCACGGTGATGATGTCCAATTTGCCCCCGGCACTCGGCAGCAGCGCGCAAAAAAACGTGAGGCCCCTTACCCAAGGGCCTCCACGTTCCTTCTTACACCCCAGCAAACGGCGCTTGCACAGCGCGTGCGCCGCCCCTAGCCCAGAATGCGCTGCATCGTTGCCGAGGCGCGCATCACCGATGCGGTCTTCTCCGGGTCGGTGTGATAGTAGCCCCCCAGATCGGCCGGGCGACCCTCTGCTGCCGACAGTTCCGCAAGAATGGTCGCCTCGTTCTCCTCCAAGGCTTTTGCGATCGGGGCGAAGTGGGCGGTCAGGCCTGCATCCTCATTCTGGCTGGCCAAGGCTTTCGCCCAATACAGCGCAAAATAGTAGTGGCTGCTGCGATTGTCGGCCTGCCCGACCTTTGCGCCGGGTGATCTGTTGTCATCCAGCACGCCTTGCGTGGCGCGATCAACCGCGATGCCCAAGATGCGCGCCTTGTCGCTGCCCTTGGTTTCCGCGAGGAACTTAAGGCTTTCCCCCAGCGCGCAGAATTCCCCCAAGGAATCCCAACGCAGATGGTTTTCCTCAACCAGTTGTTGCACGTGCTTCGGCGCAGACCCCCCTGCCCCGGTTTCAAACATGCCACCACCGTTCATCAGCTTGACGATGGACAACATCTTGGCCGAGGTGCCCAACTCCAGAATGGGGAACAGATCCGTCAGATAGTCGCGCAGAACGTTGCCGGATATGGAGATGGAGTCCTTGCCCATGCGGATGGTTTCCAAGGAAAGCCGGGTCGCCGCGCGCGGTGTAAGGATTTGAAACTTATCCGCGACACCGGCCTTTGCCAGAATGGGGCGGATATAGTTCAGCAGTTCGGCGTCATGGGCGCGCGCCTCATCCAGCCAAAAGATCGCCTGACAGCCCTCCGCCTTTTGACGCGCGATCGCCAGTTGCACCCAATCTTCGATCGGCGCCTTGTTGGTAGAGGCTGACCGCCAGATATCGCCCGCCTCGACCGCGTGCTCGTGCAGAATATCGCCATTGGCCAACACGATCCGGACAGTGCCCTTATGGGGAATTTCAAAGGTGGTTGGGTGCGAGCCGTATTCCTCGGCCTTTTGCGCCATCAAACCCACGTTCTGAACCGTGCCGGCGGTGCGCGGATCAAGGGCGCCGGTTTCCTTGAAGTACAAAATGGCCTCGTCGTAAACGGGCGCATAAGAGCTGTCGGGGATCACGCAATTGGTGTCCGCCGCCTTGCCATCCGGCCCCCAACCCTTGCCGCCCGCGCGGATAAGGGCCGGAATCGACGCGTCGATGATCACGTCAGACGGCACGTGCAGGTTTGTGATGCCCTTGTCCGAGTTGACCATGTAAAGGGGCGGCCGTTCGGCCATGACCTTGTCGATGGCCGCCAAAATCTCGGCCCCTTCCGGCATGGTCGCGACCTGCTCCAGCAGCGCGCCCAGACCTGAGTTCGGATTAACGCCCGCCGCCGCCAGTTTCTCGCCATAGGCATCAAACACCGGTTGCAGGAACACCCGTACCGCATGTCCGAAAAGGATCGGGTCCGACACCTTCATCATCGTGGCTTTCAGGTGGATCGAAAACAGCGTGCCCGCCGCTTTGGTCGCCGCAATCTGTTCGGCCAAAAACGCATCCAGCGCACGGGCCGACATAAACGTCGCATCCACAACCGTGCCAGCGGCATATTTCACCGACGCCTTCAAAACGGTGACGCTGCCGTCCTGTGCAACAAGCTCAATGCGCGCAGGACCGGCTTGGTCCGCCGACAACGTGGCCGACTTTTCGTTTGAAAAGAAATCGTTGCCCGACATGGTCGAGACAGTGGTCTTGCTGTCAGCACTCCATTTGCCCATCGAGTGCGGGTTCGCTTTTGCGTAGTTCTTGACCGCAATCGCCGCACGGCGATCCGAGTTGCCTTCGCGCAAAACCGGGTTCACCGCCGACCCTTTGATCGCGTCGAACCGCGCACGAATTGCCTTTTCCGCATCGGTGCGGGGTTCTGCCGGATAGTCGGGAATGGCGTATCCCTTGGCTTGCAGCTCTTTGACCGCCGCGATCAGTTGCGGAACCGAGGCGGAGATATTCGGCAGCTTGATGATGTTTGCCGTGGGGTCCTTCACCAACTCACCCAACTCGGCCAGATCGTCCGGCTGGCGCTGACCTGCCGTCAAACCTTCGGGAAAACTCGCGATGATCCGCCCGGCCAAGGAGATATCCTTGGTGCCCACCGTGATGCCTGCCGCTGCCGCGAACGACTGAATTATGGGAAGCAGCGAAGCCGATGCAAGCTGAGGGGCCTCGTCAACCTTCGTATAAATGATATCGAGCGCAGCAGTGTTGGTCATGAATTCTGCCTGTCTTTGGGGTGTTTTGAATGTCGTTTGATGGCTCCCGCATGCCTCAATCCGGTCAAAAATGCAATGGCGGCATGGCCCCGATCCTGCCACCGCCCCCTGCGATGGCCGTGACAAAAGCGCACCCGGGCCGCAGGCCAGCCCCCCGCTACGCTACTCCGCCCAGAAAATCGGCCACCAGCGCGTTGAAGATCTGCGGCTTCTCCAAATGGACGTTATGGGCGGCATTCGGCACGACTGCCAGATCCGCGCCGGGTATCCCGCGCCAAAGCGCCTCAGGCTGCGCCCAGCCGTAAGACCTGTCGTGGCTGCCCCAAAGCACCAGCGTGGGGCAGGAAACCGCGTGCAGATTGCCGCGCCCGTCCCAACCTTCCCACGCTTGCAGGCTGGCGAGTGCGGCTTGCAGACTGGCCTGCTGGCCCAGCGCATGGCAAAGCGGGAACCCTTCGGCCGCCTCGCCCTGCAAAAACCATGTCGCCGCAATGCGTCTGGCCGTCTGCGCGACCCCGTCGCGCTGCAGCCTCGCGCGGGATTCGGCAATCGTCTCAAACCGCCCCGGCATCACCCCTTGCGGACCTGTCCCGTAAAGCACCAGCTTGCCCACGCGCTGTGGTGCCAGTCGCACCATTTCCTGAACGATCATTCCGCCCATCGAATGGCCCAACAGCTCAAACCGATCCACACCAAGCTGATCCAAAAGCCCCAGAACGGCCTCAGCATGGCCCACAATCGTCTGGGGCGCGGTCAGGGACGCGCTGGCCCCAAACCCCGCCAGATCAGGGCAGATCACCTCTCGAAACGGGCTGAACCGCGCCACCTGCCCGGCCCAGATCGCGCTCGCCCCCAGATAGCCGTGGACCAGAACCAAAGGCACGCCGCGTCCCGCGCGCTGATATGACAAGGCCGACATTCAGCTTCTCCTTTTCGGACCCGGCTCGCGCCGACAGGCCCGCCGGCGCACCAAGCCTGTCTTACAGCAAAAACACATGCGCAAAAACAATCGCTTGCCCCAGCAGAAACACCGTATCCACCGCGATCAGCAAAAGCCCCTTCACCCCCGGTGCGAACAGCTTTTCCAGCGAGGTCTTCACCCCAAGCGCCGAGATCGCCACCACCAACAAAAACCGCGAGGCGTCGTTGACGAAATTGAGCAAACCTTCCGGCACGGGCACAAGATTGCGCACCACCATCAGCACGATAAACGCGACAACAAACCAAGGCAGCCCCGCGCGCCCGCCCGCCTCTTTACGAAAGATCACCGCAACCGCCAGCAAAACCACCGGCAGCAGGGCCACACGCAACAGCTTGGTAAAGGTCGCAATATCGCCAGCAGTATCGCTGACCGAATAGCCCGCCCCCACAACCTGCGCCACATCATGAATGGTCGCGCCGATCATGTAGCCGCTTTCGACATCGGCAAGCCCAAGAAAGCGGAACAGCATCGGGTAGACGATCATCGCAATCGTCGACATCGCGGTCACGCCAACAACCGTCAGCAGCACGTCCTCTTCCTTAAGGAACCGCTTGGGCAAGACCGCCGCAATGGCCATCGCCGCAGAGGCCCCGCAAATCGCAACCGCCCCCCCGGTCAGCAGACCAAAAGCCGTCGTCCGCCCAAACAGCCGCGCAAAGACCACGCCACCGATCAGCGTCAGCACCAACATGCCCACCACGCCGACAATGGGCGTCAAACCAAGCTGCGACACATCAGCAAAGGTCAGGCGCAGACCCAACAAGGCCACGCCACACCGCAACAAGGTGCGCGAGCAAAACGCGATCCCCTCCGCCGCGCGCGGCCCCTCGTTCATGAAGTTGAACGCCATCCCCAAAAGCAGGGCAAACAGCATGGCCGGCGCACCGTAATGCTCGGCCAGAAAACTGGCGGCCAGCGCGATTGTCGTGGCAAGGGCGATGCCACCGCGATTTCGGCCCCCCCAGTCAAACACCTTGCGCGGCCATTGGTTCAGCGGCGGCATCCCACTTGCGGGGCCCCCTTCGGCAAGCTCACGCTCAGACATCCGCAGCGCTTAGATCAAAGGTCTCGCCGGGAAAGAACTTGGCAAGCCGCACATCCGCCGAGCGGGCATGTCCCTCCATGCCTTCAAGCCGGGAAATCCGCGCTGTGGCTTCGGCAAGCGGTCGGGCCGCCGCGCGGGTGGCGCGCTGCCACGTCACGGTCTTCATGAACTTGTGGACCGAAAGCCCCCCGGTATAACGCGCCGCCCCCGAGGTCGGCAGCACATGGTTCGGCCCCGAGGTCTTGTCGCCAAAGGCAACGGTGGTCTCTTCGCCCAGAAACAACGAGCCATAAGACCGCAAACGCCCCAACCACCAGTCGAGGTTTTCCGCCTGAACATGCAAATGCTCGGGTGCCAATTGATCCGCGACCACGGCCATTTCCTCGGCCGTCTCGCACAGGATCACTTCGGCAAAATCCGCCCAAGCCGCTTCGGCGCTGTGCCGGTTCACCTCTGGCAAGGTCGCGATCAACTGGGGCACAAGCGCCATCACCGCCCCGGCAAAGCCGCGATCCGACGTGACCAGCCACACGGGTGAGTTATAACCATGCTCGGCCTGCCCCACCAGATCGGCGGCAACCATCTCAACGTCAGCGGTGCTGTCGGCGATCACCATGCTGTCGGTGGGCCCGGCAAACATGTCGATGCCCACCTGCCCGAACAGAATGCGCTTGGCCTCGGCCACAAACTGGTTTCCCGGCCCGACCAGCATATCCGCCTTGGGCAACCCGAACAGGCCGTTGGCCATGGCCGCCACGCCCTGAACACCGCCCATCGACAGGATCACGTCTGCGCCACAAAGATCCATCGCATAAAGGATCGCGGGCGGAATCCCCACGCCGGGGCGCGGCGGAGAGCAGGCCGCGATATGCGGCACCCCCGCCACCTTGGCCGTCGTGATCGTCATGATGGCGCTGGCAACGTGGCTGTAACGCCCCCCCGGCACATAGCATCCCGCCGCCGAAACCGGGATCTGCTTTTGCCCCGCCATCAGGCCCGGCAGAATTTCAATCGCACAATCGGTGACCGTCGCGCGCTGCGCCTCGGCAAAGCGGCGCACGTTGTTATGCGCAAACTGAATATCCGCCTTCAGCTTGTCAGGAACCAAGGCCGCCGCCGCCCTCCGCTCGTCTCGCGAGACAAGGATGGCGCCGTCCCATTTGTCCAGCTCCCGGGCGAACTTTTGCGCGACAGCCTCGCCGCCTGCCTCAATCTCCGCCAGCATTTTGGCCACGATTGCGCGCACGTCTTGCTGATCCGTTTCCGCAGTGCGAACGGCTTTCTTCAGATATATCATTTGGTTAGCTTTCAGGTTACATCCGGCCCTTCCAGGGCACCAGGCGGCGCTCGACAAAGCGCATCAACAGATCAAAAGCGAAGGCAATGATGGCGATCACGAAAATCCCCATGATCACAACCGGGGTTTGCAGGAACTGGCTGGCCGACAAAACCATGTAGCCAAGACCTTTGGTCGCCGCGACCATTTCGGCCGCCACCAGCGTGGTCCAGCCAAAGCCGATCCCGATGCGCATGGCAGTCAGGATCTCGGGCAGGGCCGAGGGCATGATCACATGGCGCATGACCTGCCAACGCGTCGCACCAAACGAATAGGCCGCGTGGATCTGCTCAATCGCCGCCGATTTGACACCCGAACGCGCGCCCAACACCACCGGGGCAAAGACCGACAGAAAGATCAACAAGACCTTCGACGTCTCCCCGATCCCGAACCAGATGATCATCAGCGGCAGATAGGCCAGCGGCGGAATCGGCCGGTAAAACTCAATCGGCGGATCGAAGATGCCGCGCATGACCGGGCTCATCCCCATCGCAAGGCCAAGCGGCAAGCCGATGATGCAGGCCAGCAGAAACGCGCCAAAAACCCGCACGGTCGAAATCGCCACATGCTCAAGGAACGGCGTGCCGGTAAATCCGTCATTCCAGATCGAGATGAACTTGGACACGATCGCCATGGGCGACGGCACAAAGAGCGGCTTCACCCATCCCATCGCGGTAACCAGCCACCACACGAAAAAGAACGCCGCGATAGAGCCCGCCGAGAGCCAAAAGGAACCGCCCTGCCCCGGCACGCCGTAAATCTCACCGGGTTTGGTGGCGCGTGCGCGGGACAACCGGGCGATCAGGCCGTCGGCTTTGACAGGTGCTGGGGTGACAGGTTCGGTCATGCCGCGGCCTCCTCATCTGCGAAAATGATCTTCAGAACTTCTTCGCGCAGTTGGATGAATTCGGGTGAAGCCTTGACCTGCCGCGCAGGCGCGCCGCCCAGAAACAAGCGCGAGAACGGCAGATCAAAGACATGGGTGATGCGTCCGGGGCGCGGCGACATCACCACCAGTTTGGTGCCCATGAACAGCGCCTCTTCCACGCTGTGGGTGATCAGAAAGATGGATTTGTGGGTGTCGTTCCAGATGTTCAGGATCAACTCCTGCGCCTTCTCGCGCGTCAGGGCATCCAAGGCGCCAAGCGGCTCATCCATCAGCAAAATCTTCGGATCGCACGTCAGCGCGCGCGCAATGCCGACCCGCTGCTGCATCCCGCCCGAAAGCTTGTAGACCGGGGCGTTCTGAAAGCCCTCCAGCCCCAAAAGCCCAACAAACTTGTTGGCCATCTCATAGCGTTTTGCCTTGCCGATGCCTTGCAGTTGCAGACCAAACGCCACGTTGTCCAACACATCCAGCCACGGCAGCAGCGCGTGTTTCTGAAAGACCACCGCCCGGTCAGCCCCCGGCCCGGCGACCCGGTTGTTGTCCAGGGTCAGCTCGCCCGATGTGGGCGACAAGAACCCCGCAATCAGGTTCAGCAACGTGGATTTCCCGCATCCCGAAGCCCCAAGCGCGACCACAAATTCTGCATCGTCGATCGTCAGATCAATATTGCTCAGCGCCGCAACCGGAGGCCGGCCATCCGAGGCCGGATAGATCACCGAGACGTCTTTGATGTTCAGGCCCATACGCCCCCCCGAGAGCACAACAGATCGCCTGCCCGGCATCGCGCCGGGCAGGACAAAGGTTGGTTACTTCGACGCTTCCAGCGCATATTCGGCCGTCACAAAGGCCGAATAATCCTCTGCCACGGTATCAATCCGGCCAGCGGCCTTCAGGAAATCAGCCG
Organism: uncultured Alphaproteobacteria bacterium; assembly: GCA_963815355.1. GTDB lineage: Bacteria > Pseudomonadota > Alphaproteobacteria > Rhodobacterales > Rhodobacteraceae > JAPUEK01. Next base: position 69,124 of record CAWFGJ010000012.1, read on the forward strand.
TGCCCTTGACCGTGGTCGCCGCCCCACCAAGCCAGGCATCGGTGGCCTGCGTGGCCATCGGCAGGAAGGTGAACCCTTCGAGGATTCCGGGAACCTGCGCCGCATCGGCACCGGTCGCGGCGGCCAGCGCCATAACCTCTGCACTGTCCGCCGTCCAAGCCTGCGGATTGCCAAGATAGGCGGCATTGGCCTTGTCGATTTCCTTCAGGAACGCGACGATCTTGTCCTTGTTCGCCGCACCAAAGGCGCGGTCCACAACCCAGCCGTCAAACGTCGGGAAACCCCATTCCGCCGTCTGGTCAGCCCCGACAACCAGCTTGCCGGACTTCAGGATTTCCGACTGCACAGGCTGCCAGATCCACGCCGCATCAATCACGCCTTGATCCCACGAGGCCGCGATCTGATCGGGTTTCATGCTGACGATGGTCACGTCGGCTTCGCTGATCCCCTCATGCTGCAGCGCGCCCATCAACGAGAAATGCGCGGTTGAACCGACCGGCACCGCAATCCGCTTGCCCTTCAGATCTGCGACCGTTTCAATCCCCGATCCATCATGGGCAATCAGCGATTCCGCGGCACCGATCACGTCGGAATAGCCGATCAGTTGCAGATCAACCCCCTGGCTTGCCGCGATTGCCAGCGGCGATGAGCCCAACTCCGAAAGCACCACATCGCCCGACGCCATCGCCGCGATCACGTCCGTGCCCGAGTCGAATTTGCGCCACTCGATTTCCCAGCCGGTCGCCTGTTGCAGCGCGTCCGAGGTCGCCACAAGCTGCATCGGCGTTGGGTTGCCGAAATGGCCGATGATGATCTTTTCGGCCGAAGCGGCCCCCGCAAACAGCATCGCAGAGGTGGCAAGACCAAGCGCCAAAAGCTTTGGATTAAGTTTCATGGTTCGTTTCTCCTTGTTGATACGTTTTTGTATTCAGGGACTTACCTGAGTGGTCACTAACCTTACGCGCCTTCTGCGTGCGCGAATTCCGAAATGGCACGGACAAGAATGTCCAATGTGTCAAAACTCTGGGCCTGCGGGCAAACCGCGTCCGCAATCAGCGAAAACTCGGTGCAGGCGATCAGTTGAACTGTAGCACCCTGCTGTCTCAAGTCGACTGACTGTGTCAGCAGGGTCTGCCGCGCGCCCGGTTGCGGGCCCTCGGCCTTGATCTGGCGGATCGCGGCCAGCATCGCCGCCTCGTCGCGGGCATAAAGCCCGCGCAGACCGTGCGCCTGCAAGGCCGCGTCAAACAGCCCCACCTTCCTGACCGCAGGCGACGCCAGGATACCCACCACCGCGCCCGGCCCGGCCAGTTGCGCCGCATGGGCGACCGACAGCGCAACCATATCCAGCAACGGCACCTTGACCGCCGCACGGATCGCCCCGGCATAGTGATGTGCGGTATTGCACGGCATCGCCAAGGCTTGCGCGCCACCCGCCACCAACCTGCGCGCCATATCGGCCAGCACCGGCCCAGGGTCTTCGCCCGTGCCCTCAAGCAGATGGCGAATGCGCGACGGGACTTGCGGATTTTGGTCAACGATCAGCGGAAGGTGGTCGGCGTCATCCCGGGCCCGCACGCTGGCCAGCACCTTTTGCATGATCAGGATGGTCGCCTCGGGGCCCATGCCCCCCAATATGCCGACGCGGCGCATCATCGCCCCCCCATTGACGCAGGAGTGGTGGCCGCGTCGCAGACATGGTCAGCCAACAAGGCGCAATCCTCAAGTCTGAATGTCAGCGGCAGGCGCCTATCGAACGGCCCCGCAAGGATCGCATCGGTCCGCGGCAGGGCTGCTGCCGCCACATCGCGCCCGCTGCTATGGCCATGGCCAAAGCCCCCCGACCGTGCCGCGCCAAACCATCTCAGTTCCCCCGCCCCCCCCACCGCCGCAGCAGTGATCGCGGCCCCCGGGATTGGGGGCTGCCGGGTAAAGCTGCCTGTAAAACGCGGACGGGCCATAGGGTTATTTGACAACCAGATCAGCGTTTCCATCCGCAAACACGGCGTTGTAGCCAAACAAGGCCGCTGACCCTCCGGTGTGCAGGAAAACAACCCGCTCACCCTTCTTGAAATGGCCCTTGCGGCAATAATCAATCAGACCTGCTGCACCTTTTCCGGAATAAACCGGGTCCAGCAGGATGCCTTCCAACTGGGCAAACATCCGGATCGCTTCCAGCGTGTCATCGCGCGGAATGCCGTAACCCGCCCCGACATAGCTGCTGTCGGCCACCACATCACCACGCGCCACAACACCCGGGCAGCCCAGCTTTTCCGCCGTCTTCAGCGCCAGATTAAAGACGTTCTCTTCCTGCTTTTCCTTCGGCGCCCGCACGCCAATGCCCGTCAGAGGGATGCCCGCATTGATCGCCTTAAGCCCGGTGATCAACCCTGACTGCGTGCCCGCACTGCCGGTCGCGGTCACCAGATGGTCAATCACCAGCCCACGGTCATTGGCCTGCGACACCAATTCAAACGCGCAGTTGACATAGCCAAGCGCGCCGGTCGCATTCGACCCTCCACCGGGAATAAGGTAAACCGTGCGCCCCTCGGCACGCAGCTTGCCCGCGACAGCCTCCATCTCGGCCTGCATGTCCATGCCGCCCGCCCGCTTGGACGTGGTCGCCCCATGCAGGTGATCCAGCAACACGTTGCCATTGTCGTTATAGTTGGCATCGTTTGATCCGGTGCGGTCTTCCAGCAGGATGTGGCAACCCATCCCCAGCTTGGCCGCGAAAGCCGCCGTTTGGCGCGCATGGTTGGACTGGGTGGCCCCTTGCGTCATCACCGTATCCGCGCCCATCGCCAGCGCTTCGGCCATCAGAAATTCCAACTTGCGCGTCTTGTTGCCGCCCGTTGACAGGCCCGTGCAGTCGTCCCGCTTGATCCAGATTTCCGGCCCCCCCAACTCTTTGGAAAGCCGGTCCAGCTTTTCCAGAGGCGTCGGCAAATGGGCCAAAAAGACACGGGGAAAACGAGCGAGATGCATTGGGTATCCTTGTCCTAACTTGCGTTGATCGAGCATTCACCGCCAGAAATTAAATGGCAAATTCGAAATAGTTGAATTATTGTGCATAGCTTGCAACTTAGGGGGCCCCATGCAACTCGAATGGCTCGAAGACATTCTGGCGATTGCACAAACCGGATCTTTCAGTGGCGCAGCCGAAAAGCGCAGGCTGACCCCGTCAGCCTTTTCGCGCCGTGTGAAACAGATCGAAGACCATATCGGCGTCGAATTGTTCGACCGAAGCCACAAACCCGTGGTGCTGAAACCAACGACCTTGGCGCAACGCGAACAAATTGTGCAGCTTGCCGCTTCTTTGCGCCAGTTAGAGGTCGACCTGCGCCGCGGTGAGCGAATCACCACCAATAAAATCGTGATCGCAAGCCAGCATTCGCTGACCACCTCGCTCGCCCCTTCGATCATCCAAGGCATCCAGTCGCGCGGCGAAGAAACCTACGTCCGCCTGCGCTCGGCCAATCTGGATGAATGCTTTGGCCTGCTGTTGTCGCGCCAAGCGGATGTCGCGATCTTTTATCTGCGGCCGGAAGGCCGGCCAGACCTCAGCGAAGAGTATCTGGAGACGGCCATCATCGGCACCGATCGCCTGATCCCGGTCTTTGCCACCGACATCAGCGCCCGCTTTTCCGCCACCACCAAGCCCGCCGACCTGCCCTATGTCGCCTACCCAAACGATGTGTTCTTCGGCCAGGTGATGGACCGCACGATCCTGCCCCACATGCCCGCCCCTGCGGTGCCCGTCCCGATGGCAGAGACAGCCCTCACGCTGGCCGCGCTGGAAATGGCCGTGGTTGGGGCGGCGGTCGCTTGGGTGCCGGCCTCTTTGGCACTGGACCGGATCTCTACCGGACGGCTGGTTGATCTATCGGCGGTTTTGCCAAGCTGCGAATTGCTGGTTATGGCCGCCCGCCTGCACGGGGCAACGGGCCGCGTGGAAATGGCGTTCTGGTCACGGCTTTTGGCGATGCAGCCCGCCCCCTAGCGGCACGACCGCCCTAAGCGCCGACAATCAGGCCGCGCCCCGCATCGCTGGCAAAATAGGCAACGCAGGCCTCGGCAAAGGCCTGGACAATCCGGCGCGACGGCCCCGCAACGGTGCCCAGACACAGCGTCAGCCCGCTTGCCGCACCGGAAATCGGCACGCTTGCAAGGGTGTGGCCCGCATAACTGCTCTGGATACTGGGCCGCATGTTCAAGATCGCGCATCCCAAACCCGCCCCGACAAAGGCGCGGACCATCTCTGTCGAATTGGCCGTCGCAACCACGTTCAACGCCTGCCCCTCCCGCTCCAGCAACTCGCGGTAATAGCTTGCGACAACGGGTCGGTTCAGGATGATCAGGGGCTGGGCCGCGATCTCTGTCATGCTTACCCACCCGCGCTTGGCAAAGGGGTGATCTGCCGCGCACAGACAATAGTTCGGCGCATGGATCAGCCGCGTGACCTCGATCTGCGGCACTGGCGCGTCTGCAACAAACAGGATCGCGTCGTAGTTGCCTTGCAGCAATCCGGCCTGCATTTGCGGGTTGTCGCCCTCCTCAAGTGCCAGACTCAGCCCCGGATTCGCCGCCACCATAGGCCCAAGCACGTGCGGCAGAAAGGCGGGGGCGATGGGGGCATAATAGCCGATCTTCAAAATCCCGCTCAAACCCGAACGCATCTCGGCACCATTGGCGAGCATGACCTCATAGCGCTCCAAAAGATCCTCAATCCGCTGCAAAACCTCGCGCCCGGCCAAGGTGGGCGAGATGCCCTTCGCCCGCGCCCGCGTGACCAAGGTCAGGCCAAAGGCCGCCTCGGCCTGATCCAGCGCAACCGCAATGGCCGAGGCCGCAACATTCAACTCTTCCGCCGCAGCGGTCAGCGAGCCCAACCGCATGGCAGCGCGCACATAGCGCATGGCACGAAGCGAAAGGTCCATGGCAACATCCTCTGATATTCAGCGGTATCTACTCATATAATACTGTTTTTCGATGAATGCGCCCCATGTCAACCTGCAGGCCAAACCGAATGGGGCATGCCATGACTGATTCCCACGATCCACACCCTTCGCTGCCGGGCTGGAATTACACGCCGAAAGTGCCTTTGGCCGTCTCGCCCTTGTTCCAGTGGCCCCTGCGCCCCCTCGCGATCCTGCGCTGGATCTGGGACAGTTGGTTTTTCATCAGCGAACGGCTGATCATCATTGGCATCGCCTTCGCAACCTTTGCATGGACCCAACCCTCACTAGAGGTCACCAAACACCTCGAACTTGGCTGGATTGCACAGATTTGGCTGCGCAACATCCTGTTGCTGACGGTGGTGGCGGGCGGGCTGCACGTCTATTTCTACCGCTGGAACGCGCAGGGAAAGCGGCTCAAATACGATCCGCGCCCGCTTATGGTGAACGGCAAGCAATTCACCCTCGGCGGGCAGATCAGAGACAACATCTTCTGGTCGCTGGCAAGCGGGGTAACCGTCTGGACCTGCTACGAAATCATCCTGTTTTGGGCGATGGCCAACGGCTGGGCACCGGTGCTGACCTGGCAGGAAAACCCGGTGTGGTTCGTCGCGCTGTTCCTGCTGATACCGGTGTGGGAAAGCTTTTACTTCTACTGGATTCACCGCGCCCTGCACTGGCCGCCGCTTTATAAGCGGGTGCATTCGCTGCACCATCGCAACATCAATGTCGGCCCGTGGTCTGGCAATTCCATGCATCCGGTGGAGCATATCATCTACTACGGCTCGGTGCTTATCCACTTCCTCGTGCCTGCCAACCCGGTCCATATCCTGTACCATCTGCAATACTACCTGCTGACGGCGGCCACGACCCATACCGGCTTTGAAGGCCTCGTCGTCAAAGACCGCAACCGCCTGAAACTCGGCACCTTCCACCACCAGATGCACCACCGTTATTTTGAGTGTAACTATGGCGGGCTAGAGGTTCCGTGGGATCTTGTCTTCGGGTCGTTCCACGACGGCACGGTAGAGGCGAATGAGCGGATGAAAGAACGCCGCAAGCGGATCATGGGGTCGTGATGGCGGGGGGGCTTACGGTTCGCGACCTTCGCGCCCTGAAAGGCGCGCGCCAGATTGCCTTTGTTCAGGTGACAACGGAACAAGAGGCCATCGCCGCCGCCACAGCCGGTATGGACATGATCGGAACCGGGTTTTCCGCGCAAACCCGCCACTTGCCGCTTGCCGTTCCGCAAACCCATTTCCAGTTCGGCCTGCAATGGGGCCAGCACGCCTCCGCGACCGAGGCCCTCCGCGCCGCGATGGAGGCGATGCTGTGCGGCGCGCAATCGGTCTATTGCGCGATGAACCCCCGCATCGTCGAGGTGCTGGCGCGTGAAGGTGTGCCCGTCATCGCCCATGTGGGCCTTGTGCCACCAAAGGCCACATGGACCGGGGGCTTCAAGGCGGTCGGTAAAACAACCGAACAGGCGCTGCAGCTATGGCAAGAGGTCCGGGCGTTTGAAAATGCCGGCGCCTTCGCGGTAGAGATAGAGGTGGTCCCCGCCGAACTTGCCGCCGAGATCACCCGCCGCACGACCCTGCTGACCATCTCGCTCGGTTCCGGTGCGGGCTGTGATGCACAGTATCTGTTTTCGGCCGATCTGCTGGGCGAAAACCGCGGCCATTTTCCCCGCCACGCCAAGGCCTATCGCAACTTTGCCGCCGAGCACGCCAAGATGCAGGCCGAACGTATCGCCGCCTACCGCGAATACATCGCCGACATTCAAAACCAAACCTTCCCCACGGCCCGGCATCTGGTCGCCATGAACGACGGCGCCTTTGACCGCTTCAAAGACGCGTTAGCGCAACAAGGCTAAAGGCCCCCCGCCACAACGGCCCCGGCAAACGCAGACCTTTTTAGCCGCAACACCGCAGCCGGCGCCTGCGTGCCCTTGGCAGAGCGCCAACAGACCTCGGCCCAATGGCGCATGGGGGAACAACAATCTCTATCAACCGCCCCCGCGACAGCGGCGGCCAAAGCGAAGGACGCACACCCGCAGACTGTCCACCCCGCTAAGGGCCAGCCGCCACCAGCCCCGGCCCCCCAAGCTAAATCGACGCGCAAAACCCGCGCGCCTGCCCGGCAAGCGGAGAGGTCAGGGTCAACGCGGCCCCGGTGCGCTCTGCAATCGTGCGCACGATGGCAAGGCCAAGCCCGCTGCCGCTGCCCGCCCCCTCACCGCGCGTAAAGCGCCCCGAAATCTCGGCAAGCAGCGCGACCGGGACAGGGGCGCAATCGTTCTCGACATGCAGCCAGCCGTCGGCGGCCAGATGCACCCGAACGTCGCCCTCGCCATGGCGCAGCGCATTTTCGATCAGGTTGCGCGCCACAATCGCAATGGCATCGGGGTCCATGACACTGACCAGCGGCGTCGGCGACAGGCGCAGGTCAAGCCGCGCCCCGTCAGCCCCCCGCGCAAAATCCTCGGCGACCAGCTTTAGCACCAGCCGGGGGTCATGCGGGCCGGTGGCGGTCAGTTGCGCCCCCTCGGCGCGGGCCAGTTGCATCAGCCGCTCCGACAGCCGCGTCAGCCGTTTCAAAGTGCCCTCTATCGCCTCTGCGCGCTTTGCGGTGTCGGGCTCTTGCGTCTGTTGGCGCAGGCGCTGCACCTGCGCCACCGCCCCTGCGAGCGGGGTGCGCAGTTCGTGCGCCGCGTTGGACGCAAAGCTGCGCTCGGCCTCAAAGGCACTGCGAAGGCGCTGAAACAACTGGTTCACGGCCCCCGCAATGGGTTGCAACTCTGTCGGCAGACCCTCCAGCGGCAAGGGGGCCAGATCGTTGGCATCCCGCCGCGCCAACTGGCCGCGCAACTGCCCCAAGGGGCGCAACCCAAAACCCAGCCCATAGGCAATTCCCAGAATAACCAGCGGAATAACGGCCAACAACGGCAGGGCCAACACCATCGCCAACTCTCGCGCCACACCGCGGCGATGCGCAAGCGGCTCGGCGATGGTCAGGGTGATCGTCCCCTGCACCGCCGCTTCCTGATAGAACCGATAGGCGTCGCTCTGGTGAAACCCGGTGCCGGTAAAGGCGGGGAACAGATCCGGCTCGGCCCGATGCGAGGTCAACAGAATGCGCCCCTGATCGTCGCGCACCAGATAGGTGAAATATTCCTCATGCGCGTCCAAGGCGGCGATGTGCTGGGTCAAACCCTCTTCGTCGCGGCCCAACACGTCGATGACCGCCAGTTGCAAAATGCGCTGCCCGGTTTCTTGCAGCGCGGAATCGAACACCTCGCCGATTTCGTCCGACAACAGCCGCGAGGTCACCGCCGCCGTCGCCATCCATAACAGCGTGACGATCAGCGATAAGGTCACCGCCGTGCGAAACCGCAAAGAGGCGGGCGTTCTCACGCGGGGCCCATCCGATAGCCAAGCCCGCGCTCGGTGCTGATCACCTGTGCGCCCAGCTTCTTGCGCAAGCGGCTGATGTGCACCTCAATCGTGTTGCTCTCGACCTCGCTGTCAAAAGAGTACAGCCGTTCCTCCAATTGCGCCTTGGACAAAAGCTGCGCCGGTTTTTGCACAAACGCCTCCAGCAAGACCCATTCGCGCGCGGTCAGGGCCACGGCCTTGCCGTTGCGCGTGACGCTGCGCGCCGCAATATCAATCGTCAGATCCTGCCGCGTCAGCACGGGGTTTGGGTTGCCCGAATAGCGCCGCGCCACCGCCCCGATCCGCGCCGAAAGCTCTGCCAGATCAAAGGGCTTGACCAGATAGTCATCCGCCCCCGCATTCAGCCCCTCAATCCGGTCCGAGATCTGGTCAAGCGCGGTCAGGATCATCACCGGCACCTTGCTGCCGGTCCGGCGCATGGATTTCAGAAACGGAACGCCCCGCCCATCGGGCAGCATCAGATCCAGCAGCACCAGATCGAAATTGGCCCCCGCAAGCGCATCCGCCGCCGTGTCCAGCCGCATCGCCCAATCCACCGAATGCCCATCACCCTCCAACTGCTCGCGGATGGCAGAGCCGATGACCTTATCGTCTTCGATCAACAAAATACGCATCGGGTCCTGTGTTCTGCGGCCAGCCGGGCCGCGCCTTGGTATGGCTCTTAGTCGGTCAAGCTGACAGCCACCTGAACCACTTTTCCAGTCTGCTTCAGGATAGCGTCAGTTTCACCCTCCATAAGCCACCGTAACAAAGCCTGCAGCGGAGTGTTGCCAATGAAGCTTATCCTACCCCACCTCGCGGCTGCGCTCCTGCTGATGACCGGGGCCGCTCAGGCCGAAACGCGCTGCACCGTGCCGATGATTGACTGGCAACCCCGCGATGCGGTCGCCCGGCTTGCCGCCCAAAACGGCTGGACCGTGCGCCGGATCAAGATTGATGACGGATGCTACGAGCTGATCGGCACCGACGCCAACGGGCGCAGGGTCGAGGTGAAACTTCACCCCGGCACGCTCGCAGTGGTGACGCGCGAATATAACGAAAGCGATGCCCACGAAGATAACGAGGATCAGCACGAAGACTAGGCCCCCACGACCCGCTTCAGGGCAGACAGCGGGCCAACGCAACCCGCGCGCCCCGATCTGCTGACCCCGATCTGCTGGCCCAATCCACCCAAGACCGCCTCCCGGCTTTTCAAGGAACCCAAGATGCAAATGAAGTCCCTTCTGGCAGCGCTCGTGCTGTCCACCGCCATGACAGCCCCCGTGCTGGCGCAGGCCAAAACGGTCAATCTGTCGACGTCCCTGGTGGAATACGGCGGTCGCGGGGCCTATCTCGCCCTCTATCTCACCGATGCCTCGGGGGCTTACGCGGGCAGCCTGTGGATGGCCGGGGGCAAGACGAAATACTACAAACACCTGTCCGACTGGGCGCGCCTGACCGGCAGAAACTATGCCGAAGTGGCGGGCATCACCGGGGCCAGCGTCGGCTCTGGCCGCAGCCTTGATGTCACGGTTGACCTGTCGGACGCGCTGTTTGATGCGGGCTATACCCTGCACATCGACGTCGCCGCCGAGGATATGCGCGAAAGCCCCAGCGAAGTCATGGTGCCCCTGACCACCGCCGGTGCCGGGGTTCCAACCCAAGGCCGCGGCTACATCGCGACATTCCAATACGATTTCTAAGGTCAGGTGATCTCATGATCCGCGCGTTCCATCGCTGGCCCGGCCTTTTGGCGGCGGCCCTCTTGATCGTTCTGGCGTTCAGCGGGGCCGCCCTTTCGGTCTTTCCGGCACTGGAACGGCAAACCGCCCCCCAAGCCGCGCCTGACCAGACCGTGGCAGAGCTTGCCGCACTGGTGCGGGCCCAACACGCCGGTGTCGAGCAAATCCGGCGCGCGCCCTCGGGCAAGATCACCGCTTGGTGGTTTGACGGCGACACGCCGGGATCGGCAACGATTGACCCCACAACCGGCAACGCGGTCGCCACGGCAGACCCCTCTGCCGTGGAACAATGGCTGATCAACTTTCATCGCTCATTGCTGCTGGACGATACGGGCCGGATCGTCATGGCCTCGGCGGCCTTCGCCATGCTGTTGCTGGCGGTGTCCGGCTGCGTGCTTGTCGTGCGGCGTGTCGGCGGCTGGAGCCGCTGGTTTTCGCGCCAGCGCGGCCCGCTTGCCACGCGCTATCATACCGAGATGGCCCGTGCAGCGGTGCCGGTGCTGTTCCTGACCGCGCTGACCGCGCTGTGGATGGTGGCCGCCACCTTTGATCTGCTGCCAACGGATGAGGCCAGCCCCACCTTCCCCCAAACTGTCAGCGGCCAAACCGGGTTCGATGTGGCCAAGATCACGCGCCTTCAGGACACACCCGTCAGCGCCCTGCGCGATCTGACGTTTCCCGCCGTGGATGATGCGGGCGATGTCTACACCCTGACCACCGCACAAGGCGAAGGCTATATCGACCAAGGCACCGGCGCGATGCTGGATTGGGCAACGCCCGGCCCTTGGACGACCCTGTGGGAATGGGTCTACCTGCTGCACACGGGGCAAGGGGCCGCCCTTTGGGGGCTGGTGCTGGGCCTGATGGTGCTGACCGTCCCGGCGCTGGCCGTGACAGGCCTGTCCAGCTGGGCAAAGGCCCGCCGCGGTCGCCCGCGCCTGCGCGGCATGGCCTCGGCAGCCGAGGCGCAAACCGTGATCCTTGTCGGCAGTGAGGGCGGCAGCACATGGGGCTTTGCCATGACCTTGGCCCAAGCCCTGCAAGCGGGGGGGCAGAGCGTCCATCTGGCCCCACTCTCAACCCTTGCTCCGCACAGCTACAAGGCCGCGCGCCAGATCGTGGTGATGACCGCCACTTGGGGGGACGGTGTGGCCCCCTCTTCGGCGCGCGGCGCGCTGGAACGGCTTGCCTCGGCGCGCCCGACCGTGCCCCTTGCCATTCTGGGCTTTGGCGACAGCAGCTTTCCCGCCTTTTGCGGCTATGCTGCCGCGTTAGACTCTGCCGCCCACGCAAACGGCTGGACGGCCCTGATCCCCTTCGACCGGCTTGACCGCCAATCCCCGCAAGCCTTTGCCCGCTGGGGTCGCGCCCTTGGGGCGGCAATGGGCCTGACACTCGATCTGCATCACCAGCCGGTTGCGCCGCGCACCGCACCCCTTTCGCTGATCTCCCGCCGGGACTACGGCGAGGCGGTGCAGGCCCCCGCCGCCATCCTGCGCTTTGCCCTGCCCAAAACCAGCCTGTGGCAGCGGGTAACCGGGCGCGGCTTTGGGCGATTTCAGGCGGGCGACCTGCTGGGCATCCTTCCCCAGGGCGCGCGCATACCGCGCTATTATTCCCTGGCATCGGGCAGTGCCGACGGTTTCGTCGAAATTGCGGTGCGCAAACATCAGGGGGGGCTCAGTTCGGGCCAATTGATCGCTTTGCAGCCGGGGCAAACCGTGCAGGCTTTCCTGCGGCCAAATCCAGATTTCCAACCCGACCGCCGGCACACCCCGCTGATCCTGATCGGCGCAGGCACCGGCATCGGGCCCTTGGCGGGCTTCATCCGCGCCCAAGGCGGACGCCGCCCGATCCATCTTTGGTTCGGGATACGCGATGTCGGAACCGACCTGCTCTACGGTCCGGAACTGGCGCAATGGTCAAAAGCGGGGCAGCTTGCGGGCCTCAGAACCGCCTGCTCGCGCAGCGGTCAGCGGCACTATGTGCAAGACGCCCTGCACCAAGACAGTGAAACCCTGCGCCGCCTGATCGGCCTTGGCGCCAAGATCATGGTCTGCGGCGGCCGCGACATGGCGCAGGGCGTGCGCGAGGCGCTGGCCGATATCCTTGCCCCCAACGGGCTGACCCCCGCCACTCTGAAATCAGCGGGGCGCTATGCCGAAGATGTCTACTGAACCCCTGCGCCTTGCGGGGCCGACGATGGGCAGCCACTGGTCGGTGCTGCTCCAAGGCCCCCGCCCCGCCGACCCGACGGCCCTGCAACACGCCCTTCAGGGCGCGGTGCAACAGGTCTCATCCCAGATGTCGACATGGGATGCGGCCAGCGATCTGATGCGCTTCAACGCGGCACCCCTGAACGTCTGGCTGCCCTTGCCACCCCCGTTGGTGCAAGTGCTGGCCGAAGGTCTGGCGATCAGCCAAGCCACGGGCGGCGCGTTTGAAATGAACATCGCCGATGCCGTGCGCGCCTGGGGGTTTTGCGCCGATCCAATCGACCTGAACGCCATCCGCGCCGCCAGCACCGCCCCCCGCATCCGCGCCGTGCACGCCCTGCAACTTGATGTGCCCGGCGCGCGCGCGTTAAAGACCGCGCCCCTTGCGCTGGACCTGTCGGGCATCGCCAAAGGCTACGGCGTTGATCGGCTGGCAGAGGTGCTGGCAGATTTCGCCGTCCGCCACGCTCTGTGCACCATTGACGGCGAGGTCAGGGCACTTGGCACCCAAGCCAACGGCACCCCATGGCCCGTGGCGATAGAGCAACCCGACTCGCCAGACCGCCCCGCCCATTCGGTGCTGGCCCTTGCCGACGGTGCAGTCGCCACCTCGGGCGACTACCGCCATTTCGTGACCGTCAAAGGCCGCCGCCTAAGCCACACCATGGACCCGCGCCGCGGCGCACCCCGGCCCGACGCCCCCGCCTCGGTCAGCGTCTTGGCACAAAGCTGCGCGCAAGCCGACGCCATGGCGACCGCGCTTATGGTGATGGGGGGGGCCGAGGGGCTGGCCTTCGCGCAACAAAACCACCTGAGCGCGCTGTTTCTCCTCCGAAAGGAAGACGGTTTCAAGACGATTGGCACCGGTCTCTTCCTCGCCTGACGCGCCTGCCCGCCGCGCAGACCGCTTTTCCTTTTCGGCGCGGTGCGTCATAACCCAGCTTGGGGGAAAATGATGTTCAACACCTGGAAACAAGAAAAAGCGACCGCCGCCCTTGTGGACGAAGCGCAGGCCCTTTCAGAGAAACTGGCCAGTGCGAAGCCGCATTTCCTCGATAACCACGCCGCCACCGCCGAATTCTGGGCCGCCACCTACCTTGCCCAAGGGCAAAATCTGCATGACTTGTCAGAGTGGAAACCCGCCACCGTCACCCGCTTTATCACCACCGCGCAGACAAAGATCGCGGCTCTCCGCAAGGCCCGCGCCTATGATAGCAGCGACGGCCTTGCCATCTGGCTCCACACCGCCCGCGCGGTGACAGAGCCCAAAGTGGCCCCTGCGGTGCGCGAAATCTGGCAACAACTGGTGAACGCAGGGCCCAACGCAAAGGCAATGGCCAGTGATCTTTTGCACAACGCGGACCTGCCAGAGGGCCAAGGACTCCGAGCGCCAAAAGGCTTTGCCGGCGACGGCGCCTAGCCCGGCCTGAACGGGCCGATCCATCTGACGCGCCGCGCCCCGGTCGCGGCCAACCGACCACCTATTCCCACCCTAAACACCTGTTTTTCAAATGGATTCCGCGATAAACCGGCCCATCGCCCCCTGATACTTGCCCCCTGATCGCAGGCCGACCATCATTGATGTGGCGCTCAAAGCCGGGGCTTCGAAGATGCCGCGCAAGCCTTTCCGGCGCTTAATTCGGTGCGCTGCGATGTGGCAGGCTTTGGCCGACAAATCGCGTCGACCATCCTGGAGTGGCTGGAAGTCGGGGTTGTGCCCCCAGCCGTCTTTCCTTTGTGCAAGACCCGGCAGGCGTCCCGTTGAAAGGGCTCATCACCGCAAAAACTGGAGCGTTCCATTTTTGATAGCCTGCTTCCAGAAAAAGACCGACTCCGCCGACGCGTGCTCAAAAGGGCTGCATCCGGCCAACCCTTTTACCCGGCGACGTCCGGCGTTGTCGCCGCCGCCTTAGGGGTCAGCCAGATCAACAGCACCAACGCCATCGCGGCCAGCCCCGCGCCGGCCAGAAATGTCGCAGGCGCGCCAAATCCGTCCCAAAGAAGCCCCGCCAAAACGCTTGCCACCAAAAGTGCCAAACCACTGACCAAATTGAACATTCCAAAGGCCGTTCCGCGCAGATCGGCAGGCGCGGTATCGGCCACCATCACCGCCAAAAGCCCCTGCGTCATTCCCATATGCAAACCCCATATTGCCACGCCGCACAGGATCACCACCCAATGTGACGAACTGGCCAGCACCAGATCGGCCGCAATCAGCAGCAAAAGCCCAACGAACAGCAACGCGCGGTGACTGATCCGGTCAGATAAACGCCCAAAGGGATAGGCCGACACCGCATAGACCACATTCATCGCCACCATGACCAAGGGCACCAAGGCCAATGCGATGCCGCTTTGCTGCGCGCGCAACACCAAAAACGCCTCCGAAAACCGCGCCAAAGTGAACACGGCCCCCACACCCACCACGCGCCAATACGCCTTTGGCAAGCGCGCAAGGTTTTGCCGCGCAATCGGATTGGTGCGTGCCACCCCGGCCTTGGCGGCAGGTTCCTTGATGCCAAACGCCAGGAGCGCGACCGACAGCGCCGCCGGAAGGACCGCAACCCAGAACACCGCCTGAAAATCATTGGCCCACAGCAGCATCAAACCAACCGCCAGCAACGGCCCGGCAAAGGCCCCCACCGTATCCAACGATTGCCGCAACCCGAACGCCGCCCCGCGCAACTCCGGCGGCGCAATGTCGGCAACCAACGCATCACGCGGCGCGCCGCGAATGCCCTTACCAACCCGGTCAATCAACCGCGCCGTCAGAATAACATCGACGGATGCGGCCAGCGCAAACAGCGGCTTGGTCACGGCCCCAAGCCCATAGCCCAGCAAAGCCAACCCTTTGCGCCGACCGAACCAATCGCTCAGCACACCCGAGAAGACTTTGACAATCAGCGCCGTCGCCTCGGCCAAGCCCTCAATCATTCCGATCGCCAGCGCTGATGCCCCCAATCCTGCCACAAGATAAAGCGGCAAAAGCGCGTGGATCATCTCGGAGGAGACATCCATCAACAGGCTGACAAAGCCCAACACCCAGATTCCTGTGGGAATTTTGCCGCTGCTGCGGATCTTGGACATGGCATCTCCTCGGGTGTCTTTCGCTGTGCAAACTGCGCCGCTCGGGGCGTTGCGCGCAAGTGCCATCACCGGCCACCGACAAAAGCCTGCCCCTCGGCGGATTGCCCCTGCGCAACCCGCGCCCCAAGTCCACGCCCGGCGCACAGGCTGCTTTACCGCTGCCCATCGGCGTGCTTGTGATTACGCATCCGCTCCTGACCGAAAGGTGCCGCGATGTCGTTCTTGTCCCGCCATGACTGGCTGATCCCGGCTGGCCTGTTGACCCTTTGCATCGTGCCCAGCCTCGCGGGGTCCGTGCGGCTGGTGGAAATCGCAACGGCCACCGAGATCACACCCCACAATGCCCGCTTCCTTGCCAGCCCCCTCCCCGGTGTGCTCCATATCGCAAGTGTGGTGCTCTACAGCGTCCTCGGCGCGTTTCAGTTTATGCCAAGCCTGCGCCGCAAACGCCCCGGCTGGCACCGCATGGCGGGCCGGGTGCTGGTGCCCGTCGGGCTCGTCGCCGCACTGACCGGGCTTTGGATGAACGCCTTCTACGCTTTGCCGCCCACGGATAACGCCGTGCTCTACGTGATCCGGGTGGTCGTAGGGGCCGCGATGACCGCGCAACTGGTTCTTGGCCTGCAAGCCATCCGCCGCCGCGACTTTTACCGACACGAAGCATGGATGATGCGCGCCTATGGGCTTGGCCTTGGCGCAGGCACACAGGTCTTTACCCACCTGCCATGGATTTTGGCCGTGGGCATGCCCGAACCAAACACCCGCGCGGTGCTAATGGGCGCAGGTTGGGCGATCAACGCACTGGTGGTTGAATGGACTTTGCGTCACCGGACAGGTCGCAACCCATCGCGCCTCTCCGCTGTGCCCGGCTAACCACCTCGCAGGCCCGGCGCATTTCCCGCCGTTGCGTCCGCCCCTTCGCCCGCATAGATATCGTGCATGATCACGCAAAAGATGAAATATGCCCTCAAGGCACTGCTGGTGCTGGCCGACGAGGCCGCGCAGGACCGGCCCGAGGCCCTTACGATCGAAGAGGTCGCCCGCCGCTCTGACACGCCCAAGCGGTTCCTGGAGCGCATCTTGCTTGAGATCCGCAACGCCGGGGTGATCGCCTCGACACGCGGGCGGACCGGCGGCTACAGCCTGATCACCAAACCCGCCGATGTCTCGATCTCAGAGCTGCTGCGCCTGATCGACGGGCCAATCGCCCCCCTGCCCTGCCTGTCCCGCAGCGCCTACCAACGCTGTGAAGACTGCACCGACGAGGCGACCTGCCGTATCCGCAAAGTCTTTGCCGAGGTGTTCTGGTCCTATCTGCTGATCATCGAGTCATTGACACTTGAAGACATGTTGCGTTCGGCCAAAGTGTCAGATCAGGTCATAGGCACCTGACACAAGACGCCCCCACCCCTTCCTCCCATCCCCGGCCCTTCCCTCCCGCGGTCAAAGCGTTTAGGTGAAGGGAAGTTCATTTCCCGAGGGCCGTGCCCATGTCTTTCTTCAAGAAACTGCGCGACAAGATGTTCCGTTCCTCCGACAAAATCGGTGAAGGGCTGGAAGCTTTGGTCGCCGAAGAACCCACCCAAAACGGTGCGGCAGAGGCTGCGGAAAAGCCCGGTCTGATCGGTCGGCTGTTTACCCGTGCGGATGAACCTGCCCGGCTGGTCGATGATGCGATGCTGGAAAGCCTCGAAGATCTGCTGATTCAGGCCGATATGGGGGTGGATACCGCCACCCGCGTCACCGCCAACATCGCCGAGGGGCGCTTTGGCCGCCGCATTTCCTCTACCGAGTTGCGCCGCGCCTTGGCGGATGAGGTCGCACGGATTCTGACACCGGTCGCCCGCCCCCTGCCGCTTTACCCCCAAAAGCCGCAAGTGGTGCTGGTGGTGGGCGTCAACGGCTCGGGCAAGACGACCACCATCGGCAAACTGGCCAGCCAGTTCCGCGCCGCCGGCAAATCGGTGATCATCGCGGCCGGTGACACGTTTCGCGCTGCGGCGGTGGAACAGCTTCAGGTCTGGGGCCAGCGCGCGGGCGTGCCGGTTCTGACCGCCCCCGAAGGCTCTGACCCGGCCAGCCTTGCCTTTGACGCACTGACCCAAGCGCGCGCCAACGGGGTTGACCTGTTGTTGATCGACACCGCTGGCCGCTTGCAAAACCGCGCCGACCTGATGGAAGAGCTGGCCAAGATCGTCCGCGTTCTGCGCAAGGTCGATCCCGAAGCCCCCCACAACACGCTTTTGGTGCTGGACGCCACCACCGGCCAGAACGCCCTGACCCAAGTCGATATTTTCCGCAAGATCGCCAATGTGTCGGGCCTTGTGATGACCAAACTGGACGGCACTGCCAAAGGCGGCGTCTTGGTCGCCTTGGCCGATAAATTTGGCCTGCCGATCCACGCCATCGGCGTAGGAGAGCAGATCGAAGACCTTGCCCCCTTCGACCCCGAAGATTTCGCCCGCGCCCTTGTCGGGCTGGACGACTAACCTCCCGCAGCGAAAAGGCTGACCCCGATATGGCGGAAAAAACCCTGAACCCGATCGTGAAACTGGTGTTGGAACTGGGACCGATCGCGCTGTTCTTCATCCTGTTTGGTCGCCTGAAAGGCCAGACGTTTACCATTATGGGCACGCCCTATTCCGGCTTCATCGTCACCACGGCGGCCTTTATTCTGCTGATCGTGATCACCACCGGGCTTTTGTGGTGGCTAACGGGCAAGCTGTCCAAAACCCAGATCCTGACTCTGGTCTTGGTCGTGGGGATGGGGGGCCTTTCGATCTGGCTGAATGACGAACGCTTTATCAAGATGAAGCCGACGCTCTTGTATCTCGTCTTTGGCGGCATTCTGGGCTTTGGCCTGCTGCGTGGCAAAAGCTATCTCAAACTGGTCATGGAAGAAGCCCTGCCGATGGCGCCCGAGGGCTGGATGATCCTGACCCGCCGCCTTACGGCCTTCTTTCTGGCCCTTGCCTTCGCCAACGAAGCCGTCTGGCGATTGATGTCGACCGAGGCTTGGGTCAATTTCAAAACCTTCGGGCTGACCGCCGCGCTGTTCTTGTTCTTTATGACCCAGGGCAAGGTGCTGGAACGCTATGCGATCAAGGAAGATGACACCGACGGGTCGGGCAAAGACGGGGCAGCCTAAACTTTCGTGATCCGCGCCGGGGCTGCGGCCCGCGAAAAGGCCGTCACCACCGCTTCGGCCCCGTGCCGCACCGACAGGCGCATCAGCGCAAAGCGAATGCGCGCCAACTCGCGGTAATAGCTCAAATAGGCCGCGTTCAGTGCAGCACCCGTCACCGCACCCAGCACCGGTACGGCCTGCGCGACCAGCTTCTGGCCCATCGCCGCAGCCAGTCGCGGGGCAATCATTGCAATCAGCTTTTGCAAGGCAGGGCCGGTCAGCGTCAATCGCGCCGACACGAACCCGGTGTTCAACCCGTCATCGCTGCTAATCGGCGCGCCCGCAGCAAAGACTTCAAGACAGGCTGCGCGGATGCCCGGCTCATCCGGATCAAAACCTGCCGCCTTGGCCTCTTGCCGGATCGCATGCAGAAACACCGTGATTGTCACCGGCAGTTCGGCCACCGCCGTCAATATCCCGCCACTGCCCCCGGCAGCTCCGGTCGCCAGCGCCGCCGCCATCGTTCCGCGGGGGCCCGAAGGCGCGACCCGCCCGCCAAACCCCGCCGCCCCATGGGCCGCGATCAGCGCAGCAACCGTCACCCGCTCGACCTCGCTGCGCACCGACTGGGGCAACAGCGACATCTGCTTTTCCAGATTGCCACCAAGTTTGTTGACCAAGGACATCACCGGCCCGTTGGCACGCCGCAGCGCCTGCGCAAGCGCGTCAATCTCGGCATCGAAATCAGGCGCGGGCAAGGCGGGTAGGTTTGCGGTCATGGGGTCAATGTGGGGCGGCTTGGCGGGCGGCGCAAGATGCTCCGGCACTTCGGGTGGTCAAATGCCGGTGGCTTTGGTCACAGACCCCCGCACCCCGTCCCAAGCGCCCTGCTTTAACGCCAAGCCCAAGACCCGGTCCGGGTTGGTCGGCGGCGGCATCACCACGCCCTCCAACTTCGCAAACCCAAAGCGGCTGTAATAGGGCGCGTCGCCGACCAGAAGCACCCGCTCCCAACCCAAGCGCCGGGCCTCCGCCAAACTCTCGTTGATCAAAAGCCCGCCCAGCCCCTCGCCTTGCCGCGTCTGGTGGACGGCAACCGGGCCAAGCAGCAACACATCCTCGCCCCCGACCTCGGCCGGCCAATAGCGGATGGCCGCCGCAAGGTTACGCTCTTCGTCGCGCAGCACCAGACACAAGGCCGCCACCGTCGGCACGCCATCGCGCAACCGGTACGAAGAAAGCGCCGTCCTGCCCGGCGAAAAACAAAGGTCGTAAAGCGCCTCTACTTCCCACCAGTCAGCCTCGGTTTCTTCTTCCAACTGGTACACGGCGGGTCTGGGCCTTCTTGCGGGGAATCATCTGGTAACGCGGGTAACATGGCCGTATCGCAGGATCAAACGCCAGCACAGGACTGGCACCGGCCAAGCCCGATCCCCGACCCATCCAAGTAGCGCAGATCGCGAAAAACCACCGCATTGCGGCCACAAGACACCGCCCCGCCGCCTTTTTACGCAGTGACCAGATGCCAGATCTTTAAACCGCGTCATGGGCTTAGCCATCAGCCCCCCCGCCACAGTGACTTATCCCCCGAAAAAGGCACCCCCCACCGAACCACGCAGGCGCTTCCGCTCTTTCCCACCGACGCCGCGCCCCCTAAACTGCCGAGACAACGGCACAGGAGCCCCAAATGCAGACCATGATCGGCGTCATCGGCGGCTCCGGCGTCTACCAGATCGACGGGCTGGAAGGCGCGTCCTGGGTCAAGGTGCGCAGCCCCTGGGGCAAACCCTCGGATGAGGTGCTGGTGGGTCGTCTGGGCGGCTTGCCCATCGCCTTCCTGCCCCGCCACGGGCGCGGCCATGTGCAAAGCCCATCGTCGGTGAATTACCGCGCCAACATTGATGCGCTCAAACGTCTGGGCTGCACCGATCTGGTGGCGGTTTCGGCGGTCGGCTCCTTGCGGCCAGATTTTGCCCCCGGTGATTTCGTGATCGTCGACCAATTCATCGACCGAACCTTCGCGCGGGAAAAATCCTTTTTCGGGCCGGGTTGCGTTGCCCATGTCAGCGTCGCCCACCCCACCTGCCCCAGGCTGGGGGCCGCCTGCGCCGAGGCGGCCCGAAGCGCCGGGGTCAGGCTGCACCAAGGCGCCACCTACCTGGCCATGGAAGGGCCGCAGTTTTCCACCCTCGCCGAAAGCCGCCTTTACCGAAGCTGGGGCGCCGATGTGATCGGCATGACCGGGATGCCCGAAGCCAAACTCGCGCGGGAGGCAGAGCTTTGCTATGCCTCGGTCGCGATGGTCACCGATTACGACTGCTGGCACCCCGATCATGGCGCGGTGGATGTGGCGCAGGTGATCGCCACGTTAACCGCAAACGCGGGCGCGGCCCGGCGTCTGGTCACGGCGCTCCCGTCCCTGCTGGGCGCGGATCGCGCACCCTGCCTGCATGGCTGCGACCGCGCGCTGGACCACGCGATCATGACGGCGCCCGACAGGCGCGACCCGGAACTGCTGGCCAAACTTGACGCCATCACCGCCCGCCTGAACGGACCCAAAGCATGATCTTTCTACGCCTGCTCGCGACCCTCTTGTTGTTGCCTTGCGGCGCCCTTGCCTCGGACGGCGTGACCTCTTTCGGCCCGCTGAGCGACAAAGACCTCTACCGCCTCGCAACCTGCGGTGCTGCCCCCGGTGATGCCTGCCAAGGCCCGGTGGTCCGTTGGGGCAAGCCCCGCCTGACCGTCGCCCTCCTTCCGGCAGAGCGTGGCTACCCGGTGAAACTTGCCAAAAACGTCGATGCCGCGTTGGACCGTGCGATCGCCACAATCAACGCGGCGGGCGCTGGCATCACGCTGCGCCGCGATGACCGCGCGACCAAGGCCGATATCGTCGTGGTGCGCCCCGACCTTATGGAAGGCGAGCCAACCCGCAACATCCCCCGCATGCCCGATGGGGAACCGATTGGGGTGGGCTTCATGTGGCTCTGGTGGGATGACAACCGCATCAGCACCGAAGCGGCCCTGCTCATCTCATCCGACATCACCGCAAAAGATCTGCCATCCGTGATTTTAGAAGAGCTTTTCCAATGCCTTGGCTTTCTCTTTGATATTGAGAACCCGACCTACGAAGGCGTCTCGATTCTCGCACAAGACAGCAACGAAACGATCACGATCACCGGACAAGACCGCGCGATCCTGCGAATGCACTACCCCGTCAAATAAGGCCAAGCCATGCAAAAATCCGTCAAGGACTACATCCGCACCATCGTCGATTTCCCCCATGAAGGGATTTTGTTCCGCGATGTGACTACGCTTTTTGCCGATCCCCGCGGGTTTCGCATGTGCGTGGACCAACTGCTCGCCCCCTATGCCGGGATGCGCATCGACAAGGTGGTGGGGCTGGAGGCGCGGGGCTTTATCCTTGGCGGCGCTGTGGCCCACCAACTGTCCACCGGCTTTGTGCCGATCCGTAAAAAGGGCAAGCTGCCCGGTCAGACCCTGTCCCAAGCCTATACGCTGGAATACGGCGAGGCTGTGGTCGAGGTCCATGAAGACGCGATGCAGCCCGGCGAAAAGGTGCTGCTGGTTGATGATCTGCTCGCCACCGGCGGCACCGCCGAGGCCGGGATCAAACTGATCGAACGGCTGGGCGCACAGGTGATCGGCTGCGCCTTTGTCGTCGACCTGCCCGACCTTGGCGGTCGCAAGAAACTGGAGTCGATGGGTATGGAGGTTCACGCCCTTTGCGCCTTCGACGGGCTTTAAACGCAGGGGCCTTTGCGCGAACCGGCCCGTCTTAACAGGCGCAGAATTCCTTCCCGCAATTAACCAATCTTTTAGAGAATCGCTCTAGATCTTCGGGTGTCCGGTCCACCCAATCGGACGTCACGCTGCTTGCAAACCACGTGACACTACACACCCCCAACGCCCCGTCGGTCGCTCCGGCGGGGCGACTTCTTGGGGCCAGCGGCTATTCCGCTGCCTCGCCCTTCATCAGACGATCCGCTTTCTTGCGCACCAGCACTGAACGCAGGTCGTGCATGGCCAGCAACAAGACATCGGTTATCACGTCCAGTTGCTCATCAGTGGCACGCGACTGCACCCATTGGGTCGTCAGGTTCATGTGATCCACGGCGCGCAGAATATCATCCACCTCGCGCTCGGCCAAAAGCTCTTGGCGCTCGGACAGCCAATGACTGATCTCGGCCACTTCCTCGTCGGTCAGCTTGCGGTCACCATGCGGCTTTATGTTGCCGTTGCGCACGTTGACCGTCGCGATCTCTTCCAGATCAATGCGGCGCTGGCGGTTCTCGGTATCAACCCGAAACACCACGGCTCCGTTTTCCCGGATGCGGAAATAAAAATCCGGGAGATCGCCCGCCATCACTTCGTCCCTTTTCTAGCCCTACGCAACGCCCGCGCACGGGCGCCACCCATATCCGGACTGCCACCGCGTCAGCCCCAAGCCCGCATCTACGCCGCCCCAGCCCCGGCAAACGCCAAACCTGCGGCCCATCAAGCCTGCGCCAGCGGCACCATAACATCAAGCCTCCCCAAGCACCAAGGTTCCCCTGCCGCCCGGATGAAAACCGTCAATGCTGAACCGTTCCTTAACGCAACCCGGCACAGAAGGTCTGGATGCGCTTGCAAGCCTCTTCCAGAACCGCGTTTGCGGTCGCATAGCTGACACGAAAGTTGGGTGACAAGCCGAACGCCGCCCCGAACACCACCGCAACCCCGGTTTCCTCCAGCAAGGCTGAGGCGAACTCTTCGTCATTGCTGATCTTTGCCCCCCCGGCCGAGGTCTTGCCCATGCATCCCGAGATATCGGGATAGACGTAGAAAGCGCCCTCCGGCTTGGGGCAGGTGATCCCCTTGGCCTCATTCAACATCGCCACCACCAAATCGCGCCGCCCCTGAAACAGCTTGCGGTTCGGTGCGAGGAAATCCTGCGGGCCGTTCAATGCCTCCAACGCCGCGTACTGGCTGACCGAACAGGGGTTCGAGGTGCTCTGGCTTTGGATCGTGCCCATCGCCTTGATCAGCGCCACTGGCCCGCCCGCATAACCAATGCGCCAGCCCGTCATCGCATAGCTTTTCGACACGCCGTTGCAGGTCAGAGTTCGGTCATACAGTGCCGGTTCAATCTGCGCCGGGGTGGTGAATTCGAAATCGTCAAACACCAGATGCTCATACATATCGTCCGACATGATCCAGACCTGAGGGTGCTTCAGCAACACATCGCAAAGCGCCCGCAACTCGGCCCGCGTATAACCCGCCCCTGTGGGGTTCGACGGAGAGTTGAAGATAAACCACTTGGTTTTCGGCGTGATCGCCGCGTCCAACTGTGCCGGGGTCAGTTTGAAATCCGTCTCGATCCCCGCCACAACCGGCACGGGCGTGCCCCCGGCCAGTAAGACCATGTCCGGATAGCTTACCCAGTAAGGGGCCGGAATGATCACCTCATCGCCGGGGTTACAGGTCGCCATCAGCGCATTGTACAAAATCTGCTTGCCGCCTGTGCCGACAGTGATCTGGTTCGGCGCATAGGTCAGGCCATTTTCCCGCGCAAACTTGGCGCAGATCGCCTGTTTCAGCTCTGGAATGCCATCAACCGCCGTATAGCGGGTCTTGCCCGCATCAATCGCGCGCTTGGCAGCCTCGCGGATGTTGGCCGGTGTGTCAAAATCGGGCTCTCCGGCGCCAAGGCCGATGACATCCCGCCCTGCGGCCTTCAACTCCGCCGCTTTGGTGGTGACCGCAATGGTGGGCGACGGTTTGACGCGGGCAAGAGTATCGGACAGAAACGCCATCATGAGCTCCGGGGCTGGTAAGGGTGCGCGCGCTGTCATAGGCTTGCAGCCCACGGGGAGCAAGCGGGATAGGGCAATGGAAACGGCGCAAGCACGGCTGAAACGAATGGCGATGCGGTCTTGGCGTCGCGGCACCAAGGAAATGGACCTGATCCTTGGCCCCTTTTCCGACGCGCATTTGTCCACTATGACCGAAGCTGACCTTACACTGTATGACGTCTTGCTCGAGGAAAACGACCAAGACCTTCTGCCTTGGATTCTCGGACAGACGACGCCCCCGGCGGCGCTGGCGGCGCTGATTACCACGATCGGCGCGTTTGCCCGCACCCGACTGGCCCGCTCCGTTCCCTAAATCTTTCCGGGTTTTCCCGACGAACTTCTGGCAAAATCGCCGAGAGTTTACTTTATGTTTGCGTTTTGTGCCAACTCTGCCCCAAATTCCTTGGAGGTGGAGAGCAAGATGACACTGCACGCACCCCTGCTGGATGGCGCTCAAAAGGCGCTGATGGCCGGGTATCTGGATAATCTGGCGTTGTTGGAACGGCTGCACCGCTTGCTGCTGGATGTGATCAAGGACGAATTTGAACGCCTTGGCATTCTGGAAATCAACTCGGTTCAGGCCCTGCTGCTGTTCAACATCGGTGAAAACGAGGTCACCGCGGGGGAGCTGAAATCCCGCGGCTATTACCAAGGCTCAAACGTCTCCTATAACCTGAAGAAACTGGTGGAACTGGGCTACATGCACCACCAACGGTCCGAGATTGACCGCCGCTCGGTGCGGGTGCGGCTGACGGAAAAGGGGCGGCGGGTGCGCGGGCAGTTGGCGGAGCTTTTCGGGCGCCATGCCGAGGGCCTCGCCAAACGCGGGCTCGTCGACGCCGAGGGGATGGAGGCGATGAATCACTCCCTCAAGCGCATGGAACGTTATTGGACTGACCAAATCCGTTACATTTACTAGGCGGTTACAGGCTCGGACTGGTTACCCGCGCCATAGCCACGCATGGGTGGCCAGTTGCCCCTGGGCTTTGGCCAACAGCCGCAGCCCCAGTCCGGGGCGGGGCAGCCCACCATTGGCCAATCGGTCCACGATCACCTCTGGCGTGCAAGGCCGCCGTGACACGGGATCGTAATAGCGCGGATAGGCAATCAATGCCGCGTGAATCAGTTGCGCCAGATCGGGGCGCGGCAGCGGGTGGCCGTCGGGCGCTTGCCGACGGCGCAGCGGCACCGGGCCCAGATCGCGGGTCAGCCCCCAGCCCGCGTAGAACGGCGCACCCAGACAGGTAACTGGCTTGCCGCGCAGCAGCGCCTCAAACCCCAGCAATGAGGTCATCGTCCACACCTCGTCGCAGGCCTCAATCAGCGTGACCGCATCCGCGTCGCGCGCCACCACGTCGGCCAACCCGGTAAGATCCGCTGCACGCAACGCGCCGGGCCGCAAACCGGCCTCCACATCCGGGTGGGGCTTGTAGATCAGCACGCCTTTCGGATGGGCCGACCGCACAGCCCGCAACAGATCAAGGTTGGTGCGCACCTCTCCCGCACCCAAACGGATCGAGGCGTCATCCTCGACTTGCCCCGGCACCAGCACTCGGCGGCCCTCGGGCAAGTCGGGCAAGACTGCGCCCGGCAGGTTGTATTTTGTCACCCGCGCCGCGATCAGCGCCAGCCGCAGCGCCTCTGCCCGGTCGCGCCCACCAGCGGCAAGCGGGCCAAGGATAAACCGTTCCAGACGGCTTTCGCGCGTCGGATCGTAGTATATGCCCAGATCGTCCGTCACCAGACTAAGCGGTGGGATCAACGCCGCTCCCAGCCCGCGCGACCGCAAGAACCCGTCTTCCACCCGCCGGACCGTCACACCCGGCGCTGCCAGATCCGCCCTGTCCTTGCCCGCCCAAACCAACAGGCCCCGCCCCTGCGCCGAGGCGACGGCCTTGGCCATAGTTCCCTGAAACTCCATCGGTTTTTCGCGCCCGAACACCGCTTGCAGTCGCCCCCGCTTCCACATCCGCATCCCGTAGGCCACATGGCCCGCCCGGTCCTCGCGATAGGCGCGCACCTCGGCCGTCAACTGGTCCAGCGCCTGTTCAAACGTGCACAGACGCTGCCGGCACGGGTCAACCCAAACCGGCGCGAGGATCATCGCACCTGCGAAAAGCTGCGCCTTGGTCAGCACCCGCTTGCGGCGCGGGTGGGGCAGAGCGTCGTCGCTCAGCCCCCACCCCGCATAGAAGGGCTGGCCGAAAATTTTGGACCGATGCCCTGCCAAAATCGCCTCAAACCCCAGTTGCGAGGACACCGCATAAACCGCAATCGCCCCCTCCAGCAGCTTGCGCGGTGAGACGGGCGAGCGCAGCAACGTGGTGCGCCAATCCTCCTCCTTTGGCCCGAAGTGTCCGGCCCGCAGCCCCAGTGCGGTTTCGGGATGGGACTTGATGACGATGCGCGCGGTCGGGTGATCTTCTTGCGCGCGGAACAGCATCTGGCGAAACGTCGCCTCTGTCGCGCCCGAATGCCGGATCGACGCATCGCCCCGCGTCTGATCGACCACCAGCACATAGCCCGCCTCGGGCAAAGCCGCGTCCGGATCGTGGATGTTGTATTTCGATAAGTCGGCCGCCTGAATACGGCTCATTCCATCCCGTGCCCGCTGCAAAAGGTTGGAATCGTCTAACGGATGCCGTGCCAGCACCTCTTCCAGCGCCGAAGGTCCGGCCGTATCGAAATGCACGCCCCGCCCGTCGATCAGCACCCCCAGCGGCAGCCCGCCCAGACGCCCCGGCTTGACCGAACGCAGGAACGCATCCTCCAGTCGCACCAGCGGAACCCCGCGCCGGACCGCCACGGCCTCACCCCGCCCCGCATAGGGCGAGCGGCCCCAGACCACCACGCCATCCTTCGGCCCGGGCAATCCGACACAAAGCTCATGCCCGGCCAACCGCAACATCTGCCGATATCGCCACATCCCGGCGTTGTAAAAGAAAAGCCGCCGGGGGAGCGCCCCGGCGGCCTGATCGTTGTGTCCGAAACCGGACAAGCCCCGTCAGCCGCCCGACGCGGCCGTCGAGACCGTGTTGGCCGCGCCCGCCGTTCCGGTGATGACCGATAGCGATTTCTGCCATTGCACATAAGGCGCTTCGGTGACGTAGACCGTGTCACCATCCCGGACAAGGAAATCGCGGGCTTCAAACATGCCCGTCGGCTGGGTCAGGTCCAGCACATAGACCATGCGTTGGTCGCCCGACAAATCCTTGCGCCCAAGCACCGCGTTCGCGATCTCTGCGGGTTCATTGCGGAACACGAAAACGCCGGTTGGATCGGCCGTCGCGGTGTTCAAACCGCCCACGATCGCAATGGCCTCCAACGCAGAAAGCGTTTGGTTTTCGAACGGAACGCGGTTCTGGGCACCCGTCGCACCCAACGCCACAAAGGCCCTTGTGTCGCGCTCAACCACCACATGGTCGCCCGGACGCAGCGCGATATCCAGCGACGGATTGGCGTAAAGATCCTGCAACCAGACCTTGCCGGTATTGGCACCGCGCGTGACCCGCACCAGCGCAACCGCAGGCTCAATCGCCACGCCGCCCGCTTTGGCCAGCATCGACGACAAAGTCCGCGTCGGGCGCTCAATCGGGTAGACCCCTTGGGCGTTGATCGCGCCCGAAAGCGTCACGGTTGACCCATCGCCAGCCAAACGCTGCACCTGAACCTGCGGGTCAGGCGTCTGCGTGTCGAGCTTTTTGGTGATCACATCGCGCAGCCCATCCGGCGTCAGGCCGGCCGCTTTGATCTTCCCGGCGTAGGGCACAAAGATAAACCCGCCGCCGTCCACCTGAATTTCCGTCAACGCCGAGACACGCTGCCCGGTGTTGCCCAGCAATGGATCATCCTTAACGTTTTCGTAGATCGTCAGGCCCAGCACATCACCCGCCGAGATCATGTCAGACCCCACCAAGCCCGCGTTGCGGAAGGCCGAAGAAAAGCCAAACGCCGGCGTGACCGAAGTCGCCCGCGTCACCCGCGCATTGACCGTGACGATGAACGCATCGCCCTCTTTCAACACGGAGCCTTTGAATATCTCAGACTTGTTAGGTCCGGATCGGGGCAAACCACAGCCACTGACGACGCCAACAAGCGCCAAAAGGGCAAGGGTCGTTGCCCCCCTTGATACCATTCGTTTCACTGCTCGGGCCCCTTTGACTGGTTTTGCCTCAAGTTTTGCCTGCAAACCTACAGAAACGCGAAACAAAACGCCAGTCTTGCTTTCTTTGTTCAGGTAACGAGCCGCAACTGTTGCCTCGGTGCCGCGTTGCCCGAAGTCAGCGCGTCATAGGGGTCTTCGCGCTGCAACATCATGTCCACCACCTGTCGTAGCAATTCCCGCCGCCCCCGCGAGGAATAGAAGCCGCCGGGCACCTGACTGGTCTCCAGCAAGTAGTGCCGATAGTCACGATAGGCGCGACTGTCGGGTCGGGTTGGCAGGGTAAAGAAATCCGCCAGATTTTGGGTCGAGACAAATTCCGGCTTGGCATAGACCGCCGCGCCAAAGGTTTTAAGCGGCAAACCCCGCCAAAGCACCTGCTGTGCGGCGGTGGAATTCACCGTTACCGCACTGCGGGCGTGGTTCAGCAGCGCCGCAAGCTTGCCACCGCGCACAAAATGCACGCGCGCCTCAACTCCGTGTTGCTTGGCCAGACGGCGGATTTCGCGCGCCACGGGAACACGACCATCTTCCAAAGGATGCGCTTTGAAGACGATATGGTGATGCGGGGCCGCGCCCTTGGCAAAGCCTTCCATCACCACGGCAAGAAAATCGGTCATGGACCGGAACGGTGAATGCATCTGGAAACTTGAATCATGTTCCAACTGCAACAGCACCAGATGATAGGGGAACCCGCCGTGCTTGATCCGAAACGTCGCCGCCATCCGCTCCCAGCGGTGAAAGGGCAACAGCACCAGTCGGCGGCAATACAGCTTGAACTCTTGCCAGACAGTCAGCGCGCGGTGCGGGCGAAAGTTGCGATAATCCCAAAACCCCGACAGCACGAACCAGTGATACAGGGCGCCCCAGAAAATGTGCTGGCGCATATCGCCCCAGCGGGCCGGGGCGTCGGGTAAATCCATGTCCAGCGCCTCCAGCGCCTTTTGCATCTGCGGCACCGTCATCTGCATCAACCGCGAGTGGCCGTTAGAGCCCCCGCGCTCATAGGTCACCCAATAGGGGCGCAAATAGCCTTCCTCGAACACATGCACCGTCAGCCCCTCGGCCCGTGCGGCCTTGATGGCTTCGGCGTGGATGGGACGGGTGTCGCCATACAACACGATATCGGTGATCTCTTTGGCGGCGATGAGGCTGCGAAAGGCCAATGGCCAATCCTCAGGCCGGCCTTTGAAAGGGATGTAATTCTGTGAGGGCCAGAACGCCCGGTCCCCCCGGTTAAAGCCCACACGCCAAACCTCTGCCCCGGCAGAGGTCAGCATACGGCCTAACCGATGAAAATATGGCCCATGCGGCCCTTGCAAGAACAGGAACCGACGGCCCTGACCAGAATGACTCATACCCGGCAAACTCTTTCCCAATCCCCGAACCAACCATGTGCGGCCATTCGGCCAGCGTAAAGACGGAATCCTTCCAGACCTTTACATGCTATGCCGTGCAGCGGGCAATTTTGCGGCAGCTTCTGGCCGGGCTTGCGATGCGGCGCGGGCAGGTTTACCTCTTTTGGGTCAGAGCGAAGGGAAGCGGCATGTTCACAGGCATAGTCACCGACATGGGCGAGGTGTTGGCCCTTGATCAGCAAGGCGACCTGCGCGCCCGCATCGGCACGGCCTATGATGTGGCAGGCATCGACATCGGCGCCTCCATTGCCTGCGAAGGCGTCTGCCTGACCGTCGTGGCGCTTGGGTCCACACCGCGCAACTGGTTTGACGTGCAGATCAGCGCCGAAACGCTGAGCAAAACCAACATTGGCCAGAACGGCTGGAGCGTCGGCCGCCGCCTGAACCTTGAACGCGCGCTCAAGGTGGGCGACGAACTGGGCGGCCATATCGTCTCTGGCCATGTCGACGGCGTGGCAGAGGTCGTCAAACTGACACCCGAGGGCGACTCTTTGCGCGTCACCTTCCGCGCACCTGAACCGCTGGCGCGGTTTATTGCCTCCAAGGGCTCGGTGGCGCTGAACGGCACCTCGCTGACGGTAAATGAGGTAGAGGGGCGGGATTTCGGCATCAATTTCATCCCCCATACCCAGCAAGTGACGACATGGGGCGCGGTGCAACTGGGGGATCTGGTGAACCTAGAGGTGGACACAATGGCGCGTTATGTGGCGCGGCTGCGCGAATGGGACTGATCGGCCATAACGGCGGTCCCAGCATTGAGGGCGGGGTTTCCTGGCGGCGGCATGCCTGGGGGCAGGCCCGCGCCGCCCTGCTGCCGACCCTGCCGATAGAGGTGGTCCGTCTGCGCGTCCGCCGCGCTAAAGCAATCGGGCTGGATTACAAAACATACGCCTCGGTCCGTGCAGCGACAGGCCATGATGTCGTGGCGTTCCTCTTTTCCTCCAACGCGCTGAGGGCCCATCTGCTGGCCCCGCAAATGCCGCCCGACCGCGCCGAAAAGCTGGCCGCGATGGCCTGCGCGCGCCTTGGTCTGGCGGTGGCGCCCCTGCCCGCGTCTGCCCTGCACGCCGCCAACCCGGAACTGGACACCACCCACCCTGCCCCCTACGCGCTTGCCCGGTTCCGCGATCAGGCCAATCATCTGCGCGCCCTGCTTGGCCCGCTGTCCGGCGACCGCGTGATCCTTGTGGGCGACACCGGGCTGGAGCGCGATTGGTGCGCCGCAGGCCGCCTTGCCGCCTACCTGCCCGCCGCACACTTCTTTGCGGCCTGACCGATAAACACGCTTGGCATTCCGCGCCGTTTGTGCCGGGCCGTCGCACTGGCATTTGCCCACCACTCGCGGTAAAGGGGCGCAGAGAGCTTTCAGGAAATATGCCATGACCAGCGCCAAAACCGAATATTCAGACGCGATCTCATCCACCGAAGATATCATCGAAGATGCACGCAACGGCCGCATGTTCATTCTGGTGGACCATGAGGACCGCGAGAACGAAGGGGATCTTGTGATCCCCGCCCAGATGGCCACCGCCGAGGCAGTCAATTTCATGGCCACCCACGGGCGCGGCCTGATCTGCCTGACCCTGACGGGTGAGCGGATTGACAAGCTGGGCCTGCCGCTGATGGCATCGAAAAACTCGTCGCGCCATGAAACCGCCTTTACCGTGTCGATCGAGGCGCGTGAGGGCGTGGAAACCGGTATCTCTGCCAAGGACCGCGCGGTCACCATCGCCACCGCGATTGACCCCGACGCTGGCCCGCAAGATCTGGCCACCCCCGGCCACGTGTTTCCGCTCCGCACACGCGACGGTGGCGTTCTGGTCCGCGCTGGCCACACCGAGGCCGCAACCGACGTCAGCCGTCTGGCTGGCCTCGACCCTTCGGGCGTGATCTGCGAGATCATGAACGACGACGGCACCATGGCGCGCCTGCCCGATCTGGTCAGCTTTGCCCAAAAGCACGGGCTCAAGATCGGCACCATTTCCGACCTGATCGCCTACCGCCGCCGCCACGACAATCTGGTGCGCGAACGCTCGGTCAAACGGGTCCACTCGGTGCATGGCGGCGATTGGCTGATGCGGGTCTTTGCCGATGAGACACAAGGCGCAGAGCATATCGTGCTGACCAAGGGCGATCTGGGCGGCCCGGGGCCTGTCCTTGCGCGCGTCCACGCGCTTAACCCGCTGGAAGATGTGCTGGGCGTGGGCAACACCCATGTGGGCGATCTCCAAGGCGCAATGAAGGTCATCGCCACTGAGGGCCGCGGCGCGATTGTTCTGTTGCGCGACACCACGATGAAGATCGTGGCCGAGGGCGAAGTCTCGCCGCAAACCCTGCGCCAATACGGCGTCGGCGCGCAGATCTTGTCTGCGCTTGGCCTGACCGAAATCGTCCTTGTCACCAATTCCAAAGCGCCGAAGGTTGTGGGTCTGGACGCCTACGGCCTGACCATCACCGGCACCCACCCGATCGGAACCTAAGCCATGGCCGCCAACGAATCCCACTACACCCTGCCTTTGCCCGCCTTTGACCGTCCGGTGAAACTTCTGATCGTGGTGGCACCTTACTACAAGGACATCGCCGACAATCTGGTGGCCGGGGCCCGCGCCATCGCCACCGCTTGCGGCGCCGAGGCCGAGGTGATCGAAGTTCCCGGCGCCTTGGAAATCCCCTCTGCCATCGCTTTGGCCGAACGGATGGCCGACTTTGACGGCTACGTCGCGCTTGGCTGCGTGATCCGGGGCGAGACGACCCACTATGACACCGTCTGCAACGACAGCTCGCGCGCCCTTTCCCTGCTGGGTCTGCAAGGTGCCGCCATCGGCAACGGCATCCTCACCGTCGAAAACCGGCCCCAAGCCGACGTGCGCGCCGACCCTGCCGGACAAAACAAAGGCGGCGGTGCCGCTGCTGCGGCCTTGCATCTGGTCGCACTCTCGCGCAAATGGTCCCGCGATACGAAGGGGATCGGGTTCCGCGCATGACATCGGCCGAAAAGAAACAAATGAAGTCCGCCTCACGGCTTTACGCCGTTCAGGCGCTCTTCCAGATGGAGGCCTCTGGCCAAACCATCGAGGCGATCACGCGGGAGTTCGAAACCCACCGCTTCGGCGCCGTCTATGATGGCGACGAAATGGTCGAGGGCGATGTGGACCATTTCCGCGCGCTCATCAACCACGCGGTCAACCATCAGGCCCGCATCGACCAACTGACCGATCGCGCCTTGGTCGCCAAATGGCCGATCGGCCGGATCGACCCGGTGCTGCGCGCGCTGTTTCGTGCGGCGGGGGCCGAGTTCGTCGAATTCCCAACGCCGCCCAAGGTTGTCATCACCGAATACGTCGATGTCGCCAAAGCCTTCTTCCCCGAGGGCAAGGAATCGAAATTCGTGAACGCGGTCCTTGATCACATGGCGCACGAGGCGCGCCCCGAAGCGTTCTGATCCCCCCTCCGCCGCCGATGCGGCAGATTGACTGCTTTCCAAACCACCCCGTTGGGCGCAACATCATGTCAGGACAGGAGCCTGCCATGCCAAAACTCGTGCGTCTTTATATCATCAACGTCTTTATCGGATTTGCCCTTTCGGCGGTGTTCGTCGCCCTGCTGCTCTGGCTGGACGTGGCGCATTTGCGCCAACTGGTGTTCGGCACCGGGCCTTTGGCGCAAACCAATTGGCTGGCACTGGGCCTTTTGTTCATGTCGCACGGTCTGGTCTTTGCCGGAGTGCAGTTTGCGATCGTCGTGATGAGCATGGGCACCCCAAAACCACCCCGTGGTGGCCTGCGCGCGCCGCAGACGTCCCGAGTGCTGGAATCGGTTAAAGTCAGACATTAAATCGGCGATCTCTTTGAAATGCCCGGTTTTTGAAGGGCAATGTCCAGCCTTTTCCGCGAATGACCCGACGTAAGCATTTGCTCAACGGCGGGCAAACGCTCACCTGAAACGCGAAAAACGGCGCAGTCTCGCCCACTGATTGTGGTCACGCATTCTTTGATCCACCAGCCATTGAAGCCCCACACAGCCCAACCCTATCTCCGGTCCAGGCCAAAAGCCTGTCATGTCGCAACGGCATGACCTGCTATGTGAAAGGACAGTAAATGAAATCGCATACGTTCTCCGTCGGCGCTGGCGCGCTCGCAATGTTGCTTGGCACCGCTGCTTTCGCTCAGACCACTCTGACCGGCACCCAAGCCGTCGATGATCGCATCGACGACATCAACACCGCCGTGGCAGATGATATGGCACGCTCCGAAGATGCGAGCCGCTTTGGCAACCCGGAATTCCGTCCCGGTCTATCCGGCTCGGCGTCTCTCGGCTACTCGGGCAAGACCGGCAACAACGAATCGCAAGAGTTCTCGCTTGGCGCGAAGCTGCGTTTCGCACAGGGCCAGTTCGTGCAGAACATCGGCGTGGCCATCGACTTTGCCGATGACGCTGGCGTGTCGACCAAAGAAGACGTGTTCGCCGTCTACGATGCCAACTACTACCTGACCGACAGCTTCTACGCCTTCGTTCTTGGCCGCATCGAAAATGACGGCCTGGCAAATGCCGCGGATGAGACCAAAACCGACGCCTTCCTTGGCTTTGGTCCGGGCTACCGCATCATCAACCAGGACAACATGGCTTGGCGTGTTCAGGCGGGTGTGGGCGTCAGCTACCTTGAAGACGGCCTCGGTGCCGATGTGACCGAAGTTGGCTACATCGCTTCGTCGCGCTTCTTCTACAAGTTCAGCGACACCGTGTTCGCGACCAATGACACCGACATCCTGAAATCGGATGCGGCTCTGCGGATCAACAACGACTTCGGCGTCAACTTCAAGATGACCGACACGTTCTCGACCCGCGTCAGCTACCTGACCGAGTACAACGACAGCCGTGCAATCCGCTCGGACAACAAGTTGGGCGTGTCCCTCGTCTACGGGTTCTAATACCCCGCGACGTGACGGTTTTTCCTTAGACTGGGGCAGGGCAACCTGCCCCTTTTCTTTTGCGCCACGCCGGTCCTCAGACCACAGCCAGACACCCCCTCAGGGGTGGTTTTCTTGGTGATAAGGGTAAAGGTGGCGGGCCCGCAGCGGCCGTGGAGACTGGGTTTTTCCCGAGAGCCAGAGGTCTCAGGTGGGCGCCAGGTAGCAAGACCAGGATCTTGCCAGAGCCAGCCCCCGTTCGGTTGCTTATCGGCCACTGGAAAAGTAGCCTCGCACGCGAAGAGCAGCACCCGCCACCTTCCTAGATAGGGCCGCGCACCGCCCACCGCAAGGCTTGCGTGATGTTCACCTTTGGTTCATATTTCCCCGATGGACACCCTGCCCGACCCCTTGCTTCAAGACCTTCTGCCGCCGATGCCCGGCCAACGCCTTGCGCGCGGCGTGGCCCGTGCGTTACGGCAGTTTGATTTCGTTACCGTGGAAGAGCTGATCCCCACCCCTGGCCTGCGGGTCGATCTGATGGCCCTCGGGCCAAAGGGCGAAATCTGGGTGATCGAATGCAAGTCCAGCCGGGTCGATTTTCTGACCGATCAGAAATGGCGGGGCTATCTGGAATGGTGTGACCGATTCTTTTGGGCGGTGGATGCCGATTTCCCAACCGATCTTTTGCCCGCGGGCTCGGGCCTGATCCTTGCCGATGCCTATGACGCGGAAATCATCCGCATGGGGCCAGACACGCCCCTGCCCGCCCCGCGGCGCAAGGTGATGGTGCAGAAATTCGCCCGCCACGCGGCCTCACGCCTGCAAGGCTACCGCGATCCGGGGGTGGCGGGGCTGGTCACGCTCTGACCGACGCGACGCCCGGCGCGTGGTTTAGCGCTTTTTCTTTGGCTTGGAGCCGCTGGCCATCAGCCGCGCCGCTTCTGCGGCTGCGCGCAACTCCTCGGCGATTTCTTCCGCCTCTTCGGGGTCGAAATCCAGCGGCAACTCAATGCCACCCTCGGCCTCAATGTAAATCCGCACCATCCCCAGATCGGTTGGCCCGATCTGGATGTTCGCGGCGATGTCGCTTTGTTTGTCGATGCTCATGGCCTGACCCTCTCCGAACTTTCCTTTCGCCTATCGTGAGGCGCATTCCTTGGCAATCCTGCTCTTGCAATCCCCGGCCACGGGGGCTAAATGGCCCGCGAGTGCCGACGTAGCTCAGTTGGTTAGAGCACTAGATTGTGGATCTAGGGGTCCCCCGTTCGAGCCGGGGCGTCGGTACCATCTTCCTTTGATGACCAGCACTCACTTGCGCCCTGCCCGGCGCTGCCTCAGGCATGCGCGGCACTTGCGCCCCCTTGGCCCCGCCACGCTGCAAGGCTATGGTCACCCTCCGCCTTGAAGGAGCCCAGATGACCCCCGAAGCCACCCGCCGCATCCCCCTTGTCATCGCGCAGGAAATCAACGCCAGCGCCGCACAGGTCACCTCGGCCATCACGCTGCTGGACGAAGGCGCCACCGTGCCCTTCATCGCTCGCTACCGCAAAGAGGTGACGGGGGGCCTTGATGACACCCAGTTGCGCAATCTGGCCGAACGGCTGGTCTACCTGCGGGAACTGGAATCGCGCCGGGCGGCGATTCTGTCGTCGATCACCGAACAGGGCAAGATGACCGACGCCCTGACCACCGCGCTGACCCGGGCCACCACCAAGGCGGAACTGGAAGACATCTACCTGCCCTACAAACCCAAACGCCGCACCCGCGCGATGATCGCCCGCGAAAACGGCTTGGGGCCGCTGGCCGATGCGATCCTTGCCGACCGCAGCGCCGATCCCGTCGCCCTTGCCGCCGCCTATGTCACCCAAGCGGTGGCCGACACCAAAGCCGCCCTTGAAGGCGCGCGCGACATCATCGCCGAAGGCCTGTCCGAAAACGCCGAGCTTTTGGGCCGCCTGCGCAGCCATATGAAACAGGTGGCCCGCCTGTCCGCCAAGCTGGTGGCCGGCAAAGAGACCGAAGGCGCCAAGTTTTCCGACTATTTCGCCCATTCCGAACCTTGGGCCACCGCGCCCAGCCACCGGGTTCTGGCGATGTTGCGCGGCCAGAAAGAGGGCTTTCTGTCGCTGGATCTGGACATCGACCCCGATGCGCCCAAGGGCGAAAGCCCGGCAGAACGGGCCTGCGGCGCGGTGCTGAACACCACGGGCAAGGGGCCGGGGGACGTCTGGCTGCGCGACGCCGCCGCCTGGGCCTGGCGGGTCAAGCTGCGCACCTCGTTGACGCTTGATCTGAACGCCGAGATGCGCGACCGCGCCGAGGCCGAGGCCATCGCCGTCTTCGCCCGCAACCTAAAGGACCTGCTGCTGGCCGCCCCCGCAGGCGGCAAGGCCACCATGGGCCTTGATCCGGGCATCCGCACCGGGGTCAAGGTGGCCGTCGTCGATGCCACGGGCAAGGTGCTGGGCACCGATACCGTCTATCCGTTCCAACCCAAGAACGACCTGCGCGGCGCACAAGTGACCATCGCACAACTGATCGCCAAGCATGGGGTCAAGCTCATCTCCATCGGCAATGGCACCGCCAGCCGTGAAACCGAAAAGATGGTGGCCGACCTGCTGTCCCACCTGCCCGGTGACAAGCCCATGAAAGTGATCGTGTCCGAAGCCGGGGCCTCGGTCTATTCCGCTTCCGAACTGGCCGCGCGCGAGTTTCCGGGGCTGGACGTGTCCCTGCGCGGGGCGGTGTCCATCGCCCGCCGCCTGCAAGACCCGCTGGCCGAACTGGTCAAGATCGAACCCAAAAGCATCGGCGTCGGCCAGTATCAGCATGATGTGGACCAATCCCGCCTTGGCCGCAGCCTTGAGGCCGTGGTCGAAGACGCGGTGAACGCGGTCGGGGTGGATGTGAACACCGCCTCCGCCCCGCTGCTGGCCCGCGTCTCGGGCGTCGGCCCCGGTCTGGCCGAGGCGATCGTCTCGCACCGCGACGCCAACGGCCCCTTCCAGTCGCGCCGCGAGCTGCTGAAGGTCGCGCGTCTCGGCCCCAAGGCCTATGAACAGGCCGCCGGATTCCTGCGGATCACCGGGGGCAAAGAACCGCTCGACGCCTCCTCGGTCCACCCCGAGGCCTATGACGTGGCCCGCAAGATCGTTCAGGCCTGTGGCCGCGACATCCGCGCCCTGATGGCCGACCCCTCGGTGCTCAAAGGCTTGGACCCGCAACGCTTTGTCGATGCCACCTTCGGCCTGCCCACCGTCCGTGACATCCTTTCCGAACTGGAAAAGCCCGGCCGCGATCCGCGCCCCAGCTTCAAGACCGCGACCTTCGCGGATGGCATTGAGGATATCAAAGACCTCAAGCCCGGCATGATGCTGGAAGGCACCGTCACCAACGTCGCGGCCTTTGGCGCCTTTGTGGACATCGGCGTGCATCAGGACGGATTGGTCCATGTCAGCCAACTGGCCGACAAATTCGTCAAGGACCCGCATGAGGTGGTCAAGGCGGGCGATGTCGTCAAAGTCCGCGTGGTCGAGGTGGACGTGCCCCGCAAACGCATCGGCCTGACGATGAAATCCGACAGCGGCGAGGCGCGCGAACAACAACGCGAACGGGCCGCCGAACGCGGCGCGCCGCCGCCCAAAGGCCGCCCCGGCCCCTCTTCTGCCGGGCCGGCCACCCCCGCTACTGGCAGCAATCCCTTTGCCGACGCGCTTAAGGGCAAGTTCAACGGGCGCTGATCACTCGCCCCGGATCAGGGTTGAAAAATCCTGCCCCGGGCGCATCGCCAAGGCGCGGGCGGAAATTGCCGCCCGTGCCCGACGCTCTGCCATCGGCATCTCTCCGGGCAACCCGCCCAAGCTGTCGATGTATTCCGGCAACCGCGCCGAATACAGCAACGCCAGATCCAGTGGCATATCCGCCTTGATCACCCGCACCAATCCGTAAACGGTCGAGGTGCAATTCGCTGTGACCGTGTTGTAAAATGCGGGCGCCTCCTGCAGCTGGTTGCCCAACGCCAGATAGTTCAGCAACAGGCTCTGCCGTTGCTCGGCGTTCAGCTTGACCGGAAACAGCCGCACATCCTCGCCCCGGAAGTTGGTCCGCACCCGCACCACATCCGCCTCATCCGCCGCGATCAGCGCCAGCTCAAACTGCCGGAAAAACCCGCCAACGACCGAAAAGCTTTCTTGCGCCTCTTTGCGAATCTCAACCGAGAATGCCACATGCGCGCCGTCCTCAAAGCCAAAGCTGACGATCAGATGCGCGATTTCCGGGTTGTCCCAGACCGAGGTGAACATATCCACCGAGGCCAGCTTGCGCAGATCATACCGCCGCACCTCCCATCGCGGCGTGGCGTCCGACGGGCCGGTCCAATCAAAATTGCGGACGTTGTGCAGGGTCACGATATCGCCGTCTTGGGTCGATGACACGCTATGGGCCACATCCGGGGCCCAGTTGCGGTCCTGCCGGGGCTGCAATGTCATATACCACCC
Source organism: uncultured Alphaproteobacteria bacterium (assembly GCA_963815355.1). Taxonomy (GTDB): domain Bacteria; phylum Pseudomonadota; class Alphaproteobacteria; order Rhodobacterales; family Rhodobacteraceae; genus JAPUEK01. Next base: position 108,529 of record CAWFGJ010000012.1, read on the forward strand.
CCCAACCACCACCGCGCCAGCCGCCAAAACCGCCCAAGACAGCCGCCGCCGCCGCCCGCGAAGCGCGACCGCCGCCACCGCAACCGCCCCCAAGGCAGCCCAAGCCGCCCAAAGCAGCGGCCCCGCGAAATGCACCGAAAAGGCCGTCCCCGCCCAAAGCGCGCCCAGCGCCAGCACCACCCCAAAACCAAGATGCGCCAACAGCCGCGCAGCCTTGGACCACCGCCGCGGCTCTGGCTTCAGATCCTTTTGCATCCTCATCGCTCCTTCTCCCGGACCGGCTGGGGAACGACACCGGTGGGGCCCCCGATACTGTGCTTGCAATGCTGCCCCGCTTCAAGCACGCCGCCCGCGTTGCGCAGAGCCTGTCGGGGCGCTAGATTGCCCCATGTCCACACGTCCGCGCATAGAGATAAGGCAGACCCAAAGGCTGGCGCTGAACGCCAACCTGCAAACCTCCATCGAAATCCTGCGCGCCGATGCCGCCAGCCTCACCCGGTATCTGGAGGATCAGGCGGCCGACAACCCACTGCTGAACGTGGTGCATGTCGCCCCGTCAATCGGGGAATGGTTGCCGCGCTGGCAGGGCTTTATCGGCCAGTCCTCGGCCCACAGCAGCGACGGGATGGCCGACATTGCCAACCCCGCCCCCGGTCTGATCGCGCATGTGATGGCGGGCATAAAAGCCCTTGACCTTGGCCCACAGGACCGCCGCATCGCCCTCTCGCTGACCGAGGCGCTGGAACCCTCCGGCTGGCTGGGCCGGTCACTGCCTCAGGTGGCCACCGACTGCGCGGCCACCGTGGCCGAGGTCCAGACCGTCCTGACCCGCCTGCAAACCATTGATCCCCCCGGCATCTTTGCGCGCAATCTGGCCGAATGCCTGACGCTGCAACTGCAGGATCTGGGCCAGTTGGACCCACCTATGCGCCTGTTGCTGGCCAACCTGCCGCTTTTGGCCAGCGGCGATACCGAGCGTCTGGCCAAGCTGTGCCACACCGACGCCGATGGCATCCTTGCCCGGTTTCGGCGCATCCGCACGCTGAACCCCAAACCGGGGGCCGAGTTTGGCACGGGCTCTGCCCCACCCACCCGCGAACCCGATCTTCTGGCCGAGCCGACTGAAACCGGCGGCTGGCGCATCTCGCTCAACCGCTCGGCCCTGCCCTCGGTCGAGGTGTCTGGCACTGAAAAGGGTGCGCCGGGTCACCGCAGCCACGCCCGCGCCTTGCAAAACCTTGTCGCGGCCCGCAATGCAACACTTCTGGCCGTGGGCACCGAAATCGCCGCGCGGCAGTCCGCCGCCCTCGCCAACGGGCCCGCTGCGCTGACACCGCTTCGCATGGCCGATATCGCCGAGACGCTGAACCTGCATGAAAGCACGATCAGCCGCGTGGTGGCCGGGGCCAGCCTTGATACACCGCGCGGGACATGGTGGCTGCGCAAGATGTTCACAACCCGGATTACCGGGCTGGACGGCCACGGCCACTCTGCCGCGGCCCTGCGCGCCGTGCTGGCCGAACTCGTGCGACAGGAAGACCCCCAATCGCCCTACTCCGATCAGGCCCTTGCCGAAGCACTTAGCCTGCACAGCGGCGTCAACCTTGCCCGCCGCACCGTCGCGAAGTATCGCGAGGCCGAAGGCATCCCCCCCACCCCCCGCCGCCGACAGCGATAGCGCCCCGCCCGGTCGCCCGCAGACCAAAGCCTGCCGCTTCCGACATGACGGCGCGCGCGTCCCGGGCTATGACCGCCTCAATGATTGGCGAAGGGCGGACGTATGGCTTATTTTCTTGGGGTTGATACCGGCGGCACCTATACCGACGCTGTGATCGTCGATGACGGCGCAGATCTGGTCATCGGCAAAGCCAAATCCCTGACAACGCGCCACGATCTGGCCCTTGGTATCGGCCGTGCCGTGGATGCCGCACTGGAGGGCGCGGGCATCGCGCCCACCGACATCGCTCTTGTGTCCCTGTCCACGACCCTTGCCACCAACGCTTTGGTCGAAGGCCAGGGCGGGCGGGTGGCGCTGGTGTTCATCGGCTTCGACGCCGACGATCTGGAACGCGGCGGGCTGACCGAGGCGCTCAAGGGCGATCCGGTGATCCGGCTGGACGGCGGCCACACCCACGCGGGCACCGAACACCTGCCCCTCGATCTGGCCCGGCTTGAGGCCGAAGTCGCCGCCTTGGGCGCGCAGGTCATGGGCTTTGCCGTGGCCGCCCGCTTTGCCACCCGCAACGCCGCGCATGAGGTCGCCGCCCGCGCCGTCATCCGCCGGGTGACAGGCCGCCCGGTGACCTGCTCACACGAGTTGTCAGCCCAGTTGAATGGCCCCAAACGCGCCCTGACCGCGGTGCTGAATGCGCGGCTGATCGGCATGATCGACCGCCTTGTCGCGGCCTGCGAACGCCACCTCGACGCCCGCGGCATCAAGGCGCCGCTGATGGTGGTGCGGGGCGACGGGGCGCTTATTTCGGCGGCCATGGTGCGCGAACGCCCGATTGAGACGATCCTTTCCGGCCCTGCCGCCTCGATCGTCGGCGCGCGCTGGCTGACGGGGGCGCAAAACGCGCTGGTCTCTGATATCGGCGGCACCACCACCGACGTGGCCCTGCTGCGCGACGGCCTGCCCGAGATCGACCCCCAAGGCGCGCGGGTCGGCGGCTTTCGCACCATGGTCGAAGCGGTCGCGATGCGCACCACCGGGCTTGGCGGCGACAGTGAAGTGCATCTGAAAACCGAAGGTCTAAGCGGCGGGATGCGCCTTGGCCCCCGCCGCCTGATGCCGGTCTCGCTTTTGGCCACCGACGCCGCCGAAATGGTCCATGCCAGCCTTGACCGCGCGCTGTCTTCGGCAACGTCGGGCGAATTTGACGGGCGGTTCGTGGTGCCGATGGGGGTGGCCAGCGGCTCTGACGGCGGTCTGACCAGCCGCGAGACCGCCGTTCTGGCCCGGATCACAGGCCCGATGCCCATGGCCGCCGCCCTGACCAGCCGGATCGACGCCGCTGCACTGGACCGGCTGGTGGCGCGCGGCCTTGTGATGTTGTCGGGCGTGACACCTTCCGATGCCTCGCATGTGCTGGGCAAACTGGACAGCTGGGACGCGCTGGCCGCGCAAAAGGCGCTGACCCTGCTCGCCCGGCGGCGCAACGGGGCGGGCGACCGCTTTGCCCCTGACGGGGCCACCCTTGCCCGCCAGATCGTCAACCAACTGACCGCGCAGACCGTGGATTGCCTGCTGGAAGCGGCCTTTGACGAAGACCCGAGCTTTGCCGGCGAAGACCCCGAGGCGCTGGCCCGCCACCGCCTGACCGCCGAAGGCCTGTCCCGGCACCGCGGCATCATCGAGCTGACCGCGCGTCTGGGCGTGCCGGTGATCGGCCTTGGCGCCTCTGCCCCGTCCTATTACGGCGCGGTCGGCGAACGGCTGGGCTGCGAGATGATCCTGCCCGAACATGCCGGTGTCGCCAACGCCATCGGCGCCGTCGTGGGCCAGGTCAGCCAGCGGCTGTCCGGGCTGGTGTCCTCGCCCGCAGAAGGCCGCTTTGTGGCGCATCTGACAGATGGGCTGCAAAGCTTCACCACCCGCGAGGCGGCGATGGCCGCGATGGAAGCAGGGCTGACCGCCGAAGTCACCGCCCGCGCCCGCGATGCAGGCGCCGAGGATCTGCGCCTAACCGTCACCCGCGACCTGCGGCAAGCCGAAATTGAGGGCCGCTCAATGTTCCTTGAGGGCACGGTGACGGTCACCGCCTCTGGCCGCCCCCGTGTCGCCCGCTGAAACGGGGGGAGCCTCCGGCGGGGATATTTAAGGACAGAAAATGGAAATTCCCGGGCTTTGGGTTCATCCGCTTTCCATGCCGCGCTTTCGGCCCAAGCTGTCACAAAGCGGGGATTTCCCCCTTGACGCCCCCGGCGGACACCCCTATCAACCGCGCCAGTGGCTAGGTAGCTCAGTTGGTTAGAGCACACGACTCATAATCGTGGGGTCGAGAGTTCAAATCTCTCCCTCGCCACCAAATTCCCCTTTCTGACTTTTTGCTGGCGCCGTGCGCGTTTGCGTAGGGTTTTGTTGCCTTTGTTGGCAGGTCAATTTGCCACACGACCTTCGGGGGGTTGTAGTTTATGCTTTTCTTTATATATTCCGATAATCATATATAAGAATGCAAATTCGAGGAATCGCCATGTCCCGCGCGCTCAGATCTTTCACGGCCCCCTTTGTCCTGCTGTCGACGGTCACGTTTTTGGTGGCCGCCCTGCCCGCGCTGGCCGACACGGCCGCAACACCGACGATGACCTTGGCACCTGTCACCGTGACCGACTGGAAAGCCGTCTATGGCCGCATCGAGGCGCGGGACCGCCTGCCGGCGCGCGCGCGGCTGGGTGGGACGCTGGTAGAGCTGACGGTGGCCGAGGGCGATCTTGTGACCGCCGGTCAGGCACTGGCGCGGGTCGTCGATGCCAAGATCGGTTTTCAGAAATCCGCGTTAGAGGCGCAGCGCGAGGCGATCTCGGCCCAACTTGTCAATGCCGAGGCCGAACTGAAACGGGGACAGGACCTGCTGAAGCAAGGTGTGACCACCGCCCAGCGTCTGGATGCCCTGCGCACGCAGGTGGATGTGCTGAACGGCCAGATGGCGTCGGTTTCGGCCCAGATCAACGCCGTCACCCAGCAAGAGGCCGAAGGCGTGATCTTGGCCCCCATGGCGGGCCGGGTGCTGGATGTACCGTTGGCCGCCGGGGCGGTCGTGATGCCCGGCGAAGAGGTAGCGCTGCTCAGCGGCGGCGGCACTTTCCTGCGTCTTGCCGTGCCCGAGCGTCACGCCACGCGGCTGATCGAAGGCGACACCTTACGCATTGATGGCCCCGCCGGCCCCCAAGAAGGGCGGATCGCGCGCGTCTATCCTCTGATCGAAAACGGCCGCGTGGTGGCCGATGTCGAGGTGCCGGGCCTGCCCGACCGCTTTGTCGACGCCCGCGTTTTGGTAAACCTGCCGATCGCTGAACGTCAGGCGCTTATGGTGCCGCTGACCGCGCTGCGCAGTCAGGCGGGGCTGGACTTTGTCGCCGTCGCAGGCCCTGACGGCCCCCTGATGCGGGTCATCGTGCCCGGTCAGGTGCAGGACGTGGACGGCACCGCGATGGTCGAAGTGCTGACCGGCCTGGTCGCTGGCGATACCGTGCTGACCATCGCCCCGCTGGTGGAGGGCGCATCCCATGACTGAAGGCCCCAAGACCGAGACCACCCTGTCCGGTGAACCCTCCGCCGATAACGCAACGTCCAAGCAAAACTACCCGCTTGGCCTTGCCGGGCGGCTGACGCGGGCCTTCATCGCGTCAGCACTGACGCCATTGTTCATCCTTGCGGCCATTGCCGCCGGGGCCGTTGCGCTGATTTCCCTCCCGCGCGAGGAAGAGCCGCAGATTTCGGTCCCCCTCGTCGATATTCACGTGCAGGCGCAGGGTCTTGCCGCCGAAGATGCGGTCAAGCTGGTGACCGAACCGCTGGAGATCATCGTCAAAGGCATCAACGATGTCGAACATGTCTATTCCTCAACCCGCGACGATGCCGCAATGGTCACCGCGCGGTTCAAGGTCGGCACCAGCGCCGAAGACGCGATCTTGCGCGTGCATGACAAGGTGCGCGCCAATATGGAACGCATCCCGCTGGGCATTCCCGAACCGCTGATCGTCGGGCGCGGCATTGATGATGTGGCGATCCTGACGCTGACGCTCTCGGCAACGCCGGGGGCCGAAGTCAGCGCCAATGAACTGACCCGCATCACCCGTGCGCTGCAAACCATGGTCGCCAAGACCGATGACGTGGGCCTGACCTACCTTGTCGGCGATTCGCACAGAGGCCATCCGCATCGCGCCCGATCCGGACCGTTTGGCGCTTTACGGCGTCACGCTGCAACAACTGGCGGGCAAGGTGGCGCAGGCCAACCGCACGCTGAACACCGGCAAGCTGCGCGATGCGGGCCAAGAGATTGATCTGGTCGCGGGCGCCACTCTGACCGCCCCTGCCGAAGTGGCAGGCCTGCTGCTGACCACCCGCGACGGCCGTCCGGTCTATGTGGCCGACGTGGCCGAAGTCAGCTTTGTGCCCGACACCTCCGATCACATCGTGGCCCAAATCACCCGCGCGCCGGATGGCAGCGTGTCCGAACGCAGCCCGGCGGTGACCCTTGCGGTGGCCAAACGCGCGGGCGCCAATGCCGTGGTGGTGGCCGAAGCCGCCCTGCACCGGGTCGAAGCCCTGAAAGGCCAACTGATCCCCGACAGCGTGATCGTCACCGTCACCCGCGACTACGGCGAGACGGCGAACGAAAAGGCCAATGAACTGCTGTTCCACCTTGGCCTTGCCACCGTGTCGATCATCGCCCTGGTGTTCATGGCCATTGGCTGGCGGGAAAGCATCGTGGTCGCCATCGTGATCCCGGTCACCATCCTGCTGACCCTCTTTGCGGCATGGATCATGGGGTATACCTTGAACCGGGTCAGCCTGTTTGCGCTGATCTTCTCTATCGGTATCCTTGTCGATGATGCCATCGTGGTGATTGAAAACATCGCCCGCCACTGGGGGATGAGGGACCGCCGCGACCGCACCACTTCGGCCATCGACGCTGTGGCCGAGGTCGGCAACCCCACCATCGTCGCCACCCTGACCGTGGTGGCAGCCCTGCTGCCGATGCTGTTCGTGTCCGGGCTTATGGGCCCGTATATGAGCCCGATTCCCGCCAATGCCTCTGCCGCGATGATCTTTTCCTTTTTCGTGGCGGTGATCATCACCCCCTGGCTGATGGTGAAAATCGCGGGCAAGGCAAAGCTGGCCGACCACGAACACCACGGCGGCCCGCTAGAGCGCGGCTACCGCGCGGTTGCCCGGCTGGTTCTGGCGACCAAACGGCGCAGCCTGACCTTCCTGCTGGTCACCGCGGCGCTGTCTTTTGGCTCGCTTGCCGCGCTTTATACCCGCGATGTGACGGTCAAACTTCTGCCCTTTGACAACAAATCCGAACTGTCGGTGATGATCGACCTGCCCGAAGGCAGCTCGGTAGAGGCGACAGACCGCGTGGCCCAGGACGTGGCCCGCGTGGTCATGCAAATGCCCGAAGTCACCGGGCTGCAAACCCACGCTGGCACCGCGGCCCCCTTCAACTTCAACGGTCTGGTGCGCCACAGCTACCTGCGCCAAGAGCCGCAACTGGGCGAAGTGGCGATCAACCTGACCCCCAAGACAGACCGCGACCGCGCCAGCCATGACATCGCTCTGGATATCCGCGAGCGGCTGAAAACGCTGGACCTGCCCGCTGGCACCAGCCTTAAAACCGTGGAACCGCCGCCCGGTCCGCCGGTGATCTCAACCCTGCTGGCCGAGGTTTATGGCCCCGACGCCGACACTCGCCGCGCCGCCGCGACCAAGATCCGCGCCGCCTTTGAAAGCGTGCCCTTCATGGTCGATGTGGACGACAGCTTTGGCACACAGGCGCGGCGTTTGCGGGCGCTGATCTCGACCGACGATCTGGAATTCTTCGGCGTGCAGGAACAGGATGTGTTCGACACCCTCGTCGATCCTGAACGGCGGGCAGGTGGTCGGCTATTCCCACCGTGGCGAAGGCCGCCTGCCGATCCCGTTGATCGATCGCCCGCGACAAAGGCGACCGCGTGCTGGACGAACGCTTCCTGACCACTCCGATCCCCGCCAACGCCCTGCCCGGTGCGCGCGGCGTGGTGGAACTGGGCGATGTGATCCGCAGTTCAGCCGGAAGAGGCATCGCTTCCCGATCTTCCGCCACAATGGGCGCGAGGCGGAAATGGTCACCGGCGAGACTGGCCGGCGCCTTTGAGGCCCCGCTTTACGGCATGCTCGCCGTGGGCGAGGCGCTGGACGCGGCCGACTGGACAGACGGCCAAAAGCCCGTCGTCAGCCTGCACGGCCAACCTGATGATGAAAATCAGGTCGACCCTGCTTTGGGACGGCGAATGGGAGGTGACCTATGTGACCTTCCGCGACATGGGGGCGGCCTTTGGTGTGGCCCTTTTGGGGATCTATATTCTGGTCGTGGCACAGTTCGGCTCTTTCAAGGTGCCGCTGGTCATTCTGACCCCGATCCCGCTGACCTTCCTTGGCATCATCTTTGGCCACTGGCTGTTTGGTGCGCCCTTCTCGGCGACCTCGATGATCGGCTTTATCGCGCTGGCGGGTATCATCGTGCGAAACTCCATCCTGCTGGTGGATTTCATCCGCAACAGCGGCGAAGGCCCCGTGACGGTTGAGGTGCTGATGACCGCCGGGGCGGTGCGCTTCAAGCCGATCCTGCTGACTGCCATCGCCGCGATGATTGGCGCGGTGGTGATTCTGGCCGACCCGATCTTTCAGGGCCTCGCCATCTCTTTGCTGTTCGGGCTGCTCAGCTCAACCCTGCTGACCGTGCTGGTCATTCCAGCGATTTACCGGGTGTTCCGCACCTGACCACCCGGGGCCGGATGTCCCGGCCCCGTCGAATTTGACACAAAGATCACCTGAGGAGGATGAACTATGGCGCATATCGTCGTGCTGGGGGCCGGGCTCGGCGGGGCCATCATGGCCTACGAATTGAAAGAGCAGATTCGCAAGGAAGACCGGATCACCGTCGTCACCAAAGACCCGACCTACCACTTCGTGCCGTCCAACCCGTGGATCGCAGTGGGCTGGCGCAAACGCGAAGAAATCACCGTCGATCTGGCCCCGACCATGGCCAAAAAGGACATCGCCTTTATCCCGGTGGCCGCTGAACGCCTGCACCCCAAGGAAAACCGCATCCAACTGGTGAACGGCGATTCGGTGTCCTACGACTATCTGGTCATCGCCACCGGCCCCGAACTGGCCTTTGATGAGATCGAAGGCTTCGGGCCAGACGGCTTTACCCAATCCATTTGCCACATCGACCACGCCGAAAAGGCGCTGGAACTGTTCGAGAAACTCAAAGCCAACCCCGGCCCGGTGATCATCGGTGCCGCCCAAGGGGCAAGCTGCTTTGGCCCGGCCTACGAATTCCTGTTCATTCTGGAAACCGCGCTGCGCAAGGCCAAGTTGCGCGACAAGGTCCCGATCACCTACGTCACCCCTGAACCCTACATCGGCCACCTCGGCCTTGACGGGGTGGGCGACACCAAAAGCCTGCTGGAATCCGAGATGCGCGCCAAGCACGTCAAATGGATGACCAACACCCGCGTCAAAAAGGTCACCGACGGGCATATGATCGTCGAAGAAATCAACGAAGACGGCAGTGTGAAGGCTGAAAAAGACCTGCCCTTCGCCTTCTCGATGATGCTGCCGCCCTTCCGTGGCATCCCGCCTGTGTCCAAGATCGAGGGCCTGTCGAACCCGCGCGGCTTTACCATCGTGGACAAGCACCAGCGCAACCCCGCCTTCCCCAACATCTTCGCCGTGGGGGTCTGCGTGGCTATTCCGCCAATCGGGCCAACCCCGGTGCCGGTGGGCGTGCCGAAGACCGGCTTCATGATCGAATCGATGGTGACCGCCACCGCCCACAACATCGGCAACCTGCTGAACGGCAAGGAGCCGGACCAGATCGGCACATGGAACGCCGTCTGCCTTGCCGACTTTGGCGATGGGGGCGTGGCCTTCGTGGCCCAGCCTCAGATCCCGCCGCGCAACGTCAACTGGTCGTCGAGCGGCAAATGGGTCCATCTGGCCAAGATCGGGTTTGAGAAATACTTCCTGCGCAAACTGCGCAAGGGCGTCTCCGAACCCTTCTACGAAAGCCTCGCCATGAAGGCGCTTGGCATCGACAAACTGAAACAAACCACCAAGGGCTGACCCTTGCCACACAGGAGAAAACTCATGTCTCTCGACCGTACCGTGTTGCTGTTCGCAGGTTGCGTGCTGCTGGTCAGCGTGGCGCTGACCCACTTTGTTTCGGGTTATTTCGTCTGGCTGACGGTGTTTGTCGGCGTGAACCTGATCCAATCCTCGCTGACCGGGTTTTGCCCGGCGGCGTCGGTGTTCAAGCGGCTTGGCATCCGTTCGGGCTGCGCGTTCAACTAGGCGCACCGGCGGGGATCGGCCGCGCTTGCAGCCCCAAGGGTGACAAGCGCGGCTGGCTCCGGCACTCTGGATCGGCACCATGCCTTTGAAGGAGACCGCCATGCCCGACCCCACGCCCCCGCGTGCCGCCCTGCGTGTCGCCCTATGGCAAGACCACTCACCCTCCGGCAACGCCTTGACTGGATTGAACAATCTTGCCCCTGCCCTGCGTGCGGCGGGGGCGGCGGGTGCCCATGTTCTGGTCGCCCCCGAAAGCTACCTGCCCGGCTATAACTCGGACCGCATCGCCGCCCTTGCCGAACCGCGCGGCGGCGACTGGCACCGCGCCTTGGCGATGCTGTGCCGTGAGGCGAAATGCGCGCTGGTGGTGGGCTATGCCGAACGCGAAGGCGGCAAGGTCTATAACTCCGCCGTCGTCATCGGGCCAGACGGGGCTGAACTGGCCCATTATCGCAAGATCCAACTCTACGGCCCGCGCGAATCCGCCTTCTACCACGCCGGGGATCGGTATTGCGTCACCGAGATCAGCGGCCATCGGGTGGGCATCCTGATCTGCTATGATGTGGAATTTGCCCCGCACATCGCCACCCTTGCGGCGGCGGGATGCGAGGTGCTGCTGGTGCCCACCGCCAATATGTTGCCCTTTACCCATGTGATGGAGGCCACCGTGCCCGCCATGGCCGCCAACCACGGGTTGGGCATCGTCTATGCCAACTTTTGCGGCACGGAGGGCGACCTGACCTATGCCGGGGCCTCGGTCATCTGCGGCCCGCATGGCGAGGTGCTGGCCCGCGCGGGTCAGGTGCCTGCCTTGCTGATCACCGACATGCCCGCCCGCGACCCGGCGCGCCTGTCCACCCAGACGCAGGACTTCCGCCTGATCCCGCCGCCAGAGCCCACCGCGCCCTAGCGCGCATAACCGGTGCGCTGGCTCCAGTCATGGGCATCGCGGATCATCTGCTCCAGCGTCGACCGTTCCGGCGTCCAGCCCAGTTCCTTGATCGCCCGTTGTGAGCCTGACACCAACGTCGCCGCATCCCCCGCCCGGCGCGGCCCCTCAACCACCGGCACCGCCCGGTTGGTGACATGGCGGGATGCCTCGATCACCTCCCGCACCGAAAATCCTTTGCCCGAGCCCAGGTTGAAATCCCGGCTGCCGCGCCCATTCAACAGCCATTGCAGGCCCAGAACATGCGCCTGCACCAGATCCCAAACGTGGACATAATCCCGAATGCAGGTGCCATCCGGCGTGGCATAATCCGTGCCATACAGAGTAAGCGCCGGCCGCCGCCCTTCGATCGCGTCCAGCATCAACGGGATCAGATGCGTCTCGGGCCGATGCTGTTCGCCCAGCTCGCCCTCGGGGTCCGCCCCCGCCACGTTGAAATAGCGGAAAATCACATGCTGCAACCCTGAGGACGATGCGAAGTCCTTCAGCATATCCTCAATCGCGCGCTTGGAGGCCCCATAGGCGTTAATCGGGCGCTGAAGGCTCGCCTCGTCCAGCATCACCCCATCCTGATCGCCATAGGTCGCGCAGGTAGAGGAGAACACAAAGTTCATGCACCCCTGCGCCACCGCCGCCTCGATCAGGTTCAGCGCCGCACCGGTGTTGATCCGCCAATAGCGACCGGGGTCTTTCATCGACTCTCCGACCAGCGACAGCGCCGCAAAATGCATCACTGCCACCGGGCGAAAGCGCGCAAAGGCCGAATCCACCGCCGCGCGGTCCAGCAAATCGCCCTGCACCAGCGGCCCGTATTTTACCGCCTCGGCCCATCCCGTCGTCAGATTGTCGAACGCAACCGGAAGGAACCCCGCCTGCGCCAGCGCCTTGCAGGCGTGCGAGCCGATATAGCCCGCCCCACCCGTCACCAAAATATGCTGCATCCAGCACCCCACCTACACCTGTTCACCGCCAAAGGGTTAAAGCGGTTTCCTCCGTTTGGCAAAGCGCTATCCGCCGCGTCAAAACAGAAAGTCAGCCGCCGTCAACGTCAGTGCCGCGTTGTTAGAGGCCGTCAGGATCACCTGCTCGTTGCCATAACTCACCGTTGCCCCGGTGCTGGTGGCGGTCAGGGTCAGCGCCTCAATCCCGTAGATCCGTCCCCAGTCGCGCACATCCAGCCGGTCAATGCCGCGCTCAAAATCCAAGACCCGGTCCACGGCCCCGTCGCGGGCAAAGACGAACACATCCGCCCCTGCCCCCCCGCGCAACTGATCCGACCCGCCGCCGTCGTGAATCCAGTCATTGCCAGCCCCGCCCTGCAACACCTCTGCCGCCGCCGAACCGAGGATGCGGTCGTCCAACGCCGTCCCCGTGACCGTGCCGCCACTGGCCGTGATGCTTTGCCCCAAGGCCGACAGATCCAGCTCAAAATGGTTGATCCGGTCGCCCCGCGCATCGGTCAGCAGCAAGGCGGCGCGGGTCGCCGACATCATCTGCGCCTCAATCCCCGTCACATTGGCCATGCCCTGCCCGGTTTCCAATGCCACCGTCAGATAGGGCGCAAGCCGCCCCCCCGGCAGCAACTCCAACACCGTCAACCCCGCGTCACTGCCCGCCGCGACCACAAACACCCGGTCTTGCGCCACGAACATGTCCAACGCCGCGACATCCGCGAAGCGCGTCGTGCGGTCGTCGATCAGGTGATCGGTCTGGAACAAAACCCCCATCGGATTGATCCGCACCACCGACAGCGATGAACTTCCCGTCGCAGCGATGACCGCAAAGTCTTGGCCCCCCAACTCTGCGACCTGCATCGCTACCGGGCCATTCACGGCCAACCCGTCACGCATGCCCATCGTGTCGATGAAACTTGCCACCCCCGTCGGGCCGATCTGATAGCTGGAAATCCCGTTCTCCAACGCCGACAGCACCAGCAGATAGGTCTGCCCTCCGGCCAGCACACTGGCCAGATCCGTCACCTCCAGCACCGTCGCCTTCGGACCGTCCGAGAGGCTGCCAATCAGCGTCAACCCCCCCGCATCGCTTAGCGAGAAGATCCGCAGCCCCTCAATGCCCCGCTGCGCCACCACCGCAATATCCGTGGCACCCCGTTCGATGATCTCAAACGCCGTGACACCCGACAGCGTGCCAAGACTGGAACTGACGGTCGCAGGCGCCCCCAATGCCAAAGCCGGCACCAAAGGCGTCGCCTGCAACGGCACCGCCCATGCGCTGGCCACAAAAACCCGCGGCTGGCCGCTGGTGCTCTGCACCGACAGCAGACTGCCGCCGCTCGTTCCCACCCACGGATCACCCGGATCAGCCAAAGGCACCGAAACCGCCCCCAGATCCAGCGCGTTTAGCGCACTGCCGCCCCGCTGACCGTAGATCAGCCGCGCATAGCCGCCCTGTTCCACCACCGCCAGCCCATCCGCAATGGCCGAAAAGCCAAGCGCGTTCGCCAGATATGTTGAAACCACCCGAAACTGCACCGCACTGCCCCACACACCCCTGCTGCCCACCCCTGAGCAGTCCCTCACCTTTCCCCGCCCGACTGCCCTCGGCAGGGAAGCAATGCGGCGCAAAAGCGGCTCTTCCAAAAAATTCAAATGAAATCATAAAGATGATCATTTTATCGTTAGGCGTTCCTTCACCCTGTCACGGCCATCATGGCCGGGGTGTGTGCAGGCAAAGGCGGCGGCGATGGGGCAGATCACGGGCAACGGCACCGCCGTCACCGGGCTTGGCGGCGCGGCGGGTTTTGGTGAGACGGCGATGGACCGGGCCGATGACGGCGCGCTGCGGCTGGACCTGTCGGGCGTGTTCGAACAGGGGCTGTTCGTGGCTGGCACCACATGGGCTGCCACCGATGTCTTCCTGTCCACCGACGGGCTTTTGTCCTTTGGCGCGGCCCTTGTGGGGTTTCAGACCAACCCCGCGACACTGACCACGCCCTTCATCGCCCCCTTCCACGCCGATGTGGATACGCGGATCGACGGCGAGGGGGCGGAAAGCGGCCCCGTCTGGATCGACGTCGACACCGCCAACGATGTCGTCACCTTTACCTGGCAAGAGGTTGGCTTTTACCGCCGCAACGCCAGCGAAACCAACACCTTCCAACTGCAACTGTTTGATCGCGGCAACGGCGAATTCGACATCGTGCTGCGCTACGACCATATCGGCTGGGTGTCCGGCGATCTTGAAGGTGGCTGGAACGGCCTTGGCGGCACACCCGCATGGATCGGCGCAAAACTCGGCAGCGGCCCGCCCACGGTGCTGGCCGCCTCGGGCAATGAAGCGGCGCTGCTGCAACTGCCGCAAACCGTCGGCAACACCGGGCAGTTGGGGCTTTGGGTCTGGCAAGTGCGCCGCGACATGCCGATCCCCGGCGATTCCGGCGATGACCGCCTGACCGGCACAGCGGGCAATGACACCCTCTACGGCGGTGCGGGCAATGATGTGATGATCGGCGGCGCGGGCGGTGATCTGCTGGATGGCGGCACCGGCTTTGACATGGCCGATTACAGCGACGCCCCCAGCGGCCTCACCGTCGATCTGGCCACCCCATCGGCCAATACCGGCCTTGCCGCGGGCGACAGCTTTGTCGCGGTTGAAGGGCTGACAGGCTCGGCCTTTGGCGATGATCTGCGCGGCGATGGCGGGCCGAACCTGCTGGACGGCGGGGCTGGCGCCGATGTGCTGTCGGGGCGGGCGGGCAATGACACGCTTTTCGGTGGCACCGGCGATGACACGCTGGACGGCGGCGCAGGGGCCGACCGGCTGGAGGGCGGGGCCGGCACTGACCTCGCCAGCTATGAAGCGGCCACCACCGCCATCCGCGCCGATCTGGCCCAACCCACCAACAATCTGAACGACGCGGCGGGCGACCAATACCTTGGTATTGAGGGGCTGATCGGCTCGGCCTATGGCGACACGCTGTTCGGCGGTGCGGGCGATGACACGCTCGACGGCGGCACCGGGGCCGACCGGCTGGATGGCGGCGACGGCTTTGACGTGGCCAGCTACGCCAACGCGACCGCCGCCATCCGCGCCGACCTGTCCGCCACCTTTGCCAACACGGGTGAGGCTTTGGGCGATGTCCTGCTGCGGGTAGAGGGGCTGATCGGCACCGCCTTTGCCGACGATCTGCGCGGCGACGGCGGCGCGAACCGGCTTTGGGGCGGGGCGGGCAACGACACGCTGCGCGGCGGTGCCGGCAATGACACGCTCGAAGGCGGCGCGGGGGCCGACAGCCTCGAAGGCGGCACCGGCACCGATTGGGCCAGCTACGCCAACGCGCCCGCGGCCGTGCTGGTAGACCTGACCACCCGCAGCCTCAATACCGGCGATGCGGCGGGCGACATCTATACGCTGATCATCGGCGTGCTTGGCTCGGGCTTCAACGACACGCTGCGCGGCGGCAAGTCCGCCGACCTTCTGGCAGGGGGCGACGGGCACGACCTGCTCTACGGCCGCGCCGGGATCGACCAGCTTTTTGGCGGCGCAGGCAATGATACGCTGGAGGGCGGCGCAGGGGCTGACCGACTCGACGGGGGGCGGGCATGGATTGGGCCAGCTATGCCACCTCAACCAAATCCATCACCGCCGATCTGTCCGGCCTGACCGCGGGCAGCGGCGACGCGGCCGGCGACCAGTTCCTTGACGTCGAGGGGCTGTTGGGTTCGGCCCGCAACGACACCCTGACAGGCGCTCTGACCGCCAGCGCGCTGGACGGCGGCGCGGGCAATGACCTGCTGCGGGGGCGCGGCGGCGATGACAGCCTGTTCGGCGGCCTGGGCAACGACACACTGTCAGGCGGCGGCGGGGCGAACCTGCTGGATGGCGGGGCGGGCACCGATTGGGTCAGCTATGCCAGCGCTGCCGCCGCCATTCGGCTAAACCTTGCCCTGCCCGGCCAGAACGGCGGCGACGCGGCAGGTGACAGCTATACCAGCATTGAGGCCTTTGCCGGCTCTGCCTTTGCCGACACGCTTTCCGGCGATTCCGATGCCAATCTGTTCGACGGCGGCCAGGGCGATGACCTGATTTCCGGCGCTGCGGGCAATGACACCCTGCTTGGCGGGCTGGGCAATGACACGCTGATCGGCGGCGCGGGGGCCGATGTACTGACGGGCGGCGCGGGGCTGGATTGGGCCAGCTATGCCGATGCCACCGCCGCCGTGCGCGTCGATCTGGCCAAACCCGCGACCAACCTCGGCGATGCCCTCGGCGATTTACTGACCGAGATTGAAGGCATCCTCGGCACCCGCTTTGAAGACACCCTGCGCGGCGGTTCGGGCCATGACATGCTGTCCGGGGCCGCGGCCAATGACGTGCTCTTTGGGGCCGCAGGCAACGACACGCTTTACGGCGGCACCGGCAACGACATTCTCGAAGGGGGCGCGGGCGCGGACCGGCTGGAAGGGGGCGAGGGTTATGACTGGGCGGTCTACACCAGTTCCACCGGCGCGGTGAAAGTCGATCTTGTGACGCCCACGCTGAACACCGGCGACGCCAAGGGCGATCTCTACTTTGAGATTGAGGGCCTGCGCGGCGGTCTTGGCGCCGACACCCTTTTCGGAACCGCCCGCAACGACAAGATCGACGGCGACGCCGGCAATGACAGCCTTTTGGGGCGGGAGGGCGATGACACCCTCTGGGGCGGGCTGGGCAATGACACGCTCGACGGCGGCGACGGCGCGGATGAGATGTATGGCGGCGACGGGGCCGACCGGCTGATCGGGGCGGGCGGCAATGACACGCTTTGGGCCGGGGCTGGCAACGACCGGCTGGAAGGGGGCGCGGGCGATGACCTGCTGATGGGCGGCCTTGGGGCCGACCAATTCATCCACTCTGGCGCCGAGGCCGATGGAAATGACCTTATCATCGATTACAGCGCCAGCCTTGGCGATCTGCTCGTCTACACAGGCACGGGTGCGGCGCGGAGCGATTTCCGCGTCGATATCCTCCGCCTTGATGCCGTCGGTTCAGCCACCATGTCCGAGGCACAGATCATCCACATCCCGACAGGCCGCATTCTATGGACGCTCAGCGATGGGGCGGGCATGACCGACATCTTCCTGCGGATCGGGACCACAAACTACGATCTCGTCTAGGCACCTGCACCCTAACCCTATGCAATTTCCTCAAATTCGCCTTAAATCATCGCTAGGCACATCGGGTGGAGGCGACGCGAGATGGATACAATCACCCCCCTGCTTTTGTGCGGTGGCTCTGGCACGCGGCTTTGGCCGGTGTCGCGCAAGGGCTATCCCAAACAATTCTCTCCGCTTTTCGGTCCGCTCAGCCTGTTTCAACAGTCTGCCACCCGCCTGTCCGGCCCCGGCTATGCCCGGCCCTTGGTCATCACCAACACCGATTTCCGCTTTATCGTGGTCGAACAACTGGCCGCCCTGCAGATGGACCCGGCCGCGATCCTCATAGAGCCTGAGGGGCGCAACACCGCACCCGCCATCCTTGCCGCCCTTCTGCACATCGCGGAAACTGATCCGGGCGGGCTGGTGCTTGTGGCCCCGTCCGACCATGTGATCCCCGACGCCGCGGCCTTCCGCGCCACCGTCGCCGCCGCGCTGCCCGCCGCCAAGGCAGGACGAATCGTCACCTTTGGCATCCGCCCCGAACGGGCCGAAACCGGCTATGGTTGGCTGGAACTCTCCACCCAGCCCCAAGACGCCAGCCCCCAGCCCCTGAAACGCTTTGTCGAGAAACCCGACGCCGCCACCGCCCAAACCATGCTCGCGGCGGGCACCTACCTTTGGAACGCCGGGATTTTCCTGTTCAGCGTCCAAGCGGCCCTTGCCGCCTTCCGCGCCCACGCCCCCGCCCTTATCCCCCCCGTGACCGCCGCTGTGGACGGGGCCACCCGCGATCTGGGCTTTCTGCGGCTGGCCCCCGGCCCTTGGGCCAAGGCTGAAGACATCTCGATCGACTATGCCGTGATGGAACATGCGCCCAACCTTGATGCCGTGCCCTTTGGTGCGGGTTGGTCCGATCTGGGCGACTGGGACGCCGTCTGGCGCGAGGCCCCGGCCCGCGACGCTGCGGATAACCTGTGCAGCGGCGGGGTTGTCGCACTTGATTGCTCGGGCAGCCTTTTGCGCAGCGACAGCCCCGATCAGGTGCTGGTCGGCATTGGCCTGCATGATATGGTTGCCGTCGCCACCGCCGATGCGGTGCTGATCGCGCCCCGCGCCCGCGCGCAAGAGGTGAAATCGGCCGTCGCCGCGCTCAAGGCCAAGGGCCTGAAACAGGCCGACGCCTTCCCCCGCGATCACCGCCCCTGGGGTTGGTTCGAAACGCTGGCCCTTGCAGACCGCTTTCAGGTCAAGCGCATCGTGGTCAAGCCCGGCGCGGCCTTGTCGTTGCAAAGCCATGTGCACCGGGCCGAACATTGGGTCGTGGTATCGGGCACCGCACGCGTCACCATTGGTGATCGCGTGCAACTGCTAACCGAAAATCAGTCCGTTTTTATCCCCTTGGGCGAAAAACACCGGCTAGAGAACCCCGGCCGCGTGCCGATGGTGCTGATAGAGGTGCAGACCGGCTCCTACCTGGGCGAGGACGACATCACCCGCTACGAAGACGTCTACGCCCGCGGCCCCGGCGCCAAGGGCTAACGCCCCACGCCCACATAGGTTTCAAACCCGGCCTCTTTCGCCTCTTCGGTGGAATAGACGTTGCGCAGGTCGGCCATGCGGGCGACCTCCATCTTCTTGGCAAGCTTGGACAAATCCAGCGCCCGGAATTCATTCCACTCGGTCAGCAGCACCACCAACTGCGCGCCCTGCGCCGCATGATAGGGGTTTTCCACCCATTTCACGCCCGGCAACAATGCCTCGCCCTCGCGGCGGCCTTGCGGGTCCACCACCCGCACCTTCGCGCCAGCCCCGACCAAAGCCGGGATGATCGTCAATGAGGGCGCATCGCGCATGTCATCGGTGTTGGGCTTGAAGGTCACGCCGAACACCGCAATCGTCTTGCCGTTCAACACCCCGTCGCACAGATCCTCAATCTTCTCGATCATCCGGCGCTTGATCTCTTCGTTGACCTTGATCACCGTCTCGGTGATTTGCATCGGCACAGCATGATCCTGCCCGATCCGGGCCAACGCCTTGGTATCCTTGGGGAAACACGATCCGCCGTAACCCGGCCCTGCGTGCAGGAACTTGTTGCCGATCCGCCCGTCCATCCCCATGCCCTTGGAGACATCCTTGATATCCGCGCCCACCCGCTCACACAGGGCCGCGATCTCATTGATAAAGGTGATCTTCACCGCCAAAAACGCGTTGGCGGCGTATTTGATCATCTCGGCACTTTCCAATCCGGTGTAGACCACCGGGAAATCGCGCAGGAACAACGGGCGGTAGATGTCGCCCATCACCTTGCGCGCGCGGGCGGTCTCTACCCCCACAACCACACGGTCAGGGCGCATGAAATCGTCAATCGCGGCCCCCTCGCGCAGGAATTCGGGGTTGGAGGCCACGTCAAACTCGGCCCCCGGATTGGCCGCGCGGGCCGCCTCGGCCACTTTGCGGTTGGTGCCGACCGGCACCGTCGATTTGGTGACAATCACCGCATAACCGGTCAGCGCCCGGCCGATCTCGGCGGCTGCCGCCATCACATAGGTCAAATCTGCATGGCCATCGCCGCGGCGCGTCGGCGTGCCCACGGCGATGAACACCGCCTCGGCCCCGGCCACCGCCTCGGCCAGATCCAGCGTAAACGACAGCCGCCCCGCGGCCACGTTCTTGGCCATCAGCGTCTGCAAACCCGGCTCAAATATTGGCACTTCACCGGCCAAAAGCCGTTCAATCTTGGCCGGGTCTTTGTCGACGCAGACCACCTCGTGCCCGAAATCTGAAAAACAAACCCCCGAGACCAGCCCGACATACCCTGTCCCGATCATCGCAATCTTCATGAAACCCGTCCTGACATTTGTTTCTCTCTGTCTACGGTTACAGAATAAACCTGTCAAATTGATGAGGGCCGGGAAACAGTTCCCAGCCCTCATTCCGCTTGTCCCGTAAATGGCCGGCTCAGGAAATCGCCGTGATCAGCACAAACCCATCCCCGCCGCGCCCGCCTGCCCCGCCGGTGATGCCGCCGCCACCGCCGCCGCCGCCACAACCGCGCGCGCCAAAACCCCCGGCCCCGCCCGCGCCTGCGTTGAACGATCCGCCGCCCGTGCCGCCCGAAAACACCGGCGGCACCCACAGCTCAAACCCCGCGCTGCCGTCGCCGCCCCCGGCAAGGCCCCCGGCAATGGACGGCCACAACCCCGCAGCGGAAACCCCTCCGCCCGCGAAATCGGCCGAGGTCGTGCCCGCACCCCCTGCGCCCCCGGTCAGAAACACCGCCGCCGCCGCGCCCGTCGCATTGGTGCCAACCGCGCCGGTGTGGGCACCGCCCGCGTTCCCAGTCATACCGTTGGTCACCACGAAACTGCCCAGCGCGAAAAACGCACCCCCGCCCGTGGTGCCCGCTGCCCCCGCCGCTCCCGCCGCCGAGGCGGTGCCGTTCCCGCCACTGCCCGCGGCATTCACGCCGATCAGGATCAAGGGCTGGCTGAATGCGGGGCCCAGCCCCACTGCAGACGGGCTGCCCGCGCCGCCCGCAAGACCGCCGGTTCCGGCCAGCACATACAGCGTCTCCGGCAACAGACCCGCCGCGACGGTTGTGCGTGCAACCGCTCCAGACCCGCCGCCACCGCCGCCGCCACGCGCCGTGCCCGATCCGCCGGAAAAGCCGTTTCCGCCACCGCCACCGCCGCCGACCACCACGATCTGCAACAAGGTTGTGCCCACCGGCACGGTATAGGCCTGCCACGCCCCCGTCCCGCTGCCCGCGCCGACCGGATCAAACCGGCGCGTGCTGGGCGCGAGCTTGGGCAGATGAAAGGGAAAACTCATCAGTAATCCCCTCCGACCGCCGAAACCGCATAGCCGCCCGCCACTGCCGTGCCCAAGGTCACATGCAACCGATAGCCCGCAGGGACCGGAATGTTCATCCCGTATTCATAGCCATTCAGCGCAGCCACCTCGCTGTTGGTGGTGGCGGGCAACGACAACTCCCCCACCAACGCATTGTTGGCTGCGGTGGCATTGCTGGACCCGTTGTTCAGAAACACCCGCAAAACCGAGGCCACATTGGCCCCGCGCGGACGCACGATCAGCTTTTGCAGAAATGAACCATTGGTGGCATCGGCGGTGAAAATCGTCTCCACCGTGCCGGTTCCATCCTTGGCCGTGTTGGCCGCGGTGATCCCGTTGACCCACTCAATATGTGCGATTTTGGAAAAGATCGGGGCGGTATTGCCGGGCATGAGCCTACTCCTAGTTGAAAAAACATTGTTGGTTCAAGGCGATCTGGACCCCGTATTTGACCGAAGGCGCCACCGTCCACGGCGTGCCACCCGCCCCCACGATCACATCGCCTTTGTCCCCCGTGGGCGCCGAGGCCGGGGCAAGCACATGCGTCACGCCCCCCGCCCGCGCCTTGATCGTGCCGCTCGCGGTGTTCAGCCAAACCTCGCCATTGGCCGGGCTGACCGGATCCCCCGCTTGCCCGCCCAACTTTAACGGCGCAGGCAAGCTGACCTGCCCCGAGGCGGGCGCGATGCTCAGACCGGTGAAAAACGCCGATCCGTCGGCGCTGACCTTGATGGAAAAGGCATCCGATCCGGCGGTGCCCATCTCGGCCCGGCCCGACCAGTTGGTTTGAAACAGCAGGCTTGCCGTGTCGCTGGCGCTGGCCTTGTTCAGCTTCAACTGATGCCCGCCACCCGCATGGTTCAACAGCGTCGCATCGGATGACACTGTCAGCCGGTTGGTCGTATCCGCCGCCGCGTTGACCCCGATCTGGCCGACCTGCAACGCGCTGTCGGCCTGCGTTTTCCACGCCGCACCATCATAGCTTGCCACCGCCGCCTCTGCCGCGACCCACGCCCGCCACCCGGCCAGCGGCGCATGAAACTGCCACGCGCCGTCCTGCCACAGGGCCACGCGCCCCGCTTGACCAGCCCAGACCCCCGTTGCCCCTGCCGCCACGATGTGACGCTGCCCGGCCACCGGCCCCACCGGCGCGACGGTGCGCGTCCGGTCCGCCACGGCCAGTTGCACCAGCACATCCAGACGCATCAGCGCCTCATTGTGGGTGACATGCTTTTGCGCCTGCGCGGGCTGGATCAGCGGCAGGGACAAGATGGGGGATAGATCAGACATGAAACCTCCGCGGGGAACGCCGTGGAGCAAACGCTAGTGCTGCGGGGTTAACACGGCAAAAGCCCGGCGCGCGCCGCAACCGCGCGGCACGCAACAGGCTTCAGGCTTCAGGCTTCTGGTGCAAAGGCGGTCGGCACCGCCGCCGGAGGCACCCGCGCCTCGCGCAGCGTCACCCAGCTTATCGCCCCGATGATCATCGCGCCGCCGACCAGCACCCACAGATCCACCGCCTCGCCAAACCCCACCGCGCCCAGCGTCGTGGCCCAGATAAGCTGCAAAAACGTCACCGGCTGCGTCACCGCCAAGGGGGCCGCGCGAAACGCCCGTGTCATGCAATAATGCCCCATCGTCGCCAAAGCCGCGACCACCGCCAGCCACAGGGCTTGCACGCCCGTCACAGGCACCCACACCGCCCAGGCAACCGGGGCCAGCCCCAGCGTGACCGTCAAAGACAACATCGCCACCACGGTAGAGGCCGAAACCATCCCGCTTAACCGCTTGGCGAACAAGTAACTTCCAGCAAAGCACAGCGCGGCTGCGACCTGCGCGTAATGCCCCGGCTCCAACACCTGCACGCCCGGGCGCAACACCACCAGGCTGCCCGCCAAAGCCACCGCCACCGCCAAAACCCGCTCCAGCGACAAGCGCTCACCAAAGATCAGCGCGCCAGCCACCAGCAAGATAACCGGGCTCAGATAGCCAATCGCCGTCACCTGAGCGACCGGAATCCGGGCCATCGCGTAAAACCAGAAGATGACCGCCCCGGTGTGCACCACCCCGCGCCCGGCGAACAGCCACAGCGCCCCCGGCGGAAACCCGCGCCGCAACATCGGGCGCAGCATCGGCAACAGGAACAGCACACCAAAGAAAAACCGCAGAAACGCCGACTGCGCCGCGGGCAGATCGGTGCCCAAGGACCGCACCACCCCCTGGACGCCTACGAAGGACAGGCCAGAGGCCACCATCCACAAAACGCCCGCCAACCGGCCCGATCCTGTCATTCCCGTGCGCCCCTTGGCCCTGTCGACTGCGCGCACAAAACCCGCTTCACCCGCCAAAGGCAAGACCCGCCGCGATGGCCCACATCGTTGAACCCACAAGGATTTCCAACCACACCCACGCCCGTGGGTTGGCAAAAACCGGGGCGAGGAACCGCGCCCCAAAGCCCAGCGCCGAGAAAAAGCCGAACGATCCCAGCGCCGCCCCCACCCCGAACGCCAACCTGTGCGGATCATACTGCGCCGCAATCGACCCCAGCAGCACCACCGTATCCAGATAGACATGCGGATTGGCCCAAGTCAGCACCAGACAGGTCAGCAACACCTTGCCCAAGGGCGCGGCCGCACCTGCACCCGGCTTCAAAGCCTCACCGCCGCGCGCGGCAGACCGGAACCGCAAGGCCCCGTAAACGATCAGGAAAATCACGCCACCCCAGCGCATCGCCTCGCCCAGCCAAGGCACCCGCACCGAGACGATGCCAAAGCCCGTCACCCCCGCCGCGATCAGCAGCGCATCCGACAAGGCACAGACCAGCACCACCGCGCCCACATGCTCTCGCCGCAAACCCTGCCGCAAAACGAAGGCATTTTGTGCCCCGATCGCAAGGATCAGGCTGACCGAAACCAAAAAGCCCTGAATCGCGGCCTCATGCATGAGACAGCGCCACCAAGGCCGCAACCGCCTGCTGCCGCAGCGCCCATTGCACAAAGATATGATCGTGGAAGACCCCGGCGATCACGTTGGCGCTGATCCCCTCGGCCCCCAAAGCCGCCGCAAAGGCCGCCGTCAGACCCACCGCGGCCAGATCGCTGTGCACCGTCAAGGTGATCCGCGCCCAAGCCTCCGACGTCAGACCCGCGGCCTGCATCGCGCCCAGATCGGCCACGACCGTCATGCCTTCCGCCTCGGCCACCGTCGCGAAAGGCGCAAAGGGCATCGGCCCGCCCGTCCACACCGCGATCCCGTAGGGCTGCGGATGCAAATCGGGCGCCATTGTGCGCAGCAATACCTGTAAATTCTGTTCAGCCACTGTAACCCCCTTGCGTGCCGCGTCTGCGACGGGCGCGGCGGATCATAGAAGAACCCAAGCAGAGCGCCAGTGACACGGTCGGGCCTCCGGCGGGGATATTTAAGGACAGAAAATGGGGAAGAGAGATGTCAAAGGCCCCGGTGTTGCCCGGGGCCTTTGTGATTGGCATGCGGCGCGCGCTTAGAGCTGGGCTGCCACATCATCGGGAATGTCGAAGTTGTGCGTCACCGACTGCACGTCATCGTCTTCTTCCAGCATGTCGATCAAGCGCATCAGCTTTTGCGCCGTTTCCAGATCCACCTCGGTGCGGGTCTGCGGGCGGAAGATGATCTTGGATTCGGTGGATTCCCCCAGCGCCTTTTCCAGCGCATCCGAGACTTCGGAGAGGTTTTCCACTTGGCAATAGATCCAGTGGCCGTCGTCATCCGATTCCACGTCATCGGCTCCGGCCTCAAGTGCGGCCATCATCACGTCATCGCCCGAGCCTGCCTCGGCGGAGTAGGTGATTTCGCCCACGCGGTCAAAGCCGTGGCTGACCGATCCGGTCTGGCCCATGTTGCCGCCGCATTTGGAAAAGTAGCTGCGCACGTTGGATGCGGTGCGGTTCAGGTTGTCGGTCAGCGCCTCAACGATGATCGCGATGCCGTTGACGCCGTAGCCCTCATAGCGGATCTCGGTGTAGTCGGCCGCATCGCCGCCCACCGATTTCTTGATGGCACGGTCGATCACGTCCTTGGGCATCGACACCGCCTTTGCGGCCTTTACGGCCAGACGCAGGCGCGGATTCTTGTCCGGGTCCGGTTCGCCCATCTTGGCGGCGACGGTGATTTCCTTCGCCAGCTTCGAGAACATCTTGGAGCGCAACTTATCCTGCTTGCCCTTGCGGTGCTGGATGTTCGCCCATTTTGAATGGCCTGCCATGACCCTTACTCCGATCCCTGCCTTGGGTGATGGGATCGTCTACACCAGCCAGTGGGGGGGCCGCAAGAGTGGCGCGGCTACAGCGGCCACAGGATCGGGATCAGCAGCGAGGCAATCAGGCAGGTCAGAATGTTCAGCGGAATACCCACCCGCATGTAATCCGAGAACTTATAGCCGCCGGGGCCGTACACCATCATGTTGGTCTGGTATCCGATCGGGGTGGCAAAGGCCAAGGTCGCCGAGAACATCACCGCCACCGCAAAGGGCCGCGGGTCATAGCCCAGCGTCCGCGCCAGTTCCATCGCCACCGGGGTATAGATCACCGCCACCGCGTTGTTGGACAGAAACTCGGTCAGCACCACGCCGATGGCATAGACACACAAGATCAGCAGAAAAGGCGACAGGCTTTTCAGCCAAGGCTCCACCCCCGACACGATCAGCCCGACCGCACCGGAATGGTCCAGCCCCTGCCCCACCGCGATCATCCCGAAGATCATCGCCAAAAGCCGCCCGTCGACAAAGTTCAGCGCCTCATCGGGGTCCACGCAGCGGGTGACAAGGATCACCGCCACCGCCACCGCCGCCAGCGCCATGATCGGTGCCACATCCAGCGCAGACAAGGTGACCACCCCGGCCAAGGCCAGAATCGCGATCCACGCCTTGTGGCGGCGGTAGGCCCGGATCGTCGGGCGCGTCACATCGACCAGATCGAAGTCGCTGGCCAGACGCTGGATATCCTCAATCGTGCCTTCCAGCAGCAGCGTGTCTCCGACCTGCACCACCAGATCGTCCAACTGCCGCCCGATATTCTGGCTGCGCCGATGGGCCGCCAGCACATACACCCCGTACCGGCGACGCAAGCGCATGTCGCCCAACCGATGCCCGCCCATCCGGCAGCCGGGAGAGATCAGCACCTCCACCGTTTCGGTCTGCACCGAAGACAGCTTTTCGGCCAGATGCAGATCGGTCCGCGCCTTGAGGCCCAACAGTTCCGTCATCTCGGTGCGCAAGACCACCCGGTCGCCTGCGGCGAGCCGCACGTTGCCCAGATCGCGGCGCAAGCTGGCATCGCCGCGCAGCACATCGACCAGCCGCACCCCATCGCGGCGGAACAGATCCACCTCCACCACCGCCACCCCGATAAGCGTCGAATCCGCCGGGATCACCACTTCGGTGAAGTATTTCATCTTGCTGCGGTTGGACAAAAGCGTGCCCATCGACTGGCGCACCGGCAACAGATGCCGCGCGGTCAGCGCCAGAAACAGCCCCCCCACCACCGCCAGAATCAACCCGAGCGGTGCAATTTCAAAGATCGTAAAGGGCCGCATCCCCTGACCCTGCACCACCCCATCGACCAGAATGTTGGTCGAGGTGCCGATCAGCGTCATCATCCCCCCCAACACCGTCATATAGCTCAGCGGGATCATCATCTTGCTGGGCGCGGTCTTGAGCCGCGCCGAGATTTGCATGACCACCGGGATCATCACGGCCACCAAAGGCGTGTTGTTCATGAACGCCGAGGCCACCGCGACAAAGCTGAACAGCACCGCGACGGTCAGCTTGGGCCGCGCCTCGACATGGCGGTTGGCGATCGAGATCACCATTTCAACCGCCCCCGTGCGCACCAGCCCGCCCATCAGCATGAACATCAACGCAATGGTCCACGGTGCCGAGTTTGACAGCGAGTCAACCGCATCCTTTACCGGCAGAATGCCCAGAACCAGCATCGCCGCCGTGCCTGCAATGGCCACAACTTCGACCGGATAGGTCTCGCGGATGAACAGAACGAACATGCCAGCCAGAATGGCCAGCGCGACCAACGCTTCGCTGGTCTGGCTCAGGTCAAGGTCGATCATCGGCAGGCTCCACGGCTGGTGACTGACAATTCCTAACGTAAAGTAAGCGCGTGTGGGAAGTTTATTCTCTACCAATCGTGTCGAGTTTAACCAGAAAAACAGCTAACCAACTGACCCAAAACACATTTCTGTAAAATTCCGGAATACCCGAAAAAGAGAATATCCCGCAAAACCACAGAATCATACCGTTTCAGGGACGGCTGTCCTGCAAACGCCCGCCCACTCTGACCTGAACGATCCGCAGGGCCTTCCCCGTCCGGTCGTCGGTTTCCACATAGGCGCCCGACAAGGTCGCCTCGCCGCCCGCAGGCTCAAACCGCCCGCTGGCCATGCCGGTGATGAACCGCCGCAGCGGCTCCATCTTTTCCATCCCGATGACCGAGTTGTAATCGCCGCACATCCCCGCGTCGGTCAGATACCCGCTGCCGCCCGGCAAGATCATCGCATCCGCCGTCGGCACATGGGTATGGGTGCCCACTACCAACGACGCCTGCCCGTCGCACCAATGGCCCAACGCCATCTTTTCCGACGTGGCCTCGGCGTGCACATCGACAATCGCCGCCTGCACCGCACCGCCGAGCCGATGGGTCTTCAGCACCGACTCGACCGCCGAGAACGGATCGTCGAACGGGCGCTTCATGAACACCTGCCCCAGCACCTGCGTCACCAGCACCTTGCGGCCCTGCGTCGCCTCAAACACCCGCGCGCCCTTGCCGGGGGCCACCTTGGAAAAGTTCAGCGGCCGCAGAATGCGCGGCTCCTGTTCGATGAACTGCAACATGTCCTTCTGGTCAAAGGCATGATCGCCCAACGTCAGGCAATCGGCCCCCGCCTGCAGCAAGGCGCGCGCGTGCTCCGCCGTCAGGCCCGCGCCTTGACTGGCGTTCTCGCCGTTGACCACCACGAAATCGAGCCCCCATTCGGCACGAAGGCCGGGGAGCCGCTCAGTGACAGCCGCACGCCCCGCGCGCCCCATCACATCACCAAGGAACAGAAGTTTCATGCCCTTGGATTAGGGCGACCCGCGCCCGCCCGCAACCCTGAACCCACCCGCGATTCGCAGGTTATGGTTAACAAACCACGCTCCCCGGGCCGAAAAACCCGCGTTTCCCCCCGAAAAGACCGCAAGAAGATCAAAAGAAGAAAGAAGGAAGACACCCCCGTTTTCCATTTTCCCCATGATTTCCGCAGCTTAATCCAGCGCCCGCTGCCCCCCCTTTCCCTGCCCCCCCAAACCCCTATCTTCCCCCCCATGATCCCCCTTCCCCCCGCCCTTGCCGACTGGTTCGCTGCCAAAAACTGGCACCTGCATCCGCACCAATTGGAAATGCTGGACCGTGCAGGCGATCCCTCAACCCTGCTGATCGCGCCCACGGGCGGTGGTAAAACGCTGGCAGGCTTCTTGCCCACGCTGGCCGAACTGGCGGACGGATCGCATAAGGGTCTGCACACGCTGTATATCTCGCCGCTCAAGGCCTTGGCCGCCGACATCCGCCGCAACCTGCGCCTGCCGATTGAGGGCGCGGCCCTGCCGATCCGGGTAGAGGATCGCACCGGCGACACCACCTATACCCAACGCCGCCGCCAACGCGCCGACCCGCCGCATATCCTGCTGACCACGCCCGAAAGCCTGGCGCTGCTGCTGTCCTACGAAGACGCCCCAAGGATTTTCCAATCGCTGCAAAGGGTTGTGGTGGACGAACTCCACGCCCTTGCCGAAAGCAAACGCGGCGACCAATTGATGCTGCTGATCTCGCGGCTGCAATCGCTGGCCCCCGGCCTGCGGCGTGTCGGCCTGTCGGCGACAGTGGAAGACCCGCCGACGCTGGCCGCCTATCTTGCCCCCGGCACCGCGATCTTGCAGGCCGACCCCGGCCCCGACCCAGACATCTCCATGCTGGAAACCGACACGCCCCCGCCGTGGACGGGCGGCGGCGGGCGCTATGCGATCCCCGCGATCCTGCACGAAATCCGCCACCACAAGACCACGCTGATCTTTCACAACACCCGCGCTCAGGCGGAATTGTTCTTTTACGATCTGTGGTTACAAAACACCGATGATCTGCCCATCGGTATCCACCACGGCTCGCTTGATCGGGCGCAGCGCGAAAAGGTTGAGGCGGCGATGGTCGATGGCCGCCTGCGCGCCATCGTCTGCACCGGCTCATTGGACCTTGGCATCGACTGGGGCGATGTCGATCTGGTCATTCAGGTCGGCGCGCCGAAAAACGTCAAGCGGCTCGTCCAGCGCATCGGCCGCGCCAACCACCGCTACAACGCACCGTCCAAAGCGTTGCTCGTCCCCGCCAACCGGTTTGAGGTGGTTGAGTGCCAAGCCGCCCTTGAGGCTGTGCGCGCCCACACCCTCGACGGCGAGCCCCGTGGCCCCGGCCCGCGCGACGTGCTGTGCCAACACATCCTGCTCGCCGCCTGCGCCGCCCCGTTTGAGGCAGATGCGCTTTTCGCCGAAGTTGCGCGCACCGGCCCTTACGTCGCCCTGACACGCGGCGAATTTGACGCCTGCCTCGACTTTGCGGCAACCGGTGGATATGCGCTAAGAGCTTATGATCGCTGGCAGAAATTAAAGTTAACAAATGGTAAATGGCACCTGCGCGACCCCCGCAGCGCCGCCCTGATCCGTCAGAACCTTGGCACGATCATCGATACCGAAACCCTGAAAGTGCGCCTCAAAGGCCGGATGGGCGGCACCCCCTTGGGCGAGGTGGAAGAGGCTTTCGCCGCCAGTCTGACCCCCGGCGATACCTTTCTGATCGGCGGGCAAGTTGTGCGGTATGAAGGGCTGTCCGAGATGACAGTCGAGGTCACCCGCCAACCGGGGCGCGATCCGAAAGTGGCGGTGTTTTCGGGCACGAAATTTGCCACCTCCACCCTGCTGACCCAGCGGATTTTGCAGATCTTTCAACAAGATCGCTGGCCCGACCTGCCCCACCACACTGCCGATTGGCTGGCCCTGCAACGCGAGGTATCCCGCCTGCCCGAACAAGGTCGGCTCTTGCTGGAAAGCTTTCCGCAGGACGGGCGCGAACATCTGTGTGTCTACGGCTTTGCGGGCCGCAACGCCCAGCAAACCCTCGGCCTGCTGATTACAAAACAGATGGAATCCCAAGGGCTTGCCCCCCTCGGCTTTGTCGCCACCGACTATGCGACGTTGATCTGGGGGCTGGAACCCGTGACCGACCCGGCCCCCCTGTTCGACCTGACCACCCTACGTGACGGGCTTGAAGGCTGGCTTTCTGGCAATGCTGTCATGAAACGCACCTTTCGCAACACCGCAATCATCGCCGGCTTGATTGAGCGCAGCCATCAGGGCCGCCGCAAATCCGGGCGGCAGGCGACGTTTTCCTCCGACATCCTCTACGACACTTTGCGCAAATACGACCCCGGCCACCTGATGCTGGACATCACCCGGCAAGAGGCCCTGCGCGGGCTGATCGACTTTGCCCGCGTTGAAGAGTTGCTGGCCCGCATCGGCCCCCGGATCGACCTGATCCGGCTGGACCGCGTCACCCCGCTTGCCGCCCCGATGTTTCTGGAGCAGGGCAAGATCCCGGTCCAAGGCACGGGCCGTGAACGCCTGGCCGATGATGCTGCCAAGGCGCTTTTGCGCGACGCAGGCTTGGGCTAAACCTCTGTCATGTATGCTTTTACCCTCGCCACCGCTGCGCTGATCGCCCGTCCGTCCGGCGCGCTGCACTGGCCTGCGGAAAGCCTGCTGATCGTGTCCGATCTGCACTTGGGCAAGTCAGAACGCCTTGCCCGGCGAGGTGGGCCGCTACTCCCCCCCTATGAGACGCGCGCCACGCTAGAGCGGCTCGACGCCGAGTTGGAGCAGACGGCGGCGCGCCGCGTCTTGTGCCTTGGCGACAGCTTCGACGATGCCGCCGCCGCCGAGGGTTTGGACGAGGCTGACCGGCTTTGGCTGTTGCGCCTCATGGCCGGGCGGGACTGGAACTGGGTCGAAGGCAACCACGACCCCGGCCCGTTGAACCTTGGCGGCAGCCACCACGCCACCCTCACCTTGTCCCCCCTGCGGTTTCAGCACATCAGTACCGGTGAAAAGGCTGAAGTTTCAGGCCATTACCACCCCAAAGCCCGACTGGCCGGCCGCAGCCACCCGTGTTTCCTGATCGACAAAGACCGGGTTATCCTTCCCGCTTTCGGGGCCTATACGGGCGGTCTTTGGTCCAATGTCCCAGCACTCAGCGCCCTCCTGCGCCCCGAGGCGCTGGCGGTTCTCTGCGGCACGCAAACCCGTGTTATTCCAATGCCGCGTTAGCCGGTTCGGGCCAAAGCGCATCAACCTTGGCCCGGTGGTTCCGACTGACCGGCACCACCTGCCCGGAGCGGAGCCGCAATCGCAGCTTGCTGCCATCTCGCTCCACGCCCTCAACCGCGTCCCACGCCACCCAGTGCGAGCGATGGACCTGCCCGCCGGGTTCAGGATCAGCCTCGGCGATTGCATCACCAAGGCGCAAAAGCAGACTGGCACTGCCCCGGTCGGTCGCCAGATCCACATAGTGATCCCGCACCGAGATCGACCAAAGCCGCCCCTGCAAATCTGGCTCCAGCCGCTGCAAAAGGCGGGGAACGGGCGCGCCGCCGGTGGCCCCATCGGTGCCGAGGCCACCGTGCTCGTTGGCCATAAAGCGTTGCGCAATCGGGGTTTTCCCACTCATGGACATCCGCAAAGAACAGATCCCCAACGAAAGCGAGGCTGTCATCAAGACGATCTCACCCAAGCCCGGAAGCGGCAAAAGCGCGTCATCGAACATCCACATCAAGATCGCATAAAGCGGCGGGCAAACCACAAGGCACATCAGCACGGCCATCAACACGGCCCCGCGCCGAATATCTGTCAACGCCAGCTTTGCATGCACAAAAACCCGCAGCGCCGAACCAACGGCAATCCCAATTGCCAAAAGCGCTGGCCAAAAGACCAAGCGGTCGAAAAAACTCATCAACCCATAAGTGCCAAATGGCCCCATGATTGAAACCGGCAAGGAAAGGGCGATCCAAATAAGGATCGGAACACCCGACCTGAATTCTTTATACAATTCGGCGAAATACACACGCGGCTCACTACAATACCCAAGCACGCTGTATATTTATGGGAAAGAGATCTAACTTTCAATTCCCCGCATGCGGTCCTTTCCGCGGTGTTGGGTTTATGCGGTTAGGCCCTCTGGTTCTGGGAGGTGGTTTGCGCGGCAGCAGGCGGTGAGGGTGTTGGCGAGGAGGCAGGCGATGGTCATCGGGCCGACGCCGCCGGGAACCGGGGTGATGGCACCTGCGACCGCGGCGGCGCTGGCGTAATGCACATCGCCCACCAGCTTGGCCTTGCCGTCCCGCTCAATCCGGTTGATGCCCACGTCGATCACCGTGGCACCGGGTTTGACCATGTCGCCGGTGATCATTTCCGGGCGGCCAACGGCGGCGACAAGGATGTCGGCGCGGCGGCAGACCTCGGCCAGATCCTTGGTGCGGCTATGGGCGATGGTCACCGTGCAGCTATCGCCCAACAACAACTGCGCCATCGGCTTGCCGACGATATTGCTGCGCCCGACCACAACCGCATTCAGACCCGCCAGCTTGCCATGGTGATCGCGCAGCATCATCAGGCAGCCCAAAGGCGTGCAGGGCACCATCGACTTCTGCCCGGTGCCCAAAAGCCCAACGTTCGATATGTGAAAGCCATCCACATCCTTGGCCGGGTCAATCGAGTTGATGATCAGTTCAGAGTTCAGATGAGCCGGCAGCGGCAACTGCACCAAAATGCCATGAACTTTCGGGTCCGCGTTCAGCGATTTGACCAGGGCCAGCAGATCCGCCTCGGCGGTGTCAATCGGCAGCCGATGTTCGAAAGAGGCCATTCCCACCTCAATCGTCGAGGCGTGCTTGTTGCGGACATAGACCTGGCTGGCCGGGTCTTCGCCCACCAGAACCACGGCCAGACCGGGGGTCAGCCCCTGCTCTTCGCGCAGCCGCGCCACATGTGCCGCCACTTGCCCGCGCACCGTTGCCGCAAAAGCCTTGCCGTCAATTACCTTGGCCGTCATCTGTGTCGTCCTTCCCCAGAACCGTTTCCTCGCGCGCGATCGACCAATCGATCAGCTTGCGCCAGAGTTTTTCGAGCGCGTCCGGCGGCAAACCATGGTCCACCGCATGACGGCGCACATTGGCAACCACCTGTTCCACCCGGTCGTCGATCCGGGCGGGCAGGCCAACCGCGGTCTTGATCGCCGCGGCCCGGTCGATGTAGCCGGTACGCTGCGCAAACAGCGCCACCAGTTCAGCATCCAGCCGGTCGATCTCAACCCGCAGTTCGGCCATGGTCGTGCAGTCTGCCGGCGTTTTCATCTGCGTCTCGTCTTGCTTCGGGGCAGCCCCGTCATAGCGGAACCCCCCCGAAGAAACAACGCGACCCGATGCTTAGAACAGCCCTTCGACATGACCCTCGTCGTTCAGGCGGATAACCTCGGCACTTGGCACCTTGGGCAGGCCCGGCATGGTCATGATCTCACCGCAGATCGCCACCACAAACCCGGCACCGGCCGAAAGCCGCACTTCGCGGACCGGAACGGTGTGCCCGGTCGGCGCGCCGCGCACGGTCGGATCGGTGGTAAAGCTGTACTGCGTCTTGGCCACGCAGATCGGCAGATGGCCATAGCCCGCCGCTTCCCAGGTCTTCAGCTGATCGCGGATCGACTTGTCGGCGATCACGTCATCCGCATGGTAGATGCGCTTGGCGATGGTCTGCAGCTTTTGGAACAGCGGCATGTCATCGGGGTACAGCGGCGCAAAATTCGCCGAACCCGATTCCGCCATCTGCACAACCTTATGCGCCAATTCCTCAATCCCGGCAGAGCCTTGCGCCCAGTGCTTGCACAAGATCGCCTCCGCACCCTGGCTTGCGACATAGGCCTTTACCGCCTCGATCTCCGCATCGGTGTCGCTGTAGAAATGGTTGATCGCCACAACCACCGGCACGCCAAAGCCTTTGACGTTGCCAATGTGGCGGCCAAGGTTCGGGCAGCCCTTCTGCACGGCCGCCACATTTTCCGCGCCCAGATCGGCTTTGGCCACGCCGCCGTTCATCTTCATCGCCCGCACCGTGGCCACGATCACCGCCGCCGACGGCTTCAGCCCGGCCTTGCGGCACTTAATGTCAAAGAACTTCTCCGCCCCAAGATCGGCCCCAAAGCCCGCCTCGGTCACCACATATTCACCCAGCTTCAGCGCGGTCTTGGTCGCGATGACCGAGTTGCAACCATGCGCGATGTTGGCAAACGGGCCGCCATGCACGAAGGCGGGGTTGTTCTCCAGCGTCTGCACAAGGTTCGGCTGCATCGCGTCCTTCAACAGCACGGTCATGGCGCCATCCGCCTTGATATCGCGGGCATAGATCGGGGTTTTGGCGCGGGTATAGGCGACCACGATGTCGCCCAGACGCTTTTGCAGGTCCTCCAGATCATTGGACAGGCACAGGATCGCCATGACCTCCGAGGCCACGGTGATGTCAAACCCGGTCTGGCGCGGGAAGCCGTTGGACACGCCGCCAAGGTTCACCACAATGTCGCGCAACGCGCGGTCGTTCATGTCCATCACCCGGCGCCACACGATGCGGCGGGCGTCGATTTCCAGATCATTGCCCCAGTAGATGTGGTTGTCGATCATTGCTGACAAAAGGTTATGGGCCGAGGTGATCGCGTGGAAGTCACCCGTAAAGTGCAGGTTCATCTCTTCCATCGGCACAACCTGCGCCATCCCGCCACCCGCAGCCCCGCCCTTCATCCCGAAGTTCGGGCCAAGCGAGGCCTCACGGATGCACACAACCGCCTTCTTGCCGATCCGGTTCAAACCGTCGCCAAGACCCACCGTCGTCGTCGTCTTGCCCTCGCCCGCAGGCGTCGGGTTGATCGCCGTCACAAGGATCAACTTGCCATCCGGACGACCCGCCAAAGACTTGATGAACTCTTGCCCGATCTTCGCCTTGTCATGCCCGTAAGGCAGCAAATGCTCCGACGGAATCCCAAGCTTCGAACCAATCTCCATGATCGGCTTCTTCTTGGCTTCGCGTGCAATCTCAATGTCGGTCTTGAAGGCCATGTCCGTCTCCCTGTGGGCAAATTGTCCCGTTAGCGACGTGATACCGGGCATCGACCCGGTTAGAAGGGTGTTTTCCGACATGTCCCGAATGAAATTCGCCAGCAAAAGTTTCCCATGCGAAACTTTGGAACGTAAGTCAGGAATGCTCCACGTTTGGAACAATCATTCCATGGCTTTCAGCCACGGGCCTCGGCATAGGCCGACCAAACCGGTTGATCCGGGACATGCAGACGAATCACTTCGCCAAGCCGGAAGACCCCCTCCCGTTCGACCCAAGCTGTAATCCCACGGCGATCCAGCGCGGCCCGCTTGAACTTGGCGCCCAGTCCTGGGTGCCGGGTTTCAATGGGGCGGGCAGGCAGCGTGCAGGGGCGGTTTTCCATATCCACCACCAGCGTCGCCCCGCCCTGCCCTTGCAGGCGCGAAGAGGGCGGCAGATGCGTAAAGTCAGGCAGGCCCGCGATAACCATGCTGGCGCCCAACAACGCCGGGTCCAACTGATCCAAACCCATCGCCGCAGCGATGGCGTCAAGGTCTTCCTGACCCAGCACAGAGAACTGGCGGGTGTTCCGGATCGTTGTGTTGCGGGGATATTGGCCAAGGACGCGGCTGCACGACGGGCGGGTCAGGCCGCCGTGAGCCTCCCCCTCGGGGCCATGGAAATGGGCGGCCAACACCTCAAGACGGATGCTTTCCAACGCCGCAGTCCGATCGGCAACCCGACCAAGCCACGTCACTTTGCCGTAAAACTCGGTTGGTTTCAGCGCCGCCATCACCGCTCCAGCGTAAAGAAGACCCGCCGGAACGGCATCAGCGCGCCCCCCTCCGGCAACAAAGGATAGGCCGAACGCAAAGCCTGGTCATACGCGGCAAGATACGTCTCAGCCTCAGGCGCCGACAGCTTTTCCAAGAACGGCCGCATCGCGGTAGAGGCGGTAAAGGCGCGCACCGGATGTCCCTCGGCGCTTGGGGCAAGCTGCTGCACATAATCGGTCTCCCATGCCTGCACGTGGCCCAGGGGCGACAGCATCGCGTGGTACTCGGCAGCGGTGGCGACCGGCGGCACGTAGCCCGAGACGCTGAACCGGTCCGGAAACATCGAGGCCGCTATATCGCGCAGAAAACGGTGCGATGGGGCAAAGAACTGGCGCGGCATCTGAACGGCCAAGATCCCGCCGGGGCGCAGCATCCCCGCCAATCGGGTAAGCAACGCGGGATGGTCCGGAAGCCAATGCAGCGCCGCATTGGAAAACAGCAGCGCGACGGGTTCATCGGGCGACCAAGAGCCGACATCCGCCTCGGTCAGCGTTGAATACTGGTTCAACGCCGCCGCCTCGGAGAGCATCGCAGGAGATTTATCAACCCCGATCAATCGCCGCCCGGCAAAACGCGCCGACAAGACATCCGCCACAGCGCCGGCCCCACAACCCAGATCGACGATATCGCCCGCAGGCAAACCGCCGACCTGCGCCAGCAAGTCCAGCGCAGGGCGCAAACGCAAACCCCGAAACCTTGCGTAGGCTTCGGGGTTCCAGTCTTGTGCGCCTTGGCTCACGCCATTGGCTCCGGCTCAAGGCCCGGCTTGGGCTTGCGGGTGCGGGTCTTGGGGATGGACACGACACCTGACCCACCATCCTGATCCGGTTTGATCCCGTCGTCGCTTGGCCCGCTCAGGGGCTCACCGGCGATGACTTTGCGGATCTGGTCGCCGGTCAGCGTTTCAAACTCCAGCAGACCCAGTGCCAGACGGTGAAGATCGTCAATCTTCTCGGTCAGGATGGCCTTGGCGCGGTCATAGCCTTCGTCCGCGATCCGTTTGACCTCATCGTCGATCAGCTTTTGCGTGTTGCTGGAATGCGAGGAGCCGCCGTTGACGCTGCCAAGATAGCTTTCACGCTCATTGGCATAGTCAACGTTGCCCAGCAGTTCCGAGAAGCCGAACTGCGTCACCATCGCCCGTGCGATCCGGCTGACCTGCTGGATATCGCTGGTCGCACCCGAGGTGACGTTTTCTTTCCCGAAGATCAACTCTTCAGCGACCTTGCCACCCATCGCCATCGCGATCTTGGATTTATACTTGGTGTAGCTGACCGAAAGCTGATCGCGTTCGGGTAAAGACATCACCAAACCAAGCGCGCGGCCGCGCGGGATGATCGTCGCCTTATGGATCGGATCATGCTGCGGCACGTTCAGACCCACAATCGCGTGGCCCGCTTCGTGATAGGCGGTCAGCTTCTTTTCGTCTTCGGACATGACCATGGACCGGCGCTCGGCCCCCATCATGACCTTGTCTTTGGCGTTCTCGAAATCGTCCATCGTCACGAAACGACGCCCGATCCGCGCGGCCATCAGGGCCGCCTCGTTGACAAGGTTGGCAAGGTCCGCACCCGAAAAGCCGGGGCAGCCCCGCGCGATGATGCGCAGATCGACATCCGGACCCAGTGGGGTTTTGCGCGCATGCACCGAAAGGATCTTTTCGCGGCCCCGAATATCCGGGTTCGGCACCTGAATCTGGCGGTCAAAACGACCCGGACGCAGCAAAGCCGGGTCCAGAACGTCGGGACGGTTGGTGGCCGCCACGATGATCACGCCCTCGTTGGCGTCAAAGCCGTCCATCTCGACCAGCAACTGGTTCAGCGTTTGCTCACGTTCGTCATTGCCGCCGCCGATGCCCACACCGCGTGCACGGCCCACGGCATCAATTTCGTCGATGAACACGATGCAGGGCGCATTCTTTTTGGCCTGCTCGAACATGTCGCGCACACGGGATGCACCAACACCAACGAACATCTCGACAAAGTCAGAGCCCGAGATAGTGAAGAACGGCACCCCCGCTTCGCCTGCAATGGCGCGGGCAAGCAGCGTCTTACCGGTTCCGGGCGGGCCAACCAGCAACGCCCCCTTCGGGATCTTGCCGCCAAGACGCGAGAATTTCTGCGGATTGCGCAGGAATTCAACGATCTCTTCCAGCTCTTCCTTGGCTTCATCAATGCCGGCCACGTCGTCAAACGTGATGCGGCCCTGCTTTTCGGTCAGCAACTTGGCACGGGATTTACCGAACCCCATCGCCCCGCCTTTGCCGCCGCCTTGCATCCGGTTCATGAAGAAAATCCAGATGCCGATCAGCACGATAAAGGGCAGCCACAGCGACAGAAGCGAGAAGATGCCAGATTGCTCCTGCGCCTCGGCACGCACTTCGACGCCCTTGGCCAGCAGACGCTCGGTCAGGCCAGTGTCTTTGGGCGCGATGGTGCCGTAGCGGCTTCCATCGGTGCCAGTTACCAGAACCCGTTCTCCGTCCAGAGTGACAGAGGTGACGTTGCCTGCCTCAACGCGCTGAATGAAATCCGAATAGGACACGTTGCGCGAGGATTGTGTTGCCGCGCTTGGATTGAACAACTGGAACAATCCCAGAAGCAAAAGGAAAGCGACGACCCAAAGAGCGATGTTGCGCATATTGCCCAAAGAGGGAACTCCACGTTGCGCCGATCTGGCCAGTACGGGCGCTGTCGGCTGTTGTCTCTAAGATAGAGATAAGTCAGCGGGGTTCAATGCGATAAGACGAATTCATTGAAGCCTGCGGAAATTCGCGCAGTCCAGTCGGGTCCAAAGCCCGCCAAAGGGGCGGCGATCAGCGCTTCATTCTGCCATACCGACGGCGAAACGAGCAGCGCATCACGGGAAATTCCGCTCTCACGCCAAGTTTTACACAACTTGAGCCCCGTGTCACCAAGCGCGCGCAATCGCAGGCCATAAGGCGCGTCGTGCGGCCCTGTGACGCGCCAACGCCCATCCCACAGTTCTTGGATACCGCAGTGGTGCCCGGCGACTGCCTTTGGTTCGCGCACGGCGCGAATTGTCTGGGGGCTCACGCGAAACCGAACCCCCGCCAGCGTGGCATCGCGCCCGGCACACATCGCCGCCAAAAGGCCGCCGACAGACGGGCCGCGCGGCGGATAGTCGGCCCGGTTCAGCCAAAGCAGCGCCGCGATGGTCAGGCGGCGCTGCACCTCTGGCGGCGCGGCAAGATAGCCCGCCCGGTCAATTTCAAGGCTGCCCGCGACTTCGCGAACCAAAGCCCTTGCCGCCGTTGCCGTCGCGTCCTGCAACGCCCGCCGCGCGCCATCAAGGTTCGCAATGACTTGCACCAGACCTTCCATGCTGATCCCCAGAGGTGCAAGGGCGCGCAAAGCCTGCCGCGCCTTCACCCGCTGGTAGCTGGCGTCATGGTTGCTGGGGTCATCGACCCAGCGAACGCCGGCCTGCGTCAAAACCTTGCGCAGGTCGGCGCGGGCAAACTTCAGGAACGGGCGGTGAAAACGCACGCCTTCCGCCACCCATGTCGGCCGCATCCCGGACAACCCATCCAAC
Organism: uncultured Alphaproteobacteria bacterium; assembly: GCA_963815355.1. Taxonomy (GTDB): domain Bacteria; phylum Pseudomonadota; class Alphaproteobacteria; order Rhodobacterales; family Rhodobacteraceae; genus JAPUEK01. The sequence continues at coordinate 148,085 of CAWFGJ010000012.1, forward strand.
CCCGCACTGCGCGCCAAGCCCATCAGAAACGTCTCGGCTTGATCGTCGGCCGTATGGCCCAACACGACATCGGCAATCCCCTGCCCCGCCGCCCAACCCGCGATCAGGCCGTAGCGGGCGCGCCGCGCCTGATCCATGACATTGCCCACCACCCCGTCGTGGTCCCAAACCAGCGTCGTGTGGCCGATACCAAGCCCCGCACAAAGCTGCGCCACAAGGGCCGCCTCGCTGGCCGCTTCGGGCCGCAAGCGGTGATCGACAGTTACGCCCACCACCTCCCAGCCGCACTGCACGCCCGCCGCGTGGAAAAGATGAAGGGCGGCAAGCAAATCGCTGCCGCCCGAAACCGCCACCGCAAGCCTGCCCGGGGGCGTTCGGCCAAAGGCCTGCGCCGCTGCCGCGACAAGCGCCTCTACTGGCACCCCAACCCCTGCATCGACACCTGGGCGTTGGTCGCATGGATCGTGCCGGGAAAGCGGTTGCCGACCTCGCCCAGCGTCAGACAGGCATCCGGCACCTGCCCCAAGGCGCCCAAGGCCTGCCCCAGCTTCAAAAGTGATTCCGCCGCAAAGGTTCCATCCGGTTTGCCCGAAAATGCATCCAGATAGGCACGCGCCGCATCAGCCGTCTCGCCCAACTGACTTAACGCCTCACCGCGCAAGAACGCCGCCTCTTGGCTTAGCGGCCCACCAGGAAAGGATTGCGCAAAGGTCGCAAACTGGTCCGCGGCGGCGCGAAAGTCACCTTGACCGAGCACCCCCTTGGCCCGGTCAAATTCCGCCTGCTCACCCATTGCCAGTTCCGGACCGCCGCCTGTGTCAACCGAGGCCGCCACATCGGGCACCGTCACGGCGGCAGAGGATGTATCACCGCCCAGACTGGCCGTGTCGGGAATATTGGCCACATCGCAGCCCTCCGTCGCTTCACACAGCCGGAATTCCAAATCGCCGATCCGGTTGGTGCCGTCGGTAACGACCCGGTTCAGCTTTAACTCCACCTCTTCGGTCTTGTTGGTCAGCCGGGTCAGCGCCGCCTCAATCGCGTCAAGCCGCTGCAGCGCATCGCCGCCCGCAGCACCGGTCGCGGCCCCGCCGCCTTGAACCAACTCGGCCTTCAAGGTGTTGAACTCGGCCATCAACTGGCCAAGTTCCGCTTTAATATCCGCCAGCGTCTGCGCCCGGTCCTGCGCAGCCGCAGGCATCGCGATCAAAGACGCAAACAGGGTCAGGCACAGGGCTAAGCGGCGCATCAGATCAGGCCCCCAGACCCATGGACAGAACGGTCACAGCGCGACGGTTCTTGGCATAGCAGGCCTCATCCGAACAAATTTCGATCGGACGCTCTTTGCCGTAAGAGATGGTCTTCATCCGGCTCGGCGCGATGCCTTGGCTGATCAGGAAATCCTGAACCGCCGCCGCCCGCTTGGCGCCAAGCGACAAGTTGTATTCGCGGGTGCCCTGCTCGTCTGCGTGACCTTCGATGATGATCGCGTAGTCGGTGTTGGTCTGCAACCAAGACGCCTGACCGGCCAGAATGCCGCGACCTTCCGGCGAGATTGTGGACTGATCCACCGCAAACAGCACGCGGTCGCCGACCGTCTGGTTGAAATAGGCGATGGAGCGCGGGTTGCTCGGGTCGCCCAGACCGTTGGTGTCGATGAAACCGCCATTCGCGCCGTTTGCGCCGGGGCCAGTGCCATTACCGTAGCGGTCGGGGTTGTTACAGGCGGCGATGCCGAAGGCTGCGACCAGAAGCAGTGCCTTGGGAAGTAGGGTCATGGATGTCGTCCTTATGGTTTTTTGGCTCGATGGCCGCGATCATATCAGCTTCGCAGCCCCCTGTTAACGGGGTGCTGCGTCAGGTTTCAGGGCAAAAGCGGCGACCACGCCGGGTCTGAGGCCGGGCCGTCCGTGGGGATCTGCCGCAGGTTCCGACCCGAGATATCGACCGAGAACAACTGCGCCTGCCCGCCTGCGCCCGCACTTTCGCGGGTGAACATCACAACCCGCCCGTTCGGGGCCCATGTCGGGCCCTCGTCCAGAAAGGAGGCCGTCAGCAGACGCTCTTCCGAGCCGTCGGTGCGCATCACGCCGATATGGAACCGCCCCTCGTTCTGCTTGGTAAAGGCGATCATGTCACCACGCGGCGACCAGACCGGCGTTCCGTAGCGGCCCTTGCCACCGGACACGCGCCGTGCTTCGCCACCACCCGCGGACATCACATAGATTTGCTGCGTTCCCGAGCGGTCGCTTTCAAAAACGATCTGGCTGCCGTCCGGGCTAAAGGACGGTGCAGTTTCAATCGACGGCGCGTTGGTCAACTGGGTCAGTTGACCCGAACCGATCGACAACGAATAAAGGTCCGAGTTGCCGCCCCGCTCCAGACTGAACACCACCGTCGCACCATCGGGTGAGAACCGGGGCGCAAAGGTCATCGTTCCGTCCTGCTGGGCCAGTTGCTGGATCGCAAGGCTACCAACATCCATCAGATATATCTGCGGAAAGCCCGAGGCATAAGAGGTGAACAAGATCCGGTCCCCGCTGGGCGAAAAGCGCGGCGCCAGCACGATAGAGGAACTGTCGGTCAGATACTGCGTATTCGCGCCATCATAATCCATGACCGCCAAACGCTTAAGCCGCTGATTCTTCGGCCCGCTTTCGGATACATAGACCACCCGGCTGTCAAAATACCCGCCTTCGCCGGTGATCCGGCTATAGACGGCATCAGCCACTTTATGCGCCATCCGCCGCCAGCTGCTGGGCGTACCGGCAAACTGCAGGCCATCCCCCAGCGGCTGCCCCGAATAGACGTCATACAACCGGAACTTCACCACAATCCGGTCGCCCGAGGCTTGCACCGCCCCGGTGATCAGCGCCTGAGCATTCACCGCCTGCCAATCATTGTAGGCAATCGGCGCATCAAAACTGGTGATCCGGCTGATATGGGCCTCTGCCGGGATTTCGCGGAACAGGCCAGTGCCCGCAAGGTCAGAGGCCACGACGGCGGCAATATTGGCCGCAAAATCGCCCGCCCCCCCCTCATCGGTAAACGAGGGGACCGCGAAAGGCATCGGTTCAATCACGCCCTCATCGATCACGATGCGCAGAGGCTGCGCCTGACTGGCGGAAACGGCCCCAAACGCACCCGCAAGGGCAAGCGCGCAAAACAGGACGGCGGAACTGGTAAGGCGGGTCATGTGTGTCATGTGGTCCTCATGTGGTGGGGACAAAGGCGTGATATGCAATAACAAAGCGGCGGAGGCGGGTCAGGGGACGGTTTTCACCAGCTTTCCCCCCTTTGGGACGGCCAAGGCAGCCATAGCGCGGGCCTCCTTGCAGCGAAGACAGGCGCGCGGCAGTTGGCAAAGCGGAAAACACCACCATCACCGGAACCTCATGCCATTGGGGTCAAAGACCAATTCAAGATCTTTCCACTGGCTGTATTTCTCGGGCGGCAACGGATAGCCGTTCTTGCCACACCGGATTATCGCACGGCGGGCCACTTCGAACATCATGTTGGCGGCGGTCTGATCGCCCCCTGAAAACCCGGTCATCCGGATCGACGCCACATCGGGCACGCCGTTTTCGCCGACATCCACACGCACCGTTACAACCGTGCTCATGGCTGCCGTCGACAAAGAGCCCACGTTCCAGCATTGCTTGACCGCAACCCGCAGCGCGTCTTGTTCCCCTGCCGTCATCGGTGGGCCTGCGGGCAACTCGGACTGGCCCGCATCGCTGGCGGGTTCGTCCTGTGCGGCGGCCTCGGCCAACGCAGCGGCAATCGCGTCCTCTTGCGAGGTATCCTGCGCGGTCGTGTCGGCGGGCGAGGTGTCGTCAACCGTCGTCTCGGGTGCGGTATCGGCGGGAATATCTTCGGTGGGCGTTTCGGCAGCGGCCACGCGCTGCGGGCGCGACTGCGGGCGTCGACTAGAGGTCGGCGCAAGCTGCGGCGCATCCGGCTCGGTTTCCACGGCTTCGGTGATGACTTGCGTCGTTGCTTCTTCGGGTGCGGCGGCGGGCTGATCCTCCGTCACCACTTCGGCCTCTGGCGGCGCCTCGTCAGAGACTTCGGGCGTAGCGGTGTCGGCAACCTGCGGCGTTTCCTGCGGCGTTTCCACCGGAACCGGGGCCACACGATCAATCGGGCGGGGCTTGGGCCGCTTGGTGCTGTCGGGAACCGCAATCGGCTGCTCATCTACCGCAATCGGCGCGACCGGAACCGGCGCCTCTACCGGCTGCGGATCGGGCGCGACGGGCAGCTCTTCGGGCAAATCGGGCGGCGGCGCTTCGGCAGGCGGCTCTGCTGCCGGGGCTGCCGGTTCGGCAGGCACCACTTCCGGCGCGGGCTCCGGCAAAGTCGGGTCAACGGGGGCCGGTGCCTCAACCGCAGGTTTTTCGGGCTTGGGCGCGGCTTTGGGGGCCGACGCGACCATCGCGTCAAACGCCGATTCAGAGATCAGCGAAACCTCCGCCACTTGCATTGGGGGCGTGTCGCTGGGTGCAAAAAACCAATCCCCCAGGAGAACCCAGAGAACCACGGCCGCATGGCCAATCGCGGAGATGGAATTGCCCCGGTCCATCAGCAGGCCCTAGTTGCCACCCATGTTCGGCCCGCCCGCATTCGTGACGAGTCCGATATTGTTGAAGCCGCCCGCGTTGAGCGCACCCATGACCTGCGCCACCCGCTCATAGGCAAGCGCGCCATCTGCCCGCAAAAACACCTTGTCGCTGGTCCGCTCGGCAGCAATCGCCGCCAACTTGGGGATCAGTTCCGTATCCGACACTTCGGTGTTCTGGATCAGCAAAAGCCCATCCGCCGTGATGGAAATGGTCAGCGGCTCTTCCTGTTCCTCCGGCAACGCATTGGCGGCCGTATCCGGCAACTTGATCGGAACGCCGACCGTCAGCATCGGCGCGGCCACCATGAAGATGATCAGCAACACCAGCATCACGTCCACAAACGGCGTGACGTTAATCTCACTCATCGCAGCCGAGGTGCCACGGCGACGGCCCCGCCGCCCCCCGCCACCAGACTTTTTCATTACCCCCGCGCCCATCGCTCAGGCGTCCAACTGGCGCGACAAGATGGTCGCGAATTCGTCGGCAAAGGATTCGTAGCCGCCAAGGATGTGCTCGCTGTCCGAGTTCAGTTTGTTGTAAAACACCACCGCCGGAATAGCGGCAATCAGGCCGATACCGGTGGCCAGCAGCGCCTCGGCGATACCGGGTGCAACGACGGCCAGATTGGTGTTCTGGCTGATGGCGATCTGCTCAAACGAGTGTTTGATCCCCCAGATCGTGCCAAAAAGCCCGATAAACGGCGCGGTAGAGCCTGTGGTGGCCAGAAAAGACAACCCTTTGTTCAACCGCTCACTCTCGCGGTTGATGGCCACATCCATCGCCCGGTCGATGCGCGCCTGCGCACCCGCGATCAAACCACCGTCTTGTCGGTGGCTGCGACGCCACTCCAGCATTCCGGCCGCGAAAATCTTCTCCGAGGGGCCCTGCGGCTCGCCCCCGATCTTTTCAAAAAGCTCGTCCAGCGGCTCACCCGACCAGAAAGCCCGGTCAAAAACCGAAGCCTCGCTTCGCGAATTGCGAAACATCAGATGTTTTCGGACGATGATCGACCATGACCAGAAGGACATGACAAACAGCCCGATCATGACCACTTTCACAGTGAAAGTAGCACGGGCAAACAGCGCCAGCATGGAGAAGTCAATCTCCTGCGCCATCGCAAGGGTTCCGGTTTCCATTACGCCTGCTCTTGTTATGGGGCTCTTATGGCCCCTGTTAGCTCTGATTCTACCCGGATTTGAAGTAGATTGCCAATACATTGCCGTGAACGCGCGGGATGCCGCCGCGAATATCGTGCGCTTAATGATGAATGGGCATCAGAACCGCGCGGACCTCGGCCGGAATACGCGCGGGATGGCCCGTGTCTGTCAGGCAAACCAGCGTCACCGCCGCTGTAAAAAGCCGCTCTTGGCCGCGCCAAACGACCTGACGCAACTCAATGCGCGCGCCCGAGACCGACACCGCCTCTGTCTCCACCCGCAGCAGGTCGTCGAACCGGGCCGGGCGCAGATAGTCCGCCTCCACCCGGCGCACGGCGAAAACGATCCCCTTTTCCGCCCGCAACCCCCCCTGATCCACGCCCAGTTCCCGCACCCATTCAGTGCGACCGCGCTCAATGAACTTCAGGTAATTGGCGTAGTAGACGATCCCGGCCAGATCGGTGTCTTCGTAATAAACGCGCAAGCTGTGGCAGTGTCGCATCCAGAACTCCCTTCCTGATCGCACCCGTCTTGCGGCTTTAGCCGTCCTGTTGCCCCAGAACCTCCAGCCGGGCCGCCAAGCGCAGCCCATGTGACGGATCCTGCGCCACTTCAGGCATCATCCGATCATAGCCCGCACGGATCACATTGGCGACGTCGGGCCGCAATATGATCGCCCCGCCTGCCTGCGCCAAAGGCGACACCTCGGCAAAGGCCCGATCAGACCACAGAAGCATCACTTGCGCCGCTTGCGACAAGACCAAAGCTTCGGCCGGAATCGCGTTCAAATGCGCGTCCATACGCAAAAAGACAAACGCCGCCTTGATCGCTCCCGACGCCTCAAAGCGGAAACTGCGATACTGATTGGCCTCCGCCGCTTCCAGCCGCGCGCACAGCGCCCCAAGATCGGGGATAAGCTGATCCAGCTTGGGCACCTTCGGCAGCTCCGCCCAATCGCGAATGAAAAACACCATCAGATTGACGCCCAACTCGGGGTCCATCTCCGCCATGTGGTGCCCGGCAAGGCGCACAACTGCCTCGACTGCGCCCTTGACCAGCGCAAGCGTCTCATCCTCCACGCCAAACACCACCGGCACGATCGGCCTGGCCCAGCGCGCAAACAGATAGCTCCCGTCCGCGCGGGTGAATAAAGCTTGAACCGCTTCAGGCGTCATCGCAGTGAACCCTTCCGACAAAGTCACAAAGCCGATGCCCCGACTCGCCCGAAAATTCAAGCCGAATGCACGCGCCACCGCGTGCCAGCCGCCAAAACGCCTACACCCCGAACGACAGCGCGAAGCGCGAAAGTGAGATCAAAGACACGCCGCGCCAGCGGCTCCTTTGGATCACGGCTCGAAAAGCTCGCTTTGGCCTGCAGGTCTTGGCGCGTCCAACCCCAGATGCCGCCACGCCTTGGCGGCCAACATGCGCCCCCGGGGCGTCCGTTGGATCAACCCTTGCTGCAGCAAGAACGGCTCAATCACTTCCTCGATCGCATCCCGCGCCTCTGACAGTGCCGCCGAGATCGTCTCTACCCCGACAGGCCCACCGCCATAGTTTTCGGCCAAAAGCATCATGTAGCGACGGTCGCCCCCATCCAAGCCGATGTGGTCCACACCCAGACGCGTCAACGCCCGGTCGGCAATTGCCTGCGTCAACCGGCCATCCCCTTCGACGGTCACAAAATCCACCACCCGGCGCAGCAACCGCCCCGCGATTCGCGGCGTTCCGCGCGCACGCCGCGCAATCTCGCGGGTGCCCGCTGGCTCGGCCGGGATTCCCATCAGCTTGGCACCGCGGGCAACGATCAAATCCAACTCGTCCTCGGTGTAGAACTGCAACCGCGTGGGAATACCAAAACGGTCGCGTAACGGCGTCGTCAAAAGCCCAAGCCGCGTTGTCGCCCCCACCAACGTAAAGGGTTGCAACTCAATCCGCACCGTGCGGGCGGCAGGCCCCTCGCCGATCACCAGATCCAGCGCGAAATCCTCCATCGCCGGATAAAGCACCTCTTCGACCACAGGCGAAAGCCGGTGGATTTCGTCAATGAACAGCACATCCCGCGGCTCAAGATTGGTCAGGATCGCCGCCAGATCCCCCGGCTTGGCCAAAACCGGCCCCGACGTCATCCGGAACCCGACCCCCAACTCGCGGGCCATGATCTGCGCCAGCGTGGTTTTCCCCAGACCGGGCGGGCCATGGAACAACGTGTGGTCCATCGCCTCGCCCCGCATCCGCGCGCTTTCAATGAACACCCGCAGGTTTGCGCGGGCCTCATGCTGTCCCACAAACTCTTCAAGGGCCTGTGGGCGCAAAGCGCGGTCGGCATCGCCGGGCAAGGCCTCAGGGCGCACGGTGGGGTCAGAGCTCATCCCTTATCCCCTTGGCGCCAACAGGCGCAGCGCGGCGCGGATCAGATCGGCGGTCCCGACCTCGGGCTGCTCGGCCGCAACGGTGGCCACCGCTTGCGCGGCATCGCCTTGCCCGTAGCCAAGGTTCAACAAAGCCGACAGCGCATCTGCGGTTGAGGCCGCACGCACCTGCGCCACCGCAGGCGCCTTGGGCATCCGGCGCGGGGCCGCCATCTCAGGCTCGATCACCATGTCATCCGTATCCGCCACCGCCGACAACCGCACACCCGCCGCCATGACCGAAGCCGCCTTGGTCTTCAGCTCCAGAATGATCCGTTGCGCCAGCTTGGGGCCAACCCCCGGTGCCGCCTGAATGGCACGCTGGTCGCCCAGCGTGATCGCGCGGCCCACACCCTCCGCGCCCAAAGTGCCAAGGATCGCCATTGCGGCCTTGGCGCCCACACCCTGAACGGTCATCAACAGCTTGTGCCATTCCTTGTCCAGCATGGTCGGAAAACCGAAAAGCTGCAGCAAGTCTTCGCGCACCAGCAACTCGGTATAAAGCGACACCGCTTCACCCAACGCGGGCATCTGCGCCATCGTCCGGTCAGAGATATGCACAATATACCCAACACCGCGCACATCGATCAGCACATTGTCATTGCCGCGCCAATCCAACCTGCCCGAAATCTTGCCGATCATCCCGCCGCCCTCCGCCCTGCGGCGCGCAAGGCATCTTGCAGCCGGTTGGCCGATTGCAGGTGATGCGCATGGCAGATCGCAATCGCCAAAGCATCCGCCGCGTCCGGCCCGGCAATCTTGATCCCCGGCAACTGCACCCGCACCATATGTTCCACTTGGCCCTTGTCGGCATGTCCAACGCCCACAACGGTCTTTTTGACCGCGTTAGGGGCATATTCCCCAATCGTCAGCCCCGCCTGGGCGGGCACCAACAGCGCAATCCCCCGCGCCTGCCCCAACTTGAGCGTGGCCACCGCATCCTTGTTGACAAACGTATGCTCCACCGCAGCCGCATCAGGCGCATAAAGCCGCACCACTTCGGTCAATTGGTTGAACAGCGACACCAGCCGAAGGGCAAGATCGCCCTCCCCCTCACCCGGCGCAGAGTGGCAAATGCCGTTGGCAACGTGGCTTAGCCGCGCCCCGGACACCTCGATCACGCCCCAGCCGAGATTCCGAAGGCCGGGGTCGATCCCCAAAACGCGCATCCTGCCCTCATTTCTTGTTTTTTCCGGATTAGCACGAAAAGAGAACATCCGCCAAGCTGAAATCTTTTGTTGGCCGCCGTTCACCAAGCTGTTATGCAGGCGCAGCAAAAACGACACCTTCGCATCTGCCCGCGACGAAACCCGGCCAACGGCAGAAAATAAGGGCAAAACTGTGGCAATCAGTCATGCAAGGCGTGCAACTCAGGCATGCCAGACGACCGCTTGCTTCGCACCTGCAGCGCGAATATTTAGCGCTCATCAGAGGCGCTGTGCCTCTTGTGTAAGCAGTTTTGAAAGGATCAACGCAATGGCCGCCTATGTGACGTCCCGCGCGGCGCCGTTTGGCGCCATATCGATTTTCCGTTTCGTTCAATCGTTGAGCGGCGTAAATCTGGGCTTTTCCGCCTGGAATGACGCCCGCATGACCCGCAAAGCCCTTGGTAAGCTTTCGGATCGTGAGCTTGACGATATCGGCCTGTGCCGTGGCGAAATCGAGATGATCGGTCGCTGATTTCCCTGACCGTCCGTCTTTAAGGCCGTTCCCCTGCGGGAGCGGCCTTTTTCATTGGGCGAAGCGCTGTTTGGCCAAAGCGATTTTGTCCGCGACAAACCTTGTGACCGGATCTGACTGCATAAGCCAACCACCCACCCGGTCAAATCCCTCGCCGCCCATCAAGCTTTCGACCCGTGCATCATAAGACGCCGCGCCGATGGATTGGTAAATCGCACCCTTAAGGCCGAAAACGCAGAGGATCAGAAACAGGATCGGCCCCAGAAAAAACCGCCGACGTCGCGCGGGTCGCCGTTGCGAAGAAAGGCCGAGGGTCCCGGCCGCCTCATGTGCATAGCCGAGCTTGCGGGCTTGTTCAATTCGCGCCAAGCGCCCGTAGAAATCGATCAGGTTGGGATCTGACATCGCGTCCATCCGCTCATCCACACGTTGGGCCCCCACCGCAAAGCATTTATGCGGTGGGAATGTGGCAAGACTGGGGCAACTGCCCCAGTGCGGGCACAGTTTGCCCTCGTTCAGACAGAAACGAACTGGTTCCGGCGCAGCACCAATGTAGACCACTCGCCAATGTCGTCGCGGGTTACAAGCGTAAAGCCCGCGCCAACATAGGCCGCCGTCACTGACTCGGCCTGCACCACCAACAGTCCGGAAAGGATAATCAACCCAGCCGAGGCGGCATGCGCGGCCATCGCCGGGGCCAGCTCAATCAGCGGGCCTTTAAGGATATTCGCGAAAATCAGATCGTAGGGGGCAGCTTCGGCCAGCCGCGGATGGGCAAAACCCGCCGCTTCCAAACATTCGATGCGGCCTTCAAGCCCGTTGATCGTCACATTGGCGACGGCCACGTCAACAGCCACCTCGTCAATGTCGCTGGCGATCACCAAGGCGTCCGGCAACACCGCTGCCGCGGCCATCGCCAACACAGCGGTGCCGCAGCCAATGTCCGCCACCTTTGCCGGCGTGAAACCCGCAACATTCAGCCGGTCAAACGCCTTCAGACACCCAAGCGTCGTGCCGTGATGGCCGGTGCCAAAGGCCACCGTTGCCTCAATCTGCAGCGCAATCCGGCCCTCTGGCACCTTATCCGCGTCATGGCTGCCGTAGACGAAGAAGCGCCCTGCGTCGACAGGGGCCAGTTCGCGCCGCACTTTGGCAACCCAATCAATCTCGGGCAGTTCCGAGATTACAAAGGGTTTCGCGCCAAAGGCCATCGACAGCAATTCCAACACCGCCTCGCTTGGCGGCTCCAGAAAATAGGCGCCAAGCTCCCACAGACCAGAATCGTCCTCGATCTCAAAGACCCCAACCCCGGTCGGCTCCGGTTCCATCTTTTCCAAAGCATCGGCAAGCGCCAGCGCGGCGTCTTCTCCGTCGATGGTGGTCAGCGCGGTGTAAGTGGGCATGGCGGGCTCCGGTTAGCGGGGCGAAGGACAGGTTTGCCCTGCCCTAAGTCAAGCCCGCCCGGCAAGCAAGCCCCCCGGCCCGCTTACCGCCGCGTCTGGGCGTCAGCCCGCGACTTTCAGGCCAATAGGGCAAGTCACTCCCGTGCCGCCGATGCCGCAATAGCCTTCGGGGTTTTTCGCCAGATATTGCTGGTGATAATCCTCGGCAAAGTAGAACACCGGGGCGGGAAGGATCTCGGTGGTGACAGCGCCAAAACCTGCCGCCTTCAACCGTTCGGCATAGTCGCGCTTGGTCGCCTGCGCCGCTTCGGTCTGCTCGGACGAAAAGGTATAGATCCCCGACCGGTAGGTAGAGCCAAGGTCGTTGCCCTGCCGCATGCCCTGTGTCGGATCATGGTTTTCCCAAAACAGCTGCAACAGCGCGGCATAGCTGATCACTGCAGGGTCATAGATGATCCGCACCACTTCGTTATGCCCGGTCAACTGGGTGCAGGTTTCCTTGTAGGTCGGGTTCGGCGTAAAGCCCCCGGCATAGCCCACCATCGTCAGCCAGACACCCGGCACCGACCAGAACTTGCGCTCCACGCCCCAGAAACAGCCCATGCCGAACATGGCCTCTTCCATGCCCTCAGGCACCGCGGATTTCAGCGGCAGCCCCGACAGGAAATGGGTCTCTGCGGTGTCCAGCGGCTCGGCCCGGCCCGGAAGCGCGTGCTCAGGGTCAACCATCTCCATTTTGCGACGTTCGGCGAAAAACATGTCAGCCTCCATTCTGTTTCCCGGAATATAGGGGCTGGGCGGCGCTCTCGCCACCCCGCACAACGCAAGCAACGGCGATGTGAAATCCTGCAACAGAGCCGGGCGCGGCCTAGTAAAAACTTTGCGGGTCAATATCGACGGCCAGCCGCAGATTGGTTGGGGGCTTCAACTGACCAAGCCATTCCGCAAGGGCGGCCTGCAAGGGGGCGGTCTTGTCTGCCTTCACCAGCAGTCTTACCCGGTGCCGCCCGCGCACGCGCGCAATCGGGGCCGGCGCGGGGCCAAAGACCTGCGCGCCGATCTTGCGCAGCGGCCCGTCACGCCGCGCCAACTCTGCGCCGAAATCAAACACCTGCGCGACATCGGTAGAGGACAGGATAATCCCCGCCATCCGCCCATAAGGCGGCACACCCGCAGCCCGCCGCTCCGCCGCCTCGGCCCGCCAAAAGCCCTCTTCATCGCCTCCAAGGATCGCGCGAATCACCGGATGCTCGGGCTGGTGGGTTTGCAACAACGCCTCGCCCGGTCGCTCCGCCCGACCGGCCCGGCCCGCCACTTGCCGCATCAACTGAAACGTCCGCTCAGCCGCGCGCAGGTCAGAGCCTTGCAAACCAAGGTCGGCATCAATCACCCCCACCAAGGTCAGCAAGGGAAAATTATGCCCCTTCGCCACGATTTGCGTGCCGATGATGATGTCTGCGGCCCCTTCGGCAATCCCCACAATCGCTTCTTTCAGCGCCCGCGCCGAGCCGAACAGATCCGACGACAGCACCGCCAGGCGGGCCTGCGGGAAACGCGCCGTCACCTCTTCGGCCAAACGCTCTACCCCCGGCCCGACCGCCGCCATCCGCCCCTCTACCGCGCAAGACGGGCAAGCGACGGGCACCGGCTTGGTCGCGCCGCATTGGTGGCACACCAACCGCTTAAGGAACCGATGCTCCACCATCCGCGCGTCGCAATGGTCGCACCCGACCTGCTGGCCACAGGCCCGGCACAGCGTGATCGGCGCATAGCCCCGACGGTTCAGAAACAGCAAAGACTGCTCACCCTTGCCGATCCGCGCTGTCACCTCTGCCGCCAGCTTGGCCGAAATCCAGCGGTCCGAGGCCAGCGTTTCGCCTCGCATGTCGATGGGCTTCATCTGCGGCATCTCGGCCACGCCATAGCGTGCGCCCAGATCCAATCGCCCGTATTTGCCCGCCTCGACATTGGCCCATGTCTCCAGACAGGGCGTGGCCGAGGCCAACACGATCGGGCAACCGACAATCGCCGCACGCAGCACCGCCATGTCGCGGGCGTTGTACAAAACCCCCTCTTCCTGCTTGTAAGAGGTGTCGTGCTCTTCATCGACGACGATCAGCCCCAACTCGCGGAACGGCAGAAACAACGCAGACCGCGCGCCCACCACAAACTGCGCATTGCCCTGCGCCGCCATGTGCCAAAGGCGGCGGCGCTCAGTCGTGGTGACGCCCGAATGCCATTCCGCCGGGCGCGCGCCAAACCGCGCCTCCACCCGCGCCAGGAAATCCGCGGTCAACGCGATTTCGGGCAGCAACACCAAGGCCTGCCGCCCCTGCCGCAGGCATTCTGCCACAGCCTCAAGATAAACCTCGGTCTTGCCAGAACCCGTAACACCCTTGAGCAGGGTCGCCGAATAGGTGCCCTGCGCCACCAAGGCCACCAACCCATCGCCCGCCGCCACCTGATCCCCGACCAGCCGGGCCGTGCCCGCCGGGTTCAGCGGCGGATAGGGCAGATCGCGCGGGGCCTCGGTTTCCTCAACCACGCCCAGCTTGACCAAGCCCTTGACCACAGAGGTGCTGCACCCGGCCTCATCCGCCAACTCGCCCAAGGTGACTGGCGCGCCGCCGAAACGGCGCAGCGCCTCGACCACCTTGAACCGCGCTTCGGTCAGCTGGTTGGGAACGGTCCCGCCAAGGCGGTAAACCCGCCGGACCGACGGCGGATCGGCCAGCCCCGGCGCGCGCGTCGCAAGGCGCAGCATCGCTGGCAAAGGCGTCATCGTGTAATCCGCCGCGCGGGCCAGAAACGCCCGCAACTCGGCCCGCATGGGCGCTGCGTCCAGCACCCGGCCAACCGGGCGAATGCGGGCAGGGTCAAACTTGCCCTCGCCCTTGCCCCAGACCACGCCCAAAACCCGGCGCGGACCCAGCGGCACCTCAACGAAGTCCCCGTCTCCGCAGCCGCCTTCCGGTGCCTTGTAGTCAAGCACCCGGCCCAAAGGCTCTGTCGTCAGAACCCCGACCAGCTCGCCCGCCTCATAGACCCGCTCGACCAATGCCCCGCCCTTCGCTTTGCAAGCCCCTTGGGTAACCCCCGCCCCCGCGCATCGCAACCCGCCTCCGCAGATCACCTGCGGTTTCTTGCCCTCATCCGCGCCGGGGCAAGACGCCGTCACCATTCCCACACATCGCAATATGAACAAAGCTACTAGAGCGGCGGCACGAAACCGTGATAGAATCTTGCAAAACGTATAATAACACCGCCCCCTTTCGGGCGGAGCGAGGCATCCACCGATGATTGATCAGGATTTGCGCGACCGCATTCTGGCGGAACCCGACGTGATCCTTGAGGACCGCGACGTCATGAATGCCCTTATCGGCGCGAATGAACGGTTGATGGGGTCCAACATCGTCGACCTGCGGGGCATCGCGATGGAACGGCTGGAGGGGCGGCTGGACCGTCTGGAAGACACCCACCGCACCGTCATTGCCGCGGCTTACGAAAACCTTGCCGGCACCAATCAGATCCACCGCGCCATCCTGCAACTGCTGGACCCGCTCAGCTTTGAAGACTTTCTGAAAACCCTCGCCTCGGATGTGGCCCAAACCCTGCGCGTCGATTGCGCGCGTCTGGTGTTGGAATCGGTGCAGGATTCTGAAGACCCCTCGCTGCGCAAACTGGGCGACGTGCTGTATGTGGCCGAGCCGGGCTTTGTGGCCGAGTATATCTTGGGCGGCCGCAATGTGCCCCTGCGCCCCGTGGTGCTGCGGCAGGTTCTTCCCGACAATGGCGCGCTTTATGGCGAGCGGGCCGGATGGGTCCGGTCCGAGGCGCTGATGAAGCTGGATTTCGGGCGCGGACGGCTGCCCGGCATGCTGGTGCTGGGGGCCGAAGACCCGCATCAGTTCAAACCCACCCACGGCACTGACCTGCTCGCCTTCTTCGCCGGGGTCTTTGAACGGACCATGCGGCGCTGGTTGTCATGAACACCGCGGCGATTTCTGCCGCCCAACGTGACGCCCTGTCCTCATGGCTGGACCATTTGCGCGCGCTGGATGCAGCCGCGGCCAATACCCTGTCGGCCTATGCCCGCGACGTGACCGGTTTCTTGGGCTTTCTGGCCATGCATCGCGGCACCTCTGACGGGTTGGCCGCTCTGGTCAACCTTCCCCAGACCGACCTGCGCGCGTGGATGGCGGCTGAGCGGGCGCGCGGCCTGTCCGCCCGCTCACTTGCCCGCGCCCTGTCGTCGGTCAAGAACTTCATCGGCTGGCTTGCCGAACGGGCAGGCGGCGATGCCACGACGGTTCTCTCTGCCCGTGGGCCGAAATACCGCCGCAAACTGCCCCGACCGCTGACCGAAGACGCGGCCCGTACGCTGATCGCCCAAGTCGGCGAGCAAGCGGTCGAAGACTGGATCGGCGCGCGCGATATGGCCATCGTGACCCTGCTCTACGGTTGCGGCCTGCGGATCTCCGAAGCCCTCGGGCTGACCGGTGCCGCCAGCCCGCTGCCGCCGGTGCTGCGGATTGTCGGTAAAGGGGGCAAAGAACGCATCGTGCCCACCCTTCCCGCCGCCCAACAGGCCGTAGCCCGCTACGTCGCCCTTTGCCCGATGGACCTTTCCCGGACCCAGCCGCTTTTTCGCGGCGCAAGGGGCGGGGCGCTGAACCCCCGGCTCGTCCAGCTTGTGATGGAAAAAACCCGCGCGCAGATGGGCCTGCCCGCGACAGCCACGCCGCACGCCCTGCGCCACAGCTTTGCGACACACCTGCTTTCAGCCGGCGGCGATCTGCGCGCCATTCAGGAACTGCTGGGCCATGCGTCGCTGTCCACCACCCAAGCCTATACCGCCGTGGACACCGCCCGCCTGATGGAAGTCTACGAAAAAGCCCATCCCCGCGCCTGATGTGCGGACTGGACATTGCCTTATGACCCTTTCTGAGCGATTTATTTAAGATGCATATTCGTTTCAAAGCCCTCTCCGTCCACTTGCTGACCGCCACTGGCGCGGTCTTGTCGATGTTTGCCATGCTGGCGGCGGTGCAAGAGGAATGGAGCCTGATGTTCCTCTGGCTCGTCGTGGCGCTGATCGTGGATGGCATTGATGGCCCACTGGCGCGGCGCTACGACACCCCCAATAACTGGCCGACTTATGACGGCGTGTTGATGGACCTGATTGTTGATTACCTGACCTATGTGTTCATCCCTGCCTATGCCCTGTTCCAATCGGGGTTGCTGGGGGGGTGGCCCGGCTGGCTGGCGATGATCGTCATCCTTTACGGATCGGTCGTGTATTTCTCTGACACCCGGATGAAGACCAAGGACAAAAGCTTTTCCGGCTTTCCCGCCTGCTGGAACATGGTCGTGCTGGTGCTCTTTGCCCTTGCACCGCCGCCGTGGGTTGCCTTGATCGTGGTGATCGCCCTGAGCATCGCGATGTTCCTGAACCTGAAGTTCATCCACCCAACCCGCACCAAACGCTGGCATTGGGTCTCGCTTCCGGTGTCGCTGGCTTGGGTGGTCTTTGCGGGCTGGGCCGCAGCCGCCGACTTCCGCGAGGGATCGCTGGCCCATTGGGGTCTGATGCTGACGTCGCTCTACCTGATCTTCGCCGGGATCGCCCAACAGATCGTGCCCGAGCGGCGCGCCCGGATCGATTAAAGCCGGGTCAGCATCACGCCTGAGACGATAATCACCGCGGCAAAGGCCTTTTCGCGGGTCATCCGCTCGCCAAAGGCCAACCAGCCGATCAATACCGCGAACAGGATTGAGGTCTCGCGCAGCGCGGCCACCACCGCAATCGGCGCAATGGTCATGGCCCAGACCGATACACCATAAGCCCCATAGGACGCCGCTGCCGCAACCAGCCCCAAGCCCCACGCCTTCCGATCTCGCGGCAAAACATCCATGCCGCGGATCATCAGCGTCAGCGTCGTAAAGATCAGGCCATCGGCCACAAACACCCACGCCACATAGCCAATCGCATCCCCCGACACCCGCGCGCCCATCCCGTCGATCATCGTATAGGTCGCAGTCGCGCAGGCCGAACCAAGCGCGAAGGGCAGCATCTTGCGGTTCTCGCCCTTGGCGAAAATCCCGCGCGCCATCATCAGTATCCCGGTTCCCAGAATGGCGATGCCCGCATATTCGGTCGGCGTGATCACATCGGCCAACACAAAGCCCGACACCAGACCCACGATCAGCGGGGCCGATCCGCGCGCAATCGGGTAAACCCGCGACAAGTCACCGCGCTCATAGGCATAGGTCAGGAAGAACTTGTAAAAGAAGTGGGTGACACCCGCCGCAAACACCCATGGCCAGACCTCGGCCCTGGGAAAGGGGCAAAAGGCCGCGACGGCCAGACCAATCGGCACCTCGCCAATCGACAAGATCACCATCGCCCCCAGACGCGAAGTGCCGACCTTGATCAGGGCGTTCCAAAGCGCGTGAAGGAAGGCCGCGCCAAGCACGGCAAGCATGACACCTATACTCAAGGGAAAAGGCCTTTTCTGCTGCCCTCAAACCGTTACAGAGCGACGCGGCCACAGGCAAGGCCCTCAGATAAGCAGAGACGCCGCCCCTTCCAGCCGCAGCAGAAAAACCTTGGTCTCAACCCCGCCCTTGGCGGAAAATCCGCCCAAGCCCTTGGCCCCGACAATCCGATGACAAGGGATCAGAATTGGCAAGGGATTGGCACCGCAGGCCTGCCCGATCACCTGCGCCGGCGCGCCGAGTTCCTTGGCCAGATCGCCATAGCGCCGCGTCTCACCATACGGGATCGCGGCCATCGCCTTGTGCACCCCGGCCCGAAGCCCTTGCCCCCAGTCCATCGGCAGCTCAAACCGCGTCAGCCTGCCCTCGAAATAGGCGGCAAGCTGGCGCAGCGCCTCATCCAGCAGGGGCGAGCGGTCAACACTTCCTCCCCGCCAATGCAGCGCGGTCAGCACCTCGCCCTGCGCCTCCAGCGTCACCGGGCCAAGCGGGGTCTGAAGACTGGCCGCCGCCGTCACTGGAAATTGGCAACGGGTTGCTGGTTGACCACGCCGTCATAACTTGGGTCCACATCGAAACGCACCAGCCGGAACTCGCCGTCAACCAGCGACCAGACCGCACTGTGCGACGCATCACCAATGCCGCGCCAATAAGAGGTCGCCGTCACCTGCGCCTTTTCCACATCGAACTCGGCATTGGTCACGAAAGTCGAAGCGGACCAACCGACAACCTTGACCTCCTCAACAGCGCTTTCTTCATTGTCGGGGTCTTTGTAGGTGATCTTCATGTCAGGCAGGGACAAAGAAACCGCGTGAATGCCGTAGTAGTCATTGTTGGCAAGGATGACCGACTGCACATTGTATGCCCCGATGTTGCAGCGAAACTGCCAGAAGGTCATCGGCTCGGGCTCGCCATAACTGCTGGCCGAAACCATCTCGAACCGCGTGGGCGGGTCGATCAGATTGCCGTCCTCCAGAAAGGCCCCCACGCAAGGCTCTGCAAAGGCCGCAGAAAAGATCGCCGTCGCGCGGGTGTCCAGATCGTCAGCGAATGCCGGAGCGGCACAGGCAAGCAACAAAGGCAGAAAACGGTTCATCACGGTTCCAATGGTTTGATTCGCAACAGGGCCAATCCCACCATCCTACACGACCCCAAGCCCCCGCTTTCCACCCCTATTTTAGCCTAGCACCGCATTGCAGCGCGCGCAGGTGTGCGGATGCTTATGGCTGCCGACATCCGGCAGGATCTGCCAGCACCGCTGACATTTCTCGCCATCGGCCCGCTCAAAGACCACCCCGATGCCGGGCACATCCGGCAAACGGAACGCCTCTGCCGGTTCAGGATCAGCCGTCAACTGGATCGACGACGTGATGCACAGATCGGCAAAATTCACCGATTTGAGCGCCGCCAGGATCGCCGTGTCGGCCACGTGCACCACCGGCGCCGCCTCAAGCGAGGCACCAATCACCTTGGCCGTGCGCTGCACCTCCAAAGCCCCGGTCACCACGCGCCGCGCGGTCCGGATGCCCTCCCACTTGGCAGCCAGCGCCGGGTTCAGCCAGTCGGTCGGCGTCTCAGGCATATCGACCAGATGCACCGAGGACTCCTCGCCTGGATAGCGGCACAACCAGACCTCTTCCATCGTGAACACCAGGACCGGGGCCAACCACGTCGTCAGGCGGTGGAACAACAGATCCAGCACCGTGCGCGCCGAACGGCGGCGCAAGCTATCGGCGGCGTCGCAATACAAGGCATCCTTGCGGATGTCGAAATACACCGCCGACAGGTCTGTCGTGGCAAAGGTGAACAACTTCTGGAACACGCCCTGGAAGTCATAGCGCCCATAGCCCGCCTTCACCTCGGCGTCGAGTTCCGCCAACCGGTGCAGAACCCACCGCTCCAACTCTGGCATGTCAGCCACGTCCACCCGCTCGGCTTCGGTGAAACCGGCAAGGTTACCCAGCATGAACCGCAAGGTGTTGCGCAGGCGGCGATAGCTGTCGGCCACGCCCTTGAGGATCTCTTTGCCGATCCGCAAATCGATGGTGTAATCCGACTGCGCCACCCACAACCGCAGGATATCCGCGCCGTATTCGTCGATAACCTGCTGCGGCGCCACGGTATTGCCGATCGACTTGGACATCTTCATGCCCTTTTCGTCCAGCGTGAACCCGTGGGTTAACACCCCGCGATACGGCGCCCGCCCCTTGGTGCCGCAGGCTTGCAACATCGAGGAATGGAACCAGCCGCGATGCTGGTCGGTGCCCTCAAGATAAAGATCGGCCAGCCCGTCGGCAGACCCATCCGCCCGGTCGCGCAACACGAACGCATGGGTGGACCCGCTGTCGAACCACACATCCAGCACATCAAAGATCTGCTCATATTCCGACGGATCGACGATCCCTTGCAGGATTCTTTCCTTGAACCCCGGCACATACCAGACATCCGCGCCCTCTTCCTCAAAGGCGGCGGTGATGCGGGCGTTAACATCGGCGTTGCGCAGCAGAAAGTTTTCGTCGGTCGGCTTGGCCCCGCGCTTGGTGAAACAGGTCAGCGGCACACCCCAAGCCCGTTGCCGAGACAGCACCCAATCCGGGCGCGCCTCAATCATCGAATGCAGCCGGTTGCGCCCGGTCGCTGGGGTCCATGTCACCAACTGGTTGATGGAATTCAGCGCGCGCTTACGGATGGTGTCGCCGTAAGTGCTCAGCCCGTCGTCCAGCGGCTTGTCGATGGCGACAAACCATTGCGCCGTATTGCGGTAGATCAGCGGCGCTTTTGACCGCCACGAATGCGGATAGCTGTGCTTGACCTTGCCCTTGGCCAGCAGGCGGTCGGCATGGGCCAGCGCCTTGATGATCTCAACGTTGGCGGGGCCCTCTTTGCCATCGGGTTGGATGATGACCTGCCCGCCGAACAGCGGCAGATCCTTGCGATAGGACCCATCCGGCTCAACGTTATAGGTCATCGGCAAGCCGTGCTTCAGACCCACCTGATAGTCGTCGTCGCCATGGCTTGGCGCGGTGTGCACAAATCCGGTGCCCGCCTCTGCCGTCACGTGGTCGCCCGGCAGCATCGGCACCACAAAATCCCACTCGCCGTTTTCGGCAAGGCCGCGGAACGGGTGGGCCAACTCCATCGTTGCCAGCAAATGCGCCGGCACTTTGCGCAGCCGTTTTGCATTGGGCACGCGGGCGGATTTGAAGACTTGCTCGGCCAAGGCATCGGCCAGCAGCAACTTTTCACCGACCGAGGCGCGCAAATCTTCGGCAGCCTCGACGACTTCGTATATCGCGTAGTCGATCTCGGGGTTAAAGCAGACGGCCCGGTTCTGCGGGATTGTCCAAGGCGTCGTGGTCCAGATGACCACCGACACGCCACGGTAGGCATCGCCCAAACGCTCAAACGCCGCACCCGGTTCGGGGGCTTCGGCCTGCAGATCGTTGATATCCGGGCTGAACGACACCATCGGAAAGCGCGCCCAGATCGTGTGGCTGGTGTGGTCGTGATATTCGACCTCTGCCTCGGCCAGCGCGGTTTTCTCAACCGGCGACCACATGACCGGCTTGGAGCCTTGATAAAGCGAGCCGTTCATCAGGAACTTCATGAACTCATCCGCGATCACGGCCTCGGCGTGGTAGTTCATCGTCAGGTAGGGGTCGGCCCAGTTGCCAGCCACGCCAAGACGCTTGAACTCTTCGCGCTGCACGTCGATCCAGCCCTCGGCAAAGCGGCGGCATTCCTGACGGAAATCAACGACATCCACGTCGTCTTTGTTCAGCCCCTTGGCCCGGTATTGCTCTTCGATCTTCCACTCGATCGGCAGGCCGTGGCAATCCCAGCCCGGCACATAGCGCGCATCCCGCCCCATCATCTGTTGCGAACGCACGACCATATCCTTGAGGATCTTGTTCAGCGCGTGACCGATGTGCAAATGCCCGTTGGCATAGGGGGGGCCGTCATGCAGCGTGAACGGCGTGCGGCCCTTCTTTTGGCGCAGACGGTCGTAGACGCCCATCTTTTCCCAACGCGCCAGCCAATCAGGCTCGCGCTGCGGCAATCCCGCGCGCATGGGAAATTCCGTCTCCGGCAGGAAGACGCTGTTGCGGTAATCGGCGGCAGTCTGGTCAGGCGTGTCGGCGCACATCGGATGCGGTCCTTGGCGAAAAGGTCAGGGGCAGTCTGGCAGCAGGCGCAAAGCGCCAGTATCCCGGCGCCTCTTCAGGACGCCGGGCCGATAATTCGATGAATGGGCATCAGAATACGGCGCATGTGCGCCTTATAGGAAAGGACATGCAGGCGGTAAAGGGGTGCGTCAGGATGACGGCTTGAGCCTTGGGCGCTTTGCGAACAAGCTTACCCCATGTCCAGCGCCCTTCCCCCCCGCTTTCCGGTGACCCCCGCCCAGATCAACTCTGTGGTTGCCAGCTTTTACGAGGCCATTCGTCAGCACCCCGGCCTTGGCCCGGTTTTTGCCGCCCACGTCACAAACTGGCCCGAGCATGAGGCGAAAATCGCCCGCTTCTGGCGCAACGCGATTTTGATGGAACGCAGCTATGACGGCAACCCGATGCAGGTGCACCGGGCGGCAGGTGACGTGAAGGCCGCGATGTTTGACGTGTGGCTTGGGCTCTTTGACAGCGTTTTGCGCCGTGAACTCCCCGCCCCCCTTGCCGCCGCGTGGTCAGAACTGGCGCACCGGATCGGGCGGGGCCTGCGGCTTGGCCTTGAACCCGCCGCTGGCCCCCCATCCCTCCGCTGACTTAATCCGCGTCCTTGGCCGCCTGCCCCGCCCAACGGTTCAACCACGCCAGACCCGCCAAAGACAGGCCAAGCCCCGCAAACGACAACACCCGCGTCAATCCGGTCAACCCCGAGGCATCGACCAGAAACACCTTGGCGACCGTCACCGCAATAACCGCCATTGCCACCCGACGCAGGGTGTCCGACCGCTTGGCAATCGCCTGATACAGCAGCACCGCACCCAACAGCATCAAGGCCAGCGTATAGGAATAAAGCTCCTCCTGCTTCACCCCCGGCACACCCAGCCAATCGCCCTGCCAATACCGCCGGATCTCCAGCCCGGCATAAAGCGCCGCCAAACCAGCGCCAACTGCGGCAAAGGCCCAGCCAAGCCGCCGTGGCATCCCCGGCAATCGCAGGGCTGCCGCCAACAGGATCAACCCCGGCACCAGATAGGCCAAGGCAAGCGTGTCAAAAACCAGCGGCCCCCGCACCAAGCCTGATGTCTGCTCGGGGCCCCAGCTGAACAGCGGGTTCATCGGCACCGCCGCTACGGCCAGACCACCAAACGCGAACACCCCGGCCAGCAGCGCAATCCCCTGCCGCAACCGCTTCAACGGGCCACCAAGCCGCGCCCGGTAGATCTGCATCAACATCAGCACCAGCCACGGCAGCGCGTTCAGCGTCACCCCCCAATGGCTGTCGATCCGGTCCAAATCCGGGGCGCCGCCAACAGGTAACAGCCAACGCGTGATCAGCACATTGGCAAGGATCGCCCCAAACCCCGCCGCCGCCGATTCCAGCACCCCCTTTGCCATCGGCCGCTCTAGCGGCTGTATCAGCCAAAGTGCTGCCAGCACCGCCGCGATCACCCCACCAAAGGCCAGCAAAACCTGCCCCAAGGGCGCCTCAAGCGCGAATCCCAAGCCAGGATCAACCAGCAACCGATACCCCAGAACGGCCGCACCGATCTGCAGGAACAGACCCATCTCTGGCAGGCGGAACCGCCGGTCCAAAGCCGCCGCGACCACCAGCAACACCCCCAAAGCCAAGGTGAGCGCCGTCTTTGTGGTCACAAGGAACAAAGCCAGCGCGATCAGCGACAGCGTCGACAAAGTGGCATGCGCGACCCGGCGACGATCCTCGCCATCCATCGCGGCAAAGCGCAATGCAAGGGCGGTCATCAATCCCGCCAAGGCCAGCAGATGCAGCGCCCAAACGTAGTTGCCCAAGACAAGGCCGGGCACCCAGAACAACTCCAGCGTGGCTGCAGCGACCGGCGCGGTCAGCACCGCGCCCAAGCCATACGCAATCCCCAACGGCCCCGGCTTTAGCGCGCGATAGGCCGCAGCAAGGCTGATCACCACCGCCATCGCCAGCAACCCGCTCGCCACCCAGGACGGCGCGGATTCCGGCGGACGACTGGCCACCGCACGCGCAAAGAACTCTTGCGAAAGCGGCGCATAAGACGTGGCCTCAAGGAACAGGCGTAGCACAAACCCCGCCGCTGGAAAGACGGCCAGATCGGCCAGCCCCTCGGCGCGCTCCGCCCAGATCAGCAAGGCCACCGCAAGAAACGCCAACCCGGCAAAGGCCAGCAAGGCCTCGGCGGCCGTGCCCTGCGCAAGCGTCAAGCAAACCACCGTGGCAACCACCGCCCCGGCCGCTACCCGCACCGGGAACTCCGGCCAACCGCCAACGCCGTTCACCCTTAACGCCTGCACCACGCAGGGCGCAGGATGCTGGGGCACCAATTGCCGCGCGGGCACGACAATCGCCAACACGGTTAGCCCAAGCGCCAGCACCAAGGCCCCCGCCGTCCCGGCACCGCCCATCAACACTAACCAGCCGCCGAAATACCCCAAGACCAACGCCAGCGCGGAAACCCAAGCCCAGCGGCGCACCGCATCAACCGCAAGCCCCGTCGCCGCGATCAACCCGAAATAGCCGTAAAGCCAAGGCTCTGCGACCCCGCCCCCGTCCACAATGAACGGTGCCGACGCGGCCCCCACCAAGCCCACGGCCACCAACAGCGGCCCATGAAACCATCCCAAAACCACGGCCACACCCGCCGTCAGCACCAGCCCCGCAAACGCCGTCTGCGGGCCGATCAGCCCATAAAGCTGACGGGCAGCGACAATGGCGGCAAACACCGAAACCAGACCCGCGCCCGAGAAAACCGACGGCAGATAGGCGGTGCTGGACTCTTCCCCATCGCCATGCCGACGCCGAACCACCTCCCCCACCACGATCAGCGCGACGCCAAAGGCGATCCCCGCCAACACCCGCGCCCCGGGCGGCAGCAAGCCGTTCTCCATCCCGTATTGCACAAAGAACACCCCGGCCAAGGCCAGCGACAAGGCCGAGATGGCGTAGACCCAGTTCTTGGACAGCCAAGCGGCAAGGTCATTGAACCTATCCGCCCGCATCACCAGCGGCTGATCCTGCCCCTTGTCGGGCGCGCGCTCGACCGGGGCTGCGGCCACGCGCTTGCCCGACCACGGGTCAACCATCCCGACAGGCTCTGTGGCGGTCAGGTCGTCCAGCGCGGCCTCTGCCGACTCGGCGCTGGTCATTGCCGCCGTCGCCAGATCTTCAGCCGCACCAGCCTCTTCCGGGGCAACAGCCACAGAGGCCGGCATCGCGACAGGATCGCCCCCAGCCTCCTTGTCAGGCGCAGCCCGCGCGGGGATGCCAAGCGCCTCGGCCCGACGCAACGCCCCCTCCAACTCGGTCATACGCCGCCGCAACCGGAAATGGCCGATGAACAGAATAATGATCGAAAGCGGGATCGCCGCAGCCACCAAAAAGAGCAGCACCAAAAGGCCGTCCATCGCAATCTCCCCGCCAACATTTCCCGCTTGCAATCCGTGCAGCCTAACGCCGCAACCCGTTTGCAGCCAGTGCGGATTTCCCCCCCTCTCGGCAGGCTTACCCATTGCTCAACGCCCCGCCGCAATGCCAGATAGCGCCATGAAACACTTGGATATTGGCATCGTCGGCGCGGGAATTGGCGGCTTGGCTGCAGCGGCTCTGCTGGCACAGGCTGGCCACCGGGTGACACTGGCTGAACGTTTTGCCACCCCGCGCCCCGTGGGCTCGGGCCTTGTGGTGCAGCCGGTGGGGCTGGCCGTGCTTGATGCGCTCGGGGCCGGTGACGCCTGCCGCGCCCTTGCAGCCCCCATCGGGCGGATGCTGGGCCACGCGGGCGCGCGGGTGGTGCTGGACGTGTCCTACCCGGCCCAGGCACCCGGCCTCGCCCTGCACCGGGCCGCGTTGTTTGCGGTCTTGTGGGATCGGGTGGTGGCCGCGGGCGTTCAGCTTTGCACCGGGGCCAGCGTGACCGCCAGCCCGCAAGACGCTGCCAAACGCTGGCTGCTGCGCGACGGCGCAGAGCGGCTTGGGCCTTTTGATCTGGTCGTGGATGCGTCTGGCGCGGGCTCTACCCTGTCACCGATCCGGGCGCGTGCGCTGCCCTTTGGCGCGATCTGGGGCAGCGTGCCTTGGCCGGATGCGGGTGATTTGCCACGCGACCAACTGGTCCAGCGGTATGAAGGCGCGCACCGGATGGCAGGCATTCTGCCCATCGGCCACCTTCCCGGCGATCCTACCCCGCGCGCGGCGGTCTTCTGGTCCCTGCCCCGGCCCGCGCTGGATCTTTGGCACAGCGTCAACTTTGACAACTGGCGCGCCACGGCGTCACGGTTCTGGCCGCAGATGGCCCCGTTTCTCGCCGCTCTGCCAGACCGCGACGCGATGACCCCGGCCCGCTACAACCACGGCACCTTGAACAGGCCCTACGCGCCCGCGCTTGCCTATCTCGGCGATGCCGCCCACCGCGCCAGCCCCCAGCTTGGCCAAGGGGCGAACATGGCGCTGCTGGATGCGATGGCATTGGCCCTTGCCCTTGACCGCCCCTTGGCAGAGGCCCTGCCCCATTACGCGCGCATGCGGCGCTGGCATGTCTGGACCTATCAAGCGCTCAGCGCGGGCTTCACCCCGATGTACCAATCCCAAAGCCGCCTGCTGCCGATCTTGCGCGACCATTTGCTTGCGCCCGTCTCTCGCCTTCCCGGCGTGCGGCACGGATTGACGCGGCTGGTCACGGGAAACCTTCTGCCGCCCCTGGCCTCTACCGCGTGGCCGCGCTAAGCCTCGACAGCGCCGCCCGATGCGCTACTGTCCCGCCAAGCAGCACCCGGAGGCGCAATGAAAGAACCATCAGTCAATGTGCTGGGCGAGCCGCTGCTGCCCTGCTCTCTAAATCCGGTGACCGGGTTTTTCCGTAATGGCGGCTGCGATACCGGCCCGATGGATCAGGGGCTTCACACCGTCTGCGCGATCATGACGGCCGAGTTTCTGGCCTTTTCCAAATACCTCGGCAATGACCTGAGCACCCCTCGCCCGGAATACGGCTTTGCGGGGCTGAAACCGGGGGATCAATGGTGCCTTTGCGCCGACCGTTTTCTGCAAGCCCATGACGAAGGGGCCGCCCCCAACCTGCGACTTCGCGCGACCCACCAGCGCACGCTGTCGGTGGTTCCGCTAGAGGTCTTGCGGCTTTACGACGTCTGATCGGCCGGGCCATTGGGCTGAGGCCCGCGCGTGCGCATGACCAGATCATCGCGCATCAGGTCCTCGATAAACACCGACAACAGCTGTGAACGACCTGTGACCCCCGCCTTGCGATAAATGGCGTTGGTCTGGGCTTTTACCGTGCCCTCGGATGTTTCGCGCAGGCCAGCGATATCCGCCGTCGACAGGCCCTTGATCGCGAACAGGGCCACGTCGCGCTCTGCCGGGGTCAACACCCATTCCGTAAAGCGTTCCTCCAGCAGATCCGCAAAGGCCCCCGAGGCGCGGCGCAACCGCTCTTGCGCGACGTTGCGCTCCTTGTGCACGCGCCACAGCGCATAGGCCCCCAGAATCAGGCCAAGCAAAAGGCCGAACGCCGCCCCCATCTCCATCAGCTCGCGCATCTCCCAACTCAAGGGCGCGGACCAAATCCCGAAAAGCGATGAGAAAATATCTGATATGAAAAAGAAACCGCAAACCGCTTGGACAACCAAGATTGAGACCAGTACCCAGACTCGGCTCACACCCGCCTCCGATGCCAAAGAGCCGGCTCAGTCATCGTCATCCTCGTCGTCATCGTCCCCACCATGATCGTCGTCGCCGTGGTCATCTCCGCCGTGATCGTCACCGCCGCCATGCCCACTCCGGCCATCGCCGCGATCTTCCAGTATCAGGGCTGCGTCGACAGCATCGTTGGGTGTGAAAAGGTCACGCAGAATTTCCCCGGTGCGCGGGTTCAGGATGATCTCACGCGATCCGTTGTCATTTTGCGCCTCAATCCGGCTGCGCCCCAACAACGTCCGGGAAACTTCGATGTCCCGAAACCCTTGCGTGCGCAGTTGGCGGACAACATCGTCTTCATACCCGGCCAAAAGCTGGCTGGGCAAAAGCGCGACGCTGAGCGCGAGCAGCATGGTTCTGCGGTTCATCGGCATTTTCGATCAAGGTTTCTCGTAAGGTTATGGTGGGTCTGACCCGTTCCGGCAAGACCGGAACGGGTAATATCATGTCGCGATATCAGTCGTCGTCGCCGTCATCGTCGTCGCCACTGTCGTGGTCATCGCCGCTGTCGTGATCGTCGCCGTCATCGCCTTCGTCGTGATCATCGTCTTCGTCGTCAGCCGAATCGTGATCATCGCCTTCATCGTCGTCCATGTCGTCGTGACCATGGCCGCTGGTGCCATCACCTACGCGCACAAAATCATTGGCCCGGACCTGAATGCTGACCCCGGTATGGATGTCGTCACCCGCTTCGACCGTGCCGGTTTCCTGGCTCAGGATATCGCCCGTTGCGATGTCGTAGACGACCTCAAGCTTTTGCGTGTCCTTGATGGCCTCGACCTTGATCTGGGTCGGCCCTTCTTTCACTTCAATCGAGGTATAGCCTTGCGCCTGCAAGTCCGTGACAATCTGGTCGGTGGTCACACTTGCCATTGCCATCGAAGCGGCAAACGCAAATGCGGCGGCGTAGATAAAGGTTCTCTTCATTGGAACTTCCTTTCGATCCGTGCCGCATTCCGTCGTGGAATCGGCGAGCCCTGTCATAAAGACCCAATTTTTACACGACCGAAATTGACCAGAGGTTTAAAAGACCCCCCGCCCCACCCAGGGTAGAGGCCCATAAACTCAGGTTTATGCCCATAAAATCAAAAGGCCGCGCAGGAAATGCGCGGCCTTTTGCCATTTTCAGGCCTGAAAAGGGGGTGTCAGACCTTCATGTCAAAGCCAAGGTGCTTGGCCACAGTGAAGATATCCTTGTCGCCGCGCCCGCACATATTCATCACGATTATATGGTCTTTGGGCAGTCCGGGGGCGATCTTCATCACATGGGCCAGCGCGTGCGACGGCTCCAGCGCGGGGATGATTCCCTCCAGCTTGCACGACAGTTGAAACGCCTCCAGCGCCTCTGCATCCGTAATCGAGACATATTGCACCCGACCCATGTCATGCAGCCACGAATGCTCTGGCCCGATACCGGGATAATCCAAGCCCGCCGAGATAGAGAATCCTTCCAGAATCTGCCCATCCGGGTCTTGCAAAAGATAGGTCCGGTTGCCGTGCAACACGCCCGGACGCCCACCGGTCAGACTGGCGCAATGCTGCATCCGGTCATCCACACCCTTGCCGCCAGCCTCAACGCCGATGATCCCCACCGACGGATCG
This sequence comes from uncultured Alphaproteobacteria bacterium, assembly GCA_963815355.1. GTDB lineage: Bacteria > Pseudomonadota > Alphaproteobacteria > Rhodobacterales > Rhodobacteraceae > JAPUEK01. The sequence goes on from CAWFGJ010000012.1 coordinate 177,337, forward strand.
TCAAGGAACGGGTAGAACAACCCCATCGCATTCGACCCCCCGCCGATCGCTGCGATCAGCGTGTCGGGCAGACGTCCCTCACCCTCTTGCTCCGCCAACTGCCAGCGGACTTCCTTGCCGATGATCGACTGGAAATCCCGCACCATCGCCGGATAAGGATGCGGACCTGCCACCGTACCGATACAATAAAACGTATCGCGCACGTTGGTCACCCAATCGCGCAAGGCATCGTTCATCGCATCTTTCAACGTGCCGCGCCCCGATGTCACCGGGATCACTTCGGCGCCCAGCAACCGCATCCGGAACACGTTGGGGGCTTGCCGTTCCACGTCATGCGCGCCCATGTAGACCACGCATTGCAGCCCGAACTTGGCGCAAACGGTGGCGGTCGCCACCCCGTGCTGGCCCGCGCCCGTTTCCGCAATGATCCGGGTTTTGCCCATACGCCGCGCCAGAATGATCTGGCCCAACACGTTGTTGATCTTATGCGCGCCGGTGTGATTCAGCTCATCGCGCTTCATGTATATCTTGGCACCGCCCAGATGCGCGGTCAGACGCTCCGCGTGATACAGGGGCGAGGGGCGACCCACATAATGCTTCCAAAGATCGTCCATCTCGGCCCAAAAGGTCGGGTCGGTCTTGGCGAACTCATACCGCTCTTCCAGATCAAGGATCAGCGGCATCAGCGTCTCAGACACAAAACGCCCGCCAAACTTGCCGAACCGCCCGGCTTCATCCGGCCCGGTCATGAAGCTGTTCAAACCATCATCGGCCATGTCAGATCTCCCCTTGGATAAGTGACGATGTAGCGCCCTTAACCGCGCGGGGAAAGAGGGCTTAACACCCGCCGCCGTCCCTTAAAGCCAGCGGTCGCGCCCCGTGCCCACCGCCGCAGCGACCGAGCCATGCCCGTCCCGCTCCAGCAGCGCATCCAGCCCCCGCGCAATCCGCCCGATCAGCGAGATGCCCTGATACACCATCGCGGTGTAGACCTGCACCGCCGACGCCCCGGCCCGGATCTTTTCATAGGCGTCTTCCGCCGACGAAATCCCGCCCACCCCGATCAACGGCAGCTTGCCCTCGGTCAGCCGCGACAACTGCGCCAATACCCGGGTAGAGCGTTCAAACAACGGCGCGCCCGACAGCCCGCCCTTTTCGTCCCGCGCCGGGCTTTTCAGCCCCTCCCGAGACAAGGTGGTGTTGGTCGCAATGATTCCCGCCAGACCCGAAGCCAAAGCCACCTCGGCAATCTCGGCCAATTCGTCCACCGTCAAATCCGGCGCGATCTTCAGGAACACCGGGATTGGACGCAGCAGCCCCGCCCGCACCTCCATCACCCCGGCCAGCAGGCCCGCCAACGCCGCCTTGCCCTGCAAATCGCGCAGTTTTTCGGTGTTGGGGGAACTGACATTGACCGTCGCGAAATCGACATGCGGCCCGCAAACCGCCAAAACCTTGGCGAAATCCGCAGCCCTGTCGGCGCTGTCTTTGTTGGCCCCAAGGTTCAGCCCCACCGGCACCGGCCCCGCCGGACGCCCCGCCAGCCGCGCCGCGATCGCCTCGGCCCCGTCATTGTTGAACCCGAAACGGTTGATCGCGGCCCGGTCTGCGGTCAGACGGAACAGCCGTGGCTGCGGATTGCCCGGCTGCGGGCGCGGCGTTGCGGCCCCCACCTCGACAAAACCGAATCCCGCCCGGGTCAGCGCGGCCACCGCCGTCGCGTTCTTGTCATAGCCCGCCGCCAATCCCACCGGATTGGTCATCGACATCCCCGCCACCATGGTTGCCAACCGAGGCGAGGTCACCAACCCCGGCAAAGGCGCAAACCCAAGCCGCAGCGCGGTCAGCGACAGCCCATGCGCCCGCTCGGGGTCGATCTTGTGCAGCAGCGACAGTCCAACACGTTCCAGCACGATCAGAATACACCTTCGGGAAAAATATGGCCGCTGGCCCCCAATGGCAGCGACTTGTCCCAAACGACATCGCCGCTTTGCAAGGCGCGGTAAAGGTGGGGAAACAGCGCGCCCCCCCGTGACGGCTCCCAGCGCAGCGCCTCGCCCAGCCGGTCCGCCTCACAGGCGACCAACACAAGGTCACTTTGCCCGGCAAAGTAGCGCGCGGCCGTCTCGGCAAGCTGCGGTGCGGCCGAAAAGTGGATGAACCCGTCTGCCAGATCAACCGGCGCACCGTCGGTCACACCGGCGGCTCGAAAGGCATCCCATTCGGGGCGGCGAAATATCTTGTAAATCAGCATGGCGCCTTCCTGCCCTTCCGTGCGGCGCGGGTCAACTGCCGTCATTCTGCCGTTACGTAATGGACCGAAAAGTTTTGACAGCGGCGATCCCATAGCGGACCCTTCGCGTACAACCCCATTTTTGGCGTCCAACCCTTTCGGCGCCCCTCTGCTTTTTGGCATTTCGTGCCCTAATCCCAGTCATCCCAAGACAGGAGCCCTGCGATGATCCGTAAATTGATGTCTTCCTTCCTTGCCCTCAGCGCCCTTTCCGCGCCGCTTTCGGCCGAAACCGTCAAGTTGACGCTGCTCGGCGTCGGCGATGTTTATAACTTTGCCGAAAAGGACGGGCGCGGCGGCTTTGCCCGCGTCAATGCCGTGGCCAAGGCTGAGCGCGCCAACAACCCCAACACCCTCTACGTCTTTGATGGCGACATGCTGTCACCCTCGCTGATGTCGGGCTTTGACAAGGGCCAGAACACCATCGACTTCACCAACCTCGTGCCCTTCGATCTGGCGGTGCCCGGCAACCACGAATTCGACTTCGGCCCCGAGAATTTTTACGAACGCATGAAGGCGTCGAAATACCCCTGGGCCGCAATCAACATCACCAATGACGATGGCTCGCCGATTGAAGGGCTCGGCGGGGTGATGGTCAAAGAAATCGCCGGGCTGACCGTGGCGCTGATTCCCGTCGCCCAAGACACCTCACCGCAAGTATCCTCGACCGGCGCGCTCAAATTCCTGCCCACCGTTGAAACCGGCATCGCTGCTGCCAAAGCCGCCCGCGAAGATGGGGCGGATCTGGTCATCGGCGTCGTGCAAACCGATATGAGCAACGACCGCGAACTGATCAAAAGCCACGCCTTTGATGTGCTCTTGTCCGGCGATGACCACTCTTACGCCATCGCCTATGATGGTGTGACCGCCTATGTCGAAACCTCTATCGACGGGCAGTTGCTGACGCCCGTGGATCTGCTGGTGACCATTGATGAAAAAGACGGCAAGCGCAGCGTGTCCTGGGTGCCCAACTTCCGCTTCATCGACACCGCCTCGGTGGAACCAGACCCCGAAAGCGTCGCCCTTGCCGCCAGCTTTACCGCCCAATTGGATGAAACGTTGGGCGTCGAAATCGGCAGCACAGAAACCGCCCTCGACAGCCGCCGCAACATCGTGCGCGGCGAAGAATCGGCCATGGGCAACCTGATTGCCGACGCGATGCGCGATGCGACCGGGGCGGATGTGGCGCTGATGAACGGCGGCGGCATTCGCGCCGACCGCACCTATGACGCCGGCACCAAACTGACCCGCCGCGACATCCTGACCGAACTGCCCTTTGGCAACGTGACGGTGCTGACCGAACTGCCGGGCAGCCAGTTGCTGCTGGCGCTGGAAAACGCCGTCAGCCAGCACGAAAAGGGCGGCGGCCGCTTTGCACAGGTTTCGGGCATCAGCTATGTCTTTGATCCTTCATCCGAAGTTGGCAGCCGGATATCGGAGGTCATGGTCGGCGGCGCCCCGCTGGAGGCTGACAAGCTCTACAAGGTCGCCACCAACGACTACATGTTGGGCGGCGGGGATGGCTATGCCGCGCTTGGCGGCGGCCGCATGCTGACCAATGCGGGTGGCGGCAATCTGGTGGCCAATGACGTCATGCGCTACGTCGAAAAGCTGGGCAGCGTAAAGCCGATGGTCGAAGGCCGCATCAAACAGCTTGGCAAATAACCAAACCCGGCGGCGGCCCAAACCGTCGCCGGACCGCCATTCTGCGCGCCGGGGCTTGAGCCTGCCCTGCCGCGATGCTATCTAAACCTCAGCGCGGGCATTGTGTAATGGTAAGACCTTAGCCTTCCAAGCTAAAGACGCGGGTTCGATTCCCGCTGCCCGCTCCAAACCTCCCAACACATCACGCGTCAAACCGCGCCCCACACAGCAAAAAACCGCCGCGACACTGCGCAGCGGTTCTTGCAATCCGTCGGGCGGATTTGCTTACAGGTTGTCTTGCTGCGGCATCCCCAGAACGTGATAGCCGCAATCGACATGGACCACCTCGCCCGTCGTGCAGTTGCCATAGTCCGAGCACAGCCAGACCGCTGTGCCGCCAATCGCCTCCAGCGTGGCATTCGCGCGCATCGGCGCATTGGCCTCGGTATGACGGAACGTTGCCCGTGCGCCGCCAATCGCCGCCCCGGCAAGGGTCTTCATCGGGCCGGGAGAAATCGCATTCACCCGAACCTGCTGCGGCCCCAGATCATTCGCCAGATAGCGCGTCGCCGATTCCAGCGCCGCCTTGGCCACACCCATCACGTTGTAATTCGGCGTAACCCGGTTGGACCCGCCATAGGTCAGCGTGATCAGACTGCCGCCGTTGGGCATCAATGCGGCTGCACGACGGCTGACATCAATGAACGAAAAGCACGAGATCGCCAGCGAGTTCGAAAAATTCCCGCGTGACGTGTTGATGAACCGCCCCGTCAGCTCATTCTTGTCGGAAAACGCAATCGCGTGGATCAGAAAATCCAGCCCCCCCCAACGCTCTTCAATCGCGCCAAAGCACTGGTCCATGCTTTCGTCGTTCATCACATCAACATCGACCAGAAAATCCGACCCGACCGACGCGGCCAGCGGTTGCACGCGCTTGCCGAACGCCTCTCCCTGATAGGAAAACGCCAGCTCCGCCCCCTCTGCCGCAAGGGCCGAAGCGATGCCCCAAGCGATGGACCGTTCATTGGCCACGCCCATGACAAGCCCACGCTTGCCCTTCATCAGATCCGCCATGCTGCAACCCCTACGCGTTGGTGAAAAATCAGCCCTGCAGCTTGCTCATCAACAGGGTCGCATTGGTGCCGCCAAACCCGAAAGAGTTGGACAGAACGGAATCCAGCTTCACCCCTTCCCGCAAGGTGGTGACGATTTCCGAAGGCTCCAGCGCCGGGTCCAGCGTGGTCACATTGGCCGAAGCCGCAATGAAATCACCGTTCAGCATCAGCAGCGAATAGATCGCCTCATGCACGCCCGTCGCGCCAAGGCTGTGCCCGGTCAGCGATTTGGTCGACGCCACTGGCGGGGTTGTCCCCTTGCCGAACACGCGGCGTACGGCCTCCATCTCGGTCACGTCGCCGACCACAGTCGAGGTGCCGTGGCTGTTGATGTAATCCACCTTGCGCCCGGCAGGCAGCGTCGACAGGGCCAGCCGCATCGACCGCTCACCGCCCTCACCCGACGGCGCGACCATATCGTAGCCGTCCGAGGTGGCACCATAGCCCGTCACTTCGGCGTAAATCTTGGCCCCACGCGCCAGCGCATGGTTCAGCTCTTCCAGAACCACCACACCGCCGCCGCCCGCAATCACGAACCCGTCGCGCGTCGCGTCATAGGGGCGCGACGCGGTTTCCGGGGTGTCGTTATACTTGGACGACATCGCCCCCATCGCGTCGAACAGGCACGACAGCGTCCAGTCCAATTCCTCACCACCGCCGGCGAACACGATGTCCTGCTTGCCGAACTGGATCAGCTCGGTTCCGTTGCCAATGCAATGCGCGCTGGTCGAGCAGGCCGATGTGATCGAATAGTTGACGCCCCGGATCTTGAACGGCGTCGCAAGGCAGGCCGAGTTGGTTGACGACATGCCCTTGGTCACCATGAACGGCCCCATCCGCTTGGGGCTGCCGGTTTCGCGCACAATGTTATGGGCGCGGAAAAAGCTTTTCGTCGACGGCCCGCCAGAGCCCATGATCAAACCGGTGCGATCGTTGGAAATATCCGCCGCCTCAAGCCCGGAATCCTTGATCGCCTGATCCATCGCAATAAAGTTATAGGCCGCCCCATCGCCCATAAAGCGCAGGTCGCGCTTTTCGATGTGGTCTTCCAACACGATCTGCGGCTGGCCATGCACCCGGCTGCGAAAGCCATGTTCGGCATAGTCGGGCGCAAAGACGATACCCGACTTACCGGCGCGCAGGCTTGCTTCAACCTCGGCGGCGTTATTGCCGATGGAGGACACAATGCCGATCCCTGTGATCACAACACGACGCATGGTAAACTCCTTCTTCGCCCTTAGTTGGCAGACAGCGCGACTTTCATATCCTTGACGAGGTAGATGGTTTCCCCATCCGCCTCAACCCGGCCATCTGCGACACCCATCGTCAGGCGCCGCGTCTGGATGGCCTTGGTGAAATCGACGTAGTAGCGGATCATCTTGCGTTCCGGGCGCACCATGCCGGTCAGCTTGACCTCGCCCACTCCCAGCGCATAACCGCGCCCCTGCCAGCCGCGCCAACCAAGGTTGAACCCGGTCAACTGCCACAGCCCGTCCAGACCCAAGCAGCCTGGCATGATCGGATTGCCGGGAAAGTGGCAGGCAAAGAACCACAGATCCGGGTGAATGTCGAATTCAGCGACCACATGGCCCTTGCCATGCTCCCCACCGTCTTCGGAAATTTCGGTGATCCGGTCCATCATCAGCATGGGCGGTTCGGGAAGCTGCGCATTGCCGGGGCCAAACAATTCCCCACGCGCACATTTCAAAAGGCCTTCCTTGTCGAACGAAGTCGGAAATCCACCCATGCTCGCCGCGTCTCCCACATTGGCCGTTAATGCTTTCCTCTAGCATCCGGCACAAAGGGTAAGCAAGGGCGGGGGCCACCCCGCAAGGCATTCAGCGGGTTTTCGTTTGAATTTCCCTGCTCCAAGACTGTATAAAGGACAAAGCAAGATGGAAAGAAGATGATCAAAGAGACTTCGGAAAGCTGCACGGCATGGCTGGCGCGGGGGGGATTGCGCCCGACGCGTCAAAGGCTGGCACTTGCCGGATTGCTGGTTGGTGACGGCGAGAACCGCCACGTCACGGCCGAAGGTCTCTATGACGCCGCCGCCCAAAGCGGCGAGAAAGTCAGCCTTGCCACCGTTTACAACACCCTGCGCGCGTTCTGCGAGGCGGGTTTGTTGAATGAGGTCGTCGTCGATGGCTCGCGCAGCTATTTCGATACGCGCATGGATGATCACCCGCACTTCTACTGGGAAGACAGCCACTTACTGACCGACGCCCCAGCGGATGAGCTGCAAATCTCCGGCCTGCCAACCACGCCCGAGGGCATGGTCGTCGCGCGCGTTGACGTCGTGATCCGCCTCAAACGGGCCTGACCGGCAGCGCTAAGGCGCACCACTTGGCACGCAGGTTTGTGCAACCGGGGCGGCAACCGCCTGTTGCGGCTGTGACGTCCGGCACAAAGCAGCATCCAGTTGCACAATCGCGTCTTCGACCGAAAGAGATGCGGCCTCTTTGCCCAAAACCAACGCCAGATTCCTGCGGGTTGAAGGGCCAATCTTTCCATCAATAACAATCGCTTGCCCGGCATTCACCAAAAGCATTTGCAACGTGATCTCCGCCGTGCTGGCCGGGATCAACGCCAAACCACAGTTGCCCGGCGGCAGGATCGCAGGCCCGGCTTTGGCCCGATCCGCTGTGCTGCGCGGGATGCTGGCAACATAGTCCCCCTGCCCAAAGGTATCGCGGGCAACCTCGGTCACGACAGGCCGTGCCACGCCTTGCGGCGCTGGTTGCTGGGGCACATTCGGCTTTAGCGGGTCCTGTTTTGGCGCAACCGGATACCGTCCGCCGCCCTTCGGCACGCCACCACCGCCCTTGCCGCCCTGCGCGGCACGCGGCTTTTGGGATACCGTTGCAAGTGCCGGATTCAACACCAGAATTCGCGTCGCCGCCCCAACCTTTCCAACAACTCCCGTCGAAACGGCCGCTTTGCCGCCGATCAAAACTTTCGCTGGCGCTGCCGCCTTCGGCACAACTTTCGCGGCCACAGCCCCCGTTCCGATGCCCTCGGCAGGCTTGCCAGCAACAACCTTGCCCGCCTCTTTCACACCCGGCTTTGCCAGTGAAGGCGGCGCAGATTTGGCAGCCGGCTTGGCCCCGGCCTTCTCCGCCACCTTGGCCGGCGCAGTTGGCGCCAACTTGACAGCGGGCTTCTCCGCCACCTTAGGCGGCGCAGGTGGCCCAAACTTGCTGGCCCCAGCCTTAGCGGGCGCAACTGCCGCCAATTTGGCCCCGGCTTTAGGCGGTGCAGGTGGCCCAAACTTGGCCCCGGCCTTTTCGTCCACCTTAGGCGGCGCTGGCGGCCCAAACTTGCTGGCCCCAGCCTTAGCGGGCGCAGCTGCCGCCAACTTGGCCCCGGCCTTAGGCGGTGCAGTTGGAGCCAACTTGGCAACGGCCTTCGCGTCCACCTTAGGCGGCGCAGGTGGCCCAAACATGCCGGCCTTCCCCTTAGGTGACGCCTTAGGCGGCGCCGGCGGCCCAAACGCGACCACCCCCTTTTTCGGCTCCGGTTTCGCCGCCTTTGAATCGGTCTTAGGCGCAACCGCTTTAGGCTTCTCCGCCGGCTTTGGTTTCGCGGCCGGCTTCGGCTTTTCTGCCGGCGGGCGCTCGTCCGCCGCATCCGCACCATGCGACGACGCAACAACCCCCGGATTATCCACCGTTTTCTTCTTCGGGCTTACCACGGCCACCACTTCATCAGCAGGGCCTAACAGACACTGCCCCATGCTCTCTGCAATGGCACGCGCCTGCTCTGGCTCCGCGCCAGACAAATCATACACACAAGAGCGACTGGAGAAATCGCACTGGAAATCAATCCGCCACCCATGGTCGCCATCCGATTGCGCAAGAAATCCGTCGCCGTTTGGAAACAGCCGGTAGAAGTAGCCAGACGCATACCCCTCCTGCCAAACACTCGGGTAATAGACCGAAGGCACGTCCACATACCGCAACTCAACATCCTGCGCGCCCGGAAATGGCACGTCGAATGTCGACGTTACACAGGGCTCGGCCTGCGCCACCGTGCCGAACACGGCCAGCGCAAGCACCCAATATGGACCCAAAACCTTCATTCCCCGGCGTGCAACAACGGCCCGAACGCCCGGAAGGCCAAAGCCGCCAACACAACGGCATTGGTATTGGCCGTCGTAGACCCGTTGGTTTTGCCGCCGACCTCATAAACCCCCTCGGGGAAACCTTTTTCGGGGTCACCCAAAGGCCCGATCGTCTTCATCAACTCGCGTGTATAATCCGTGCCGAACAGCGCATCCCAAGCAAAGGACACTTTGGTGCTGACCGTGCGCAGGCTGTCAAAACGCTCGCCCTTAAACGACAGAACCGCCCAAGGTTCACCCGCACCCCAAACCGTTGAATAAACGAAATAGGGGGCGACATCGACGTGGCTCTCGCTGACGGCCGTTAAAACACCACTGTTCTTGAACCGCGCCTCCTGAGCCTTGTAAATCGAGGTCGCAAAGCGAACAGAACGCGAATCAAAACCAAACTCAAGGCCATCAAAGATATACGGCTCACTCACCGTGAAAGCCGAGAATTGCCCCCGATGCAAACGGGTATCAACCGGGATCGGCTGGCCTTCAACTTCCTTGATCATCAAATTGTCCTCAACCCGGTACGATCTGTACATGTCAAAGCCAAAAAGCATCATCGCCTTGGCGGCGTATTGTTCATAGCCGACCCGCCCTTCCTGATCTTCGCGGGTCACGCCCTCAATCACATTTCCGCCAATCAATTGGCCATCCCGAACCATATGGTCCAAGCTCCAATGCGACAAAACGGCCGAAATATGCGGGGAAAGCTCCGGGAAGTGATTTTCGACCACGCCGAGTGTCGAGGTGAACCGCCCGATATCAAGCGCAGACCAACCAAGCCCCTTCTCGGCAGGCTTGTTCGAATAGTCGACAAGTTCCACCGTCTCAACGTTATAAGCCTTGTTCGGCAACAACCCATCATAGAGCCGCAGGGTCGAAAGGCTGGTCAGGGCCAACTCAATGCGCGCCTTTGCTTCGGCATCATCAATCAACCCAAGCAAATTCGCGGAAACGACAGCGATGAAGTAGGAGCCCGTTTCCCACATTGTTGTCGAGGGATACTTGTCCGCCGAATTGACCAGGCCTGTCACCGCATTTGTGTTATTCTGGAAATACTTCCAGGCGATCTTTGCAAACGCGATATCTTCGGGCGAACTTGGCCACCTTGCAGAAAGCGGCATCGGAACGATTGCGTCAAATGTATCCATAGCGGTTTGCACGGGAACCGTATCCTCTTGGGTTCGACTTCCAGCCACTTGGTCCAAGTAAGAGACCAGCACAAGTCCAAAAGCCAAGGCTGCGATAAAAACGAGGTGTCCCCTCGCCTTCACAAGATTTTGGCGAAAGCTCATTTTTCATTTCCTTCTGCATCACTGCGAGGGCGCCACATCGCAGCACCAATGATTCCGGCCATCGCGAAGCAATTGTTTATGCCCCACAACATGTTAGTCACGACACCCGTCGCAGAGTGCGACGTGCCGCCAATATAGAGGGCGCCATACGCCCATATTATTGCAAAAATCGTCAGACCAACGATCGCAATTTGCGGCCAAACGAGGCCGAGAAAGCTGCCGGATTGCCGCGTCTTTGGTGTCACCGGGAACGAAATCTTTTTACCACGCGCAACAGCCCAAATTGCCCTCAACCCAATTGGGAAAAACGCCAGATAGCTTTGCTTTGCGGCATACCCAGAAATACCCCAAGTTCCGACCATGATTGCCAATTCCAAGGAGACCAGGAACGGGATGATGTGCCAGAAAAAGTCATCAGAATACGCGCTCACCGGCGATATGCCACTTACAAGGTAGATAACCGGCGCAAGAAGAAAGATGACATTCCAAAGGGACCCCAGATAGGAATAGAACGTTGACGCATACATAAGCCTCTGCGGCAGCGTCAAACCCTTTCTAAACAGCGGATTGTCGTTGACCAAGATATCAAGACTGCCACCGGCATACTTGAATCTCTGAATCGTCCAAGTGAGGAGATCCTGAGGAGAAAGCATTTTACTCTCCACTCTAGGATGAAGGACAGACTTCCAACCCCTTTCACGATCCGAATGCAAGACAATAGACGTGTAGATGTCTTCCGACACATGAAAGCGGTATGGAGTCAAAACCTCGGCAGTTGCGGCCTCAGTGCGGATTGCTGTCAACAGTTCATGCGCCACGGTCCGTTCCTTACTTGAGACCGTAATCTGCTCTTCTGCGCTCTGAACCCGCGATTCAACGTTGGACCCAAAGCTCCGCAGCGCCGCCTCCATCACCGCCTCGCGCCGATGGATCGAACCCGCCCCGCAGCAAAAAGATGCGTTTGCCCAATTTCGCCGGCGAAGGATGATATCGTAAAACATCTTAGGATCATTCACGAACGGGTCATGTCCGATCCGCATTTCACCGATCAAACGCTGGACCATTCGCCCCGCATATCCACCAGCCTTGCCAAACCTTCGCTGCAGTAACTCTGGCAGGGTCTCTCCCTCAGGCAAATCATAAAACCACTGCGGGGTCTGAACCCACGCAACCTTTAGGGTCTTTAAAATAACCCAGTGTATTTTCGATGAGCGACGGAAATGGACGCGTATCAGCGTCACAAATGACGATGAAATCTCCCGACGTTTGTTCCATCGCATTGCGCAGGTTTCCCGCTTTGAACCCCTCATTGGAGGTGCGCGAAATGTAGTTTACACCCTCTTCATCACAAACTGCGCGCATGGAAGGGCGACGGCCATCGTCAAGAATGTGAATCTTAACATCGATCGGGAACGGATAGGTCATCGCCTTGGCATCCAGAATCCCCAGGCGTACCAATTCAGGGTCCTCATTATAGGTCGCGAACATCACATCGACGGAAATCAGCCGACCTGGTTCAGGATCATTTGGCGCAACGTCCCTGATAAACTCGGGACCCAATACAGCGCAGTCTCTTTGATCCTTCCAAAGGTTGAACACAAAAAGCGCCATACCGACATACGCCAACGTTTCAGCGAGAACCAAGGGCACCGCAAACCACATCGCGTCCGCATTTAGCGATCCACTCCAACGCCAAACAATGTACCAACCGCCAATAACAAGGGCGACGATCGCAAGAAACTGCCATAAGGTCTCTCTCGCCGCTGAATAAGGCAGAGGCTCAGGCGGACGCCGATCCTCAAACGCAAGAAAGTAATTATCCATTCTTGCTCTCCAGTTGCGCAGGCGCCCGTTTCCATTCCCAGGGCGCCGGCCCCAACCCAATTGTCCACGCGGTTGCTTTAAGGCGGGACAACCCGACCGCGACAGCGAGAGTTGCAGGCAGGGCAATCATATATCGGGAAACCACGATCATCCACGGATCCATCCCGGAGGCGAGACCTGATTTTACTATCGCAATGTCAAAGAGATCGATCACCATCGGATGAAGCAGGTAGATACCAAAGGTATAACGCGCCAGCTTCGACCAGGTTGGCGACCATTCAAGGTGTTGCGATCCAAGAAACAGGCAAAACATAAAGAGCGGCATCATGAAGTGGCCGTAAAAGTCCCATCCGGATCTTACACCCCAAAGACCGGTCTCCACAGCACTCCCGTAAAAGGGAAGCGTTGCAACATAGGCCATCCCTGCAAAGTAAATCGCTCCACGCCGAATGAGTCGCGACTCTCCGCGTGGAATTCCATCGTTCCAAAGGCCGTAGAGCGCGAACGCGGCAAAACCATAGCCAACGTAGCCCAAGACCTTTATTCCGCGGATCAAATAGTCCCGCAAATCGGAATCAATGTCGACCGCCCAAAGGTATCCTTGAGCTGAATTCATGGCCCCCAAGGTGAGAAACACGGCAAGGCCCAGCACGGGATATCGCATCGCAAGTCTCATTACCGGGTAGAACAGGAATAGCGCAAAAAGAGTGGGAAGGAAGTGCATGTGATACTGGGATTTTCCCAGAATAAAGTAACCCAACCAACTTTGCCACTGGCCGAGTTGGTCCCAAATGTAGGGTGCGTAGTTGAAAGCATCCGCTTTAACCAGACGGAAGAAAGCATAAAAAATGGTCCACACGGCAAACGGAACCAAAAGGCGAGTGGCTTGCTGGCCAATCGCAACTTTATAGGGCGGCATCTTTTGGTCAACACGCATTGCCATCAGAAACAGCGAGAACAAGAAGAACATCTCCGAGCCAGAGAACTCTCCAATTGACCTCAAAAAGACAGGGAGCACGCGCGCGCCCTGCTCTGCCTTCTCGAACGCTTGCCCACCGAAATCGGTGGACGAGTGAATTAGGACAACGCCGAGCGCCGCAACTACTCGGTTTGCGTCAAACCAGACGAGACGTGGTTTTTTCTGGCGCATCATGGATTACTCCGGGGAGATTGATAGGTTTCGGTCAGGTCTTGCGGCACATTTGAAATCGACGAGGCAGGATTTCCAACCTTGCACTCGGTCGCTGAGACGCCCTCCCCTTTTGAGATGGCGCGACAGTATTGAAAATCCGCAACGGATATAGCGGGCAGCGCAAGCGCAGGCCGTTCACAGTTTTCGCACTTTTCCAGGTGCGCTATTGGTTTGGGCATGCACTTATTCTTCCTTACGTCACCGTCGGAATAAGCCACCTCCCAGTACTGGGTATTATGGTTTGTTTTCTGCAGAATGGGCCCCTGAGCCTTATAGAGAAGGGCCGCAAGTATGATGCCGTTGTTGTTTGCCGTCTGTAGCGGGATGTACCCGTTTCCGTTTTCGTACAGCCCTTCATAAAAGCCATGCTCTGGCTCGGACAAATCGGCGACGGTGTCAAAGAGGAGATCTGTGTAGGGTGTGTCCCATAACGCCCACAAGCCAATTGCAGCCTTGGCGGCAATAGCGGCGCGATCAGGCTGGTATTCTCCGCTCGGGTCCAGTGTATTCCATGCATACCCGTCTGCAAAAATTGCGTCATAGACAAAGTATGGTTTTCCGTCCACCTGATGCTCGGACCGTGCGGTCACGATTCCGGTTTCTTCAAATCTACGCTGTTGCACCAGGTAAATCCGATTTGCGAATTCTGCGCGCCAGCCCTGTGTTGCAACATTTGCGGCGCTGTCATTATCTTCCGGCAAATCCCAGCCAAGTTCCAATCCGTCAAGCAAGTAGCCTTCGGTCAGCACATAGTTCTGATTTTTGAAGACGCGCGGATCTCTCCCATCGTAGGGAACATCCACACCGTAAATCGTCGTGTATTGGAGCGGTTGGGGGTCCATTGCACCTGCAGCGTCAAAACCCCACAGTTCAAATCCCTTGGCAGCGTATTCTTCATAACCAAGGCGCCCCTCTTGAACGTAGTTGGTTTCGCCCTTGGCTTTTATATGGGCCCCAAAAAGCCGGCCATCTTCTTGGACGACATTGCAAAAGTTCCAGCGTAGCGGAACATTGTCGATGCTGTTGGCCAAATAGGGATAGCGCTCTTTAACAATTCTGAGCCAGACAAGCAGCCGGCCGATATCCAGCGCAGAGAACCCAACCTCGCCCGGCTTGTTGGCATAGTCCACCTTTTCGCCGGTCTTTGTGTTGTACACTTTGTTGGGCAGCTCGCCACGGAACAGATCAAGATTGCGAAGCGTCTTAATAAGCATGGTCGCACGGCGATCAAATTCGCGTTTATCAATCACACCCAGTTCGTAGGCGGAAACCAAAGCGCTGACGTAAGAGGCGGTATCCCACATTGTGGTCGACGGATAGGCGCCGACCGCATTCACAAGACCCGTTTCTGGTTGAAACCGCTCAACAAAAAATGTCCACGCCGTTTTCGCCATCTCAAATTCGCGCGGTGTCAGCGCACCATTTCGCCCAAAGTGGACGTCGCTTCCTGGAATTGGCGAGAAATTGGCCGCGCTCGCGGCAGGTGCATCAACACTCGGAACGCTCTCTGCAACAGCGGGCGCGGGCGTTTCGCTTTCCACCTTTTGCGTTTCTTGGGCGCGCACGGTCAGAAGCATTGCGGCAAGCAATATGGCGACCAAAGTTGGTAGCGCAATAAGTAGTTTGGCGGCTTTGCTCACAGTATTACTCCTGACTTCACGGCGTATTTTAAGGGTCGTCAATCGGGTTGATTGCGAAAAAACGTAAGTGCCAACCGGTTCTGTCCACTTACTGAGCCATAGTCGATGGCATCGGCAAATTGCTGGATCAGCCCCAGACCGCGCCCGGACTCAGACATCGGGTCAACATCCGCAAGGTCGATAGAGTTTTCGCGGAGATCAAATGGCGGTGCGCCAAGTGGGTCGGTGATTTCGATGGTCACGGCCAAATCGGTAATCTCCAACGCCAGTCCAATGGCGGCGTCGTCTGGGCCACTCGCGTGTTCAACGCAATTGGTCAGCGCCTCGATGACGCAAATCTCAAACGCCATCAGCCTGTCCGGTGCCAGCGCGGTTTCTACATCCGCCTTCAATGACAGAACCATTGGGTCAATGTCCTCAAGGCGGTTTGTCATGATGAAGGCCGTTTTCATCAGAGGCGCTGCCCCACTATTTGCAAAGCTGTCTTCAAGTTCGGATAGGCGGTAAAAACCCGATCCATCCGCGTAATCTTGAACATCTGCTCAACACTGCCCGAGAGGGAGCACACCGTGACTTCGCCGCGGTTGCCAACCTTTTTCAAGATCCCGACCAGCGCACCCAGCGCGGAGGAATCCATAAAGCTGACCTCATCGAAGTCGATAATCAGTGTGCCTTGGCCGGCATCGACCAAATCGCAGACTTCGGTTTTAAACGCGGAAGCGTTCACCGCCGTCAGTCGCTCTGCGCCGGGCTGAACGACGCAAATGCCGTTATCTTGTTGAATTACACGTATCATTTAGGAATGGTCCTTTCTATGGCAACCACTGTGAGGTCATCTTCCAACGCGTTGCCCGCACGCCATGCGTTCAATGCGTCCACGAGCGCCGCAGGAATGTGTTCCATTCCCTTCGCGGCACTTGCCTCGACAACCTCTTGCAACCTTTGCTCCCCAAACGGCTCGCCGGCATCATTGTCGGCTTCCATTGCGCCGTCAGAGCACATGACGATCGAGGCGCCCGGCTCAAACGGCAGGGAGTCGTTCTTGTAATCGGCAAAGCTGATCAGGCCGACCGGAAAGCCACCGGAACCGATCAGCTTTACGTCCCCATTGGGATGCACATAAAACGGCGACGGGCATCCCGCGTGGCAAAAGTCAAAATGGCCTTGCCGCGTGTCGAGAACCCCGCAGAACATCGTGAAATACTCATCGCTGTCGGTATCGCTGAACCGGTTGTTTAGGTCCGTGATCAAAGCGGCCGGATCATGCGTGCCGTCTGCCCGGATCGCTCGGTTGCGGAAGTAGTCCGGCGTGATGAGATGGCCGATCGCTACCGAGAGCAGGGCCGCGTGCACCCCGTGCCCGGCCACGTCGATGGTATAGAACCCCAGCTTTTCACTGCTCAGGGCAAAGCACCCGAACATATCGCCCGAAACGAACGATGACGGCACAAAGGCCGAGGCCACCTTGAACCCCAGCACATTGCCCTGCGCCTTGGGCAGCAGACGTCGCTGCGCGGCGGCGGCGGCCTGAAGGTCGTTTTCGATCCGCTCTTTGGCCTCTTTCAGCACGCGTGTGCGCTCGGCCAAGTCGATCTCGTGCTGGATGATCCGGCTTGCACCGCGGATGCGGGTCATCAGCCGTGACATATCCAGCGGCTTGAGCATGAAGTCGTCGACCCCGGCATCCAGAGCCGCCTTGCGGTCGGCCACCTGATCGCCAGAGGTGACCATGATAATGTGCACATAGTGGTCCAGCTCCAGCCGCCGGATCTCGCGGGCAAGCTCGACGCCATTCAACCCTGGCATGTCCAGGTCGCTGATAACCAGCGGCGCGTTTGTCTCTCTGACCAGCCGCAAAGCCTCGGTGCCGTTCTCGGCAAGCAGTGCCTCATGGCCAAGCTTGCTCAGAATCAAAGCGAGATACCGACGCTGAACCTCGTCATCCTCTGCAACGATAATTTTAAGCTTCGGCACGTTAAACATTCGGCTACCTTTGGACCACGTCGTTTCGATCTGGGCTCTGTCAGTCGGCAGGAGGCTGTCGTTTTCGACGCGAACCCACACTACCCAGAGTGGTATATTTAGGTCAAATTTGTCGAAACTGTGGTCAATCCGGGCCATCTCGATGATTGTTGCGAAAATGGCAATAATGTTTGCGGTTGTTTTCCAGTGGGTTATGCGATTTCCCCACGATTTGCGGCATTTTCGCCCTGGGCGCGTGGCCCGTGCCGCCTGTCGCCTCTAAGTTGCGCGCTACCGGAACGCCAGTCAGCGGTCCACCTTCCCTTGCGTCACCTCTGATGGTCCGAACGTCTGGCCCGAAAGGCAGACAAACAGCCGTCCCCGCACGCGGACCGAAAGGGCAGCACCCGTCCGAAACACGCAGCGGCTGGCCCGGCTTATGATCCGCCAAAACGGACCGCGCCAAAGAACCGCGCAACTCTTGCCAAAGAAAAGACAAGATTCTCACTTAACCCTGAGTTGTAGTTAACAGATTTGCGCAACCGCTTAATGATAAGTGCCTGCGCTGCGGGAAGGGGCAACATGAAGATCCTGGCAGTCGACGACGATCCCGTCTTTCTCTCATTGCTCGTGCCAATGCTGAGCGATCTCGGAAATGACGACGTTACAGTTGCGATGTCTGCGAAAGATGCCTTGAAGGGCCTTGGCCGCGCGTCCCAACCTTTTGATTGTATCTTGTTGGACATCCAGATGCCCGGCATGGACGGTGTGGAGCTGTGCCAACACATCCGCACGCTGGCCGCCTATCGCCGCACGCCGATCGTCATGGTCACCGCGATGAGCGATAAGCAATCTATCGATGACGCGTTCTCTGTGGGGGCGACCGACTATGTCGTCAAACCGTTGGACCGCGTCGATCTGAAGGCCCGTCTTGGGATGGTCGAGCGCTTGCTCAATGAACGGCGTCTGGCGGCAGCGCTGGAAAAGCAGCTTGAGCAGAACCACGAAGTTGTCACCATGTCCGTCGATTTTGAATCGGCCATTCCCATTCCGGGGTTTGAGCGTGGCATCGAATATCTGGCGCTGGAAAACTACCTGCTGACGATCGGCAACAAGCGGATGCATTCCACCTCGGCGGTGGGGATTTCGATCCTCAATGCAAGTGCGTTCTACCGCAAAGCGTCGGTGGCCAATTTCATCAACATGCTCGGCGATGTAGCGTCTTCGATTTCTGACGCGGCCAAGACCGATCAGATGCTGATCTCTTACGCGGGCAACGGCAATTTTGTCGGCGTGATGTCGGGCAATCCGGTGTTTGACCCGACGGAATTCGAGGCCCTTGTCGTCTCGGGCATCGCCGACTTTGCCAGCTTCTATGCGATGGAAAACCTGCCGCCGCCGGAAATCAAGGTCGGCACGCTGGTCCGCAACTCCTTCTTCGGGCTATATAACCCGACCGCCATCCTTGACCGCGCCATTGCAATCGCGGCAAGTAGCCAGGAAGTCAAAACCAAAACACGTTGGAACGTCGCATGAACGCTGCCCTCCCCCGCGCCGGACTGTCCGGCACAGCACAGCCGCCTGCCGCTGCGTCCACTGGTCTGGACAAGGCGCGCGCGCGGTTTCGCAGCCTGATCCTTGAACGCATTCTGGCGTTAGAGGCCTGCCGCCAAAGCGTGATAACTGGGGATGCGCCAGAGACCGCGCTGACCAGCATCAGTGATCTGGCGCACAAGATCAGCGGCGTCGGCGCAACCCTTGGCTTTGTCGAGGCAGGCGGGCTTGCGGGCTTGGTGGAACGCACCATTCTGCAAGACCGGCAAAGGCTCTCTCAGCCAGCGCAGTTTCAAAAGGATCTGGAGCCACTGCTGGAAACGCTGCTCGTCGCTTTGGAAAGCTTGATCGAAGACTAACAAACGGCGTGCCTCTGCGGAGACACGCCGTTTTGTCCTGCCCGCAAGCGCCCTGCCCGCAATCGACCCTCAGCCCACCACAGACCGGATCGCCAAAGCCAGATCAGCCGAACCAACCGGCTTGGCGACGCAAGTGTCAAATCCCCAAGTCAGATACTCGGCCACCTGATGCGCCATGACGTTGGCGGTCACCGCCAAGATGGGCATCGCGTCCAACCCCAACTCTGTCTCACGCGCGCGGATCTGGCGCAAAGCGGTTGGCCCGTCCATGATCGGCATGGCGATATCCAGCAGCACCGCGTCAAACCGACCCGGCTCCCACGCATTCACCGCCTGCTCACCATCCGTGACGATGCTCACCTCGGCCCCAAGCCGCGTCAGCATCATTTCCATCACGGCGCAGTTTGTCAGGTTGTCGTCCGCCGCCAGAATCCGCAGCCCTGCCAAGCCGATCGGCTCATTGGACGGCTCCAACGGCCTTTCCACCTGCGGCTGCGCGTTGGGAAGTGGCAACGAAACCCGAATGGTCGTGCCCTGCCCCGGCGTTGAGGTCACTTGGATCGTGCCACCCATCATCTCGACAAAGGTGCGCGTGATCGCCATGCCAAGCCCGGTGCCACCATACCGACGCGTCACAGAGGTATCCGCCTGACTGAATTCGTCGTGCAAGCGGCTTATCTGATCGGCCGTCATGCCGATACCGGTGTCCCGGACTTCGATGTCCAGCGGCGAACCTGCGCGGCCGATCATCTTGACCATCACTTCACCACGGTCGGTGAACTTGATCGCATTGCTGATCAGGTTGTGCAGGATCTGCTGCACTCGGTGCGGGTCACCCAGGCGCGGCGCTTCGGCCCCGGATCCGACCATCACCTCAAACAGCAGGCCCTTTTCTTCGGCCCGCAAGGCGTGCAGGTCCTCTACCCTTTCGGCCAGATCCAGTGGGCTAAAGGCGACGGCTTCCAGTTCCATCTTGCCGGCTTCGATCTTCGACATATCAAGGATGTCGTTCAGAATGTTCAACAAAGTTTCGCCAGAACGGCGAATCGTGCCGATCATCCGCTTGTGCGAAGGCTGTTCAAGCGAAGACTCCAGAACCTCGGCCATCCCCAACACGCCATTCAGCGGGGTGCGGATTTCATGGCTCATATTGGCAAGGAACATCGACTTGGTGCGGTTCGATTCCTCTGCATGGGCCTTGGCCAGATACAGCTCCGTAATGTCTGACCCGACGCCGCGAAAGCCGGTGAACGCCCCCTCCGCGTCAAAGATCGGCGTTCCCGTCATCCGACGCCAGCGCGTGATCCCATCTTTGGCTTTTGGCGCGCGGTAGATGAAATCGCGGAACGCTTCGCGATTGCTCAGGGCTTTGATCAGCGGATTCCAATCGATGCCAGCGAACATATCGGGATGAAGTGCCAACCATTCCTCTTGCGTCCGGCCAATCATGCCCTCACGCGACACGCCCCCGCTGTCAAAGAATTGACCGTCCATCACAATGGTATAGCGGCATTCGGCATCCATTTCCCAAAGCCAGCCGTCCGAGACGGAAGCGATGTCCACCAAGCGTTGCTCAACCAGCGCGCGCTCTGCGATGGTGCGCTCCAGATCGGCGGTCACGGCCGTCAACGCGGCTTCGCGCGCCTTTTGCTCGGTAATCTCGATCTGCACGCCCGCGATCAGTTCTGCCGTCCCGTTCGGGCCACGGTGCAAGGTCCGTCCACTGTCAAGAACCCAAAGCCAATGGCCATCGCGGTGGCGCAACCGATACTCGGCCAGATAGTCGACGGACGGGTCAGCCATGCACCGCTCAAACAACTCTTCCGTCATGGCCAGATCATCGGGATGCACCCGCGAACGCCACGTCTCAAAGCCGATCGGGTGCAACTCTTCCAACCGGTAGCCCAGCAAATCGGCCCAATGTTCGTTGACCCGATGCTCGCCCGTCTTGACGTTCCACTCCCACGTGCAGACCCGCGCGCCATCGATCACATTACGCAGCCGCTGTTCGGCCAACCGGACCGAGGTGATGTCGGAATGAATCTCGATCCGCTCGCCTGCCGGGGTCTTGTGCGACACGACGCGCACGGTCCGCCCATCGTGCAGGGTGCGTTCAAAGCTATGGCTGCCGTATGCGTAATCACGAAGACGGTTTGCTTTCCATTCCTCCTCGCGACCGACCGCCTCGGGCCACTGGCCGTGCCGCAAAGCATAATCGACCAAATACTCAAACCGCACGCCCGGCACCATCGCAGGTGCGGCCAGCGCATAGAACTCGCGGTAGCGGCTGTTGCAGATCGTCATCCGGTCGTCGGCATCGAACATAACGATGCCATCCTGAAGCGAGCCCAAAGTATCCGTCAGATATTGCCGGGCAACCCTGGCCACCTCGTGCTCAACTTCTGTGCTTTTGCCGCTTGGCGCGGGCTCGCCCGCCTCCCCAAGGTCCACATCTTCGAAATGCGTGCCCGACAGCAGGTTGCCCGCTGGATGCAGGACAGGCCTGCCGTCCCACAGCCGCTCTGACCGGCGAATGGCGGCCAACAGCCCCTGACAGATCGCGTGCAAGGCCGGTCCGCTGCCACTAAGCTGCGCCACCGTCAGCCGCGTCTTAAGGATCAGGATGCCCCCGTCCATCGGCACACCAAAGCTCAGAACCGCGCAGGTTCCGGCCTCATGCTCCGGCGGGCAGCGCTCCAGCAGAAAGAACCTGTCCGGGGCGGTCTCGGCCAAGGCCCGCAGCTCAGAATGATTATAACTTTCAAAGCACTTGGGATCGCCGTGCGGGTTGGCCCATTGGTGCAAAAGCTGCGCGTCTTGCAAGGCCAGCATACGGCACAGCGTGAGAGAGTCTGCACCCAGCGCTTCGCCAACGCGGGCTACGGCCGTGCCAATACAGTCAGCAAGTTCGGTATCTGCCGCCGTGATCAGATCGGCAAGCAACGTCAACGCGAATTCCATATCTGGAAGCCCGGTAGGGTCAGCGTTATTGGTCAGAGGTTCGGCCACAGCCATCCTTCTCGATTACCCGCTAGGGTGTAGTCGCCATGAAGGAATGCCACTGTCAAGGGAATTAGGCTGTTAACCCGGCGTAACCGGGCCTGCCCCCAACATGGCACGGATCGTAGAGACCATTGCGTCACGGGTCAGCGGTTTGGGCAAGGTCACGTCGTTTTTTCCAGCGCAGGCCTTGTAGTCAAGCGGGGTGAAATTGGCGTCCGCTGTAAAGCGGATGACGGGCGTCGCGGCGTTCAAAGATCGACCGGCGCGCAGGTGGCGGATAACGCGGTCCCCGGTGATGAACGGCATGTTCTGGTCAACGATCATCAGATCAAACGTGCGAAGCAGCGCAATCTCCAGCGCCTCTCGGCCATCCGAGGCGACGGTCAACTCTAGATCGCTTGCGCCCAGGAACTCGCGCACGATTTCCTGATTGACCTCATCGTCATCTGCCAAAAGGATCTGGAACTTGGATTTCACGGCACGCCCCTCATCAAACAGTTTTCGACAAAATGTCATACATTTATACCACCTCATGCGCTAATACTCGCATAGATTGTGGCCAACAAAACGGCAAACAATCGTCACGACCGAGGCAGTTTTGTTTCGAAAAAGACAAGCAATCAACTTAAGGTTGTTTTGTTTACCTTCATGTCTCCAAAAGACTGCGGACAGCGTGCAATAGGTCACGCTGCTTAAAGGGTTTGGCAATGTGGGTGTCGAAGCCACCCACGATGTAATCGGCCACCTGATTCGGCATCGCATGCGCGGTGACCGCGATCGCCGGAACCGAACCCAGCCGCTGGCCCTCTTCACGCATCCGGATTTCGGACAACGCGCTCATCCCATCCAGCACTGGCATCGTAATATCGAGACAAATCAATGAGAAAGGCTCGCCCTTATCCTGCGCCGCCTGCCAGACAGAGATTGCGTCCCGGCCGTTCTCCACATGGGTAAGTTCGGCCCCTGTCGACGCCAGCATTTCCGACATGACCAGCCGGTTGGTGGCGTTATCGTCCGCACTCAGAATCCGCAATCCGGCAAGGTCGTTCTTGCTGATGGTGGGTTCACCCGCCGATTTGACGACAGGCTTGATCATCTCGGTTTCCGGCAGCGGCAAAGTGACGCGGAATTTTGTTCCCACGCCAAAACGGCTTTCCACCGAAATTTCGCCACCCATCAGCGTCACCAACTGCCGCACGATCGTCAGCCCCAGCCCGGTGCCGCCGAATCGGCGCGTCATGCTGCCATCTGCCTGTTCAAAGCTTTCGAACACCCTGCTTAACTGCGCGGGCTCCATCCCGACACCACTATCCGCCACCTCGATGGTCAAGGGTTTGCCCACGCGGCAAGAGACCTTCAGCGAAACGCGGCCCGCATTGGTGAACTTGATCGCGTTGTTCAGCAGGTTGTTCAGAATCTGCATCAACCGGTGGGGGTCACCCAAACGCGGCTTGTCACTGCCCGCGCTGCTCATCACCTCAAAGGCCACGCCTTTTTCTTCCGCCGCAATGGAATAGATCGCCTCAACCTCGCGCAGCAGATCAGACAGCAGGAAGGGCACCGCCTCCAACTCCATCTTGCCCGCTTCGATCTTGGACATATCCAGAATGCCGTTCAGCACCGTCAGCAATGTCTCACCTGACTTGCGAATGGTCGAAACCATCCGCTTTTGGGCAGGCTCGGTGACAATTTCGGCCAGAACCTCGGCCATGCCCAGAACCCCGTTCAAAGGCGTGCGGATTTCGTGACTCATGTTGGCAAGGAAAGTGGATTTCGCGCGGCTCATATCCTCGGCGCGCGCCACGGCTTCTTCAAGGCGTGCAGTCGCGACCCTGTCATCGGTGATGTCAGTAAAGGAAATCACCGTGCCGCGACGGATCACCCCCGTGTCGAACGCCACGCCCATATCCAGCGGCGCCGCGTTGCACGCCAGCACCCGCCGCGTGCCATCCTCCAGGCGCAGCGCGACTTGCACATCGCGCACGGGGCCCCTGGCCTGCGCCACAAGGTTGGTCATCCGCTCGCTCTTGGGAAGCACCTCCCCGTCAAGCCGCTCCAGCCTCAACGCACTAATATCGAACTCTGGCTCGGTTTTCGATTTCAACCGAACGCCCAGAATCCGCGCCGCCTCTTGATTGGCGAAAAGCACGTCGCCTTGCTCATCCAGCACGACAATCGGCGCGATGCTGGCATCGATCACTTGCAGCAGGAACGCCCGCCGCGCCGTGATTTCTTGTTCAAGCTGCTTGCGATCGCTGATGTCGATATGCACGCCGGTGATCAGTTGCGCTGTGCCATCAGGCGCGCGCTTGGCCACCCGGCTGCGCGACAACACCCACACCCAATGCCCATCTGCATGGCGCATCCGAAACTCGGCGACGATGGTCTCGGAACCCCGGCCCAGTGCAAACTCCCGCGGCGGCGGCAGCATGGCGTGGTCGTCCGGGTGGACCATGTTCAGAAAATCCTGCCCGGTCAGCTTGGTCAGGCGGCGGGTCTCAAGACCCACGATCTCGCCCCAATGGCCTGCCACGAACAGGTTTCCGTCCTCGACGTTCAACTCATAGCTGCCCACACCGGCACCGTCGAAGATGCTCTTTAGCCGCTGTTCGGCCCGATCCCGTTCGGACAACACGCTGACAAGGTTGCGATTGACCTCGTCCAGTGCGGCCATGCGATTGCGTTTGCTGGTGATATCAATGCCAATCGCGACCACGCCCCCGTCGGCTGTGCGCGTGCTGACCCGGCGCAACCAGCGACCATCGGGCAAAGGCACCTCATCCGTCGAACGCGGCAACCTGTATTCAGCAAGCCGCTTTTGTAGCCATTCAGCCTTTGCCTCTTCCGAGGACGTCTCCAGAAAGGTATTCGTATTCAGGCCCGCGCGCAGCAGCTCTTCAAGGGTGACCCCGGGCACAGCCAGCCCGGCAATGCGCGGGAATGTTTCACGATAGGCAGAGTTCACCGCAACAAGCCGGCTCTGCGCGTCAAAAATCACCACCCCATCGGGCAGCGCCTCAATGGCATTTGCCAGCCCGACCCGCGCGGCCTCGGCCTCTGCCGCCAGCCGCGCCATCGCGATTTCTTGTTCTTTATGCTTGGTGACAATGGTTTCAATCGTCACATAGCCTTCAAACGCACCTTCACTGCTAAAGCGCGGCAAGATGTTGAAATCGACCCAATAGCGATTGCCGAACCGATCCATATTGACCACCGACCCCCGAAAGGGGGCACGGCGCGCGATGGCGTTGTTGACCGCCTCGGCCATCGCCGGATCACTGTCAGGGCAACGCAGAAATGACCCCAACCGCTTGCCCCGGATCTCATCCAGCTTCCAGCCGGTATGGTTCTCAAAGGTCGCATTCACCCATTCGACACCAAGCTGCGGGTCCAGCAAGGCGACCAGATTGTCCATCGACTCGACAATTTTCATGATCCGCGCCAGCTCCAGCTGTAGCGCGGCTTTTGATGTCGGATCTGGCAAGGTTTTACGAATGACCTCTGCCGACAGGCGCAGCATATCAAACTGGGCGTCGATGATGACCGGGGCATCCAGCGGCGCGGCAAAGGCCAGCAAACCACAGATCGCACCTGCCTCCTCCATCGGGAACAGGATCAGCTTGTCACCGTCTGCGGCCCCCGAGGTAATTTGCTTGGGCTGCGAAGTGCCGGGCTGCGGGAACCATGCCGCCACCAAAGCAGCGGGCACCGGGTCCGGCAATACGGCGAACGCGGCCGCATCCTCTGCCGGAAAGCGGTAGGACTTGCGAAAACCCGCCGCCCCGTCACCTGCATAAACTGCGGCCCCCCGAAACTGGTTCGCCGCGCAAATCCGTTGCAAGGCCGTCACGATTGCAGTTGGTGCTGCATCCGGCGTCACCCGCAATAAATCGTTGAGGACCGCAACCATGGGCTGATAAGCGTGCAAGAAAACTTTCCCCGAGTTGATTTCCCAACTGTTAGGGGGAATACCCCGTCGAAAGCAAGATTGAACAACACGGCCCCACGTTTTGGTTTTGCGCTTGGGCCATAAGCGCCATTTTTTTGAACCCTTGGCCATGCGACGCCCGCAGACAGTGCCTTTTCCGCAGGTCTTGACCATCGCCACCGGAAAGAACCCCCGGCGTCACGCCTTTGGCCGCCAAGCAGCCCCCGCACGCGCAGGTTGGCATAACCCGTAAAGGCCGTTATAGCGATTTGCAGCGAACAAGGAGCCGGGTGCGATCCCCGGCTGGCTCTTCCGGCCGCCGATCCGCCGGACAATCGTCGCACAGACCTGAAACACCATCGATGCGACTGCGACGGGTCGGATCGGTCTGGAACGGATATGACATGATCTCACTCGACGCCTATCGCAACCAATGGTTCGGCAATATCAAGGCCGATCTTCTGTCGGGCCTCGTCGTGGCCCTTGCGCTGATCCCCGAGGCCATCGCCTTTTCCATCATCGCGGGGGTGGACCCCAAGGTCGGGCTTTATGCCTCATTCTCCATCGCGGTGATCACCGCGATTGCGGGCGGGCGGCCCGGCATGATCTCGGCGGCCACGGCCGCCACGGCAGTGCTGATGGTCACGCTGGTCAAGGATCACGGGCTGCAATACTTGCTGGCGACCACCGTTCTGGCCGGGCTTTTGCAGATCGGCATGGGGCTGCTGCGCCTGGGCTTTGTGATGCGCTTTGTGTCAAAATCGGTGATGACAGGCTTCGTCAACGCGCTGGCAATCCTGATCTTCATGGCCCAACTGCCCGAACTGGACCCGACCAAAGTGACATGGCTGACCTTCGTGCTGGTCGCGGCGGGATTGGCGATCATCTACCTTTTCCCCTATGTTACCAAGGCCATCCCCTCGCCGCTGGTCACCATCGTGGTGCTGACAGCACTGACGCATGACTTTCGGCTGGGACGTGCGCACCGTGGGCGACATGGGCGCGCTGCCCGACACTTTGCCCGTGTTTCTGATCCCGCAAATTCCCGCTGACGTTTGAGACGCTGCAGATCATCTTTCCCTACGCCCTTGCCGTGGCCGTGGTGGGCCTGCTGGAAAGCCTGATGACGCAAAGCCTTGTCGATGACCTGACCGACACCAAATCGGACCGCAATCAGGAATGTATCGGCCAGGGTCTGGCCAACACCGCCACCGGCTTTATCGGCGGCATGGCAGGCTGTGCGATGATCGGGCAAAGCATGATCAACGTGAAATCCGGCGGGCGCGGGCGGCTGTCTTGCGCCTTTGCCGGGGTGATGCTGCTGATCTTCTGCGTGGCGCTTGGCAAATGGGTCAGCCAGATTCCGATGCCCGCACTGGTGGCCATCATGATCATGGTCAGCATCGGCACCTTTTCATGGTCGTCGATCAAGGCGCTGAAAACCCACCCGAAATCATCCTCCATCGTGATGCTCGCCACCGTGGCTGCCGTGGTCTACACCCACAACCTTGCCATCGGGGTGCTGTTGGGGGTGCTGCTGTCCGGCATCTTCTTTGCCGCCAAGATCGCGCAACTTTTCCGCGTGACCAGCACGATCAGTGCCGATGGCAAAGCCCGCACCTACCGGATCGAGGGCCAGCTCTTCTACGCCTCGGTCGAAGATTTCATGGCGGCTTTTGACTTCAAAGAGGCGCTTGAAACCGTGGTGATAGACGTCACCCACGCCCATATCTGGGACATCTCTTCCGTGCAGGCGCTGGACCTTGCCGTGCTGAAATTCCGCCGGGACGGGGCCGAGGTGGAAATCGTCGGCATGAATGCCGCATCCGAAACCATCGTCGACAAACTGGCCATCCATAACAAGCCGGGGGCGCTCGACACGCTCTCGGCCCATTGAAGGAATCCGCTCATGACCTCGAACCTCCCCTCGAAAATCATCGCCCTTGTGGATGGGTCGATCTATTCGGCCTCGGTCTGCGATCATGCAGCCTGGGCCGCCGGGCGCAGCGGGGCCTCGGTGGAAGTGCTGCATGTGCTGGGCCGCCGCGAAACGGGCGGAACGCAAGACCTCTCCGGCGCGATCCGCCTTGGCGCACGCACGGCGCTGATGGAGGAACTGGCCAGCCTTGACGCCCAACGCGCCAAACTGGTCGCCCATCGGGGCCGCGCCATTCTGGAAGACGCCCAAGCCCTGCTGACCCGCGATGGCGTGGGCCAGATCACCACCCGCCTGCGCCACGGCGATCTGGTCGAAACCGTGGCCGAGGTGGAAAAAGACGCACGTCTTATCCTGATCGGCAAACGCGGCGAGGCGGCGGATTTCGCCAAAGGCCATCTGGGATCAAACCTTGAACGGATCGTGCGCGCCAGCCACAAGCCGATCCTTGTGGCCGCGCGCGCCTTCAAACCGATTGCCCGCGTGCTGATCGCCTATGATGGAGGTCCGTCCGCGATCAAGGCCGTCGCCCATGTCGCCCAAGACCCGATCTATGCCGGGCTGGCACTGCATCTCGTCTCGGTCGGCAAACCGACCGCCGAGGTGTCCGCCGGGCTGAAAGACGCCCAAGCGCTGCTCAAGGCCGCAGGCCGCCCAGCCGAGACCAGCCTTTTGTCAGGCCAACCCGAAGCCGTGCTGGCCAAACTTGTCGAGGACGAAAAATACGACCTGCTGGTCATGGGCGCCTACGGACATTCCCGCCTGCGCGGCCTTGTGATCGGCTCCACCACAACGGAAATGATCCGCTCCTGCAAGGTGCCGGTGGTTCTGGTCCGCTAGGCCAAGGGCGCGGCCGAAACCTGCGCACGGCACCTGATCCTGGGATGCGCCCCCCGCTCTACACCACCCTGCCCCATTGCGAACCGATGTCGCCCGACCAGATCGCGCAGATCTTTACCCGCCACCTCTAGTGATCGCGCAAGCGCTCTTTCAGGGAAATGCGCCTGCACTGCGGGCGATCCGCTGGTGCAGGCCGAACAATCTATCACCGAGATCGGCCTCGCTCGCGGGTTCCGGCCCTCATAGCACTTTTCCAAAGTGTTCCGCGGGCAGGTCGGCAAATCACCTCTGTCCCATCGCACTCTGGGGCCTACTCAGAGCCCGGTGTCTTTCACAATCCGCCCGTCTTCCAGCGTGATGATGCGGTCGGCCTGATCCAGAATCCGCCCGTCATGCGTGACCATCACCGTTGTGGTGCCCCGCGCATGCCCCATGCGCTTGATCAACGCGACCACGTTCGCGCCGCTTTCGCGGTCAAGTGCGGCGGTCGGCTCATCGGCAAAAACCACATCCGGCGTTGCCACCAAAGCCCGCGCCACCGCCACCCGTTGCTTTTGGCCGCCCGACAGGTTCGCGGGCAAATAGTCAAGCCGGTCGCCCAAACCCACCAACTCCAACACATGCGCCGCAGCCGCATCCATCTGCTTTGCATCCATCCGGCCCAAAACCTGCAAACCCATGATCACATTCTGCCGCGCCGTCAGGGACTCGTGCAGGTTATGCGCTTGAAAGATGAACCCCAACCGCCGCCGCAACAGCACAAGCAAGTCGCTTTTGGCCCCATGCAATTCGTGCCCCAACAACCCGACATGCCCTTCTTGCACGTCGCGCAAACAGCCCAGCAACGTCAACGCCGTGGTCTTGCCCGATCCCGAAGGCCCGACCAACACCGTAAAGCTGCCGCGCCGCACTTTCAGATCAATGTCAAACAGCGCTTGCTTGCGCGCCTCGCCTGCGCCGAACCAATGGTTCAAACCCTCGGCGACGATGGGAAACTCTGGGGGGGATTTTTGCGCCATCCTAAAAGAGATCCGCAGGATCAGCCGCCGCAAGGCGCCGGGTCGCCACCGCGCCGGACAAGGCACAGGCCACAACCGTTCCGAAAAACACGGCCAGCGCCATGCCCGCCGTCATCTCCAAGGGCAAGGTCGTGGCCTTGGCCATGCCGAACAACAAACCCGTGGCCACCGCAAACCCCGGCACAAACCCCAATATCCCCAAGATCAACGCCTCTTCGAAAACGATCCCCAAAAAGAACCGATGCCCATAACCCATCGCCTTGAACGTCGCATATTCGCGCAGATGGTCGGCCACATCGGTCGACAAGACCTGATAGACAATCACGATCCCGACCAAGATCCCGATAATCACCCCAAAGCCAAAGATGATCCCGGTCGGCCGCTTGGTCTGCTGATAGGACAGCTCTTCCGCCCCCGCTTGAGCGAAACTGCGGATGCGCAGCGTCTTGTCTGAAATCAGCCCGCGCAACCGTTCGGCCACCACAGCCGGGTCAGCCCCCGGCTTTACCTTCAGCAACACATGATCCGGCGCACCAGATTTGCGCGCGGGAAACAGCGTCAGAAACGTCTGGTCCGAAACGATCATATACCCGTCCCCGCCAAAGCCCCCCCCACCCGAGAACGTGTCGTAAAGCGTCAGCGTCTTGCCCGACACCTCAAACGACAGCGGGGTCTGCGGGCGGATCGCGGCGGCTTCATCGGCTGGCAAGCCCCGGCTCAACCGGTCCACCAACCCCGCGTTCGGCAACTGCAACGTCCCTGACTTGGCGGCAATCTCGGGCGCAAGGTAGCCGGGCAGACTTGGGTCCAGCCCAAAGGTCGTCAACCCCAGCGTCTTGGTTGGCCGCTGCCACGACACGTTTGCAATGAACAACCCGGTGCCCGAGACCACCTCGGGATCGGCAAGCGCCTGCAACATCCACTGCCGCGCCACATTGCCCCCCTCGGTCAGCGTATTCGCGTCCGAGGCCGAAATCTCGATATCGGCGCGGAAAAAGCTGTAGGGCTTCAACGTCGCCGTCCCCATCGAGTTCATGATCCCCAACTGCACAAAGACCAGCACATTGGCAAAAGCCACCCCGGCAAGGGCAGCAGCAAAGCGCGGGCGGCTATGGGTCAGTTGCAGCCAGCCGATCGGCAGGCGGCCAAACAGCGCGGCAAGCAGGCGCTTCATGGGGCGGCCTGCGTATCAATGCGGGCGATCACCTCAAGATTGGTATAGCGGGCCGCCTGCGCGGAAGAGGCCGCATCCAGCGCCACCGTCACAAAGATCACCCGCGCGTCGGTATTGGCCGCCGTGTCATCCGACACCAACCCCTGCCGCCCGACTGTTAGGCCGATGAACTCAACCTTGCCCTGATAGGTCTGCCCCAAGGCCGTCGCCACCAATTCCACCGGCTGACCGACCGCAACTTGCGAAATCCGGTCTTGGTAGATTTCAACCTCTGCCATCATCGCATCGGTGTTGCCGATCTCCATGATGCCCTCGACAGGGGGCTTTTGGCCGGGGGTCACATGGATATCCAGAATCGTGCCTGCAATCGGCGCCAGCACATCCGCCCGGCTCAGATCCCGCTGCGCGCGGGCCAGATCCGCCTTGGCCGCGGCCAGATTGCGGCTGGCCACCATGACGTCGGGCTGGTTCTCTACCTCTACCGCGCCGAACCGCGACAGCGTGGCCTGCGCCTTGGCCACCGCCAAAGATGCCTGCCGGCCCGCCGCTGTCACGGCGTCCAGTGTCGCGCGGGTCGCCACCTTACGGTCATAAAGCTGCTGGGTCCGCGCAAGGTCGGCGCTGGCCTCGGCGGCAATCGACTGCGCCTGCTCCAACACCGCCTGGGCCTCATCCCGGCTGTTCAGCACGGCGGCACGGGTCTGGATCACCACGGCCTCGCGCACCGCCACTGCCGCCTCATTGGCCAACACCGCGCTTTGCAACACATCCAGATTGTCCAACCGCGCCACGGGCTGACCCTTTTCCACCCGGTCTCCCTTGGCCACCAGCAAGGCCGCGATCCGCGCATCGCCGCTGCCATAAGGGGGGGCTACGACCGAGATATCACCGCGCGGCAACAGGCGCGCCAGGCCCACCACATCGCTGACCCGCATCGTGTCGACCATATCCTTGGGCAATTCGATCTCTGGCGGCAACGCGATCGGCGAGGCAGACCCGCCCCCCGGTTGCAATCCGGTCACCGCATAGAACACCTTCAAACCCGGCGGCTGGAAATACATCCCCACCACCGCCCCGGTGAACAGCAACAAAGGCACCAGCAGGATCAGCAGATACCGACGATGCCACTGCAGCCTCGGCGCTGCGTCTGCCCCCCCCGCGCCTTGCGATCCACCCTTCGGGCGCGAAATGTCGAGTGGCAGGTCATTGCTTGGCTGGTCGCCCATGAAGCGTGGTCCGATCTGGCTTGGAGTTTGTCTGTGACTAACCCACCGCACCGCCACAAACGATGCGACCCATGCGCACGCAAAGGCGATTGGCTCACCACATTGCGAGCAGCCTACAACCCCACCGCACCGAACGCCAAGCGCTCATAGCTCTTCCACCAACACCACGCCCTGCATCGACTTGATTGCACCCTTGATCTGCGGGGTGATCGGATAGGGTTGAGGCAAGATCAGATCAATCTCGCGCCCCTGATCGTCGGCCACGCAGAGCGTGATTCGCGCGCGATTGCGCCCCTCGACCTTGGCCAGCAGTGCGGCAAGCGACCCCAACGCCTCAGACCTGTTCAGATGGATACGCAGATCCGCCGCCCCTGCCTGATCGGCCACCGCATCAATCGGCTGCACCCCATTGGCCAACAGTTTGACCCCGTCGCCATCCGGATCGGCCTTGACCGTCAAGACGACGTTCTTGCCCGGCTCCAGATGATCCCGCGCCGCCTCCAGCGTGTCGGAAAACACCGTCACCTCATACAGCCCCGTCGGGTCCGACAATTGCACAAAGGCAAAGCGATTGCCCCGCGCCGATTTGCGTTCTTGTTTGCTGCTGACCGATCCGGCGATCTTGGCGATCAGCGGACCGCGCTCGGACAAGGCGATGATCTCGGCCAGTGTCTTGACGTCCTTGCGGCGCAGGGCGGTCATGTAATCGTCCAAAGGGTGCCCGGACAGATAGAACCCCACCGCCTGATGCTCATGCGCCAGACGCTCCACCGGCAGCCAGTCATCACGGAACGGCAAGCGCGGCTCTGGAATATCCGCGCCACTTTCGCCAAACAGCGACACCTGAGACGACCCCTTCGCGTCATGGATCGCGGCGGAAAAGCCCACCAACGGGTCCAGCGCCTCAAAGACCCGCGCGCGGTTGGGGTCCAACTGGTCAAAGGCGCCGGCCCTTGCCAGCATCTCCAACGGCCGCTTGCCCACCCGCTTCAGGTCCACCCGCCGCGCGAAATCGAACAGCGTGGCAAAGGGCTTGTCGCCGCGCGCCTCAACGATCAGCCGCATCGCATCCACGCCGACATTCTTCAGCGCGCCAAGGGCATAAACCAACTGCCCCTCACGCACGGTAAACTTCGCCAAAGACGCATTCACACAGGGGGCAATCGTCTTGATGCCCAACTTGTCGACTTCGCGCTTATAGACCGCCAGCTTATCGGTCAGATGCAGGTCGCAGTTCATCACCGCGGCCATGAATTCGACGGGGTAATTGGCCTTCAGATAGGCGGTTTGATAGCTGACCACCGCATAGGCCGCCGCGTGGGATTTGTTGAACCCGTAGTTGGCGAATTTCTCCAGCAGGTCAAAGACCTCACCCGCTTTTTGCTTGGGCACGCCGTGGGTGGCCGCAGCCCCTTCGACGAACTTTGGCCGCTCCTTGGCCATTTCCTCGGCGATCTTCTTACCCATCGCGCGGCGCAAAAGGTCAGCGCCGCCCAGCGAATAACCCGCCATGACCTGCGCAATCTGCATCACCTGTTCCTGATACACGATGATGCCCTGCGTCTCGGCCAGAATATGGTCAATCGTCGGGTGGATCGATTCCAGATCGCGCTGGCCGTTCTTGACCTCGCAATAGGTCGGGATGTTCTCCATCGGGCCGGGACGATAAAGCGCCACAAGGGCCACGATATCCTCAATGCAGGTGGGCTTCATGCGCCGCAGCGCATCCATCATGCCGCTGCTTTCCACCTGAAACACCGCCACGGTCTTTGCCGCGGCATAAAGCTCATAGGTCGGCTTGTCGTCCAAGGGGATCAGGCTGATGTCCACCACCACCCCGCGCAGCTTCAACAGGTCCAGCGCGTTCTGAATGACCGTCAGCGTTTTCAGACCCAGAAAGTCGAACTTCACCAGACCCGCCGCTTCAACCCATTTCATGTTGAACTGCGTGGCCGGCATGTCCGAGCGCGGATCCTGATACAGCGGCACCAGCGCATCCAGCGGCCGATCCCCGATCACCACCCCCGCCGCGTGGGTCGACGCGTTGCGGTACAACCCCTCAATCTGCTCGGCATAGTTCAACAGACGGCCCACGACCTCTTCCTTGGCCGCCTCGCGCAGACGCGGCTCATCGGCCAGCGCCTTGGTGATCGACACGGGTTTGACCCCCTCAACCGGGATCAACTTCGACAGGCGGTCCACCTGCCCATAAGACAACTGTAACACCCGCCCCACATCGCGCACCGCCGCCTTGGACAACAGCGCACCAAAGGTGATGATCTGCCCCACTTTGTCGCGGCCATAGCGCTCTTGCACGTATTGGATCACCTCTTCCCGGCGATCCATGCAAAAGTCGATGTCAAAGTCCGGCATCGACACCCGCTCAGGGTTCAAAAACCGCTCAAACAGCAAGGCATAGCGCAACGGGTCCAGATCGGTGATGGTCAGCGCATAGGCCACTAGACTGCCCGCCCCCGACCCCCGGCCCGGCCCGACCGGAATGTCATGATCCTTGGCCCATTTGATGAAATCCGCAACGATCAGGAAATAGCCCGGAAACCCCATCTTCTCGATGATGCTCAACTCAAAATCCAACCGCGCCTGATACTCCGCGGGCGTCACCGCATGCGGAATGATCGCCAGCCGCGCCTGCAAGCCCGCGTTGGCCACCCGGCGCAGCTCGTTCACTTCGTCATCGGCGAACTTCGGCAAGATCGGCGCGCGCTTATAGGCCGCAAAGGCACAGCGCCGGGCAATCTCGACGGTGTTCTCCAACGCCTCCGGCAAATCGGCGAACAGCGCACACATCTCGGATTCGGA